>NZ_LGKN01000003.1:0-600000 GCF_001306175.1 Ardenticatena maritima
GCGAGCGTCTGGATGCGGTGGCGGGCGCGGCGGGCGCGGCGCTGGAAGGCGAGGAGGTCGTCGGGCGAGCAGGCGGGCGTTTGGATGTCGCGGACCAGGGCGTTGACCTGCGCGAGGGTCTGGCGGAGAGCGGCGCGCAGGTCGGCCTGGCGGTCGGCGAGGGCGGCGCTGGTGATTTGGCTGAGATTGGTCGAGAAGGTGGTCATGGCACGTTCCCCCCTGGCGCTGAGAGATAGAACAGATGTTCTAACAAAGGTTGCGGGGAGTGTATCACAGGTAGGCGGATGTGTCAAGATGCGGTTTTGCAATTGTGAGGGGGGATGCACGCAAAGCGGGTGTTGCCGAGTGTAGGCTTTTGTTTATACTGCTCGCTTTTGGAAACAACGAGTGCAAAGAGGAGGCGATACGGTGCAAACGCTCATTTTGCTTCACGACCGCCTGGCGACCACGATGACGCTCTACGCGCTCTTTTTGGGGCTGTGGGGCTTGTACAAGTACGTGCGCGGTGAGGGGCTGGATGGCAACTATTTGGGCGCCATTATCGTGGCGGAAGTGCTGATCATCGTGCAGGCGCTGTTGGGCTTTGCGTTGTTTGGCGGTGGGTTGCGGCCTGCGCGGCTGGTGCACATTTTGTACGGCATTATGGCGGTGATTTCCTTTCCCGCGACGTATGCCTACACCCGCGGCGACGACAGCCGCCGGGTGATGCTCATCTGGGGGCTGGTGGGGTTGTTCGTCTTTGGGTTGGCGGTACGCGCGCAGATGGTGCAAGGGGCGTTGTAAAAGCGGTTTGGCACGCAAGCAAAAACGGCGGCAGAAAGCCGCCGTTTTTTGTGTTCAACACCATTTCAGGCGAAGCGCGCCAGAAAAACACCGAACACATAGAGGAAAAAGAGCGGTATCGCCACAATCATCATGTTGAAGGGGTCGGGTGTGGGCGTAATCATGGCGGCCAGAATCGCCGCAATCAGGAACGCCCAGCGAATGTTCTTTTTCAGCGTCTCATAGCGCACAATGTTGAGTTTGGCTAGCGTGAAAATGACCAGCGGCGTTTGGAAGCCCAGCCCCAGCCAGAGCAAGAAGGTGGTGACAAACGAGATATAACTGTCGAGCGTCCACTGGATTTCAGCAAAACTTTTCCCGAATTGTTGGAGGAACCCAAGTGCGGCGGGTAAGGCAACGAACGCACCGAACGCCACACCACTGATGAAGAGCAACGCCGCCGCCGGCAGGAAGAAGAAGAGATAGCGCTTTTCCTTGCGCGTCAGCCCCGGCGTCACGAATGCAATGATTTCGTACAGAATTTCGGGCATGGCAATCGCCAGCCCCATGATGAGCGCCACTTTGAAATAGACAATGATCGTTTCGGTTGGGCGAATGGCTTGGGGCGGCAGAAGCAACGGCTTGGTGAGGATTTGCAAAAAGCGGTCAGCCGCAAAAACGGAAGCCAATGTTGTCACCAGCAAAAACGCCACCGCGCGGAACAACCGCGTGCGGAGTTCGCGCAGGTGTTCTATCAATGGTTTGGCTTCGCCGTCATACGTTTCTTCGATGTCAGCGTGTGGTTTCGTGGTCATGGGTTTCTGGTGTCTCTGTTGGCGGCGGCGTCTCATCCGGGCTGGTTGCTGGTGGCGTTTCCATCAAATCAGTGCCCAAGATGCTCGCCAATTCACCCGCCAGTTCATTCTCGGTATTTTTGATGTGTTGTTCGGTTTCGGTGATGGTCGCGCGCGCTTCTTCCAGATTGCGCTTGACAATTTCGCGTGTTTCGTTGACGGGCGATTCAATCTCTTGCAGTGATTCTTGCAGCGCCTTGTTGAATTCGCTGGAAAGCGCCTGAATCTGCTTGGTCACTTTCGCCACCTGGCGCATGACCTCGGGCAACCGTTCAGGCCCGAAGACCAGCAAGCCAATGATGGCGATGACGATCATTTCACCGACGCCGATGTTGAAAATTTCCATGCTATTCCTGACTCGATGCGCGATTCAGATACATACTCACGAATGTGCCCAACGCGCCGTTGATAAAGCGCGGCGAGTTCGGACCGCCAAACTCTTTTGCCAGTTCCACCGCTTCATTGATGACGACCTTGTACGGTGTTTCGGGCGTGTAAAGCAGTTCGTAGAGCGCCAGGCGCAAGATGTTGCGGTCCACCACCGCCATTTGTTCGATGGGCCATTCCGGCGCGATTTGCGCGACGTAAGGGTCAATCTCGTCGCGGTGTTCAACAACGCCGCGCACGAGTTGGCGCATAAAGGGCTCCGCCTCGGGGAGCAGGTCTTCGGTTTCGCGCAAGCGCGTTTCGATGACCTCTCCCACCGGGTGGCGTGTCATATCCAGTTCGTAGAGTGCTTGTAAGGCTAACTCACGGGCTTGACGGCGTGCTGCAATCACCTTAGGCGTCCTCTTCCTGGTTGTCGGTATCATAGGCGATGTCTTCGATAAACACGTCTATCGAACCGACACGCATACCGACAATGTCTTCAATGGCGCGCTGAATCGCTTTTTGTACATTTTCGCCCAATGTGCGCAAATTGACGTTGGGCGCGGCCACAATGTTCAGTTCGACGTTGACACTGTCATCTTCGTCAATGGTGATGTACACGTCGTGCTGGCGCGAAGCAAACACACGCGCCGCACGTGGCGA
This sequence comes from Ardenticatena maritima, assembly GCF_001306175.1. Classification (NCBI taxonomy): domain Bacteria; kingdom Bacillati; phylum Chloroflexota; class Ardenticatenia; order Ardenticatenales; family Ardenticatenaceae; genus Ardenticatena; species Ardenticatena maritima. Next base: position 2,649 of record NZ_LGKN01000003.1, read on the forward strand.
GCGCAGGCGTGCCACACCGGGCACGCCCTGCGCCGCGCGGGTTGCAATCGTTGTAATCACTTCGGGTGCGACACGCACCGAATCGCCTTCGTACTCGCTCATTGTCTGGTTGCCTCTGCTCGCAATCGTTGCTCCTATTCTACTCTGTTTGGCGAAGTTCAGAAAATCATGCCCCCGTCAACGCGCAGAACCTCGCCGGTCACAAATTCGGCGGCGTCGCTGGCAAAGAACGCAACCACTTTGGCGACGTCTTCCACCGTGCCGAGCCGCCCCAACGGGGTGAGTTTGCGGGCTTGCTCGACAAACTCTTCGGGCAGGTCGGCGGTCAGGTCGGTGGGGATGTAGCCCGGCGCAACCGCGTTGCACGTAATGTTGCGCGAACCGAGTTCTTTGGCAACGCTCTTCGTCAGCCCGATGAGGCCGGCTTTGGCGGAGGCGTAGTTGGCTTGCCCCGCGTTGCCGCCGATACCGGCGATCGAGATGATGTTGACGATGCGCCCATAGCGGTTCTTGATCATGGTGCGTTGCACGGCTTTGATACAGTTGAATGCGCCTTTGAGATTGGTGTCAATCACAATGTCCCAATCTTCTTCTTTCATGCGCATCATCACATTGTCGCGCGTCAGCCCGGCGTTGTTCACCAAAATGTGGATTGTGCCCAATTCCTTGACCACGGTTTTGACCATGGCTTCGACTTCATTATAGAAGCGCACGTCGGCTTGCACGGCGATGGCGCGCCGCCCTTTAGCCTGGATGGCGTCCACCACTTCTTGGGCGGCTTCGGCGTTGCCGCGATAGTTCACTGCCACGTCTGCGCCGAGGTCGGCGAGTTGCAAGCAGATGGCGCGGCCAATGCCACGCGACCCACCAGTGACGAGTGCGACTTTGCCTGTCAAATCAATCATGGATGACGCTCCTTCTGTTGGTTGTGTTGGTTGGTTCAGGCTTGTACCTGTTGCAAATCCTCAATGCTTGCCAGCGCAAGCCGCCCCGCCTGGCGGTCAATGCGCTTGATGAGCCCGCTCAACACGCCCCCCGGCCCAAATTCGATGAAGGTCTGCACGCCGGCGGCGCGCATGGCTTGCACGCTCTCCGTCCAGCGCACGGAGCCGGTGAGTTGTTCGATGAGTTCATGGCGAATGGCGTCCACGTCGGTGGTGGGTTGGGCGGTGAGGTTGAGCACGACGGGCACGTCGGGCGTTTGCAAGGGGGCGGCTTCCACGGCGCGGCGGAATTCATCTTTGATGGGCGCCATGAGCGCCGAATGTGCGGCGATGCTGACGTCGAGCACGACGCATTTGCGGGCGCGTTGGGCTTGGGCGAGGTCAACGGCGCGTTGAATGGCGGCTTTGGCGCCGCTGATGACCACCTGACCGGGGCAGTTGTAGTTGGCGACTTGCACGGTTTCGCCCGGTTGCGAGGCTTTTTCGCAGATGGCGGCGACAGTTTCATCGTCCAGCCCGAGGATGGCGGCCATTGCGCCGGGGTTTTGGTCGCCGGCTTGTTTCATCAGGCGACCACGTTCCCGCACCAGTTGCACGCCGGCTTCAAACGGCAGGGCGCCGGCGGCTGTGAGCGCGCTGTATTCGCCCAGGCTATGCCCCGCGACCATGAGCGGGGCGGGCACCAGCCCCTCACTCATCGCTACGCGCCAGATGGCGACGCTGGTGACGTAGAGCGCCGGTTGGGTGTTGATGGTTTCGTCCAATTCTTCTTTGGGTCCTTCAAAGCAGAGGCGCGAGAGGGGGATGCCGAGAATCTCATCGGCTTGCGCGAAGGTGTCACGGGCGATGGGATACGTCTCGAAAAAATCTTTGCCCATGCCGACGCTTTGCGCGCCCTGACCGGGGAAAACAAACGCAACGGGTGTTTGCACGAGCGTTCCCTCCTTCCTGGTTGCAGTCTCTGGTACAGCGGCGCGGATTATACGCAATGCAGGACAGGACTACAAGGCGGAAGAATGGACGCCCGGCGGGCTAGGGACCCGGATAGGGCGACGGGTAGGCGTCGGCGGGGGGCGGCGGGGGCGACGCGGGAAGGCTTTGCACGGGCGACGGGTAGGCTTCGGGCGCAGGGGCGCTGTTGGTGGCGGGAGCGGCTTCGATGGCGTTCACCGGTTCCTGTTGAGCGTTTGATGGAGTGCCCAGTGGGTCGGCAAAGGTGGGCACGATGCCCCAATGGGGGGAAGGCGTGTAGAAGAGGGCATGTATGCCCCAGCGGTTCAACAGGTTGGACAGTATGGGTCCCACAATGGGAATATCGCTGATGGCAAAGGGGGGCGGCCAGTAGATGAACCACGCTTTGCCGATGATGCGGTTGCGGTGAATGGGACCCCACAAATGGGAGTCGCTCGAATTGTTGCGGTTGTCGCCCAGGACGTAGTACTCGTCTGGTCCCAGGGTGATGGGCGTTTTGGTGTACGAACCGGGGTTGGGTTTCCACGGTTCTTCAAGCGGCTGCCCGTTGATGTAGACCTGCCCCTGACGCACTTCCACCGTTTCGCCCGGCAACCCGATGACGCGCTTGATGTAATCTTTGCGGGGGTTGTCGCTAAAACGGAAGACGATGACTTCCCCACGCTGTGGCTCACGGAACCAATAGACGGCTTTGTTGACAATCAGGAATTGCCCGTTGTGAAAGTTGGGCAACATGCTCGACCCTTCGATGCGGAATGTTTGGGTGGGAATGCGCACGAGCGCAAAAATGAGCAGGGTCAGGATGACGGTTTCCAGCAGTTCGCGGAGAAAGCCCCAAAGCGGGTGGGGGCTGGAAAGCGGTTGCGGCGGCGTGTCGAGCATTGGCGTTGATTCCAACGCGGCTGGGGGCGAGCTTTCGGTGTGCTCGGTGGACGGTTCAAGTTGCCAGTAGTTCCACAAATCGCTTTCTGGCGTTTCGTTTTCGTCGTCGAAGAGGGGTGTGTTGGGTTCGTTGTATTCTGCCCGATTGCTCATACACGCTTACTCCGCCTGGTGTTGTCGGCATGAGATAGTAGCATAAGGAAAGATGGCGGCAAAGCCGCATGCCGTGATTTTGGGGATGGCGGATTTTTTCAACGTGAGTAGCCCTCTGTTGTAAAAGGTCTTACAATAAATATGCTATTTTGAACAAACAAATGTGTGTGCCTCAAAGGGGAGGTTTGCCATGCTTCACGTTTCACCTGACGTTGTCCGCTCACCGTTTGTGATCGCACAGCAGCAATTCGACGCTGCCGCTGATGTCCTCAACCTTGACCCGGCTATGCGCGAATTTTTGCGTTGGCCGCTCCGTGAGTTCCATTTCCGTATCCCCGTGAAGATGGATGATGGTTCGGTGCGTATCTTCCAGGCGTTTCGCGTGCAGTATAACGACGCACGCGGTCCCACGAAAGGGGGCATTCGTTTTCATCCTGAAGAAACCATTGACACCGTGCGTGCGCTGGCTGCCTGGATGACTTGGAAGACGGCGGTGATGGATTTGCCGCTGGGGGGCGGCAAAGGTGGTGTGGTGTGCAATCCCAAAGAACTCTCGGAAGGGGAGTTGGAGCGCCTCAGCCGTGGCTACATGCGGCAAGTGGCGCGGCTTGTTGGACCTGAGTTGGATGTGCCCGCGCCGGATGTCTACACCAACCCGCAAATCATGGCATGGATGATGGACGAGTACAACGTGATTGTGGGACGGCACGAGCCTGGCGTGATTACGGGAAAACCGCCGGCGTTGGGCGGATCGAAAGGACGCCATGATGCAACGGCGCGCGGTGGTATCTATGCCGTGCGCGAGGCCGCCAAAGTGCTGGGAATTGACCTGCGTGGGCAACCGGCAGCCATTCAGGGGTATGGCAATGCCGGTTCGTATGCGCACAAATTGGCTGTCGAGTTGCTGGGCATGAAAGTGGTGGCGGTCTCGGATTCGCGCGGCGGGATTTACAATCCCGATGGGTTGGACTACGAGGCGGTGCTGGCGCACAAGCGTGAAACGGGTTCGGTTGTGGGCTTTTCCGGGGCGCAGCCGCTAGGGTCCAATGATGTGTTGGAAGTGCCGGTGACGGTGCTCTTCCCCGCTGCGTTGGAGAACGTCATCACGTCTGAAAACGCGCCACGCATTCAGGCGCGCATTGTAGCCGAATTGGCGAATGGCCCCACTACCCCTGAAGCCGATGAGATTTTGCATGCGCGGGACATCTTTGTCATTCCCGATTTTCTGTGCAATGCGGGCGGCGTCACGGTTTCCTATTTCGAGCAGGTGCAAGACGCCATGAATTACTTCTGGACGGAGGAAGAGGTGTATCAGCGCCTGGATGAAAAGATGACGCGCGCATTCCACGATGTGCATGAAGCCGCACAGGAATGGAAGGTGCACAATCGTCTGGCAGCCTACATTGTGGCAGTTTCGCGCGTGGCGGAAGCGGTGCGTTTGCGTGGATGGGTGTAGCGAGACTACCCACAAGCACGAAGGCGCGGGATGCTTCCCGCGCCTTTTTGCTCCGCTGCTGTTTTGAACGCTTATGCCGCACGGTTGGGGCGGTAGCGGTCGGTGCTTACCGGTTGCCCGGCGGCGAGTTCGCGGCGATGGCGGTCCCACAAGATGGGCAATTGCCGGTTGATTTCTTGCAGACGCTGGCGCTGTTCGGGTGTGAGCCGATGTTGCGACGCCAAGCGGTAGAGTTCCTGGCGTTCATTCGACAACTTTTGGATGAGGTCCAGCGTGGATTGTTGCATCACCGTTCACCCCCTTTTGCTCCTCTTTCTTCCCTGCACAGCAATTGTTTTCGTATAGACAACGGGTATTAGAATGGCGTTAGAGCCATGTTGGAAAGATGTTGCACAGCAAAAAACCGCGTCGTCAGATGCTGACGGCTTCGCTTACGCTTCGGATTTTTCCTCTGGTGTCTCCAGAATTTCAATGATGCCGCGATTGCCGTCCAGCCGCACACGTTGCCCCGTGCGGAGTTTTTTGGTTGCGTCGCGCACGCCGACGACGGCGGGAATACCGTATTCGCGCGCGACGATGGAACCGTGATTCATCGCCCCGCCAACTTCCAGAATAAGCCCGGCGGCGTTGATGAACAGCGGCGTCCAGCCGGGGTCTGTGAAGCGCGCCACCAGAATTTCGCCCGGTTGCAGGGTTTCGGTGTGCGGGTCGTGCACGATATGCACGACGCCTTCCACCACGCCGGGCGAAACCGGATTGCCCACCAGCGCGCCGGGGGGCGCGTCTTCGACGCGGTAGTGCACCACGGGCGTTTCGCCGTCGCTGGTGATGATGAGCGGCGGCGAGAGTTTTTGGAACCGCGCCAACGCCTTGCGGCGGCGCTCAATTTCTTCTTGCGGGAAGGGGGGCGATTGGTCCCAAATGGCGTCAAGTTCGCGCCATGTCAGGAACCAGATGTCATCGGGATGGGCGAGGTAGCCCTGTTCAGTGAGGGTGGCGGCGATGGCTTTGATGCGTTGTTTGAGCACCCAGAACGCGCGAATGGCGGCGTATTTGTGGTGTTCGCGCATGCCGCCGGTGTGCAGCATGACGTAGACCAGCCGCTGAATGAACCGCCGCCGTATGGGTCCCAGCACCCCACGCCCGGCGTGCTCCATGAGTTTGCGCAGGGCGGCTTCGCGGCGTTGCACCAGCGCCGCATGTTGTCGGCGATGATGCCCTTCAGGCTGTTGCAGGGCGGCGGCGATGACGTGCAGGAGCGGGAGCGGGTCTTCCCACCAGCGGGGCATGGCGAGGTCAATCTCGGCGGGTCCACGCGCCCCATAACGCTGCATGAACGCATGCCACGCTTGCAGAAACTCGGCGCTGTCGGGGTATTGCGCCACCTGCGCCAGCCAGGCGTTGCCGTCATCCCCCAGGTGGGCGAACGCATTGCGGACGCTGGGGATGCGCCGCGCGATATCGGCGAGGTCGCCAATGGCGAGGTTCATCTCGTTGACGACGTTGCCGGGAATGGCGAGCGACAGGTCGTGCGCTTCTTGCGGCGAGAGCCAGCGTTGCCCCAGGTGTGTGAGTATGCGTTTGGCGGCTTCCCCCGCCATGAATTGCGGAATCCAGTGCATGAAGAACGCAAACAGGGTGGCGAAGCGGTCTATGCAGGCTTCCACCAGGGCTTTGCCGGGGGGGATGGCGCGCAAATCGGCGTCCAAATCGGCGATAAAGCGCTCGATGCGTGCGTTCGTCTGTTCGACAAAGCCGTCCAGGTTTTCACGCCAGAGCGCGTATTGCACGCGCGCCATGAGCCGCACCAGAAAGAGCACCCCCCGCCGTGAAAAGCGGATGCCATGCGGACCCTGAAATTCTGGGCGTTGCATGACCATGCGCAACGCTTCGGGCGCCAGGGCGTCGAATTGCGCGGTGACGGCGAACACAACGCGGCGGAAGACGCGATGCCGCAAGGGGTCGGTGATGTCGGCGAAAAGCCGCCCGCCGGCTGAGCGGATGTAGCGGTTCTCAAAGCGGTTGATGCGCCCAATGGGCGCCAGCACGGGAAACATGGAGAGACTGAACGGGGGCATGGCGCGGGTCATGTTTTGCTGGTGTCCCATGCTGAAATAGACATGCAGCGTACCGTCGGGGGATTCCAGCCCCTCGATGGGATAGAGCGAGGTGATGGGGCGCGCTTGAAGGATGTACATACGCCCTGCGGCGATAGCCCATTCGATATCCTGCGGCCGACCATAGTGGGCTTCAATCCGACAGCCCAGGTCGGCAAGCGCCAAAATCTCTTCGTCAGTGAGAACGGGGGCGCGGCGTTGCTCGGGCGGCAAAGGGCGTTGCTCCGTTCCCCCGTCGGGGCGCGCCCAGATGGCGATTTCTTTCTCGGCGATGCGGCGTTCGATAATCGTGCGCGTGCGCTTGTCCACGCGGTAGGTGTCGGGCGTGACCAACCCGCTTACGAGCGCTTCCCCCAGCCCAAAACTGGCGTCAATTGCCAGCGTGTGGCGGTGCCCTGTCAATGGGTCGGCGGTGAACATGATGCCCGACACGTCGGCGGCAATCATCCGCTGGACGACAACCGCCAACGCCACGTCGCGGTGGGCGAAGTTGTTTTGTGCGCGGTAGAGGATGGCGCGGTCGGTGAAGAGCGACGCCCAGCAGTTGCGCACGGCGTCGAGCAGGGCGGTTTCGCCGCGCACATTGAGGTAGGTTTCCTGCTGGCCGGCGAAAGAGGCTTCGGGCAGGTCTTCGGCGGTGGCGCTGGAACGCACGGCGTAGGCTTCATCCGTGCCGACGCGACGCCAGGCGGCAAGGATGGCGTCGGCGATGTCGGCGGGGATGGGCGTGGCGCGGATGGTCTGGCGGATGTGCTGACCGGTGCGGCGTACCGCTTCAAGGTCGGTGGGGTCGAGCGTTTCCAGCATGGTGTAGAGCGCGTCGGCGTTGGGGACGTGTTGCATGAAATAGCGGAAGGCGTGCGCCGTCACGCAAAAGCCTTCGGGCACCGGGAACCCCGCATGCGCGAGTTCACCCAGGTTTGCACCTTTTCCCCCCACAAGCGGGATGTCGGTCGCGCGGATGTCCTCAAAGAAACGTACAAAGTCTTGTGTGGTCATAGGAGTGTTCTCCCCCCTTTGATGAGAAAGATGATACCGAACAGCAGCGGCAACCAGATACCGAGTGCGCGGCTATGGGTTTCGAGCCAGGTTTTGATGCGGACGATGGTTGTTTCCGCCTGTTGCGGTGAGAGCGCGTAGAGAACCAGCGGAATCCAGACGGCGCTGGAAAAGACCGCCGCGACGGCGACGGTGAGCGCGACTTGCGCCGTGAGAGAGAGGGGGCTAAAAACGACGACCGATTGCGCGGAAAGGAAGAGCCCCAGGTTTTTGATGTTGATGATGCTGACCAGCAGCCCCAGCCCACAGGCGCGCCGTGGCGTGATGCGTTCCACAGCCTGAAAAAAGCGCGGTGGTTCGGGCTTTGCTGTGGCTGGGCGGCGTGCATTGCGCCAGGCAAGCCAGAGCAAGAGAACGCCCAGCAGCCCCCACAAAACGCCCAGCCAGCGCGGGGGTGTGCCGACGCCGCCCAGCGTGGCGCACGCCCCGATGAAGAGCGTGAGCAGTCCGAGGAGCAGGTAGCCGCCGCTGTACCCCAGGGCGTAGGCGACGCCACTGCGCCAGCGCCATGGCGACATGAGCAACAAAATCACCAGCAACATAGACCCGAAAGCCACCGAGCCGGATGCGGCGAGGACGAGGGCTTCGAGAATGGTTGTTTCCATGCTTCGCCCCTTTTGTTAGGCAGCACTTTCAAAAACAGTGTATCCTATTTCTTTTGAAAGTCAAGGCTTGCAAAAAAGCGCAAATGTGGCATGATGCTCACACACGCCAACTTGATTGGTGAGGAGTGGAAGAGATGCCCAAAATCGTGCGAGACGAGCACATCTTTCAGACGGTGATTGCCGTGCTCACCCAACGAGGGTATGACGGTGCGACCATGCGTGCCATTGCCGAGGCGGCGGGCGTGAGCGAGGTGACCTTGTTTCGGCGGTATGGGAGCAAATCTGAATTGGTGCGGCAGGCTGTCGCGTGGCTGGCGTCCACGCTGGATTTTGAGGCGGCGGTGCAGGCGACCGGGGATGTGTACGCCGATTTGGTGCGCGTGGTGCAACGTTACCAGCAATTGACGGAGCGGCATGGGGTGTTTCTGACCGCCTTCATGGCGGAGTTGGCGCGCCACCCAGACCTGGCTGAGGCGATGGATGCCCCGCGGGCGGTTTTGTGGGCGATTGGCGGGCTTTTCCTGCACTACCAGCAAGCGGGGGTTTTGGTGAGCGAGCCGCCGTTGCAAAGTGCGGCGGCGCTGTTGGGGCCGCTCGCCTATTCGGCGTTGATGCGGCGCGTGTGGCAGATGGACGCTCCCGCGCTGGATGTGGAAGCACACGTGCAGCGTTTTCTGGAAGGGCGCTTGCAGAAGGCGTGAAAAGAGTTTGCTCTTGCGTTCTGCTCTGCCTATACTGGGCTTGCCCTGAACCAAATACAAATTCAGAGAGAAGGAGCAAGGCCTATGGCAGTCCTGGTTTCGCAAAAGCGTGTGCAGTCCATTCTCCAGAAGTTAGGGCTTTCGGACGTCAACCCCGGCGCATGTATCGGCCCCGATGAGTGGATCGAAGACCCCAACGGCGAGAAACTGATTTCGTACAACCCCACCACGAACGAACCCATCGCCAGCGTCATCACAGCAACCGCCGCGACATACGACCGCGTGGTGGAAGCCGCCGCCGAGGCGTTTTTGGAGTGGCGCATGGTGCCCGCCCCCAAGCGTGGGCAGATGATTCGCGATTTTGGCGATGCGTTGCGCGAGTACAAAGAGCCGCTGGGCGAACTGGTGACGCTCGAAGTCGGCAAAATTCGCGCTGAGGGGCTGGGCGAAGTCCAGGAGATGATTGACATTTGCGATTTCGCGGTCGGGCTTTCGCGCCAGTTGTATGGCTTGACGATGGCGTCGGAGCGCCCGCGCCACCGCATGTACGAACAGTGGCACCCCCTGGGACCGATTGGTATCATCACCGCCTTCAACTTCCCCGTGGCGGTCTGGTCGTGGAACTCGGCGATTGCGGCTGTGGCGGGCGACACCATGATTTGGAAGCCTTCGCCGCTTGCCCCGTTGACGGCGGTTGCCGTCCAGCACATTGCCAACCGCGTGCTGGCCGACCACGGCTACAAGGGCGTTTTCAACCTGGTGATTGGCTCGAATGAAGAAGTCGGCGAGCGCATGATCAACGACCATCGCCTGCCGCTCATCTCCTTCACCGGCTCCATTCGCGTGGGGCGGCACGTGGCGCAAACCGTCGCCCAGCGCCTGGGGCGCACGATTTTGGAACTGGGCGGCAACAACGCCGTGATTGTGACCCCCAGCGCGGACATGGACCTGGTGGTGCGCGCCGTGCTGTTCGCCGCAGTGGGGACGGCGGGGCAACGCTGTACCACGTTGCGCCGTCTCATCGTCCACAAGTCGGTGGTGGATACGCTCTTGCCGCGGCTCATTGACGCCTACAAGCAGGTGCGCATTGGCGACCCCATGGACGACAACACGCTGATGGGACCGCTGATTACGCCCAAGGCGGTGGAAAACATGATGGCGGCGATTGAGACCGCCAAGGCGATTGGCGGCGAGGTGCTCTACGGCGGCAAGGCGCGCCCCGACATTGGCCCCAACTTTGTTGAACCGACGATTATCAAGATGCCCGAGCAATTGCCGCTGGTGTGCGAAGAAACCTTTGCGCCGATTCTCTACGTGATGGAATACGAAACCCTGGAAGAAGCCATTGCGCTGAACAACGGTGTGCCGCAAGGCTTGTCGAGCGCGATCTTCACCAACGACTTGCGCGAAGCCGAAACCTTCCTCTCACCCGAAGGCTCCGACTGCGGTATCGCCAACGTCAACATTGGGACGAGCGGCGCGGAAATTGGCGGGGCGTTTGGCGGCGAGAAAGATACCGGCGGCGGGCGCGAAGCCGGTTCGGATGCGTGGAAGGCGTACATGCGCCGCCAGACCGTCACCATCAACTACTCGCGCGAATTGCCGCTGGCGCAGGGAATCAAGTTCGGCGATTTTTCGGATACCGACGACGCCTAAGCGCACGGTTTGCCATCAGCGGGCGGCCTGTCAGGTGCGAAACCTGGCAGGCTGCTTTGTTTTTGGGACTTTTTTCCCTTTGAAAAGACTTTGTGCTGGTAATATTGCTGTCGGATTTGACGAATGTCCTCTTTTTACTACTATGAGCAACGGCCTTGTGACAGATTCTACAAAGTCACAGGCTTTTTTGTTTGCACTTTGAAAAATTCATAGAGAGGTGGTTGTATGAACACCAGGTATTGGCAGGTTCTCGCCATCATCGGCATGGTGTTGGTGCTGATGAGCGCAGTCGTTTCGACGGCTGACGCGGCGGGACCTGGAACGGTCGAGGTGCTGGCGACAGCCTACACCTGCGACGCGCATCCACGCAACCCGATGTACCCATGTGGTCCTTTGCGATGGGGAGGCGATGTGTGGGACCCGGGCATGGCTTGTCCGCCTGAATGGCGCGACACCCTCTGGCGCGTGCCCGGTTTTGGAGTCCTCCGTTGTGATGACACGCCTCGCGATAGTTATCTGTATGGATTACCCCACATTGATATTCGACTCCCCACGTACCGCGAAGCCATCTTGTTTGGCATGCAACGGTTGACGATCCAGTCGGCCGACACACAGCCGCTCCCATCGCACGAAGAGGCTGTTGCGTGGGTGCATTCACACGCACCACACGGCGACCCCAATACGGCGCTGGCGCGTCTGTTCTGGGGCGCACGTGCACAGCGTGAGTTTGCGCAGGTGATTGGCGATTGGGCGCTTCCGCCCGATGCGCCGGTGTGGGTGGTGACGATTTGGATTCCACCCCAGTTCTTGCCTGAAGAGGCCAAGGCTGCGCCAGACCCCAGCGCACCCATCGCCGCCCAGTTGTACGTGGTGGACGCCACGACGGGCGAACTCTACGGCTCAACGTTCGTTTCATTCGACGTTGTCGAAAAAATGGGATGGGTCGCGGAAGACCACATTGACATCTCAACAATCGAATAATCGGCTGCTGTGAAGCAGTGAGCAAACCCCCGTCCTTGAGGCGGGGGTTTTTTGATGCTCGCCCTGCTGGAAAGACCAAAAAGCCCCCTACCGCGCGGGTAGGGGGCTTGCTTTGTTGGGTGAACCGTGCTGATTACTGCTCAGGCAAGGATGCCGGCACCGGAGAGGGTTTGCCGATGCCCGCTTGGGCGACTTCTTCCGCTTTCATGCGGTTGACCAGGCTGTACACCACCGGCACTACAACCAGCGTCAGGAAGGTGGAGGAGAAGAGCCCCCCGATGACCACCGTCGCCAGTTCGGCGGCGATGATGGCGCCTTCCTCGACGCCGAGCGCCAGCGGCACGAGCGCCAGCATGGCGGCAATCGCCGTCATCAGGATGGGGCGCAAGCGCGTGCGACCGCCTTCCATCAGCGCTTCATACACGTTCATGCCGCGCACAAAGCGGTTCTTGCGTACACGGTCAATCAGCACGATGGCGTTCGTCACCACAATCCCGACGAGCATCATCATGCCGACGAGCGCCGACATACCCAGCACGCGGTCGGTCAGCCAGAGCGCCACCGCCGCGCCAATGGTTGCCAGCGGCAGGCTGAAGAGGATGACGAAGGGATCCACCAGCGAGTGGAAGGTGAGCACCATCACGAAGTAAACGATGACGATGGAAATCAGCACCGCTTGCCCCGCTTGCTGGAAGCCTTCTTTTTGCTGGCGGCTGTCGAACCCTTCGGTGACGGTCACGCCTTCGGGCACGATGGCGCGCACCGCCTCAATCGCCTTTTCGGTCACGCCGATGGCGTCGTCGGTTTCAATTTCACCCGTGAAACTGGCGGCGGGCTGCCCATCCACACGCAGGATGGTGTCGCCCGTGCTCAGGTTGCTGCTGACGTTCGCCAGCCCGTCAATGTCTTCGAGCGTGGCGATGACCTCATCGTTGATGTCCGCCAGCACTTCCGGATCGCCGTAGAGCACCAGCGAGAAGCCGCCAAACCCACTGGACGCCGTGCCCAGCGAGACACGCACGTTCTCTTCGCCAAAGACCTCGTTGGCAATGGCGCGCACCTGCGCTGTGAGTTCGTCGGCGCGTTCCGTATCTTCCACGCCGATTTGCACGTTGGCGCGGGTCTGGTCTACACCGCCGCCGAACATGATGGACTCAAAACCACCCATGCCGACGGTGGAGCGGACAATCCCCAAGCCTTCGATGTCGGCGATGCGTTCCTCGAACGTTTCAACCAGTTCGAGCGTGTCCACCATCTGGTAGTCGCTGGGCAGGTCAACCACCACCGAGATTTCCGGTTCGCCCATTTCGGGCACAAACGTGCGTGGGCGGTGGCTGAAGAGCCACATGCTCACCACGAAGAGAACGAACGCCGTCACCAGCACGATGGCGCGGTGGGTCAGCGCCCAGTGCAGTGCCCGCGAGTAGAGGCGTTGCAGGGTTGTTTCCTGCTCAACAGGCAGGTGCTCCTTGCGGATGAACATGTACGTGAGCACGGGAATGGTCGTGACGGCGACTACGAAACTTGACATAAGCGCGTAGGTCACAGCCACGCCGAAGGGCAGGAAGAATTCGCCCAGCAAGCCGCCAATCAGGCCGATGGGTAGGAAGACCACCACGGTGGTGACCGTCGAGGCGAAAATGGCGACGGCGACGTCGCGCGTGCCGGTGAGCACGGCTTCGAGTTGGTCTTCGCCCCGCTGGATGTGGCGGTAGATGTTTTCGAGCACCACGATGGAGTCGTCCACCACGCGCCCAATGGCGACCGTCATCCCCGAGAGGGTCATGATGTTCAGTGTGAGGTTGGTGGGGAAGAGGCGCGCGATGCCGTGCATGAGACTGCCCAACAGCGGCACGCCGCGCGTGGCGTCCACCAGCGGGTTGAGCACGACATGCGCGGCGGGCGGCAGCCACTTCATCAGGGCGAACGCCATCATCACCGAGAGCGGAATGCTCACTCCGGTGACGAGCGTACTGCGCCAGGAGATGATGCGGCGACCGTCGCGCCCGTGCCCGCTCAGGAAGACGAGGATGACGAAGATGGCGAAGAGCGCCCCAAGCAAGCCTTCGCGGGTGACGCCGCTGATGCTTTCTTCGATGAACGAGGCTTGCTCAAACGCGACGTCGAATTGCAAGGCGTCGTATTCGGCTTCCAGTTCGTCGAGTTTGTCGAACACCAGGTGCGAGACGGCGACGGTGTTGGCGTCGTTTTCCTTGTAGATGGTGAGCACAACCGCCGGTTGCCCGTTGACGCGAGCGATGGTGTCTTCGGGGATGAAGACTTCGCGCTCGCCGCTGGCAATCGCTTGCAATTCCTCGCGCAAAGCGGGGTCGAGGCTCGCCATGAAGTCTTCCGGCAGGGCTTGCAGCACCTCAGGCGAGAGCATGCGCAGGACAGCCGGGCTCAGGTTTTGCAGGAAGTTTTCTTCGTGCTCCGCCAGCCACAGGATGACGTCGGGCGTCAGGTCGGCGAGCAGTTGCGGCGCGTTGGGCGGACCGTTTTCCACCAGCAGGTTGAGGAAGTCGGCTGCGGTGGGCGCAAAGCCGTTGTTGATGAGGTCGGCGGCGGTGGTAAAGCGTGGTCCTTGCGCCGGCTCACCATCTTCCGGCGGTGTCACCCACGCCCCGCTGAGCGGCGGCGCTTCCTTAGCCATTTCTTCGGCGGCTTGTTGCGCGGCAATCCAGGCGGCGCTCAGCCCGCCGGCGGGTGCGGCGCGTTCATCGAGTTCGGCGCGCACGTCGTCGGGCAGGGTGGCGGTGTAGGTCTCCGGCAGCCACGCCAGCGCCTCGGGCGACATGCGGCGCAGGTGGTCGGGTGTGAGTGTTTCAAAGAGTTGTGGCGCAAAGTTCGCCACCGCCTGCACGATTTCGGGGGTCAGGTCTTCAGGGCGTTGCAGTTCGATGCCCTGGGCTTGCCCCACGGCTTGCCATTCGAGCGGCAAGGTTTCGCCCGGTTCGCCTTGTTCGGCGGGCGCGGCGGCTTGCGCCTTTTGGGCGAGTTGGGCTTGCAGGTCTGGGTCGAGCGAGGCGAGGAAGTCTTGCGGCAGGGCGGCGACCGCCTCGGGCGACATGGCGAGCAAGTGCTCAGGCGTGAGGTCGGCGAGCAGTTGCGGCGCGAACGAGGCGATGCCGGCGACGATTTCGGGCGTGAGGTCGGCGGTGGTTTCGAGCGTCATGCCCTGCGCTTGTGCGGCGGCGACCCACGATTCGGGCAGGGGCACCGCGGCGGTTTCGCCTTGCTCGGCGGGTGCGGCGGCTTCTTCGTCGGTGGGTGCTTCGCCTGTGTCGGCGCTCATGTCGCCCGCCTGTTCGCCTTCGCCTTCAGCCGAGGGCGCTTCGGCAAGCGCGCCCGCTTCCGCCAGGCGTGCTTCCAGCGCGGCGCGTGCGTCCGCGGGAATGCGGTCGTACAGGTCGGCGGGAACGGCTTGCAGAACGTCAAGCGGTGTCGCTTCGACGATTTCGGGTGTGAGTTCGTCCAGCAGTTGGGGGGCGGCTTCCAGCGCCGACGCCACAATTTCGGGCGTGAGGTCGGCGGTGGTTTTCAGTTCCACACCCTGCATTTGCGCGGCGCGCACCCACAGGTCGGGCAGGTCCACAGGGGCGGGCGTCGCTTCTTCGGCGGGTTGTGCGGTGGCTTCGCCGCTCTCTGTATCGCGGCTGAAGATTTCTTCGGGCAGTTCTTGCCCCCCGCTCACTTCCACGCGCGCCACGCCGTCCAGCGCTTCCAGTTGCGGCACGATTTCGCTTTGGATGAGCGCTTTGAGTTCACTGCGCGAGAGTTCCGATGACGAGGCGCTGGCGGCGACGACCGGCAGGTCGGAGAAGTTGAAGTTGAGCAGTTGCGGCGTTTCTACGCCTTCGGGCAATTGCACCTGTTCGATGGCGTTCGCCAGCTCTTCGCGCAGGGCTTCTTGGTCAAGCCCGAATTCGTTGCGCACGATGATGACGGCGACGCCGCGCGAAGAGGTGGATTCGATATTGACCACGCCGTCAACGGTGCGGACGGCTTCTTCCAGCGGAATGGTGATCGTATCACGGACTTCTTCGGGTGAGAGACCGGGCGCTTGAACAAAGACCACGGTCTGCGGAAATTCGATGGGTGGCAGCAACTCCTGGTTGAGCTGCGACCACGCAACTCCCCCCGCGATAATGAAGAGGAACGATAAGGCAATCGTGATCCACTTGAACCGCAAGGAGAGGCGGGTTGTTTTGTCAACAAGTCGTTCAAACATCGTCTTGCACCTCTCTGCAAAGAATTTTTGAGCGTTTGTGATGTGGCGCACAAAGTGCCGGGGGAAATCATAGCGAGCCAGGCGGGGGAAGACAATCCCGCAAATGGGGGATTTTGTGAGGGAGATGGGACGCAAAAAGCGGGGCGGCGGGGTTTACCAGCCGAGCCGCACGACGCGCACGAGCGAGGGGTCGAGCGGGGCGCTCTGCGCGAGCAGGAAATGCCCCGCGGGACCATGTCCACGCCCGAGCTGGTAGTCGGCGGCGGCGCGGAGCGCGTGGGTGATGAAGGTTTTGGCGTGCTGGGCGGCGGTGAGCAGGGGAAGCCCTTGCGCGAGAGAGGCGGCGAGCGCGGCGGAGAAGGTGCAGCCGGTGCCGTGGGTGTTGGTGGTGGTGATGCGTTCGGCGGCGAGCAGGTACATGTCCGTGCCGTCAAAGAAGAGGTCCACGGCGTGCCCGCGCCATTCGGGGTCTTCGATGTGCCCCCCCGTCAGAATGACGGCGGCGCCCCCGATGCCGTGCAGGATGCGGGCGGCGGCGCGCATTTCGTCCAGCGAGGTGATGAGCAAGCCGGTGAGGGCTTCGGCTTCGGCGCGGTTGGGGGTGATGACGGTGGCGCGCGGGAGCAATCGGTGGATGAGGGCGTGGTGGGCGTCCTCTTCCAGCAGGGCGTCGCCGCTGGTGGCGACCATGACGGGGTCGAGGACGAGGTGGGGGATGGCGTACTCGGCGGCGGCGTGCGCTACGGTTTCGATGATGTCGGTGGTGGCGAGCATGCCGGTTTTCCAGACGGTGGGGTGGATGTCTTGCATGACGGCGTCAATTTGCGCCCGCACGAAGGGGGCGGGCACGGTGTGTGTGGCGAGGACGCCGAGGGTGTTTTGCGCGGTTAGCGCGGTGATGGCGCTGGCGCCCCACACGCCGCAGGCGGCGAAGGTGTGCAGGTCGGCTTGAATGCCGGCGCCGCCCCCGGAGTCGGAGCCGGCGATGGTGAGCACGGCGGGGCATGTGCGGCTCATGCTTCCACCTCCGAGCGTGTGCGGTCAATGATGTGGCGCAGGGTTTGCGCGGCGGCGGCGGGGTCTTCCGCGCCCATTACCGCGGAGACGACGGCGATGCCGCTGGCGCCGGCGCGAATGACGTCGGCGGCGTTGGCGGGTGTGATGCCGCCGATGCCGATGACGGGGATGTCCACCAGGGCGATGATGCGTTGCAAGCCGGCGATGCCGATGGGCGCGCCGGCGTCGGGTTTGGTGGGGGTGCCGAACACGTCGCCCACGCCGAGGTAGGTAGCGCCTTCGCGCTGCATGCGCAGGGCGTCTTCGGGGGTTTCGGGTGAGCCGCCGATGATGGCGTGGGGACCGAGCAGGCGGCGGGCGTCGGCGATGGGCATGTCGTCCACGCCAAGGTGGACGCCGTCGGCGCCGACGGCGAGCGCCACGTCCACGCGGTCGTTGATGATGAGCGGCACGCCGGCGGCGCGGGTGATGGTGAGGAGCGCGCGCGCCTGTTCGATGAGGGCGCGGGTGGTGGCGGTTTTGTCGCGCAGTTGCACGATAGTAGCACCGCCACGGATGGCGGCGGCGACACGGTCGCGCAAGGCGTCGCCGTGGCCATAACGCGGGTCGGTGATGACGTAGAGTCGCCAGTCGGGCATAGGCGTTTGTGTGGGTTGGTTGATGGGTTGCTGGGAGAGGCTATACCACAAGATGACGTGGGAGGCAAGCGGGGGGATTCACGCCGTATTCCCTTCGGGTGCGTGTAAGGTTGGCCTGAGGATGGATGACGCACCTATTTGACAAAGCAAATGGCTCCATGGCATATTCATACAATTGAAAGTGAAGTTGGCCGTACTGCTTGTCTTTCCACCCCAAACCTCAATAGACGGGCAACAATCAGCCTTGATACACAGATTGCTTCAACCAGTTGATGAACCACTCTTATTTTTTGCAGACTACAGAACCATTGTAAAGGGGGCGTATGGACAACCGAGACCGTATCCAATCACTCATTCGCGATTTTTCACCAGAGAGTCTGACGGCTTTATTCCGTCAAATTGCGCCAACGTTTCGTCCAAGACATGAAACGTTTAACAGCCTGATCAAACAAGGATGGCCGTTTGATGATGTTCAGCAGCTGGGTGTTATCGAACTCCCAGGGCAGCAAACGGTGCTCATCGGTGCGATTCGCGTTAGTGGCGAACTGACAGCGCGTTCAAGTAAGAAAAAGCAGTATGAATTGGGAAAACGTATCCTCAAGGCAGGCAACCACAACGCCGGCATCTTCGCCTTTTACGACGACCGTGGTCGATTTCGTCTCTCCCTCATCACGGTGACCTATTCCGGCACGCACCGCCAATTTAGCACGTTCCGGCGCTACACCTTTTTTGTTGATCCAGATCTGCCCAACAAGACCTTTGTCAACCAGATTGGACGTGCGAATTTCTCTAGCCTGGAAGGTATTCTGGATGCGTTTGCCCTGGAAGCGGTCTCCGATGCTTTCTATCAGGAGTTCAAACCCAAGTATGATGCGATTGCTGCTGATGTTCAGGGAACGAGCGACGAGCAATTGAAGCAAGATTTCGCGCTCCTCTTCGTTATCCGCACGATTTTTCTGGGGTTTGTGCAGAAGAAAGGCTGGCTGGGGGACAAGCAGCGCTTCCTACAGGATTTCTGGCAGGAATACCAGAGCAGCGGGCGTCCACGGGATACGTTCTACAAGGAGTGGTTGGAACCGTTGTTCTTTGAGGCCCTCAACAACCCGCCAGGGTACAAGGTGGCGTATGGTCGTGCACCGTTTTCGGAAGAAACCCAAAATACCCTGCAGATGGCGCCTTACCTCAACGGTGAACTTTTTAAACGCAAGAAGGGCATCGACGACCAGGGTCTGTGGATTCCCGACGAGCTCATCCGCGATTTCTTCGACTTTCTCTTCCAGTACAACTTCACCGTGGAGGAGAATGAGCTCTACGACGAGGAACTGGAACTCAACCCTGAATTCTTGGGCATCATCTTTGAGCGTTTGACGAATAAGGACCAGGGCGCGGTTTACACCCCGCGTGTGGAAGTCGATCTGATGTGTCGCCTGGCGCTGGTGAAATGGTTGGAAAAGACCACAGGGATTGAAAAAGAGGACCTGTACCATCTCTTTTTCCGCGAGGCCGGCACGGGCGAGGAATTTGATGAATATCAGAAGCAGGGAGATTTCTCCCCGGCTGAGATCCGCACCTTGATCGAGAAGCTGGAAAGCGTGACCGTCTGCGATCCGGCTGCCGGTTCGGGTGCATTCGAAGTGGGCATGTTGCAGGTGCTGGATCAGACGCTGGAGAACCTGTACAGTCGCAACAACACACCGGCAGATTTGAAAGCGAAAGCCCCCACGCCTTTTGAACGCAAGAAAGCCATCATCGAGCGTTCGCTCTACGGCGTGGAGGTCAAACGTTGGGCGGTCTGGATCAACCACCTGCGCCTCTGGCTGACTTTGTTCGTGGATATGCCGGACGATTACAAGACGTTGCCCACCCCGCTGCTGCCCAACCTGACCTTCAAGGTGCGGACCGGCGACTCGTTGGTGCAGCGCCTCGGCGACAAGACATTTCCGGTGCAGGGCCACGCGAACCTGTCGCCGGCCATCAAGCGCCAGATCACCGATCTCAAGAAAAAGAAACGTGAATTCTTCTACAACCAGAACCACGATGCGCACTTGATTGAGCAGGCGGAATTGGCGGTCTTCCGCGCTATTCTGGATGAGCAGATTGAAGAGCGCCGGAAGGAAATCAACCGGTTACAGCAGCCGCCTGCAAAAAATCTCTCATTTTTGGAGGATGTGGCCGCCGATGAGGCTGCCCGGCAGGCTGAGGAACGAAAAAAGCGAAAAGCAGAGATCGCTGCTTTGGAGGCTGAAATCGCCGAGCTGGAAGCCCAGAAGCGCAGCCTGAAGGACGAGCGCCCCTTCATCTGGAGTATCGAGTTCGCCGAGATCTTCTTCGACCGGGGCGGCTTCGATATTATCATCGGCAACCCGCCCTACTTGGCTGCTCATAGCAAGGATGAGAAGAAAAAAATTAGGGATCCAAATGGTCTGATGCCGCCCAAAGAATATAAGAACGCCCTAGACGAAATGATGCGGTTGGACTTCCCGGATTACTTTGCCAAATCCCGTGCCCAGACCGACAAGTTCAAGAAAGAGCGCAAACCGAGCGGCCGTTCCGACCTCTATACCTACTTCTACATTCGCTCCCTGCGCCTTCTGAACCCCCAGGGTGTGCACGTCTTTATCTGCTCCAATTCCTGGCTGGACGCGAGCTACGGCGCCTGGTTGCAGGAGTTCTTCCTGCGGAAAACGCCGATGTGCTTTGTCATCGATAACCACGCCAAGCGCTCCTTTGCCCGGGCCGATGTGAACACGGTCATCACCGTGGCCGGCGCACCGCTCGAGCGAGGTGCAGTGCCGGGAGAGCATGTGGTGCGCTTCGTGGCCTTCAAACAGCCCTTCGAGGATGCGGTGCTCAGCGAGAACCTGCTGGCGATTGAGAACGCAACCGACATTCTCAAAACCGACGCCTTCCGTGTTTTCCCCATCACCGTTGCCGACCTGCTGGCCGAAGGCAGCGACGACGGCAGGTACATGGGCGACAAGTGGGGTGGCAAATACCTGCGTGCGCCGAATGTATTTTTAAAAATACTAAAGTCGAGAAATTATTTTCGCGTAAAAGATGTCGCACGTGTATTGGGATATGTTCACGATAATAATGTTTCTGATCGATATCCTTCAGCGCCATTTATCAAGTCGATCAGGGATATCCGCAAAATTACAATTGCTCCTGAAGATGTCACTTGGCAGGGAGTTTCAACTAAAGGGGAAACTAGAGTTAAAGGCGATTTGCTATTTGCGAGAACTTTTGACAATGTTCATTTAATTTTATGGAACAAGAATCGTTTTGTGATAGGAAAGGAATTTTATAGGATTTTAGCCGAAAGAATAGAGCCCAAAACCTTGGCTTTACTTTTGAATTCGACTTTGGCTATACTTCAAAGAGAACTTTTCGGGCTTCATAACCTAGGTGGAGGTGCTATTAAATTTAATAAAAATGATGTCGAGCTGTTCATTTTACCAAAAACACTTAATCGGTCATTTGAAAATCAAATTTTTGATAAGTTTTTGAATAGAGAAATATATGATGTCTTCACCGAATGCGGCATCGACCCCAAATCTGACATCCCCATCGCCAAGCAAGAGCCCAACCCGCTGCCCGACCGCAAGGCGCTTGATGACATTGTCTTCGACGCCCTGGGGTTGACCGAAGAGGAGCGCAAAGAAGTCTATCGCGCCGTCTGCCAGTTGGTCTGGGAGCGCATCAGCAAGGCGCGGAGCGTGTAGCCATGCCATACAACCCGGAAAAACACAACCGGCGCAGTATCCGCCTGAAGGGGTACGATTATGCCGGGCCGGGCGCCTATTTTGTCACCATCGTCACCCAAAACCGGGCCTGCCTGTTCGGCCAGGTGGTGGACGACGTCATGCAGATGAACGACGCGGGATGCATGGTGCAACGGTGGTGGGACGAATTGAATCGGAAATTCCCCCATGTCCGCACGGATGCGTTTGTGGTCATGCCCAACCACATTCACGGTATCATTGTCATTCAATCCACGGATGAAATGGATCAATCCGCCGGGACGGACCAACCCGCCGGGGCGGACCAATCCGCCGGGGCGGACCAATCCGCCGGGGCGGACCAATCCGTAGGGGCGGACCAACCCGTAGGGGCGGACCTGCGTGTCCGCCCTGATGGGGGTGGTGGCGCACACACAAATGGGGGCGCACACACAGGTGCGCCCCTACGTGCGCCGCAACGTGCGCCCCTATCGGAAATTGTCCAATGGTTCAAAACGATGACCACGAACGAATATATCCGCCATGTGAAAAACGATGGTTGGGCGCCGTTTAACAAACGCCTGTGGCAACGGAATTATTACGAACACATCATCCGCAATGATGAATCCCTGAATCGTATTCGTCAATACATTGCTGAAAACCCATTACGCTGGCATCTGGATCGGGACAATCCAATGTCAGATCGGTGTCAATGACAATGGGCGGTTGCCAAATCGGGGGTATTCGCGGCGGACGGATGATGGTGTGGAAAAAATTCATGTGTAAAAACAAAAAGAAAGAGGAACGTGTCATATGGCTCGAAACTTCATCACCAACGCCAAAGAGCAAACACTGCGGTCTCGGATCGAGAAGTTGATTCAGCACAGCCAAGAACTCAAGTTTCTGGTTGGTTTTTTTTATTTCTCCGGTTGGCGTGAACTCTATAAGGCGCTCAAAGACCGGGATGACCTTACCATCAAAATCCTGGTTGGGCTGGACACCAATCTGCATTTGGGGCAGGTATTGGAAGTGGCCGACCCCAATGCCTCTGCCATGAGCCAGGAGGAACTGGTGGGGCGGTTCCATGCGTCCCTGCGCACTGCATTGCAGGATGAATCTCTGGATACGCAGGAGTTCTACGAGCAGGTGACCTTCTTTCTGCGTCTGTTGGATAAAGGGCGGTTGCAAATTCGCAAGACCTTCGATCCCAATCACGCTAAGCTTTATCTTTTCAAGCTCAAGGAAGAGGGGCAAGCACTCATCAACGCGCCGGGACGTTTTATCACCGGCTCCAGCAACCTGACCCGGGCCGGCCTGCTGGGTCAGCACGAGTTCAACGTGGAGATTGGCGACTACGGGTGGGAGGACGCGGAGGCCTATTTCGACGAACTCTGGCAGAGCGCCATCCCCTTGAGTGAACTGTCCGAACGCAAAGAGCAGATCATCCGCATCATCCGCCGCCAGACCCAAGTGGCCGAGATCACCCCTTTCGAAGCCTACGCACTGGTGCTCAAAACCTATATCGACCTCATGGAGCAAAAGACGTTGCGACCTCAGGTCAAACGACTGATGCAAGAGCGGGGCTACACCGTGTACCGCTACCAGGAAGACGCCGTGCAACAGGCGTTAACTGTACTAGAGGAATATGGCGGTGTTATTTTGGCTGATGTGGTTGGGTTGGGAAAATCGGTTATTGCCAGCTGGTTGGCACGGGAGGTCAACGGGCGTGGATTGGTGATTTGCCCACCGGCACTGGTAGGCGATCCCAAAACACGTGATAGCGGATGGTACAAGTACTTGAGTGATTTTGGTCTCCATGATTGGGATGTCTATTCTCTTGGTGTCCTGGATAAGGTGCAGGAGTACTTAGCGAATTACGGAGATGATGTGACGACCATCATCGTGGATGAAGCTCACCGCTTCCGCAACGAAGATACTGAGGCCTACGAGCGCCTTAGCCAGATTTGCGCGAACCGCAAGGTCATTTTGCTTACCGCTACGCCTTTCAACAACGCTCCTTCAGACATTTTTGCCCTGCTTAAACTTTTTATTCCACCGGGCAAATCTACCCTGACTTTAGATGAAAAGCTGGCTGCACGTTTTGCACGTTATAACAGCGAGTTCCGAAAACTCTCCTACATTCTACGTTATGCCGACGCTGGGGGGGAAAAGCAGGCGCGTGCTGAAAAGTATTACGTCGAACTTTTTGAAACTCGCCCTCCTATTGATAAGGCTCGCGTACAACGTCGCACCCGCACTCTGGCGAATGAAATCCGTGCTGTCATCGAGCCTGTAGTCATTCGCCGTAATCGTCTTGATTTGAAGCGTGATCCCATCTATCGGGAAGAAGTTACCGCTCTTTCTGAAGTGGCTGATCCAATAGAACTCTTCTACGAGTTAACGCCGGCACAATCGGCTTTTTACGATCAAGTGATTAACGATTACTTTGGCGAAAGTGGACGATTCCGAGGCGCTATTTACCAACCTTATGCCTATGAACAGCGCAAGCGGGGAGAGGAATTGGAAGAAGAATTCACCTATCAGCAGCAGCGCAACCTGTATGAGTTTATGCGCCGGTTGCTCGTGAAACGTTTTGAAAGTTCCTTTGGTGCTTTTGCCCAGAGTATTCAGAATTTCATTCGAGTGCACGAACAGGTGTTGGCCTTTATCAAAAACAGTAACGGCCGTTATATCTTGGATCGCCAACTTTTGGAGAAGATTTATGAAGCCGATCCCGAGGAAATTGATGCAGCGTTAGTGGTTTTCATCGAGCGTCTAGCGAAAAAAGAGAATTTGGATCCACGTCATGATCGCATCTATGAAATTAAAACATTCGATGATCCAGAAGGCTTTTTACAGGATATCCAGTCTGACCTTGAACTCCTGAAAGAAATTGCTGCTCGTATTGACGAGCTTCAACTGGTTGCACAGGACCCCAAAGCTGAGCGTTTAATCGAAGCGCTTCGAGATATTATTGAGACGCCACCTGCTCCTGGTGAGCCGAAACGGAAAATTATCATCTTCAGTGAATATTTGGATACAGTAAAACATGTTGCCCCAGTTCTCAAGCGAGCATTTCCTGGGCGTGTGTTAGTTGCTGAAGGTAACTTTAGCAAGAAATTCTATGATGATCTCTTGGCAAATTTCGATGCGAGCTACCCACGTGATAAACAGCGGGATGACTATGATATTCTATTAGCCACCGACAAACTTTCTGAAGGCGTCAACTTGAATAGAGCGGGAGCCGTTATTAACTACGATATTCCTTGGAATCCTACGCGGGTTATTCAGCGTCTGGGACGTATTAATCGCATTGGGCGCAAGGTTTTTGCACAATTGTACATTTATAACTTTTTCCCGACGGAGCAAGGTGCTGATGTCGTCAAGAGCCGTGAGGTGGCTGCCCAAAAGATGTTTCTTATCCATAATACCTTAGGTGAAGATGCGAAGATCTTTGCCCCTGATGAAACTCCCTCTCCGGCTGAGCTTTTCAAACGCATCAATCGCAATCCTGAAGAGGAAGAAGAAGAGAGTCTGTTGACTAGAGTTAGACAGGCTTTCTTTGCCATACAGCAGCAATACCCTGAATTGGTAGCTCAATTAAATGATTTCCCTGCTCGCGTCAAGACATCGAAACCTTTTTCTCAGAATGAGTTGCTTGTCTTTCGCCGCAAAGGCTTGCAACTCTTCATTCATGGCGTTCTTGATACGACGACAGAGAAACACAGTGTAAGTGCATTGACATTAGAGGACGCATTACCTCATATTCAATGCAAACCAGAAACACCGCGCTTGCCGCTCAGCCCACGCTTTTGGCTTGCTTATGAGACCATCAAACGATATCGAGAGCATACACCCATGCCTCATAGTGAACAATCCCTTTTAGTCAAGGCTGAGAACAACCTTCGAAGCGCATTAGAAAAGCATGCAAAAGACTTGCAAGAGTACTTACCATTTATTCAAACACTGTTGCGGGATCTCAAAGAGTTCCAGACCTTGCCCAAGTATACGCTTCGCCGATTGACTGTGGTAGAAATGAATAGCAAGGTTTCTGCAAGAGGCATTAGACGCTTTAAGAATGAATTAGAGACCTTACGTCGTTCTCTTGGTGAGAATTATTTGGATCGCATTGAACAGAAAACAAAGGGTTTTCGGAGTGAAATTATTATTGCTATAGAAAATGTAAAAACATAACTAAGGCTTGGTAGACGTTGATAGGTTCTCTGCTTGGGAAAAAGAGAAACAGCACCCATGACGAACAAACTTGACATTGCCCCCCTGGAAATCTAGCTGTGGAACGCCACCTGCCCCATTCGCGGGCAGGTGGACGCGTCTCCGTTCAAAGCGTGTATCGCGTGTGTGTTGGGGATAGATGGGAGGCATCATGCCGCCATACGACCCGAACCGCCATCATCGCCGGTCCATCCGCCTGAAGGGGTACGATTACACCCAACCGGGGGCGTATTTCGTCACCATTTGCACCCACGAACGGGCGCACCTGTTCGGCCGGGTGGTGGACGGGGAAATGGTGTTGAATGCGTGGGGGGAAATTGTGCGCGACGAATGGTTTCGCACCGCGGACATACGCGCCAACGTGGAATTGTATGCGGATGAATTTGTGGTGATGCCCAATCATGTGCATGGGATTATTTGGATTGTGGAAACGGACTTGGTCGGGGCGCAGCGTCGCTGCGCCCCGACGGGACCATCACCCGGTGGGATTACACCAAACAATGTGGCCCCGGGATCATTGGGGGCCATCGTCCGTGCGTTCAAATCCGCCGTGACCCGCCGTATCAATATCCAACGCAACACGCCCGGCGGGCGCATTTGGCAACGCAATTATTACGAACACATCATCCGCACCCAACGCGCCCTGCACGCCATTCGGCGGTACATCGCCGACAATCCGCGGCGCTGGCACCTGGACCGCCACAATCCCACCGCCACCGCCGCCGACCCCCGCGCCGGCGCCGTGTGGCGGCTGTTGCAGGAGAGCGACCACACCGACCACCCTGACGATACGGAGGCGAGCCTATGACCCCTTTCCAGCGAACATCGGCGGACAGTTGGGGCTGCCTTACGTCGTATAGCGCCTACTCCGGCGTACTGTGCTCGCGGTACTGGTAGGGGAGTCGTGCACTGGCTATTGTGAGCATAGAGAATCTTGTTCAAAAGCGTTGACTTTAGAGGGAGGCATAAGGTGAGTCAGATTGTAGAAGACGTCATCAAGGCCGCTGAATGGGCATCGCAGGCTCTTCAACAGTCCGGTTATCCAGCGGATTTCTCTCCTTCCAGCCTGTGGTATGTTGATTTTTTCTTCGACGACCATAGCCGCAATGGGGAGCCAATTCCAGGTGGACTGCTCTCACAGGATATTGGTGTGCGATTGTTCGCCATAGGCGCGTATGTGGGGGAGGTGCTGCGTCGTCATCTGGGTGGAGAGTGGTATGGAGATGACAATGATCCGCAAGCAGAAATCAACGTCGCATTGCGCCTCAACACAGGGGCCACATGTTGGCCGGTTCAACGGGTCATAAAGCGATTTGAGAATGGATGGGAGGAGAGTGTGGCTGCTTACGGGGCAGGAATGGGTTTACAGGTGGGGCCACGCCCTCTCCGTTCACCGCGTACCTCTCCCAAGAAGCCCTGGTGGAAATTTTGGTAGATAGGCACCTCTTCTCATGTGAATTGAACAATGCCAACGCATGGAGTGGGCGGAATGTTGCAATTATCGAATCACGACCATTTTCTTGTTATAAAACCAACCTGGGCCAGAGCCCTTAGTTGGGCAGGAATCATCCTTTTTGCCTTTTTTAGCGTTATGTCGTGGCAAGCGGGTGATCGTAAAGCTGCATTCTTGTTTTTGATTTTCGTTGCTTTTAATGTTTTCACACTTTGTAGGGACGATTGCGATGAATGAGGATCTCATCCTATACAAGAATGCGTGGGCAACGTATGGGCTCAGATGGGATGAAGTCGAGCGGATAGCGCTCGATACGGCTTGGCAGGCCATGGCGTTTATTGGAGAAGACAAAAGGCTTGTGGTAGTGGGCCCACGTTATTGGTCAGGAAAATCAGAAGAGGTGGAAGAGATATTCAGCCTGATAGGTCGGAAAATCAGGGAAAGACAAATACTGCTCGATAGTGTTTATGTGGTCAAAGCATGTGAAAGTTCACTGACCCAAGCGACAACCAAATAGCGCATGCAGACGTCTCTTCAGTAGGAGCCGAGGCTTTGTAAAAGGGACAAAGGAGGCCATGCCGGCGCGGTCGTAGGTTGAGATGCTGGCATGGCCTCTTTACGCGCACTACCGCTCCCCCTGCTTATGGTAACGGGCGCGAGACGACCAGATTATCGAAGTGGACTTCCACGGGCTCAGGCTCCA
Source organism: Ardenticatena maritima (assembly GCF_001306175.1). Lineage (NCBI taxonomy): Bacteria > Bacillati > Chloroflexota > Ardenticatenia > Ardenticatenales > Ardenticatenaceae > Ardenticatena > Ardenticatena maritima. Next base: position 30,169 of record NZ_LGKN01000003.1, read on the forward strand.
ATGTCCCAGCGACCAGCGCGATGTCGCCGGTGGCGTAGGTATCGTCGTAGACTTCGCCCAGCAATTCCCCATTCACCCAGAGCGCCAGGTACGTCTCATTGCATACGGCGTTGATCGAATTCATGGCGTTGCCCTGATAGATGGCGTCTGAATAGGTCCAGTCAATCAGAGGCACATAGTCCTGGTTCTCCACGCGTGCAATGGTGAAGTAGCCGTCGCCGCTGATGAGGAACGAATACCCATCCCCATTCGGCTGAACGCGGCACATGACGCCATAGCCATCGTTGTTATTCGTAGGGGCTCCAACTTGTGTCGCTTCAATATAAATGTCAACGTTGGGGACACCCAAAGGATACATGCCCCCGCGTATTTCGTTTTGCGTAAGAGCCACAACAGCGTATGCACCGTCAACGTACCCCGCCATTGAGCCGTCTTCAAATGTCACGCGGTCCCAGCCCGAATTCGGGTCGCTGAAATCATCAACGAGGAGATGGATATCTTGTGGTACGTCGGGTGGTTGTTGCGGCGTTGTATCCATCTCGGTAATGTAAAGCGTTCCCTCGACCGCGTCATTTTCGCCGAACGTTCCCACCCAAATGTCGTACTGCCCCTCTGGTGGGTTGAGAATGTCAACCAGCGGGTGAATGGTGCCGTTGAAATCGTCACTGCAATGCCAAACCCCGTTGGGGTCGTTCACGATGAGCGCGGTGTCTTCAAGCGCTTGGAAGAAAATGCGCAGACGGGCTGAAGACCCTGCCCAGAACAGACGGATGTCAGGCGCTTCGGCGGCATAGCCCGTGCACTCAGCAGAGGGCAGGTTCTGCGCGGCGACGTCAACAGCCCCACCCCCGGTGATGGAGATGGTGTACGGGTCAGGCGAAAACCCGGTCGTCAGGTGAATTTCCCCAAACGTCGGGTCCAGCGTGAAGTTGAGAGCGCCTGCAACACCGGTGACCGTCCAGGTGGCGTCTGCGGTAATGGGCGTGTTCCATTGCAAAGCAACCAAGTTGCCGTCGCAGTCATCGGCTTCGAGGTCGTATTGCCCCGGCTCGATCATGAAGGTTTGCGCGCCGCCAATGCCAATCGTCTCCGATTCGCCAAGCCAGTCTGCGCCCCATTCCTTGTTCTGCGAGGGCGAAATGTACACGTAGCAAATGACGCTGTTGGATTGATTGACGAGCGTCAGGGCGACCTGTTGCGTCTCAGGTGGGGTTGTGTGGGTGGTGGCGGCGTTGGCGGTGCCGTCGGGGGGGGCGCTGTGGGTGGAACAGCCGTCGGCGGCACGGGTGTGGGCAGCTGCTTGGTGATTGCCCCACCTGTTTTGGGCGGGACCGCCGTCGGCGTGACGATGGTGACCGTGGGTAGGACGATTTCACACCCCAGAATGGTGATTGAAAAAAGGGCGATCGTGAGGGCAAAGAGGCGTAGGGCGGTTTTCATAAGAAACTCCTTTCGTCCGTGCAAACGTGCTTACCACTCGGTGGGCTCGTCGTGCGCCACGCAAGAGGACCGGTGTGCAAACAGACAATCAGAGGCGAGGGGCGTTGAATGTGTAGCGGTTCCCCTGAAACAGTCTTGGCTCGCTATAACAAGTGTAGGGTATTATTGCAGGAAATGGCAGGCACATTTGTCAGCCGAAAGATGTGTACATGCTCACATGCCGGCGAGTGCTTGCATGACATTTGACATAGAGCGAAGCCCCATGCTGGTGGCGCTCTCAATGTCAAAAGCCCCCAAGCGGGGGCTTTTGCGTTGGCGTGAGGTTTTCCGGGCGCGGGCTTATGGTATCGTTGGCGTGCCAATCTCGGCTTCGAGGCGGCGCAGCTCAGCTTCGTATTCGTGCAGCGTGGCGGCGAGTTGCTGCAAATGCTCCTGCTCCGTGCGGACAAATCGCGCGTATGGGGCGATGGCTTCGTTGAGCCGCTTCACACTCCGCTCAATTTCGTGCGCAAACGCTTCTTCCAGCACACGCACCAATTGCACTTTCAGGTGCTCAATTTTCTCGCGGAACGCTTTTTGGGCTTGCCGCCGACGGTATGGAATGATGCCCAGCCCTAACATGCCCAGCGTGCCCGCCGCCAACAGCCCCGTGAGGTCTGCTGCGGAGGTGGTGAGCAGCGCCGTGAGAATCGTCCCCAAGCCAATCGCGCCCGCCTCGGTGAGCGCCACCTGCGCCAGAGCGCTCTGCACGTTTTCCACCAACATGCGCGCCTCAGCGGAGCGGTCGTAGCGGGCGAGCACGTCTTGCGCGGCGCGCCCCACGCGGTCCAGCAGGTGGGCGCGGTTGTACTCAAAGCCGCTGGCGGCTTCTTGCGCCGCCCCTTCCAGGTGCTCGGTGGCGCGGCGTTCGCCCAACAAGCGCGCCATCACACGCCATTGGCGCGCCTCACGGTCAACCATCCAGTCAATCAGGTCTTGCACCTGCCGCTCGATTTGCTGCGGCGTGTCGGCAATCACATCGCGCTCAAAGGCTTGACGGAGCGCGCTGGCGTTCAACAGGCTGAAAATGCGCGCAATGCGCAAGGTTTCGTCGAAAAAGGTTTCGCCGCGCGCCTGCATTTCGTTCAGAATGGCTTGAATTTTGAGGCGGTGGTAGTCAAACTCTTGCTCCATGTCCTGGCGATAGAGCCGCAGTTGGGTTTCCACCTGCTCAATGGTCGCCAGGTCTTCGGCGAGCAGCGCCTCGCGTTCGTGCAGGCGTTCCAGCGTCTCTGCGAGAATGCGTTTGGCAACGCCCAGTGGGCTGGCGAGTTTCAGGCGGACACGTTCCTCAGCGCTCAGCGTTTCAAAGAGGTACGTTTCCAGCGCCGCCCATTCAGGGGGCACGGGCGCGCCCGACTGTTTGGCTTTGAGCGCCTGGCGTGCGCTCACCGCGAAGATGGTGGGCGTTGTGCCCAGCAGGCGGCTGGCGTTTTCGCGCACAAACTCAACAACCGTTGCGCGCGCGTCTTCTTCTTCCAGCAAGTCAATTTTGTTGATGACGAACACAATTTTCTTGCCCCAGTCGCGGATGGTTTGCAGAAAATCGCGCTCCGATTCGGTGAAGGGGCGGTCGGCGCTGGTGACGAAGAGCACCAGGTCGCTCCGTGGCACAAAATCGCGGCTGATGGCTTCGTGTTCGCGCAGAACGGCGTTCGTGCCGGGCGTATCCACAATGTGAATCTCGCGCAGGAAGCCGGCGGGGTAGGTGACAACCCAATAGCCTTCTTCGGTGCGGTGCGGCTCTTGTTGGAGACCGTAGCGCAGGATGTGGATGTGCGCCGTGGTGGGGGTGACGCCTTCGGTGACGTAGCGTTCCCCCAGCAAGGCGTTGATGAGCGCGGATTTGCCGCTGTTGAATTCCCCAACGATGACCAGCAAAAAGAAGTCGTCCAGGTGTTCCAGCGCTTCATGCAAGCGCTGCATGTGCTCCTCGGGCACGTCCCACGTGGAAAGCGTGGCGAGGAGATGTTGGAGCAGGCGGCGCTCCTGTTTCAAAAGTGTCGCGTAGCGTTCATTCAGTGTGTGCATACAGTGCCCATCGGTTGTCTGTTTGGGTTCAATCGTAGCGAATGCCTTTGCCTGGCGTGTCGCGTTCTTGCTCCCAGGCGGGGCGGTCATCCATAAGCGCCAATGTTTCGCGCAGTTCCTTGATTTGGTCGCGCAACATGGCGGCTTTTTCAAATTCCAGTTCTTTGGCGGCGGCGTGCATTTGCTTTTCCAGCGTGGCAATCATGCGCTCGATTTCCTCGCGCGGCAAGCGGCTCACGCTGTATTCGGCTTCTTCCTCGGCAACCTGCCGCACGCGGTCGGTCAGGTCGCGCACGGCTTTGGAAATGCTCCGCGGCTCGATGCCGTGCGCTTCATTGTAGGCTTGCTGAATGGCGCGGCGGCGGTTGGTTTCATCAATCGCGCGGCGCATGGCGTCGGTGATGCGGTCGGCGTACATGATGACGGTGCCGTTGACGTGCCGCGCGGCGCGCCCAATCGTCTGAATGAGCGCCGATTCCGAGCGCAGAAAGCCCTCTTTGTCGGCGTCCAGTATGGCAACGAGCGAGACTTCGGGCAAGTCCAGCCCTTCACGCAATAGGTTGATGCCGACCACAACGTCATAGACACCCATGCGCAGTTCGCGCAAAATTTCCACACGCTCGATAGTGTGGATTTCGCTGTGCAGGTAGTGCACGTTGATGCCGAGTTCTGCGAGATAGTCGGCGAGGTCTTCCGCCATGCGTTTGGTGAGCGTCGTCACGAGCGTCCGTTCGCCCCGCGCCCGTCGGGCGTTGATTTCGGCGACGAGATCGTCAATTTGCCCTTGCGTGGGGCGCACATGAATGACGGGGTCGAGGATGCCTGTGGGGCGGATAATTTGCTCCACAATCTGCTCGCTCTTTTCCAATTCGTAGGGACCAGGCGTCGCCGAGACGTAGATGGCTTGATGGATGTGTTGTTCAAATTCTTCAAAGGTGAGCGGGCGGTTGTCCAGTGCGCTGGGCAAGCGGAAGCCGTATTCAACCAGTGTCTCTTTGCGGCTGCGGTCGCCGTTGTACATGCCCCGAATTTGGGGGATTGTCATGTGCGATTCATCAATGACGATGAGAAAATCATCAGGGAAGTAATCCAGCAGGGTCCAGGGGGTACTGCCGGGTTCGCGCCCTGAAAGGTGGCGGCTGTAATTTTCCACGCCTGAACAGTAGCCGATTTCGCGCAGCATTTCGATGTCGTAGCGCGTGCGCTGTTCCAGGCGTTGGGCTTCCAGCAACTTGCCTTGCGCGCGCAGTTCCGCCAGGCGTTCTTCCAATTCGGCTTCAATGCCGGCGATGGCTTGCACAAGTTTTTCCTGCGGCGTGATGAAGTGCTTGGCGGGGTAGATGTCCAGCGCCGTGTACGCCTGGATGATTTCCCCCGTGAGCGGGTTGACTTCGGTGATGCGTTCGATTTCGTCGCCCCAAAACTCGATCCGGTAGGCGGTTTCGGCGTAAGCGGGCATGATTTCGACGGTGTCGCCGCGCACGCGGAACGTACCGCGCCGCAATTCGTAATCGTTGCGCTCGTAGTGAATGTCCACCAGATGGCGCAGCAGTTTCTCGCGGCGGCGCACTTCGCCCACCCGCAAGTTGATGACGACCTTGCCGTACTCTTCGGGCGAGCCCAGCCCGTAGATGCAGGAGACCGACGCCACGATAATCACATCGCGGCGCGAGAAGAGCGCCGAGGTCGCCGCCAGGCGCAAACGGTCAATCTCATCGTTGATGGATGCGTCTTTTTCGATGAAGAGGTCTTGTTGCGGGACGTAGGCTTCGGGTTGGTAGTAGTCGTAATAACTCACAAAATACTCAACCGCATTGTAGGGAAAAAACTCCTTGAACTCCGCGTAGAGTTGTGCGGCGAGCGTTTTGTTGTGTGCGATGACCAGCGTCGGGCGTTGCACCCGCTCAATAACGTTCGCGATGGTGTACGTTTTTCCCGTGCCGGTCGCGCCCAGCAAGGTTTGGTGTTTGTAGCCTTTTTGCAGCCCCTCGACGAGTTTTTCGATGGCTTGCGGTTGGTCGCCGGTGGGCTGGAACTCGCTCACCAGTTTGAATTCGGGCATACGTCCCTCGCTTCACATTCGGTCAACGGCTCGCAAAAGTGTATTGTAAGACGGTGCCCGCCTTCCTCCAAACGTCTCTTAGGCGCGGCGGTAGAGCAACACCGGATTGGGCTCACGTTCGACGTCGTCCACATTCGCCAGCGTCAGATACCCGCGCTGGTAGAGATATTCCACATGCGCGCCCGCTTCGGTCAGTGCGAGGATGATGTCGTAGCCCTGGCGCTTCCCGTAATGTTCCAGCGACAACTCGGCGATGGTGCGCGGATGCGAGCAAAGGTTGTAGAAGCGCTCCAATTTGCGTTCATGCGAGCGGCGAATCTGCTCGATGCGCCCGACAAGGTCGTCCAGCGGTTCTTCATGCCCGCCCAGCACCAGCCGCACGTCGCGCGCGGCGTGCTGGATGGTCTCCAACGCGGCGAAGTAGTGCCCCAGCCCGGTGTATGGCGTGATGCTTTCGGGGGCGAGGTGGGGCGTTGTGCGCGGCAGGATGTGGTCGGCGCTGATGAGGATGTCGTCAATGCGCAAACAGACTTGCCCCGGACAATGCCCCGGCGCGTGAATGGGGGTGATTGCCCCCAGCAGGTCGCCGGCTTCGGAAAGCCGCCGCACGCCCCGAATGGGCGTGACCAGCGATTTGACGGAGAGGTACATCTCCAGCAGGCGGGCGCGGCGTTCTTCGCTCACGCCGGCGCGTTGCAAGAAGACCGCCAGCGCTTTCGACGCCATGACAAGCCGCTCGCGGTAATCGTGCAAGATGCCAATGTCGAGGTCGTGGACGATGATGGGCGCGCGGATTTCCTCTTGCAGCACAGAAAGCCCGCTGAAGTGGTCAATGTGCCCGTGGGTGATGAGCACCAGCGAGAGCGTCTCAAGGCTGACGGGTTCGCCGTATTCTTCGCGCACGGTTTCAACATGTTCGCGCAGGGCGTCCACCGATTGGGGCATGACCGACCCCGCGTCAATGAGCACGGTGCGCTCATCTTCCACCAGCAGGTACGCATAGCCGATGAAGTTGGGGAAGACTTCCAGCGGGAGACGGTAGAGCCGCCGCCCGGCGTTAGTCGTGTAGCGTTCGATGGTTGGTTGCATGGCATTGCTCCGTTGTCATTTGTTGCACGAACAAGAGACCCGCAGGTGTTCGCCTGCGGGTAGTGGAGTCTGCCGATACTTTGCGTTGCTCAGCGTTTCTTGTCAACGCTCGTTGTTGAGCGGCGTTTTTTGCGCGTGGTGGATGTGCTGCGCTTGCTTTTCGGCGCTTTCTCCGCTTTGGGTTTGGATGCGGTTTTGGTGCGGCGTTTGCTTTTGGCGCCGCCTGTTGCGGTTGAACGCGTGCGCGCACGTGTCGGCTTGGCGGGCGTGGGCGGCGCCTCGTCTGAGGTGGGGCTGGCGAGCGGCGTCGTCTTCCAGATGGCGAGCGTCTGCACTTCGTCTTGCGCGGCGAGTTTGAAGGGCTGGCTCCCGCGGGCGGTGCGGCTGGCTTCTTCCACACGCGCGGCGGGGAGCAACACGCTTTTGCGTTTGGTGTGAAGCAGCAGGTTGTCATCGGCGCTGACCACCCCGCCGCCGATGACCGTACCGGTGCGGGCGCTTGGTTTGGCGGCGATGACCCCTTTGCCGTAGCGCCCCTGAATGGGAAACTCGTCCAGCGGGACACGCTTGGCGTAGCCTTTGGCGCTGACCACCAGCAGGTGCGTGCCTTCACTGCGCAACCCCGCCCCAACAACCAGGTCGTCTTTGCCTTGCAGTTTGACGCCCATCACACCGCTGGCGCCTGGTCCCATCGGGCGGACTTCCGCGAGGGCGAAGCGAATGGCTTGCCCCTGGCGTGTGAGGAGCACCAGTTCATCCTCTTCGGTGGGGGCAACCCCCGCCCAGACCACGGTATCGTTTTTGTCCAGCGTGAAGGCGTTGGCGGCGTCAATCATGCTGCTGAAATGCGACGCCGCGATGCGCATGACGCGCCCTTGAGCGCTGACCAGCACCAGCGACGCCGACGAGTGCTCATCGCTCATCCAGTCGGCGGGAAAGTCCACCATGGCGGCAAGGGTGTGGCGGCGTTCGTAGCCGGTGAGCCATTGCGCCAGCGAGGTGGTGGTTTGGGTGTTGGTGCGTTGCGGCACCAGGTGCACACTGCGCCGCCATGCCAGCCCGTCGCGGCTGATGATGAAACATTCATGGCGGTTTTGCATGGTGCGCACAAAGCGTACATTGGTGGCTTGCCGCGGCGCTTCCGCCAGGTTCACCACCCGCTCGACGTCTTCCTTTTGCCCCACCGTGACGACGACGGGCGCGTCGGCGATGAGCGCGTCGGTGCTGACGGCGCCCGTGTAGTTGGTCTCAGTGATGATGACTGTGCGGCGTGGGTCGGCGTAGGTGCGTTTCAATTCCACCAACTCATCGCGGATGACTTGCAGGACAAGGGCGGGCGTCGCGAGCAATTGTTCCAGTTCGGCAATACGATTGAGCAGGGCTTTGTATTCATCCTCGATTTTGCGGCGTTCCAGCGCGGCGAGACGGCGCAACTGCATGGAGAGAATGGCTTCGGCTTGCACTTCGGTCAGTTTGAAGCGCTTTTGCAGGTTCGCGCGGGCGGTCTCTTGGGTGCGCGAGCGCCGAATGGTCTCGATGACGGCGTCGAGATGGTCGAGGGCGATGCGCAACCCTTCCAGCACGTGGGCGCGATGGCGGGCGCGTTCCAGTTCGTACGCACTGCGGCGGCGCACCACCTGGATGCGGTGTTCGATGTAGTGCAGGAGCGCCGATTTGAGCGTGAGCATGCGCGGCTGACCATCCACCAGCGCCAGCATGATGACGCCGAAGGTTTGGCGCATGGGCGTATGCTTGAAGAGGGCTTCCAGCGTCTCGGTGGGGTCGGCGTTGCGCGTCAGTTCGATGACGATGCGCATGCCGCTGCGGTCGGATTCATCGCGCAGGTCGCTGATGTTGTCGAGTTTGCCGTCGCGCACCAGCTGGGCGATGCGCTCAATGAGGTTGGCGCGGTTCACCTGGTAGGGGAGTTCAGTCACCACAATGCGGTGCCGCCCACGGCTCATTTCTTCCACATGCGTGCGGGCTTGCACCACAATTTGCCCGCGCCCCGTGGCGTAGGCGTTCAGGATGGTGTCGGTGTTGTCGTGGTTGCGGTCGTTGCGGTAGCGGTAGATGATGCCGCCCGTTGGGAAATCCGGTCCCTGGACAAACTGCATGAGGTCTTGCGCGGTGATGTCGTCGCGTTGGTCGTAGTGGTCAATCAGGTAACAGAGTGCGTCGCAAATTTCGCCCAAATTGTGCGGCGGGATGTTCGTTGTCATCCCCACGGCGATACCGCTTGCGCCGTTGACGAGCAGGTTGGGCAACCGCGCCGGCAAAACAGAAGGTTCTTGCAACGTGCCGTCGAAGTTGTCCACGAAGTCAACGGTCTCTTTGTCAATGTCGGCGAGCATTTCCATGGCGATGGGCGCGAGCCGCGCTTCGGTGTAGCGCATGGCGGCGGCGTTGTCGCCGTCAATCGAGCCGAAGTTGCCTTGCCCATCCACCAGCGGGTAGCGCATGGAAAAATCTTGCGCGAGGCGCACCATGGCGTCGTACACGGCGCTGTCGCCGTGGGGGTGGTACTTCCCCAGCACTTCCCCGACGATGCGGGCGCTCTTCTTGTAGGGTTGGTTGGGGCGCAAGCCCATGTCGTACATGGCGTAGAGGATACGCCGATGGACGGGTTTCAGCCCGTCGCGCACGTCGGGCAGGGCGCGGCTGACAATCACGCTCATGGCGTAGTCGAGATACGCGCCGCGCATTTCCTCGTTGATGTCAATCGTACGAATAGTTCCCAAAGTTGTCATAAATTCTTCACTTCCTTTTGCGTGGAGTCCGTCAAAAGATACAAGTACCCAAAGTATAGCGCAAGCAAGCATGAAGTGCCAGTTTCATAGAACATGCGTTCTTTTCATTTTGCCGGTGCAAGCGCGCACAAGGGGGTGCAGTGGGAGAACCGTCCTATTGTTTGGGTGATGGTGGCGGTGTAGGGTAGAGAGTGGATGCGAGTGTGTCAGCCGAAATGATGACGGAGGGGCGAGCCATGCGTTTTTTGTTAGACCAGGCGTCGTATGAGGAGATGAAACGCCGCAAAGACCATACCCCGGATTGTTATGTGCGACCCGGTGAATATTTGCACCATTTGTATCGTGATGGCGTGAAGTATGTTGTGGCGCGCGCGTTGTTTGAGTGTATCAAGGAAGCCAAAGCCAACTTTGATAATGAAGCGCTTGCGCATTTGATGCTCCACAAGCGGCAATTGGACAAACTGGTGGCGGAGGCCAAAGCCAAGGGGGATTTGAACGGGCGCACCATGTTGGGCGACCCGCCGCCTAGTGATGAAGAAGCCTTGAAAACCCCCACCGCGACGTTCAAGCCGCCGGTTGTCAAGTCGTGGGACGATACGGGGTTGGAGCGTTCGTTCGGCTATGAGATGATTTTGCGCGTGATTTACAACCGGGGGCGTGCCACGGGGGTGCAGATTGCTCGCGATTTGGCGCTCCCCTACAAGGTGATTGAACCCCTTTTGACGGAGATGCGGCAGGCGGAATTGATTGACGTGGTGGGGCAACGCGGGTTCAGTGATTTGAATTACGAATATGCATTGATGAAACGGGGCACTGAAGCGGTGCATGATGCCTTGAAAAAGACCGAATACAATGGACCCGCGCCGGTGCCTTTTGAGGTCTATGTGCAGGCGGTTGAGGCGCAGTCTCCGCGCTACCTGGTCGTCACGCGGCGCAACATTCGCGAAGCCTTCAAGGATTTGATTATCACCGATGCGGTTTTCAACGAAATTGGTCCCGCAATCAACTCGGCCTCTTCTATTTTTCTCTTTGGCTATCCGGGCAACGGGAAAACGAGCATTGCCGAACGCATCACGCGCTTGATGGGAGACGCTATCTACATTCCGTATGCGGTCATTGTCGAGGGGCAAATTATCAAAATTTACGATACCGTCGTGCATGAGGCGCTTGATGACCACACTGTGACGCGCGAGTGGGATTACGATACGCGTTGGGTGCGTATCAAGCGCCCGGTGGTGGTGACCGGGGGCGAATTGACGTTGCCAATGCTGGATTTGTCGTATAACGAAGTCGGCAAGTTTTACGAAGCCCCGTTGCAGATGAAAGCCAACGGGGGCATTTTCATGATTGACGACTTTGGGCGGCAGCAAGTGCGCCCGATGGACTTGCTCAACCGCTGGATTGTGCCGCTGGAAAAGCGTTACGATTACCTGACGATGGTCACCGGCAAGAAATTGGAAGTCCCCTTTGAGTTGTTGCTCATCTTCTCCACAAACCTGGACCCCCACCAGTTGGCGGATGAAGCCTTTTTGCGGCGTATCAAGTTCAAAATCGAAATTCGCGACCCCGATGAGCATCAATGGCGTGAAATTTGGCGGCTGGTTTGTCGCGCTAAGGGCATTGAGTTAGACGAAGCGGGGCTTGATTACATGTTGAAACGCTGGTTTTACCCCTACAACCGCCCCCTGCGCATGTGCCAGCCGCGCGATATTCTCAACCAGATGATCAGCATTGCGAAGTACAACATGGAAAGCGTGACCTTCTCGCCCGATTTGATTGACGCCGCCATTCAGACCTATTTTGTGAGTGAAGAAGCGCGTGATTTTGGGGCGGCGGTGCGGCTGGCGTAGCGCACGCAAGGTGCAGAAAAAAACGCCCCCACACACGTGGGGGCGTTTTTGGTGGGCGGGCGTTAGAACTCGTCGTCCTCGGCTTCGTCGGCTTCAAATTCCTCGTCGGCGAGTTCGTCCAGCGATTCTTCGAGGTCCTCTTCCTCGTCGAGTTCAATCTCCTCGTCGAGGTCTTCCAACGGTAAGTCCTCATCAATCTCGATTTCCTCGATTTCGATATCCTCAATCAACTCATCGAGGACTTCGGCGATTTCCTCTTCTTCCTCTTCTTCCTCGTCCTCTTCCTCACCTTCTTCTTCGATTTCTTCCTCTTCTTCCTCTTCTTCTTCTTCGAGATCTTCTTCTTCGAGGAGTTCATCGAGGTCGGCGATATCCGCCAGCTCGTCGAGGTCGAACTCTTCTTCTTCTTCTTCCAATTCCTCGTCGTCGAATTCGATTTCTTCGAGTTCTTCTTCCTCGGCGAACTTTTCAGTGCGAATCTTCTGCTCGATTTCGGCTTCGTCTTCACGGTGTTCAGGGCGGAAGCCCGTGCCGGCGGGGATGAGTTTACCCAGAATCACGTTTTCTTTCAGCCCTTCCAGCGGGTCAACACGCCCTTCGATAGCGGCTTGCGCCAACACCGTGATGGTGTGCTGGAACGAGGCCGCTGACAGGAACGATTCGGTGTTGAGCGCGGCTTTGGTAATCCCCAGCAACACCTGTTCGGCGACAGCGGGTTGCAAACCGCGTTCACGGAGACGCTGGTTGACTTCTTCGAGTTCAAGGCGGTCAACCAGGTCGCCCGGCAGGTATTTCGTATCGCCCGCTTTCTTGATGCGCACCTTGCGCAACATTTGGCGAATGATGATTTCGATGTGCTTGTCGTGGATGGACACACCTTGCGAGCGATAGACGCGCTGGACTTCTTGCAGCAGGTATTGCTGGACGGCTTCGCGCCCCTGGATGCGCAACACCTTGTGCGGGTCTTTCGCGCCTTCGGTCAACTGGTAGCCGGGTTCGATGATTTGACCGGCGCGCACGCGCAAACGTGCCGTTGGCGGAATGGCGTATTCGCGCGTCTCTTTTTCTTCGGAAACCAGCACAATTTGCTCGTCCTCGAAGAGCACCACGCCCTTCTTGGGCGCCGCAATTTCTTCGCCTTCGGGGCCTGTTGCCAGCACGTCGCCCTGGTTGACGATGTCGCCCTCGTCCACAAGGACGGTGTAGCCTTCGGGCACGGTGATGGTTTCGCGCACCTGTGTCGCGTTGATGATGCGCACGATGCGCATATCGCCGTCATCTTCGATTTCAACGCGCCCGCCGATTTCAGCCAAGGGCGATTCACCCTTGGGCACGCGCGCTTCAAACAATTCCTGCACACGCGGCAACCCTTGCGTAATGTCGCTGGCGCCGGCCACACCACCCGTGTGGAACGTGCGCAGGGTCAACTGCGTTCCCGGTTCGCCGATGGATTGGGCGGCAATGACGCCCACGGCTTCGCCCAGTGGAATCAGCCCGCCGCGCCCCATGTCGCGCCCGTAGCACTTCACGCAGACGCCTTTGCGCAGGCGGCAGCCCAGCGGCGAGCGCACATAGACTTCGGTGATGCCGGCGTCAATGATGGCGCGCGCTTTGCGTTCCGTAATCAGCTCATCTGCACCCACGATGATTTCACCCGTTTCAGGGTGGGCAATGGGATCGAGTGTGAAGCGCCCCACAATGCGCTCGTACATCTTTTCTTGCATGAGGCGCGAATCTTCGGCGGTGATGCGAATCCCCTCGCGCGTACCGCAATCTTCGGCGCGGACAATCACGTCTTGCGCCACGTCCACCAGACGGCGGGTGAGATACCCCGCGTCAGCCGTGCGCAACGCCGTGTCGGCCAGCCCCTTGCGCGAACCGTGCGTTGAGATGAAGTATTCCAGCGCGTTCAACCCTTCGCGGAAGTTGGAGCGAATGGGCAACGCGATGATGCGCCCCGACGGGTCGGCCATGAGACCGCGCATACCCGCCAACTGCGCCACCGTGGTGAACCCACCCTTTGTCGCCCCCGAATTGGCCATGACGGCGATGGGGCTGCGGGGGTCCATGTGGCGTTGCACCGCTTCGGAAATGTCTTCCTTCGCCTTGCTCCACAGCTCGACCGTCTTGCGGTACTGCTCTTCGGACGTAATCAGACCACGGCGGTACTGGCGCTCGACTTCTTCCACCTGCTTTTCAATTTCCGCCAGAATCTTCTGCTTTTCGGGCGGGACGGTCACGTCGTCAATCGCAATCGTCGTCCCTGACTTGGTGGCGTACTTGAAGCCCAAATCCTTCAAGGCGTCTGCAAATTCGGCGGTTTTCTCCATGCCGAATTCTGTATAGACCTCGGAGACGAGCTCGCGCACGCCACCTTTGTCGAGCAAGCGGTTCTTGAAGCCCAATTCGGGCGGTGTCGTTTCCCACACAATCAACTGGCCGACGGTCGTTTCGACCAGCTCATTGCGGAGCGGGAAGTTTTCAGGGTCAATGTGCGCTTCGGCAAGCGCCTCTTCCAGGTCGCGCAGGGCGGCACGCCCAAAGCCGGGAATGTCCAGCAAGCGGCTCTTGCTTTGTTTGAGCGTATCCACCACGTCGCCCAGGTCGGTGTAGCCGGCGTCTTCAAGCAGGGTGCGCACACGTTCGGGCAAGGTTGCGAGTGTGCTCAGCGGCTTGCCGTCGAACGGGCGCGGGATACGCACCTTGATGGGCGCATGCAAGTGCAGTTCGCCGATGTCGTAGGCGTAGATGGCTTCATCTGGCGAAGCAAAGATGCGCCCAGCCCCCTTCTTACTTTCATCAGGCGGCATGGTGAGGTAGTAAAGCCCCAGCACCATGTCCTTGGTGGGGCTGACGGTCGGCTCACCATCGGCGGGCTTCAGCAGGTTTCGCGACGAGAGCATGAGCTCGTAGGCTTCCTTCACCGCCTTTTCGCTCAGCGGCACGTGCACCGCCATCTGGTCGCCGTCGAAGTCGGCGTTGAACGCGGGACAGACGAGCGGGTGCAGCTGAATGGCGTCGCCTTCGATGAGAATGGGCTCGAACGCCTGAATCCCAAGGCGGTGCAGGGTGGGCGCACGGTTGAGCAACACAGGGCGCCCCTGGATAACCTTTTCGAGAATGCCCCAGACTTCGGGGCGCATTTGTTCGATGATGCGCTTGGCGCCCTTCACGTTGGCGGCGTAGTTTTCTTCCACCAACTTGTGAATGACGAAGGGCTTGAAGAGTTCCAGCGCCATCTTCTTGGGCAGACCGCACTGGTGCAGTTTCAGGTGCGGACCGACCACAATCACCGAGCGCCCGGAGTAGTCCACGCGCTTCCCAAGCAGGTTGCGGCGGAAGCGGCCTTGCTTCCCTTTGAGCATATCGCTCAGGCTCTTCAACTTGCGTTTGCCGCGCAGGCTCACCGCTTTGCCGCGGCGGCTGTTGTCAATCAGGCTGTCCACCGCTTCCTGCAACATACGCTTTTCGTTGCGGATGATGACGTCGGGCGCTTCGAGTTCCAGCAAACGCTTCAAGCGGTTGTTGCGGTTGATGACGCGGCGGTAGAGGTCGTTCAGGTCGCTGGTGGCAAAGCGCCCACCGCCCAACTGCACCATGGGGCGCAGTTCCGGCGGAATGACGGGCAGAACGCGCAGAATCATCCATTCGGGCTTGTTGCCGCTCTGGCGGAAGGCTTCCACGATTTTCAGCCGCTTGGTGGCTTTCTTGCGGCGCTGCTTCGACTTGGTGCGGCGAATTTCGAGGCGCAGTTCCTTCGCCATTTCATCCAGGTTGAGGTTCTGGATGATTTCCAGCAAGGCTTCAGCGCCCATGCCGGCGCGGAAAATATCGCCGTACTTGACGTACAGGTTGCGATATTCGATTTCATTCAGGAACATGCCGACTTTCAGGTTGCGCAGTTCGTCGCGTTCATCGTCGTGTTGGGCGCTCACCTGCTGGATACGGCGTGCCAGGTCGTCGCTGATATCCTGCTTGCGTTGCGCCAGTTCGGCGTTGATTTCATCAATCTGGGAAGCCGCCAGCGCTTCTTTGTCGCCTTTTTCCTGCTCGAAAACGGCTTGCACCTTGTTGAGTTGCTCTTCAACGAGCGTGTTCAACTCGGTGATATGTTCGTTTTCGATGACTTCACCTTTGGCGACAATCGTTGTACCGGTCGGCGCGAAAACAAGGTCTTGCGGGGCTTGCTTGCCCTTGTTGATGTTCAGGTAGTCGCGCAGTTCACTGGCGGCGGACATGAGTTCGTTGACGCGCTCATCGCGTTTGGCTTCGAGCGCTTTCAGTGCGGCGTGCAGTTCATTGCGGATTTCGTCAATGCGGGCTTTCGCCGCGGCTTCCAGGCTCGCGATTTGCTCCGCCGCCTGGTGTCGCCACGTCTCCACTTCGCGGTCAACCACCTGGTCAATGCGTTCCAGCGCTTTCTGGCGGGCTTCTTCATCAACGTGGGTGACGATGTACTGCGCGAAGTAGAGCACACGGTCCAGGTGACGGCGGGAGATGTCGAGCAACAGGCCCAAATAACTGGGCACGCGGCGCGTGTACCAGATGTGGGCGACAGGGGCAGCCAGTTCGATGTGCCCCATGCGCTCGCGCCGCACAGATGAACGGGTTACTTCGACGCCACACTTATCACAGACGATACCTTTGAAGCGAACCTTCTTGTACTTTCCACAGTAGCATTGCCAGTCGCGCGTGGGACCGAAGATGGCTTCGCAGAACAGCCCATCGCGCTCAGGGCGCAAGCGGCGATAGTTGATCGTCTCGGGTTTGGTGACTTCACCGTATGACCACGAGCGAATTTCTTCGGGCGAAGCAAGACTGATGCGGATGGCCTTGAAATTTTTAATCTCCACGCAGATTCCTCCCTACTTACGTGAACACTTGTGCGCACTTGGCTCACGATGACTTGACGCGGTTGCGGACGGCTGAAAGACAGAGGTGAGGGGCAAAAGGTGTCTTGAACGGAAAACCGCATGTACCTGTGGGGGCACATGCGTCAGGGCGGTTTCACAATGAGCAGACAAGACAAAAAGGCCCGTTTGTGACAAGCGGACCTTGCGATTTGTCATCGTCACGGCGTTTCGTATGTCCTTTGATTGGATTTTTGGTTCAAAACGTGAAGCGCGCGCCCACATCCGCTATCTTTCAGCAAAGCGTAAGTATATGCAAGTGGGCGAGACGTGTCAAATGAGCGCTTTCAGAATATGGCGGTGTGGGCATGTTGCCCAGAGTTATGCTTCTGTTTCGCCAAGGGCGTCGCGCCAAGCGTCAACCATGGCATCGCCAATATCCATGAGGATGACTTGCTCGATGACGGGCGAATCGGCAAACTCGCGCAAGGCGCTGACCATGGCGCGCGCGGCGTCGTGCGGGGAGACACCGCCCACCCCCGTGCCCATGCCGGGAATAGCGACCGAGCGGCACCCGCATTCTTCCGCCACGCGCAGGGCGGCGCGTGTGGCGGCGCGGATTTTCTCCGGCGATGAGGGCATGGCGGGGCGCTCCATGGTGGGCGCGTGGATGACGTAGCGGGCGTTGAGCCGCCCGGCGGTTGTGGCGACGGCTTCGCCCACGGGAATGGGGGCTTTGGCGCGGGCTTCGCGGTCAATCTCATCACCACCAGCGCGGCGCAAAGCGCCGGCAACACCACCGCCCATTATGCCGAGGCTGTTGGCGGCGTTCACAATGCAGTCGGCTTCAACCTTTGTAATGTCGCCTTTCCGCACGTCAATGCGCATGGCTCGCCTCCATCTCGTCCGGTTGGCGTTGGTGGGTATATGGTGTGGAAGAAAAAAGGTGTTGTCAAAGAGGGTGGCGATGTTGGGACGGGGTTCTTCGTCTCGGCTTTGTCCTATCCGAACACTCTTCTATAATCCTGATACGTTTTTGTGATTTTTGGCACATATACGTCAACAGAAAGGATGGCGCTCATGTTTGGATTAGGAAAGAAGTCTTCTGGCACTGTGACACCGGAGCAAGTGCTTGACGCATTGCGCACGGTGCAAGAACCGGAGTTGCACCGCGACCTGGTCACGCTCAACATGGTGCGTGATATCAAGGTGGATGGCGGGAATGTCGAGTTTACGGTTGTGCTGACGACGCCCGCATGTCCGCTCCGCTCGCATATCGAGCAAGATTGTATCCGCGCCGTGCAGGCGATCCCCGGCGTTGAAAATGTGCGCGTGCATTTTGATTCCAACGTGCCGCAAGACCACCGCATGAAGGGGAACGTGATGACGGGCATTCGCAACGTCATCGCCGTGGCGTCTGGCAAGGGGGGCGTTGGGAAGAGCACCGTCGCGACCAACATTGCCGTCTCGTTGGCGTTGGAAGGCGCGCGTGTGGGCTTGCTGGACGCCGACATTTACGGTCCCAACATTCCGCTGATGATGGGCGTGAAGCAACTGCCCCCACCGCAAAACAACCGCATCATGCCCGCCGAAGCCTACGGCGTCAAACTGATGAGCATCGGCTTCATGGTGCCGCCTGACCAGCCCATTGTCTGGCGGGGTCCCATGCTCCACACGGCATTGCGGCAATTCCTGGGCGATGTTGAGTGGGGTGAATTGGACTACCTGATTGTGGATATGCCGCCCGGCACGGGGGATGTGCAGTTGTCGCTGGCGCAAAGCGCCGCGCTTTCGGGCGGTGTCGTGGTCACCACACCGCAGGATGTGGCGCTGGCGGATGTGCGCAAAGGGTTAGTCGCGTTCCAAAAATTGAATGTGCCCGTGCTGGGTATCATCGAAAACATGAGTTATTTCGTCTGCCCGAATTGCGATACGCGCCATTACATTTTTGGGCAGGGCGGCGGTCGCAAGTATGCCGAAGAGGTGGGCGTGCCCCTGTTGGGCGAAATTCCGCTGGATACGCGCGTGGTTGAGGGTGGCGATACCGGCAAGCCGATTGTCATCGCCGCGCCGGAAAGCCCGGTGGCGCAAGCCTTGCGTGACATTGCGCGCCAACTGGCGGCGGCGGTCAGCGTCTCCGCGATGCAGACGCAACCCGAAGGGGTCATTGGCTTGGGGGATATTCCCGTTATGAATGACTGAACGGGCAACATGAGGAAGACAAAACGCGCCCCACGCGGGGCGCGTTTTTGCTTGTGCGGCGGCGGTCGTCAGCGGGAGACGGTGGGGGCGTGTTCTGCACAGACGCGGCGACCGGCTTCCCCACGCACCATGACGACAAATTCTTTCCCCGGCGTGCGGCTGGCGACCGTGTAGCGGCAAACGTCGTTGTTCCAGAGCGTTTCGACCGACAGGATATGCACGCGGTCGTTCGGGTTGAAGATGATGGCGCGCACTTCGTCGGGGGCGTTTTCGATGTCGGCGATGGTGAAGAGGACGCGGTTCCAGTCGGGGTTTTTCATGTTGAAGGCGACGTTGCGGGTGTCAACCCAGTGGGGGTAGGAGAAAATGTACACGTGCTCGACGCCGCCCACATAAGAGGCGACGGTGAGAATCTCTTGGGCGATTTCGCTGGAATTCCACGAGGATTGGGCATATTGGGCGCGGTACGTCACGAAGTAGGTTTGCCAGTTGAGCACAGCCGCCCAGAGAATGAGAATGGTTGTTCCGGCAAGCGCCAGCAAGTGCCAATGGCGGGCGTGGCGGTTGGCGCGTTGAAGCAGGGTGTCGAGTGGGAGCGCGGAAAGCAGCATGACGATGGGAAGTGCGCCCCCCATGCGGACAACGCTGGGGTTTTCGTTGGGCCAGGCGAGCGCCAGCACGCTTGGCAAGATAAGGATAGGCAATCCCAGGAGCGCCACCGCCCATTCGATGCGTGGGCGCTGAATCAGATTGACAAGCACCAGGGCAATGCCGATGACAAACAGCACGCCGGTGATGCGGTCCAGGAAGGGGTCGCCCAGAACGGCGTTGGGCCAGGCGGAATCGCCATGCAGATGGAATGCGAGCGCCGCGTTTTTCAGGTTCAACAGGAAGACGTTCACCCCCGGCTCCGCTATGCCGGATGCCATGCGGCTGGCGCTCCGATACCAGAACAGGTCGGGGTGTTCAAGGCTGAATCGTAGCAGCGGCACAAAGGCAATCACGGTTGAAAGGGGTGCGAGGGCGGCGCGCAAGAACCAATCAGGCCAGGCGGTGCGCGGTGGGCGCGCCCAGAGAAACGCAACGGCAAAGGCGACGGCGACCAGGAGCGGCACGATGCGCGTGGCGGTGTAGCCGTGTAGCCCAAGCCCAAGCGCCAGACCCGTGAGCACCCAGTCGCGTGTGTGGTTGAAGCGCACAGCACGCCATAAGAACCCCAACACTAGCGCCGTGGCGAGGGGTGTGTAGGGAAAGCGCAATCCGACGCGCGAGATGGCGATGTGCCATTTGCTTATCGCCAGCAGTAAGCCGGTCAGCAGTGCGAGGCGGCGCGAACCGCCCAGCCCCCAACGCACCGCCCACATGGTGAGGGCGACTGTGAGCCAACTCACCAGCGCCGTGCCGACTTTGAGCGCCATGTAGGAGAGCCCCAGCCCCAGTGGACCGGCCAACAATGCTGTCACGTAGAATTGCGCCGGTTCGCGCCCGGTGTTGCGCGGGAAGAAGATGGGGCGCATGCCGTTGAGCACGTCGCGCACGTCCAGGAGTTTTTCGGCGTGGTCGCTGGTCATTTCCGGCGGAAGGTTGGGCAAGTCGTAAAAGCGGAAGAGTGCGGCAACGAGCAGGACGCCGGTAGCGGCAAGCACGTACACATGCACCCCCGCACGCCCTCGGGCAAACAGGCGTGGGCGAGGTGTATCCCACCAGGCGGCGAGCCAGCAGGCCATGCTGCCCACCCAGGCGAGTACACCGGGAGCGCGATAGGTGTTATCGGCGGCTTGCCACCAGGCAATCAGGCTCAACACGAGTGCGAGCGCGACCCAGAGGGCGCGAGTGCGTAGGCGCTCATGCCATGCGATGTCAACATGTGTTGTTTCGCGCGGCATGTTATTCGCTTGCTGCATGGGTATCGTCCTCCAATGCGAGGGTTTCGATGCGGTCACGTCCATGCTCTTTGGCGCGGTAGAGCAAATCGTCGGCTACTTCGAGCAACGCCGAAAACGTCTGCATGGAAGGCAAAAGCGTGGCAACGCCAAAACTGCCGGTGACATGGACCTGGTGCTTGTCGGTTTTGCATGGGGTCGAACGCATCCAGGTGTGAATGCGTGCAGCGACGGTAAGCGCACGGTCAAGCGGCAAGCCCGGCAACAAAATGGCAAACTCTTCGCCGCCATAGCGCGCCAAAATGTCGCTAGAACGCAAGAGGCGCTGTACCCCGCGCGCAACATGCACCAGCACACGGTCACCGACCAGGTGGCCGTATGTGTCGTTGATGCGTTTGAAGTGGTCCAAGTCGAACAGGATGACGGAGAGGGGGAGATTGAGACGCTGAGAACGGGCGACTTCACGCTCGCCCACTTCAAACAGATAGCGGCGGTTGTACACGCCTGTCAGCGGGTCGGTTTTGGCTTGACGTTGCAGGGCGATATAGAGTTGATGGTTTTGGAGTGCAACCGCCATTTGCGTGGCGATCGTTGCTAGCACTTCGCGGTCGCTTTCGTCGAAATCATCTTTGTGCAGGTCGCGAATTGCGGTTATCGTGCCAACAACACGCCCTTCAAACATCATGGGTGCCACCAGAGTAGAACCGCCTTGCGTCTGCTGGCGGTGGTGTGCGACGGCGTCGCTTTCACGGGGGTCGCGTTTACCTTTGGGCGAGACAGCCGTTTTGCGGTGGCGGATTGCCCAGCCTGTGAGACCCTGCATCAATTCTTCAAACGAGACTTGGGGGGAAAGATGCTGGCTTGGGCCACCACTGGCAAAGCCGAGTATCTGACGCGCTTCCATATCCAGCCAGTAAATCAGCACGCGGTCGGCGTCGAGTACATGTGCGGTAGAGTGGGCGATTTCTTCAAGCAGCGGTTGTACGTCATCGGTGAGATGCGCCATGCGTTGCCCAAGCGCGTTCAGCAGACGCCAGCGGCGTGCCGCGTGTTTTGACGCTTCGACCATTTGGTGCAAGCGTCTCAGCAAGCGCACATTGGTAATGGCAATGCCGGCCTGGTCGGCGAGCATCAGGGCAATGCGTGCGTGTTCTTCGGTGTACATGTAGGGGCGTACATTGTCAATCGTGAGCATGCCTACAATCTGCTCGCCGGCTCGGATAGGGACGCCAATCCAACTCCGAATGTGGGTTGTGCCGCCGTAGGCGCGAAAACGCGCATCTTGCTGGGCGTCTCCCAGGACAATTGGCGTTTTACGGCGCACAATTTCTTGAAAAAGTGCATCGTTTTGAGCGTCAATACGAATATCTTTGATGCGTTCGTTTTCAAATCCAACCGCCGCGGCAACGCGGAATGTGGTTTGGTCTTCTTCCAGGAGCAGGATCGAAGCCGAGTCGTAAGGGACCAGAAGGGCAAGCCCTGAAAGCACCTGCGAGAAGATGCTGTCAAGTTGATGTTTGGAGACAATCATCAATGTGGTGGCGTGCAACGTGTGCATGAGATGACGGTAGCGGTCTGTGGTGTCGGCGTGAAGAAGGGCGCGGTAGGCGAGAATGGTCAAAGCGGCCAACAGTTCTAGGTAGCGTTCAAACAAGGGCGACCATTGGTCGGACTTGATGAGGACGCCGCCCCATAAGGGGGGCGCTTCCGCATCGAAGAGCGTTAGCCAGAGAACGCCCTCAGGAGTTTGAATGTGTCCCGCTTCCAGCGTGGAAAGAGTGTTCAGGCTACTCAGAAGACGGCGCACACGGCCGCCTTGCGCCACAACCTGGTGGCCGTGTGCCTCTTCATGCTCAAATACAACGGCGGCTTCAATCGCGTCGAATGCGCGTGGAAGCGAGGTCGCCCAATGGTGCATGAGTTGCTTGGGGGTACGCAAGGTCATGACACGGCGAGCGAAAGCCTGCATTGGTTGGAGCCACACCAATGCAGACTCTTCGGCCGATGCACCTGACGCCTGGGGGGGAAGTTCGGGAAGCGTCATACCAAAATCCTGTCATGTGATTCTCTGCTCAATCGGCCGGTTTGCGCGCATGGAAAAAGATGTACGGACCTTCACCACGTGGGCGTGCTTCATAATGTGGGCGCAGCCACGCCTCGAAAAGCGCCGTGCTCACCGGATTGGGGAACGCCACCCATTTGCCGGTCAGAATGCGGCTGAGAAGGCGTGGAACGCCCACGTAGTGCCCAAGGTCAAAGGCCTTGTGCCCCTCCGGCGTGATGTAGTATTCCCAATGGTCTACTTCAAACCCGTGCATGTTGAGCAAGTCTTGCCAGGTTTGCGGGTCGTAGGTGTGGAAGTGCGCCGAATGGCGGTTGAACCAATCGCCGTAGGCGCGGGCGAGTGTTGAGAGCCCCAGTTTCTGGAAGAGGGTTGACCCCAGCAACATATCCGCAAAGCGGTGGCTGGGTACGCCAAAGATGAAACGCCCACCCGGTTGCAGAACGCGGTAGGTTTCGCGCAACACGGCTTCCAGGTCGGGGATGTGTTCAACCACGCAGTTGGCTACAACCGTCTTGAAGAAGGCGTCCGGGAAGGGCATGTGCGTGGCGCTGGCGACAAGCGGAAAACGGTACACGCCGCGTTGGGCGGCTTCGCGAACAATCTGTTCGTCTGGGTCTATGCCGGCAAAGAGTGGTCGCCCAAACGCCATTTGGGCAAAGTGCCCATCGCCGCACCCCAAATCGAGCACGGGGTTTTCAATGGGACCCGCCTCCGCGAAGAGTTTGCATTCCACGCTGCGCAAGAGCGCCCGAAACGGCGGCACGCTTTCCAGATGGTCGCGCAGGTAGTCGCGTTCGGCGGGGGGCACAATGCCATTGGTGGCATCATCGTTCACGTAGGATGGTGTGCCGTGGACTTCGTCCAGCAGTTTGCGGAAGAGCGCTTCGTAGCGTTCGACCGTTGTTTGAAGCGAAAAATGTTGCTCGATGACCTCACGCGGTTGAACGTATTCAGCACGATGGCGGATGACTTCCACAATGGCGTCAGCAAGGGCGCGTGCATCGCGCGGGGGCACAATGCGCCCCATTTGCGTTGTGCGAATGGGGACCCGCACGCCGGGCAAATCGCTGGCGACAACGGGCGTGCCGCACAACATGCTTTCCACCTGCACCAGCCCAAAACTTTCGGTGCTGTTGATACTGGGCAGAATGGTCACATCACACGCTTTGTAGAACACCGCCATTTGTTGGGGGTCCAGCACGCCCAAAAACTCCCAGTGCTCGCCGGCGGCTTGCACCAGCGGCCACAATCGCTCGCGGTAGGCTTCTTCGCCAATCACGTTCTGATATTCGCCGGCGAACAGCACTTTGACGTTGGGCAGTTCCTGGCGAATAAGCGGCAACGCTTCCAGCACGTACTCAACGCCCTTTTCGGTGGCGAAACGGGCGGCAAAGCCAATCAGGTGTTCGCCGTTGGGGGCGTGTTGCGCTTTGAACGCCTCCACCGCTTCATCGTCAGCATCGGCAACAACCACCGGCGGCGGAATGATTTCACGCTTGTGGGGGAAGCGCCGCAGCACACGGCTAAAGTTGGCGTAGTCGTCGGTGTAGGCGACGAAGCGGTCAACCATCAGCCCCGCCACAACGTTGCTGATGAAGACGGCTTCATCCACTAGGCGGTTGAAGAGGCTGGGCGGCAAATTCACATCGCAGTGGTAGGTGGCAATCACCGGGCGACGGTACACGTAGCGCGCCAGAAAGGGCAGGGTGAAGGCTTCCACAAACGTGTTGGGCAGGTTGATGGCGGCGACATCATGCTCGCGCAAGAGGCGGGCGGCGGTGCGGAAGTAGCCCGGCATGATAGCCCCTTTGCTGATCCAGAAGGCGACCGGTTCGCGCACGACGCGCACGCCGTTGATAACTTCTTCTTGCGGCAGGTGCTTATCGTATTGCGAGGTGAGTACGGTCACGGTATGACCGCGGGCGGCAAGGGCTTCGGCAAGCCGCTGGACATAGATGGTCAGCCCCGATACGTGGGGGCGGTAGTAGGTCAGCGAAAGTAAAATGCGCAGTTTTTTTTCAGACGGCTTCATCACGGGTCTTTGCCTCCACGGTGTTGATTACAGATGAGCGAACAGGTGCATATTGTCGCGCACCCAGTGGAACAAGCGTGTCACGCCTTCTTCCACACCAATTTTCGGTCGCCAGCCAAAATCACGTTCGGCTTTGCGGATATCGCTGATATAGACACGCTGGTCGCCGGGGCGCCAATCGGCATAGGTGACAGGAATGGTGCGCCCAAGCAAGCGTTCCAGCAAGGGACCAAACTCCGCCCAGATGCTCATGGTGTTCTCGGGCCCACCCCCAATGTTGTACACATTCCCCGCGGTGCGGTCAATATGCGCTATCGCTGCATCATATGCATCGAGCAAATCATCAATGAAGAGCACATCGCGGACTTGCTTCCCGTCGCCGTAGATGGTAATCGGGCGACTTTTCAACGCGGCGATGATGAACCACGCCACCCATCCCTGGTCTTCGATACCAAACTGGCGATAGCCGTAGATGCAACTTTGCCGCATCACCACGGAACGGATGCCGTAAATGCGGTGGTAGTCGCGCACGTATTGGTCGCCTGCCCCTTTGGAGCAACCATATGGGGAGTGAAAGTCGAGCGGTTGCGTTTCAGGCACGCCAAAAGGCAAATGTGCGTAGCGGTAGCGTGTGGCTTCTTCCACCACCCCTACGTCTTCCATACCACCATACACCTTGTTTGTGCTACTGTACAACACAATCGGATTATCGGCGACGAGCCGCGCGGCTTCCAGCACGTTGAACGTGCCCAGCGCGTTGGCTTCAAAATCGGCGCGCGGGTCTTTGACCGAGGTCGTCACCGCCACTTGCCCCGCCAGGTGGTAGATGCGTTGCGCCCCTTCCGCCGCGCGTTGCAGGCTTTCAAAATCGGCGACATCGCCGCGCACCAGATGCAGTGTGCCCGCGCTCGTGGCGGCAATCTCGTTGAGCCAGGCGACGTTGGCGTCGCATCCTGAGCGTGAAAGATTGTCGTACACCACCACATCATGCCCCTGTTGGAGCAAGCGCGCGACCAGGTTTGAACCGATGAAACCAGCGCCCCCTGTCACCAAAATACGAGCCATGTTTCCCCTCTCAGTTTGAAATTGATTGCAACGTCAGCGTTCATCGGCGCTTTGCATGGCGGCGAGCATTTGCCTGTATCCCATGCCGCGCCGTGCCAATCCCAGCAGACCGGCGGCAATCAGCCCAAAGAAGTTGACGCCATGCAGGGCGAGCGCCACTCCCCGCGCCAGGTTTTCTTCAATCCCGACCAAAAGCAGGGCGGCGGTCACAGCCCCCTCGAAAGGACCTAACCCGCCCGGCGAGGGAAGCGCCAGACCAAACGCCGCCGCAACAATCGTCAATGCGGCCACGGTGGGCGGCACATCAACACCGAACGCGAGGATGACGACCCAGTACGTCAAAATCGTCAAGCCCCATGTCGGCACAGACCAGAAGAGAATCCGCGCGAGCACCCCAGGCGCATGCATGACGGCGAAACTGTCAAGCAGTGAGAAGAGCCGCTGCGCCCATGTGTCGGCGTGAAGGCGCGGTACACGTCTCAGCACGCGCGTCAATTGCCGCCGCCCCCATTCAGGGTGGATGGTGAGCAGGCTGGCAATGATGATGACCGCAACGGTTCCCACGCCAATCAGCAGGCCGGCGCGTATGAGCGTCGCCGGCAGCGGCAGAAAGGGCAGAAGACCTATCACAATGACGACGATAATCAACATGTCCACCAACCGCTCAAAGACCGTCGCCGAAAGGGCTTGCGGCAAAGTGGGTTCGCCGTCGTGCCAGCCGGAAAGCAGATAACTGCGTACAACATCGCCCGCACGCGCCGGAAACAGCATGTTGATGAGGTAGCCAATACCCACTACGTCAAACAATGTGCCGATGCGCAGGCGTTCATGTTGCGGCCAGAAGAACCAGCGCCACCGAATGGCGCGAAAATAGACGCCGGCGATGGTGAGGATGAACCCCAAAGCAATGAGGAAGCCGTTTGCGTTGCGGAATGCGTCCCACAATACCGCCCAATCCGTGTTCCAGAAGACAGCGGCGAAAATAAGCAGACCAATTGTCAAACTGAGTAAAAATCGTCGCATACTCTTCACCGACGTGTCAGAATGAGCACGACTGGATGGTCATAAACGGCAAAACTTTCATCATAGCGCCCCATCTGAATACGCCGGCGTGGTGCTGAGGCTTCCCACGCCGACGGTGTGGGCACGTGCGCTGCTGTGAACAGGTTGGCGCTGAGCGCGACGCCGCCCAACGATGGCTCTGGCCGCCAAACGGCGGCGACCTCAAACTGGTCGCCTGCGAAAAGCGAGCGATAGAATGCCGCGGCTTCGGGAAAATGCGCGCTTTGGCGTGCGTGTGTCTGCCAACTGCGCGGCGAACTCAGTACAATAGCATCGGCTTGCTCCGCCAGGCGAGGCAACGCCGCGACACCCTCAGGCGTGTACGGGTCGCCTGTGATGATGACAAAACGGCCATCGCAAGCCCCCGCTACGGGTAAGGGCTGGTCCCACGTTTCCACCAGCAGAACCGCGCCTGGTGGTATGTTTTCACACAGCCATTCTGACGCCAACCACCAGGGATGGGCGTCTTTATAGAGGCTTACGAACGCCAAAGCATACAACAAGGTTGGCGTGATTCCAAACATCGCGGCGCCTGGCTGCCAATGGCGTGGTACCGCGCGCACCAGCCAACCGCTCCCGAAGAGGGCCATGAGTGGGAAGAGCGGAAGCCAATAGCGCGGAAACTGGGCAAACGCCGAGAGAATGACGCCCATGGCGGGTAACAGCGCCGCCAGCACAATCACTTCACCAATCGCCAAGCGGCGGCGTACCGCACGCCAGAGCGCCCAAAGCGTGCCGCCCCATGCCAGCAGAGCGGCGGTGGGTCCCAAAAACCATTGCACTTGTTGGGTGATGGGGTAGAGAATGGGGGTGGCGTCCAGAAACTGGCGTGTGTAGGGCGGTACAATGTGCCCCCATACCATCGCGGCTTCGGCGTGCCAGGCGGCGCGTACCGCCGGGAACGCTTGCCAGACCGACGGATTGACCAGCGCGAACACGCCCAATGCTGTGCCCAGCGACGGCGCGAACCAGCCCCAGGCGTCGTCTGTCCAGGCGGAACGCCAACGTGTGCGCCATGTGCCGGTGCTGTTTTGCCAGCCCGGCGCAAGGTGCGCGATGACGAGCGCCGGCAACAGCAGCGCGCCCGTGATTTTTGCGCTCATCGCCAGCCCAATCAGGGCGCCGGCGGTCAGGGCGTAGCGGGCGCGCGTGCCGGCTGGTGAGCGAGCGAGGCATACCAGCGCCCATGTGGCGGCGACCCAGAGCGGCGCCAGCAGAATATCGGCGGTGTAGAAGTGGGCTTGCTGAATGTGCAGCACCGCCAATCCCACACACGCCATGGCCAGCAAGGCGGATGGTGCGCCGTAGAGCGTGAACGCCAACCCCCCGACGAGTACCACGGTTGCCGTATCGGCAAGCGCGGCGAGCACGCGGGCGGTGGCTAGGAACGTATCGCCGGCGAAAGGGCGCGCCAGCCCTTCGGGAAGGAGCGGGGCAAGCCCTGCAAGCAACCAGAGCGGTAGTTGCCCATACGGGTAGCGGATGTCGGTGCGGGTGTAGGGGGTGGCGGGTCTAGTTTCGGCGACCGAGAGGATGAGCCGCTCATCTGGGTGAAAACGGCCGCCGGCGTCCCAATCCAGCCCATACACGCGGAGTGTGATGGCAAGGAGCAGAATCAGCGCCCCCCACACCCGTACCTGACGCATGACGACTTACCGTCGGCGGCGTTGACGTGGTCGGCGTGCCGTTTTGGTTTTGCGCGTTTGTTCGCGCACAAGTTGTTGCAG
The DNA here is from genome assembly GCF_001306175.1 of Ardenticatena maritima. Lineage (NCBI taxonomy): Bacteria > Bacillati > Chloroflexota > Ardenticatenia > Ardenticatenales > Ardenticatenaceae > Ardenticatena > Ardenticatena maritima. The sequence continues at coordinate 58,316 of NZ_LGKN01000003.1, forward strand.
TGCCTTGACTTCTTTGGGCGTCAGTTCGCGCCATGCGCCGCGGGGCAAATTCCCCAGTGTGATGGGGCCAATGCGCACGCGCTTCAATTTGCGCACCGGGTGCCCCAAAATGCCAAACATGCGGCGAATCTGGCGCTTGCGCCCTTCGCGCAAAATCACACGCAAGATGGTGGTGTCATCGGTTTTGCGTTCCACGCGCACTTTGGCGGGGAGTGTCCGCGTGCCGTCTTCCAGCACAACGCCATGCTTGACCGCTTCAAAGAAATCTTCATTGGGGTGCCCGTACACTTCGACAACGTACTCTTTTTCGTGCTGATAGCGTGGGTGCGTCAGCACATTCACAAGGTCGCCGTCATTGGTGAGCAGAATCAGCCCCTCGCTTTCAGCGTCCAGCCGCCCGACGGGCACTAAATGCTCCTCGGCGGCAAAGGGCACCAGGTCAACCACCGTTTTGCGGCCAAATTGGTCGCGCATGGTGGTGATGTAGTGGCGCGGCTTGTGCAGAGCGATGTAGCGCTTGCGCACCTGGTCGAGTCGCACACGTACCCCGTCCACGCGGATTTCATCTTGTTCGGGGTCAACTTTGGTGCCAAGTTCGGTGACCATGCGACCATTGACATCCACGCGCCCCTGGCGAATCATCTCTTCGGCTTCACGGCGCGAGGCGACGCCCGCGCGCGCCAACACTTTTTGCAAACGTTCTTTGGCCATGGGAATCCCTCTTTTCCGTGCGACACAATGCGATATGTGCCGTTCTTTATTCAAAGATAGCAAGATTGTATTATAGCCTAAAAAGCAAGACATGCGAGAAGTGGAGAAGAAAAACGCGCACGATGTGCACCTTGGCGGGTATTTGCCAGAGCATGCAGAACGCCGTACACTTGTCGGCACGACGGCCCAAAATCAACCAGTGAGTGCAAGGAGGTTTCCTTGGCGTCGAACGAATTGCCACGCGTTGTTGTCACCGGAATAGGCGTCATCACTTCACTTGGCCAGAACGTCGAAACATTTTGGGATGGTCTCATCCATGGGCGTTCTGGCATTCACCGCTTCAACCATTTCGATGCCAGTGAGTGGCCTGTGCAGATTGGCGGCTATATTGATGATTTTGACCCCACGCGATACATTCCTGAAAAAGAAGCCCGCCGCATGGCGCGTTTCACGCAGTTGGCGCTGGCGGCAACCGAAGAAGCCCTGGCTGATTCGGGGATTGATTTGTCGCAATATGACCCGACCCGCATTGGGATTGAGATGGGGAATGCGGTCGGCGACCTGGATACGATTACCAAAGAGTACGATGTGATGAAAGAGAAGGGGCCGCGTCGTATCAAGCCGCACGCGGGTCCCAGCGTGCTCATCAACATGGGGGCGTGCCAGTTGGCGATTCGGTATGGCATCCAGGGACCGGCCGGTGCGCCGGTGGCGGCTTGCGCCACCGGGCTGTATGCGGTGGGGGACGCCATGCGCCGCATTCAGCGTGGTGAAGCCGATATCGTCATTGCCGGTTCAAGCGAAGCCTTGCTGACGCCGTTGGCGGTGGCGGCGTTCTGGCGCATTCAGGCGCTGAGCACGCGCAACGATGAGCCTGAGAAAGCCTGCCGCCCCTTCGACAAGGACCGCGATGGGACGGTGATGTCCGAAGGCGCCGCCACCTTGATTTTGGAGCGCGAAGATATCGCCCGCGCACGTGGGGCGCGCATTTATGCCGAAGTGGTGGGGTACGGTATCTCGGTAGATGGGTTCCACCTCATCGCCCCCGACCCACAGGGGCGCGGTGCGGCGCGCGCCATGACGTATGCCCTGCGCGAAGCGGGCATTTCACCGGAAGAAGTGGACTGGATTTCGGCGCACGGTACCGGCACGCCGCTCAACGATTTGTCCGAGACACTGGCTATCAAGAGTGTGTTTGGCGATGCGGCGTACAAAGTGCCTGTCAGCAGTATCAAAAGCATGATTGGGCACACGTTGGGTGCAGCCGGCACGGTCAGCCTGGTGGCGAATATCAAAGCCATCGAGACGGGCATCATTCCGCCAACCATCAATCTCGACCAGCCCGACCCGCAGTGTGACCTGGACTATGTGCCCAACGAAGCCCGCGAAGCCCGCGTGGACGTTGCGATGAGCAATGCGTTTGGCTTTGGCGGTCAAAACGCGTGCGTGATTGTGCGACGCTACGAAGGCTGATGCAAAATCGCGAGGAGAGAGCAGAGCATGCCGATTGAAACTCGCCCACTTACCACCGGTGAACAGTTGCGCCGTCTGGCGCGCCGTTTGTTGGGGCAACCCGATTTGCATTGGGTTGTTCTCCCATCCTATGAACTCCCTGGTCTGGCGGTTGTTGGTGGGGTGTTGGTGCAAAATCTGGGGAACGTCCCGGCGCACAATGTGAAGATTGACCTGAGCTTTCCGCGCGGGGCGCAAGACATCATGCGCGAAGTGCAGGTGCATAGTGATGATGAGTACATTGTGCGCGGGGGTGGAGAAGGGCGTTCTTTCACCACCTTGCGCTTGCGCACATTGCGACCGGGGGGGACCGTTGTGGTGTACTATTCCAGCCATGCGCCGTTGCAACCGGTTGTGCGCGTTTCGCATTACGAGCCAGAATAAATGTTGTGATTGATCGTGAAGGAGGCTGTGAGTGAGCCGCACCTATCGCATTCTTGTTGTGGATGATGATTGGGTCTCCGCTGAGCTTGTTCGGCGGGTCTTGGAGCGCGTCGGCTATGAGGCGTTTGTTGTCCATTCGCCCGAAGATGCACTCAATGCGTTAGAAAAAGAGACGTTCGACGCCGCCATCCTCGATGTCATGCTTCCGGGCATGGATGGGTTTACGCTGGCGCGCCGTATTCGCCAAGACCCGAAAACACGCCTCATGCCGATTCTCATGTTGACCTCAATGGGCGACCTGTCGGATAAAATCGCCGGTTTTGAGGCGGGGGTGGACGATTACGTCACCAAGCCCTTCGATTCAAACGAGCTAGTATATCGGCTGAGGGCGTTGCTCTTGCGTGCTGAAGAATCGCGCGGCGCCGGTTTGGTGCAGGTTGACCGGTCTGCAGCACCGCGAGGCAAGGTGATTGCCGTCTTTGGGACGAAAGGCGGCGTTGGGAAAACGCTCATCTCGGTCAATCTGGCGATTGCGTTGCAGCAGAAGACGCAAAAGCGCGTGGCTATTTTCGATGCGGATTTGTTGTTTGGCGACGTTGGCGTGCATTTGAACCTGCCCACGGTGCGCAGTATCGTTGACCTGATTGACCAGATTGATTCACTCGACGAGTACGCTGAGCAAGTGTTGGTGCCGCATTCGTCGGGCGTGTACGCCTTGCTTAGCCCCTTCCGCCCCGAGGAAGCCGAATTGGTGACCGCCGAGCATATTGGCAAAGTGTTGGAGTGGTTGCAGACCCGCTTCGACTATGTGGTGGTTGACTGTCCGCCGGCTTACGATGACCGCGTGCTGGTGGTCTTGGAGAAGGCTGACATCATCCTCATTGTGGTGACGCCGGAAATTGGACCGTTGAAGAATATGAGCGTCTTCCTGGATTTGGCGGAGCAGTTGGGGCTTTCGTATGACAAAATCCATCTCATTTTGAACCGCGCCAACTCCAACGTGGGCATCAATGTGCAAACAATCGAACGCACATTGCGACATCGGGTTGCCTTGCAGGTGGTGAGTGGTGGGCGTGCTGTGGTGCTCAGCGTCAACCGGGGGGTTCCCATTGTGCTCGACCATCCCAATGCGCTGATTTCGCAACAGATTCGCCAGATTGCCGACTTTGTTTTGGAGCAAATTCGCCAGCCCCATTCCACGCGCTGAGCGCAAGATGTGAACAAGCAGCCACACGCAAGAAAAACAGGGCGGACCAGACGGTTCGCCCTGTTGCTTTGCGCGCGGAAGGTTCAGGGAGCGACGGCCACGGGCATCATCAGGTGTGGCATGGGCACATACATTTGAATGCGTACACGCCGCGATTCCGCCAAAATCACGAATTCTTCTTCTTCGTCTTCCACATGCGTGTGGGGGAAGACGAGAGCATGCCGCAATCGCGAGCGGCGAACATGTGCGCCATGTCCAATCGTCACATACAGCCCAAGGCTGCTCTCTTCGACAACGGCATCGCGCGCTTTCCACGACAGCATCATGGGATCGTAGAGCAGGTTGGCGTATGGTGGATGCACCATGCTTGACCAGTCGCGCAGCATCAGGTGGGTGATGTGCAACAGGTCGGAAGGTTCATTGACGTTGAAGCGGCAAATGTTGGTGGGAAGAATCTGCATGGGCGCGTTGCGCGCAACGATTTCATAGGTGAGGGCTTGCAGGGAATCATGTTCGACAAGCATGCGCGCCCAGCGGAAAATCTCTGGTTGCAGAATGTACGCGCCGGTTTGCGCCATGCGTGCCGCCGTATCGCCAAAAGCCGCGTCCTGGGAGACGAAGAAGGTGTTTCGCCCAGGTGTGGCACGGCGCACATAGGGCTCAAGCCACTGACCAAAGTAGTTGTCGCCGTGCAAAACCAATGTCGGACCCTGTACCCAGTCGGCGGCGCTTGCCAATGCCGCCATAAAGGTGGCGGGGCCTTTTTGCTGAATGAGGCGAATATGACGGCGTTTGCGGATATGGCGGGCAATCGCGTCGGCTTTGTAGTTGACGACAATGGCAATGTCTGTGATTGCGAGGCGTTCCAGTTGGTTCAAAAGGTGGTCGAGTAGCGTTCCACCGGGGAGATACAGCAAGGGCTTCGGATACAAATCTGTCAACGGGCGTAAACGTGTCCCACGTCCTCCTGCCAGAATCAATGCTTGCACCATTGAACTCCTTTGTCTCTTTTGTGCACTCGCCATTGAATGCACCGCCATATATTGTAGTATTCGACTGTTTGTTTTACAAACGCGTTTTCTCTACGTTTTCTCTACGTTCTATACACGTTTTTCCGCATGCAGACAATGGGCTTTTGGTCATAGTTTTTTCATGTGTTGACATAGCATGTTGTCAATGAGCAAGTGATATGTTGCCGCTCGTCTTATTTTGTTAGATGATATGGCTATCGCATATCTTTCCTTGCATAACAGGAGGCGTTTTATGGTGGAAAAGTGGCATGTTGAACGTGAAGAAATCGCCTATGCTGACCGTTGGGTGCGTGTGGTGCGTGCTCACGTGCGGCTTCCGAATGGACGTGCGTATGTCTATACCACGTTGTGGCGCGTGCCGGGGGCGGCGGTTGTCGCCCTCAACGAAAAGGGGCATGTGTTGTTGGTGCGAGAGTATCGCCATCCGTTGGGGCAGGTGATTGACCAATTGCCGGGCGGTCTGGTTGATGAAGGCGAAACCCCGCTCGTGACGGCGCAACGCGAATTGCGCGAAGAGACGGGGCTGGAAGCCCGCGAGTGGGAGTGGTTGGGCGAGGTTGAGGATAACCCTGGATTGATTGCCGGGACAACAACGCTCTTTCTCGCGCGTGATGTCCACCCGGTCGCTGAACCTGCGCGCGAGTGGACCGAGTTTTTGGAGATGCGTTGGGAAGCCCCCGACGTGTTGCAGGCGCGTATTGCGCGCGGCGAGATTCGCGACCGGGTGGTGTTGGCGGCGTGGGCGTTTCTTACGGCGCGCGGGGTGTTGTAAGTTGGGCGAGCAGGTGGCGTAGTTCATCGGCTGAAACGTCGAACACGTCCCATGCGGCGTTCTTGGGCAGAAGCGACCAGAGCGCCTCGTGGGGGGCGCCTTTGAGCCGAATGCGCATGAGCGCGATGGGCAATTTGTGCGTGAAAACGGCAACCCGCTCGTTGGGGTGGCGGGTTGCGATGTCCGCCAGCGCCGCCAAAATGCGCGTTTCGACGTCGTGCAGTGTTTCGCCGCCCGGCGGATGTGTTTCCCATGGCGCAGTTTGCCACTGCTGAAAACGTTCCGGCCAGCGGGCGCGAATGTCGTCAACCAGCACACCTTGCCATTCACCCTGGTTGATCTCGCGCAGGCGGGGGTCCAGATGGACGGGCAGATTGAGCCGCTGCGCGAGCGCTTCGGCGGTTTGGGCGGCGCGTTTCAAATCACTGCTGTAAATGGCGGTGATTTGCTCTTGCGCCAGTTGCTCTGCTGTGGCTTCTGCCTGAGCGCGTCCACGTGCGTTGAGTGGTGGGTCTTCTTGCCCTTGATAGCGACCGATGACGTTCCAATCGGTTTCGCCGTGTCGAACCATGTAAATCGTTGTCATGCTTCGTCTCCTTCGTCTGGGGTGGTGTTGAGGCCAAAGGCTTTGCGGTATTCGGGCAATGTTGCCATGGGTGGGCGGCGAATGTCTGAGATGTACAGTTCTTCGAGGAAGTAGCGCCCGCCTTCATACTGGATGAGTTTCATCGAGCGGTTGATGTCGCTCAGCAGGCGCACCTGGTTGCGCTCTTCAAGGTGTTCGATAAAGACTTGGATGATGGCAAAAGCCATTTTGCTGAGCGCCGGCAAAGGCTGATTGTGATGCACACGTTGGCGCAAATCCACCTGGGCGATACTGCTCAAGCCGTATTGTTCCACCAGGCTGAGCAACAGCCCCGTTTCGACGCCGTAGCCGGTGTAGAAAGGCAGTTGTTCCAGTACGCGGCGGCGTCCTGCGTATTCGCCTGAAAGTGGCTGGATGATGCCCGAAAGTTCGGGGTAGAAGAGGTTGATGAGTGGGCGAGCAACCAACTCGGTGACACGGCCGCCGCCACCGGCTTGCATTTTTTCCCCCACACGCAATGGTCGCCGATAAAATCCCTTGACATAATGAATGTCCTCGCGCAGGAGCAATGGTCCAACAATGCCGTACACAAAGCGGGGGTGAATGTTGACGATGTCGGTATCAATCCAGGCGATGATGTCGCCTTTCAGCACGTAGAGGCTTTTCCACAACCCTTCACCTTTGCCGCGGTACGTGCCGTATTGGGGCAGGATATCGCTATGCAAATAGACGGGAATGCCCAGGTCGCGGGCAATTTCCACGGTGTAGTCGGTCGAGCCGGAATCAATGAGCACGATTTCGTCGAGCAGGGGGTATTCGCGCATGAGGGCGTCGCGCACGGTGGTGATGACATTGCCGATGGTCTCTTCTTCGTTCAAGGCGGGGAGCCCCAGGCTGATGGTAAGCCCTTGCTCACGTTTCAAGTCCACCAGGTGCGCGATGTCGCTAAATTCATCGCTGCTGAATGTGTTTTCAGCAAACCAGCGGTCAACAATCACGGATGTAGGGGAGGGGGGCAGTTCGAGTTCGTCGTAGCGTGTGCGTACTTCTTCAAAGTGCGCCGGGCGGTATTCCGTTTTGACGAGGATGATAGGCGTGTTGACCGCTTCGGTGATACCGCGAGCAATAGCACCCACACGGCGCGCGCCACTGCCGGCACGCTGCTCGGCGACCCCCACCATGATGAGGTCGTATTCGCCGGCGATTTGACGCACGGCTGAAACTACATCACCGATGACGCGCAGGCGGCGCGTCACCAAACGATGCCCGCGTGTGCTGCGCTCAATTTCCTGCCAGATGGCTTCATCACGCTCTTCGGATTGGCTTTCTTCGGCGAACAAGAGCGTGATGCGGCTATTGAGTGCTTCGGTCAGTGCTAGCGCGGTTTCGATCAGCAGGGCGCTTTCTTTACTGCCGCGAATGGGCACCAAAATGTTCTTCACCTCTTGCGGTGGAGGACCGCTGAATGCAATCACGTCGCAGGGAATGAGCCCCAGTAGCTCGTCCATGTGTGCCCCGTACACATCGTTGCTGTGCCCCGGTAGCCAGCGCAACACCACAACGCTGATGTCATGAGCGATGACGATTTCTTGAATGATGCGCCAGGGTTCGTGGCTCACACGCACATGCAGGTCGAATTGGATAGGCTCGCCGAGGTACGTTTCTGCAAGCGATTGCAAGTTCTGGCGTGCGATCTGGACTTTGGGGGTGGCTTCGCTCAGGGCTTCGGGGTTTTCGACCGGCACGATGCCGATAACGCGCACGTAGGTGCGGCGGTTTTTGGCGATAGCCAGAGCGATACGCAGCAGCCATTCGTCGGGTGTTTGGTTGTGAATGAGCGGCACAAGCACAGGATGCACCGTGCGTTCGATGCGTTGTTTGCTGGCATGTTTCACGGTGTGGCTCATTGGCGGACCTCCTCGGTTGGTTCGGGTTGGTGTGCGTAGTGTATGAAAAGATGGCAGAAGAACAAAGTCCCCAAAAAGAGACCTGCCAGGGACTTGCCCCTGACAGGTCTTTGTCGGGTGTGGCTGTGTGTTTACGGTATCTCGGTGCGTAGGCGGCTTGTGTGGACGCCGTCGCTGGCAAGGATTTCGTACAACCCAGGAGCAAGCGGCGTTGTGCGCGCCAATTCAGTGGCGGTCTGGTTGATGGCGAGTGCTTGCCAGGTTTTTCCGCCGTCGGGCGAGTAGCGCACCAGATAGACAAGGTCGTCGCCGTCGGTGTCGCTTACCGCCCAGCGCAGGGTGTTGGTGGTGGCGGTCAGGGCGTTTTCAACAAATTGGGGGGCGGCGGCGCCGCCGTGGCGCTCGGCAAGCACCTCGCTCCCTTTGCGGATACGAATCGCATCGGCTTTGGGGTGCGCGGGAATGGTGAGCGCGAAACCGCGAATGTCCCCGCCCTCGGCGTCGCCCACGGGGTCCAGGGCGGCGTGAACCGGTGCGAAGGTGTAGGAAGCCAGCAGACGCCCGCCGGCGTCGAGCAGGTCGAGCGTGTAGGGGCCGGTTGCGTGCGGCAGGTTGGCGGTTTCCAGGGTAAACGCCGGGCGCAGTGTGGCGCTGGTATCATTTTCGCCCAGCATGCCCGAGACGAACATGACGTTTTCGGGGTGGGTGATACGCAGCAGATTGTTTTGTTGCGCATAGGTCAAGATGGCTTCGTAGGTGTAATCCGAAATCCAGGTCGGGTCGCAGTACCCCATGATGTCGTAGTATTGCGTGTAGGGGTAGATGGTTTGCGACCCGTACACGTCGAAGCCGTAATTTTGCGCGCCGCTGTTCCCGATAGGAGATTTGCCGTTCCCGTCCGTGTACGGGTAGGCGGGGTCGGGATCTGCTGCGCCGCAACCGGGGGCATGCTTGCGACCGTGGTTGTGCCCCACTTCGTGGGCGTGGGTTTCGCTCGCCCCGTCGTGATTGGCGTTCCACCCCGTCCAACCAACCGCCGCTTTATAGCCGCCAATCCAGCCCAGCCCGGCGATACAGCCACCGCTACATTCCACATCCAGCAGGGCGTAGTAATACTCGTTGGGCGCGCCGTCCGCCAACCAGGCGTCTGTAATGTCATAGAGGAGATAGACCCAGTCGGTTTGTGTAGGGTCTGGTTTGCCGTTGGTGCAGGGGCCGCTGTACGTGAGCGGCGTGGCGCGTGTTTGCAGCGTGATGTTGGGGACGGGATAGACTTTGCGCGTGTATTCGATGAGATAATCGAAGGGCGCAGTGGGCGTGATTGTTCCGCCACCCTGGCACTGGTATTGCACGGGAACTACGCGCACGTTGAGCGTGGGCACACTGGTGAACGAAACCGTTGTTGTCTGGCTGGTGGCAAAGTACGTTGTGCCGTTGTCAGCCGTCACCCAGAGCGTGAGTGTACCCGAAAGCCAATCGTTGGGCAGGGCAAAGTTGAACGTGTCGTTGAGCGCGGAGCGGTTCGCACTGCTTTTGAGGGTGCGTGGGTTGTTGATGGCGGCGATGGGAGACGTCGCGAGTTCCTGCCCGTTGCGCGACGCATGTAGGTAGGCTTCCACATTGGTGTGGGATGTCGCGCTGGTGATGGTGACGCGGGCGTATGTGGGGCGGTTGGCGACCAACTGGACGCTGGTGTCTGGTTGCTGGACCCCCTGGGTGATTTCAAAGCCGGCTGTAATGGCAAGCGGTGTTGGGTCACGTTTGATGAGGGGCAAGAAGACGCCGCAGTCCGGTGGGCAGGCTGTGGGCGTCGCCGTCGAGGTTCCCACCACCAACAGGAAAGCCAATACACCGAATAAAAGCACAAAACGCCGCATGTTTCTCTCCTTTTTATTGCACTTGCTGCGCATTTCAAGGCGAGGATACGCCTTCTTCATCCTTTGGGCAGGTTGATGGTGCTGGTGGTGTGGTCACTACCTCGACGTTGCGGAAGGAAGCCGCTTCCAGGAGAGCACGCACGGCAATGGCGGCGCGGTTGTTGGCTTCTTCCAGAATAGCGTTTTCGCAGGCGGCGCGGCGAATTTTGGCGAGCGCCAGTTGTTCGGCGCGGCTTTGCATAGCGGGGTCCACAGGGCCGAAAAGGCTTTTGTCGAAGTCGTACACGTAAGAGCGTTCCACGTCAATTTTCGCATCCAGCAGTTTGGGGGGCGGCAGGCGAATGATGACCGTATCGCTGATGACCCGCACATCGTTGACGTCAATCTCGCTCAGATCAACGCCGGCGCGCACTTCCCCATAGGCAACGTATATCATCTTGGTTTCCCCCACCTGGACGCCCAGCAGTTCGCGCGCCTGTGATTGGGCGACGATGGTTTCCATGCTGTAAATCGCGGTTGTCAACTCGCTGGCGTTGCGTACTTGCTTGACGATGACGGCGCGCACGTCAATCTGGGGCGTGGGGGTGGGTTGGGCAAAGAGCGTTTCCACTTTTTGCACAAAGGCTTCTCCCTGGCGGTAGAAGCCGTAGAACGTGAGCGCGGCTGTGAAGAGGGCAGCGCCAAGAAGCACAAGCGCGATTGTTCCGGCAATGCGCCAACAGCCGCTACGGTTCGGTTCTGGTGTGGAAGCAGGTGTGTGTTCCACAATCACGCCTCACACAGTCAAATCGCTTCACGCAAGTCAAACGGGAGATGGGGCACGCCCCCCGGATAGAGCGCGGCGGCGTCGAGATTGTGGGCGCGCAACATGCTCGCGCCTGTGACGGCGCGTTCCCCCGACATGCAGACGGTGATATGGTGCGCATGGGCGGGAAGTTCGCCAATGCGCTGGTGCAGTTCGCGCAGAGGAATGAGCCGCGAGCCGAGCACGATACCGCTCAGGCGGGCTTCGGCCTCTTCGCGCACGTCGAGAATGGAGATGGTGTCGGCTTCATCTTCGCGCTGGGTACGCACAACCTCAATAAATTCGTAGAGTTCGAGGGTGGGGAATGGTTCAAGGGCGATTTCAGGATGATTCCAGCGGCGTAATGGTGTGTCGAGCCAGCCAACCACCGGATTGCGGCGCATTTTGTGTACCGCTTGGGCAATTTCTTCGGCTTCGACGGCGTCATCGTGAACGAAGGCGACCGGCGCATGCGGGTGCAACAGCACCATCATCATGGGAAAAGCCGAGGCGTCGGTTGCCGGAATGTTGATAGCGCCTGGAATGTGCGCTTCGACAAATTCAGCGCTGGAACGCAAATCCACCAGTATCGTGCCTTGCCGCTGGTAGTTCAGCAAAATTTCGGCGTTGAGGGCTTTGGGTGCCTCGCTCATAAACCACCTCTCCTGATGATTGGTTGTCTAGGGAAGTTCGGGGGGGCGCTCACGGCGCACGTAGCGCGGCTCTTCCAGTACGGCTTCGATAAGCGTGTCGCCATGTTGCACCGCCACTTTGGTGCCCGGCGTCGCCCAATCACGCCGAACGTAGCCCAGCCCAATGATGGCGCCGTCTGGCGTTTCGACGAGGCTTGTTAGCCGCCCGACCTCGCGCTCTTCGGCGATGAGAGGGCTTCCGACGGGGGCGGGGGCGGACAGCCGCAGGCGCATGAGGTGCTGCTTGATTTTGGCGTAGGTGTCCAGCCGCGCCACGACTTCTTGCCCGATGTAGCACCCCTTGTTGAAACTGATAGCGTCCCACAAGCCGGCTTCCAGTGGGTTGTAGTCTTCGGTGATTTCATGGTCGGCGGCGGGGCGACCATGCAGGACACGCAGAATCTCCCAGGCTTCGGCGCCCATCGGTTCGATACCGAACGATTGCCCGGCGTGGAAAAGGGCTTCAAAGAGGGCGGCGGCGTGCGCTTGGGGCGCCACAATGGTGAAGCCGGGCAGCGCCAACCCACTCCCCGCGGCGAGTTTGACGGGGACGTCGGCGATAGTGGCGTTGACAAAGCGCCCGGTTTCGGGAATGGGGGTGTGGAGATGTTCCAGCACGGCGGCGCTTTGCGGTCCCGCCAGGGTGAACAATGCGGTTTGGTCGGTGATGTCTTCAATTTTCAAATCGGTGCCAAAGAAGATGAAGCGCCGAAACCAGTTCGGCAAGATGGCGCGCCGTTCGGGCGATGTGATGAGCAGGCTTTCATCTTCGGAAACCAGCACCGTCAGCAGGTCAATCAGGCGGGCGGTGGCGGTGAGGGCAACGGCTTCGATGGCGTCGCCGGGCTGGGCGCGCTTGAAATCGGCGGTGGTGTAGTTGTGCAGAAAGGTGAGGTGGTCGCGCCCCAAGAGGCGCAAACGCCCCCAGTGGCTGCGGTCGCACAGGACAACGCGCTCTTCGGCGGCGCGTACCGCTTCGGCGGTGTTGCCGTATTCGTTGGGAACCAGCCGCCCCTGCTGTTCGATCCAGTTTGCCCCAAGGGCGTTGTGCACATGTTCCATTTCGTGCGCCATGGTCAGCCTCCCGTTTATGATTCGCCCACCGCTTGGTATTCTTCCTCTTCAGCACTCAGGACGGGCGCTTGTTCTGGTCGGCTGGTGATGAGCAACCAGATGACACCGGCAACCCCGGCCAGGAATGAAGCCGTGAGAATGGAAAGTTTTGCCACCGGCAACGCCGATTCAGGCAAGCCCAACGTGGCGATGAAGAGCGCCACGGTGAAACCAATCCCGCCGAGCATGCCGGCGCCTAAAATGTGCGCCCACGAGACAGTGTCGGGTTTTTGCCCCAGTTTGAGCAGGCTGCTGAGGTATGCGCCCAGGAAGATGCCAACCGGCTTGCCCAACGCCAACCCCAGCACAATGCCGAGGAAGAGCGGGCTGCCCAGAATATCGCCAAACCCACCTTCGATGTGCACGCCCGCGTTCGCCAGTGCGAAGATGGGCACGATGAAGAACGCAACCACCGGGTGCAGATTTGTTTCGAGGCGGCGCAAGGGCGATTGGGCGTTTTCGCTCAGCGTTTCGAGCGTGTCAATCCCCGAGCGGAAGAGGTCATCGTTTTCGATGGCGTCTTCCATTTCCGCCAGAATGCGCCGGGCGTTGTTGAGGAACGTGCGGCGGTCGAGGAAGCGGCGCACGGGAATGGTGAACGCCATGAGCACACCCGCAATGGTGGCGTGGACGCCGGATTGCAGGAACCCGTACCAGGCGATGATGCCCAACACGAGATAGACCAATGAACGATAGAAACGCAGACGGTTCAGCAGGAAGGCCACGCCAATGGCGGCAAGCCCAAGCAGGAGCCACGTCACCGAAAGGTCGCTGGTGTAGAAGAGGGCGATGATGAGCACCGCGCCCATATCGTCGGCGATTGCCAGTGTCGTCAGGAAGATTTTGAGCGAGGTGGGAATACGCGACCCCAACAGCGCCAGCACGCCCAGCGCAAAGGCAATATCGGTTGCCATGGGAATACCCCACCCGCTGAGAGTGGGTTCGCCCCAGTTGAAGGCCACGTAGATGAGCGCGGGCACCACCATGCCGCCGATAGCGGCGGCAATGGGGAACGTGACGCGCTTGATGGAGCGCAGTTCACCCACGGTAACTTCGCGCTTGATTTCCAGCCCCACAACGAAGAAGAAAATCGCCATCAAACCGTCGTTGATCCAGTGCCCGAGCGACATTTTGAGGGCGTGCTCACCCCAGGTAATGCCGACTTTGAGATGGTGCCAGAGTTCCTCGTATGTTTCGGGTGAAATATTTGCCCATATGAGCGCTACGATGGTTGCCGCGAGCACAACAATACCGCCCGAGGCTTCCTGGTGCGCAAAATCTTGAAACGCCCGCACAATGGATGTAAGGCGGGGCGAAATGTTCGATTGCATGGCGGCGTTGGCTTCGTCATCAAATTGAAAGTGCGGCTTCATTGTTGGGATTTTCCTCCTCTTTTCGTGTTGTGCGCGTTATTCTTCATCGGATGGGCGCAGACGGTTGACACCACGCGGCACTTGATAGTCGCGCCAGTTCATTTTGGCTTCGCCGACCTGGCTCCATTCGGGGCGATACGCGGGGATGCAGACCGCCCACACCACCAGGTCGCTTTCGGGGGCGGCGTGAATGGCGTAGCGTGTGCCCGCCGGAATGAGTACCACGTCATCCGGCGCGATGTCGTACTGGTTGAAGGCCATTTCGATGACGCCGCGCCCCGCTTTGACGATGAGCAGTTCGTCGAAGCGGTTGGTGCGCGGTTGTCCATGCGTGCCGGCTGGCGCTGTGATGTGCGCCACACTGTAGCGGGATGTGTTGGTGCTTGCCAGCCCAATCAATTCGACGATGTGATGGCCGTCGCTGTTGGTGATGGGTTCTTGCTCGTGCAGTGAGCGTTTCATGGGTGTTCCCCCTCGTGTTGCTTTTGGCTTGTTGGTTGGGCTGCGCTGGGCTCTGTTTCACGCCATGTGCAAGCGTGTTGAACAACAAGTATAGCACATTTTGCCCACAACGTTACGCCAAATCTTCGTCAAACGTTTCATCGGGGTCGGTGTGCCAGTTTTCGATATGTTCCAGCAGGTTGTCAATGGCTTGCAGCACCAGCGCGACGTTCCACGTCTCACCCTGGCGGTCAGTCCAGCCGTCGCGTTCGGGGTAGCGGTCGTGGAACTGTTCGGTGCGCGTGCGCCATTCGATGAGCGTTTCGACGGGGTCGCCGTCGGCGGCGAGAACGCGCCGAATGAGGCGGGCTTCGGTCGCCCATTGGGCTTGCAGGGAATGTTGCAGGTCGGCGTGTTGGTTGCCTGTTCCCCGGCGCAACAGCCCCCCTTGTGTGAGTGTGCGCAATGTTTCGAGCCGTTTTTGCAGTAGTTCACGCGTGTTCATGCGACGACTCCTCGCCAATGGCTGAGTTGATGAACGATGAGAGCCGGTCAAGGTAGGCTTGGCCGCCAACCAGCCAGGTATCATTGTGGTGTCCACCCGGTACAAGGTAGAGATCTTTGGGCGGCGGAGCGGCTTCGTAGAGGCGGCGGCCGTGCTCGACCGGTATGAGTTCGTCTTCTTCCCCGTGGATGATGAGTTTGGGGCATGTGATACGCTTGATGCGGTCAATGCTGGGGTAAAAATCGGGTAAAAGGTGCGCCACCCCTGGAATGGGAAGCACCTGTTTGGCGATATCACGCCCACGGGTGAATGTATTTTCGACGATGAGCGCGGTTGGCGTCACGTCTTCTTGGGCGGCAAGCCAGATGGCGACGGCGCCCCCCAAGGAGCGCCCAAAGAGCACCAGATGCCCCCGCAACTCCGTGCGCGCCCATTCCCACACTGCGCGGGCGTCGCGGTAGGTGCCTTGTTCGCTTGGCGTGCCTTCACTGCGGCCAAAACCGCGGTAATCCAGCAAGAAAATTTGCCAGCCGGCTTCATACAACAGGCGAGCGTTATCCAGACGGTCGGCAATTGTGCCGGCGTTGCCGTGGAAAAAGAGAATAGTGGCTGGCGCGTCAATGTGTGGGATGAGCCAGCCGTGAATGCGCACGCCGTCTTCGGTGCGCAACCAGATGGTTTCATAGGGTAAGCCGATGTCTGCGGGCGTGCGCCACAGCGTTTTTTCAGGATAAAAAATGTACTGGTTCAAAAGTGCTTCCATTTGCTCATGTTCGGAAAAATGATGGAGGTCCATAGGCTCGTGCGCCTTTCTGTTGATGTCTCGTAAGCATCTTACTTTGCTTTGAAGGAAAGACAAGCAGGCGAGACGGGGGTGGGCGCTTGTGGTGTTCCTCAAATTGTGTTCAGTATGCCCCAACCAGCCTTGTTTGACGGAAGATTGCCTTTTGGGCAAACTCAAAGCCAGCCCATTTTGATGTTCGTGCGAAGCATGTGGGGGAACAGTATCATGCACATTGAAACGCTGGTTGTTGGTCCGCTGCAAGTCAATTGCTACATTGTGGTGAATGAAGCGACGGGCGACGCCATCATCATTGACCCAGGCGGTGATGCGGATCGCATTATCGCAACGATCCGCGCCAACGGCTGGAATCCTCTGCGTATCGTCAACACGCATTGCCACTTCGATCACGTGTTGGGCGTGCCTGCACTCAAAGCCGAATTTGGTATCCCGTTTTGGGTGCCGCATGGTGAAGAAGCGTTGGTCGCGCGTGCGCCCCATATCGCGCAGGAGTGGCTGGGCTTCGACCCGGGACCGGCGCCCACGGTGGATGCGACCATTCGCGAAGGGCAAAACATCGCCCCGCCCGGATTGACGCTGACGGTGTATGAAACGCCGGGGCACAGCCCCAATGGGTGTGTGTTCATCGGCGAGGGGGTCTGCTTTACGGGTGATGTTGTGTTTGCAGGCAGCATTGGGCGCTATGATTTGCCCGGTGCTGATTTCAACACATTGATGCGCAGTATCCGCCGCGTCATTTTGCCCCTTCCTGATGAGACGGTGCTCTTGCCGGGGCATGGACCCGCCACAACAATGGCGGATGAACGGCGTTTCAACCCCTACATTCGTGCATTGATGGCCAAAGAATAAAACCAACCAAAAGGGAGCAGATGATGTCTTTCGATGTTGAAATGTTCAAGCGCGCCATGAGCCAATTTGCCACGGGGGTGACGATTGTCACCACGCGGGATGGTGACGACGTGCATGGCATGACCGCCAATGCGTTTTCCAGCGTCTCGCTCGACCCGATGCTGGTGTTGGTCTGTATTGCCAAGCCTTTGCGCACGCATGAGATGATTCAGAAGAGCGGTATTTTTGCGGTGAATATCCTGGCGTTATCGCAGCGCGAGTTGGCGGAACGCTTTGCCGGCATGGTGCCGGGCGTGGAAGATCGTTTCGAGGGTATCGCGTACCAAACGGCGACAACCGGCGCGCCGGTGTTTGATGAGGCGCTGGCGTGGGTGGATTGCCGCCTCTGGGCGACGTATGATGGCGGTGACCACACGATTTTTGTGGGCGAGGTTGTTGATGGCGCGGTGCTCAATGACGGGACGCGCGAGCCGTTGCTCTACTTCAACCGTCGTTGGGCGCATTTGGGACCGGTGGAGCAGCGGGGGTCAAGTCCGTGGCCGAAAAAGACCAGCGACGATGAGACGGAGTGAAGCATGATACGCATACCGCCTGCGCAGTGGGCGTCTGTGTTGCAATCCATCACGCGGCGGCAACAACGCATTCCGGTGGTGTTGCGCGTAAAGGATGCTCCGCAGGGCATTGCTGAGGTTGTGTTGTGGCAAACGCCGCTGAATACGTTACGGGTTGCCGCCGCACAAGACCGCATTGATGTGGAAATTGTCGCGGGCTTGGCTGAATCCCCCATCACCTACCGGATTGACGCCGTGCGCACCATCTCGCTGGAATTGACCGCCGACCGCGCCGCTGTGCGCGAAGTCCGTTTTGACGCTGTGGACGGCTCGGTCTCCGTCTTGCGGTTTGAGTTGCCGTAAAAGCGTGTTGACAACCGGAGAATGCTGGCACGATGGCGTGCCACGTGTGGCAAAGGAGGCACATATGCACTACCTTCCCGAACCGTTTCGTATCAAGATGGTCGAGCCGATTCGACTGTTGCCGCGTGAAGAGCGCCTGGCGGCGCTACAACGCGCAGGGTACAACCTGTTTGGGTTGCGCTCTGATGAGGTTTTCATTGACTTGTTGACCGATTCAGGCACCGGCGCGATGAGCCAGGCGCAATGGGCGGCGTTGATGCAGGGCGACGAGTCGTATGCCGGGGCGCGTTCGTTCTACCGTTTGCGCGACGCCATTCGCGATATTTTCGGCTTTCGCTTCTTCGTACCGACACACCAGGGGCGCGCCGCTGAACATATCCTCTGTCAGTTGCTCGTCAAGCCGGGCGACAAAATCCCCTCGAACATGCATTTTGATACCACCGAAGGCAACATTCGCGCGCGCGGCGCTGAACCGGTGAACCTGGTGATTGATGCAGCCCGCGACCCGCAGTCCACACACCCCTTCAAGGGCAACATGGATGTGGACAAGCTGCGGCGCTTCATTGAAGAGACCGGCGTTGAGCGTATCCCCTTTGGCATGATCACCATCACCAACAATGCGGGCGGTGGTCAGCCGGTTTCGATGCAGAACCTGCGCGAAGTGGCCGCCGTGTATCACGAATATGGCATTCCCTTTTTCATTGATGCGTGTCGGTTTGCCGAAAACGCCTGGTTCATCAAACAGCGCGAACCGGGCTATGCCGACAAAGCACCCATTGAGATTGCACGTGAAATGTTCGCGCTGGCTGACGGCGCAACGATGAGCGCCAAAAAAGACGCGATTGTCAACATTGGCGGCTTTTTGGCGATGAATGATGAAGCGTTGTACGAACGCGCACAGCAGGAATTGATTTTGCGCGAAGGATTCCCCACCTATGGGGGCTTGGCGGGGCGCGACCTGGACGCCATGGCGGTGGGGTTGTACGAGGCGCTGGATGAAGCCTATCTCGCGTATCGGACAGGGCAGGTTCGGTATCTGGCGGAGCAGTTGCAGGCGGCCAACGTGCCCATTGTTCAACCGCCCGGTGGGCATGCCGTCTATGTGGATGCGCGGCGGTTGCTCCCGCACATTCCCCAAGCCCACTTTCCGGCGCAAGCGTTGGCGGTGGCGCTCTACCTGGAAGCAGGGGTGCGCGGTGTGGAAATCGGTTCAGTCATGTTTGCGCACGAAGACCCCGAAACGGGGGAGATGGTTTACCCGGCGTTGGAGTTGGTGCGGCTGGCGTTGCCGCGCCGTGTGTACACGCAAAGCCACCTTGATTATGTGGTTGACGCCCTGGGGCGGCTGGCGGCGCAACCCGAACGTGTGCGCGGCTTGCGCATGACCTTTGCGCCGCGGCTCTTGCGCCATTTCACGGCACGCTTTGAACCGGTGGAAGAAGCAGTGCTGATGCCATAGGGGCGACGCGTTAGCTGTCGCCCCGTTTTTTGCCTTGATGCAATGTGCGCATGAGGTGGTCGAAGGCTTGCACCACCATGGGGTCGAAGTGGCGACCACTTTCCGCGCGAATGTACGCGAGCGCTTTTTCATGCGACCAGGCGGGGCGGTATGGGCGATCGGATGTGAGTGCGTCGTACACATCCACCACGGCGAAGATACGGGCGGGGAGTGGGATTTCTTTGCCTTTGAGCCCGCGTGGGTAGCCCGTACCGTCCCACTTTTCGTGGTGATAGTAAGGAATATCGAGCGCCGGACGCAGATAGCTGATGCTTGAAAGCATTTCATAGGCGTACACCGGATGTTTGCGCATAATCTCCCATTCTTCATCCGTCAAGGGACCTGGTTTGAAGAGGATGCTGTCGGGGATACCAAGCTTGCCGATGTCGTGCAACAGAGCGCCGCGGCGAATGTGAACCCACTCCTCGACGGGGATATTCATTTGTTGCACCAGTTGCATGGTGAGCTTTGTCACCCGGTCGGCGTGCCCTTTGGTTTCGATGTCGCGCAGTTCCAGCGCCCGCGACCACCCTTCAATCGTGGCGTCATAGGCCAGGCGGAGCTCGGTATTCGAGCGTTGGAGCTCATCGAAGAGCTCAAAATTGTCCAGCGCCAGCGCCAGGCGGGCGGCGATGGTTTCAACGAACGCGAGCCATTCTTCTGATGGATTGAAGACGTACCGCGCGAAAATCTCCAACACCCCTTTGAGCCGTCCTTTCGCAATCAACGGAATCCCGATGAATGTTTGGAAGCGCTCTTTGTGGATAAATTCGGAGTGCATGCTGATGCCCGATTCGGTCAGATTGTTGAGTACCAGCCTGCGCCGTTCCATGGCAACCCGCCCGGCAAGCCCTTCTCCAATGCGTACATGGCGAATGGCGTCCGCGTAGCGGAATCCGCGTGCGGCAATGGGGGTGAGTTCGTTCATCGTGTTGACCAGGCGCATGGTGACAGCGGCGTCCATGGCGAGCTCATCCAACAAGTACCCCAGCACCAGGTCGAATGTGAGCCGAATGTCCACACTGGCGTTGATGGTTGTGTCAATGTCGTGCAAAGTCGCCAGGCGGCGCAAACGGGTTTGCGTTTCCTGATGGAGGGCGGCGCGGTCGAGTGCAAGGGCGGCGAGCTCGGCAAGGGTGCTGAGATGCGGCAGAATGGCGGTGTCGAACGGGCTTGTACGTCCGAGCCAGACGGTACCCAGTACACGGTCGGCGAGGCGCAGCGGCAACCCGATCACGGCGTGGCACCCATTCATGCGTTCCACCGCTTTGAAAATGGTGCTTTGTGTAATATCGTCGGAGACAAACGGTTGCCCAGTGGCGATGACGTGTGCATTCGCGCCGAAATGTTCCGGTAATTCCCACCCGCGAAGATGCTCCCATTTGCCGAGCGCATACGCTGTGCGATAGATGCGGCGGACCGGGTCGAACAGCAGGAGTGAGGCGGCTTCGGCGTTGGCGAAACTCATCAAGTGGGGCAAGAGCCGGTTGGCAAGGTCGTCTTGGGTGTTGGCGTTGCGCAAATCCAGCGAGATGCGCGCGAGCTCTTGCGTTTTTTCCGCCCACAGGCGTGTTTGTTCATAGCTTTGGGTTGTTTGAAAGGCGAGCGCCGCTTGTTGCGTGATGGCTGTGAGCAAGGCTCTGGTTTCGGGGTCAGGCACACACTCGGTTTCGACAAGGACGCTTCCGAATACGCTTTCTTTCGTCCGCAAGGGGAGGAGCAAGAGCGTATTGGCGTCGTTGGCGAGGAGCGAGCGCCAGCGGGGATTCCTCTCTGTTTCGATGCTGAACGGGCTTGCGGATTCCGCAAAGCGTGCCTGAATCTCTTCGATGAGTTCTTCGCTCAGCGAATGATGCTCCGCGTTGAGGGTGTGCAAGCGTCGTGGGCGTCCACCAGACCAAAGCCAGAGGCTGATGCGCGGCGTTTCGAGAAGCATAGCCAGGTTCTCGATGAGCACGTTCGCCACGTCTTCGATGGTCTGTTGTTGTGTAAACTGGCTGGTGGCGTGTTGCAAACGTTCGGCGCGCATGCGGGCGTGGCGTTCCGCTTCGTAGAGTTGCGCGTTTTCGATGGCTTGCGCTGTGGCGCGGGCAATGCGCATGACGAGATGGATTTCATCTTCGGTAAATTCGCGCTCTTTCAGGCTATCCAGCCCGATGGTGCCGAGAGTTTGCCCGTGGGCAATGAGCGGTACGATGAGCAGAGAGACGGTGCCGCGATAGCGCATAAGATGGTGTGTGCCGCGCGTGCGGGGGTCGTTTTGGGCGTCTTTGATGGCAAGTGGGCGTTGATGTTCAAGCACATAGCGCGTGGCTTCGTTCTCTTCCAGTGGAATGACCGCCCCCAACCCCGATGGACGCCCCGGCTCGCGGTATTCGGCGACCACACGCAACTCTTGTTTGTGGCGGTCGAGCAGGGCGGCGGCGGCTTGGGGCACGTGCAACACCTGCGCCAGCTCGGTGCAGATTGTTTCCAGCAAGACGGGGATGCTGTCCAGGGTATAGCTTTTGTCCATGATGTGCTGGAGCAGGCTCAGCTCCTGATATTTGCGGTTGAGGGCTTGTTTGTGTTCACGGGCTGGGGTGGCGTCAATCAGGAAGCCCGCGCCGCCGTGAGGGGCGCTCGTTTTTTGATGCGGATGGTAATAGAGTTCCAGGACGGTGTCTTTACCTTCGACGAAAAACGTTTGCACAACTTGTTGCCATTGCGGTTTGGGTTTGGTCGTTTCTGTGGCATGGCTTTGCAAATTTTCAAGCAAGGTGTTGAACGGTTGCCCCAAGAGGCGGTGTTTGTCTTGGCCAAGCATTGTTTGTGCATCGCCATGAATGGCGGTGATGATGCCGTTTTCGTCGGTTGCCCAGACAATACCGGGAACCTGGTCGAGAGGGGTGCTTGTGCCTGCCTGGCGCACGACCTGTTCGATCACAGCGTCAAGCAGGTCTGTGGTGGTGTACTCGCGCACGAGATAAGCGGATGCGCCGAGTTGGAGCGCGGCAAGGGCGATGTCGAGCATTTTGTGTTCGACGAGGACGATGACCGGCGCAAGTGCGCGCAAAAGCGGCAGCCGCGCCAAATCGGCTTGGTTGGTGGGCGCAAACAGAATCGCGTCGAAAGGGTGTGTTTCCTGTGTGGTTGATGATGTCGTGTGGTGTGTCGCCGGCAAGAGGTCGCGCCAGGTGTGGATATTGATACAAAGCAGGTGATATGCTGGTGTTTGGGCTGACATGACGCCCTCCTTAGGGTTTCTTCATCAAACCGGGGTTCGCATTTCCATTTTTCAGCAGCTGATCGAGATAGTTGACCAGTTGGTATTTGGACACGATGGTCTGGATACCGGCTTGGCGGGCGGCTTCTTCCAGTGCATCGGTTGGAAGGGCTGTGATGAGAATGAAGCGGCTCTTGGGCGCGTGCGGCGTAAGTTGTCGCACGACATCCAAACCATTTGCCTGTGGCATATGTAAGTCAACCAAAATGTGGGTCGGTGTTGGGTATGCCTTAAGCATAGCCAGAGCGCCTTCTGGTGTGAGCGCACTGCGCACGCGCACCGTAGGGTGTATCGTGCGTACCCAACGTTCAATCATGGCGATGAAAACGGGGTCGTCGTCAAGAATGAAGATGTCCTTGTCTCCCATTTTGATGCTCCACATGCGGTTGAACCGATTTTGTCGTCTGGTTCAACTGTAGCAGGCGGAGGGAGACATGTGTAGGGGGAGAACTGGTCAGGTGATGTGGGGAAACCTTGACACGTGGTGAATCAATCGAGGGAAATCAATCCTTCTTGAATGGCGAATTTTACGAGACCGGGGATATCGTGGATATCAAGTTTATCCATGATACGGCTGCGGTAGGTTTCCACTGTTTTTGGGGAAAGGTGTAGTTCTTCGGCAATCTCCGCACTGCTCATGCCCCGAACAACACGCACCAGCACTTGGCGCTCGCGCTCGCTGAGGCGTTCCAGCGGCGAGGGTTCATCTTGTTCAAGCAGAACGTCGGCAAGTGTGGGGCTGATGTAGCGGCGTTTTTGGTGCGCGGCGCGCACGGCTTCGATCAAGTCTGCGCCTGCGGACTCTTTGAGCACGTAGGCGGAAACGCCCAAGGCAAAGGCACGGCGTACATGCTGGCGGGAACGATGCATGGTCAGAAGGACAACCGCTGTTTGGGGAGCAAGGGTGCGGAGATGCTCAACTACTTCAAACCCGTCAATGTCGGGCAACGCCAGGTCAATGATGGCGACGTCAGGTTGCGTACGTTGCACCAGGTCAAGCGTTTGGTGTCCCGTGCTGGCTTCGCCGACAATCTCCATATCGGTGCGTGTTGAGAGAAGCGCCGCAAGCCCTTCGCGCACAATCGCATGGTCGTCTGTAATGGTGATGCGAATGCTCATGATGTTGCTCCGAATGGAATGACCGCGCGGACGAGTGTTCCGCGGTTTGGCGCTGAAGAGATACTGACGTACCCGCCCAATGCCATAGCGCGATTTTGCATTCCTGTCAATCCAAGGCGCTCGGGGGCGACGTCTTCGGGTACAAAGCCGCGCCCATTGTCGCGGATGGAGAGCACGAATTGGCGATCTTTGGCGTCCCACAGGAGTGAGAGTGTGATGAGGGTAGCGTCGGCGTGGCGTACAGCGTTGTTGAGGGCTTCTTGGGCGATGCGGTAGAGCGCTATCTGGATGCTGAGCGGGATGTTGTCAGGCAGGTCGCTGACCGAGCAGGTGATGGGGATACCGGTGCGCGTTTCGGTTGTGGTGGCAAGCCATTTGAGCGTGTGGGCTAAACCAAATTCAGCCAGCATGGGGGGTTGAAGCAGTGCCATGATGTTGCGTAGCGCGTTGGCAAGGGTGTTCAGTTGGTGTTGCAGGGTTTCGACATACGCATGAACCTGTTCCTGGTCTTTCGTCTCAAGGGCGTGGCGCAGCAAGTTGAGTGTAATACTCAGCGCCGCCAGATGCTGACCGGATTCATCATGCAAGGCTTGGGCAATCGTCTGGCGCTCGCGTTCTTCCACTTCGGCAAGGGTGCGTGCCAGGGTTTGCAGGGCGTCTTGCTGTTGCAGGACGGAATAAAAGAGGCGGTTGTTTTCAAGCGTGTTCGCAATTTGTTGAACAATCCCTTGCAGGTGTTGCAGGTCTTTGTTGACATAAATAGGAGCGTGCGCATAGCACACAAGTGCGCCGAGCAGGCCTGTGGTACTCGCAAAGGGAACGGCAATGACCTGGCCGCGCTCGGTTTCTTCCATGATGGCGGGTGAGACGTACACAACGGGTTGTTGATTGAGCAGTGTTTCGAGTGCAATTTGGCGCAAATGCCACTCGATGGGGAGATAGTTTTCATCCTGAGGGATGTTGTAGTGGATGCTCACATGGGGCGATGATTCATCAGGTGTTTCGTAGATGAGAATGCCGATATCGAACGTTATGCTCCGGCTGAGTTCTTCGAGAAGATAGGTGGGCAGTTCTTCTAGTGTGTAGAGGGGGTGGGCGTAAGCGGCAATGGCGTGAATGGTATGGAGTTCTTGCAATTGTTCCGAGATGTGTTCCAGCAGGCGGTTTTTGTACAAGATGAGGGCGCACAGGTTGGCAACGAGTTGCGCGCGTTCAATATCGCGTTCGTTGAATGTGCGTGGTGTGTGATACGAAATAATCATGGCGCCAAGCGGCTCATCGTCCATGCCGATGAGTGGGAGCGCAAGCACCGATTGTGTTTCAAAAAGCGCCGCAATTTCAGGGGCAACGTACGGGCTTGCGTGGACATTTTCGATGGCAAGCGGGCGCCCTTCTTCAAGGACGCTTTGCGTGATAGTGCGCTTGTCGGTGGAGGGATGGATCTCGGTGTAGGTGTTGCGGTATTCACCATAGGCGGCTGTGGGAATAGGTTTGTTGTTCGCGGTATCCCACAGCGTGATATAGCACCCGTCGGCGTCGAACAAAGCGCCCAGATGGTCGGCGAGGAATTGAAGCAGGGTTTGCGAATCGTATTCCCGTAGCGCGTATTGCAGCAGCGTCGCAACCGCTTCGAGGAATGTGCGCTCGCTCTGTTCGGCGGTGATGGCGTCTTCGTAGGCTTGGATTTGTTCTTGGAGTTGGGACGCCATGCTGTTGAATGTCGTGGCGAGGGCGTCGAATTCGTTGGTTCCCAGTGGGGTGGAAGCGCGGGCGGAGAGGTTGCCTTTCGCCAGTTCTTGCGCTGTTTGATGCAGGTGTTCCAATGGCATGGTGATCCATGTGTGAATGCTGCTCCAAAGGGTCGTGAGCATCACCAGCAAAACCAACAGCGTGATCATGCTCACGATGGCTACCGTTCCGTGCACGCTTTGCAAGGCTTCTTCGCGTGGAAAAGCGAAGAGCAATGAGGCTTCGGCGTCAAGCGGAATGCGTGTCACCAGATAGGGGGTGGTCTCGTCTGCGGGGCGGGTGAGTACACTCGCCCATGTTGCTTCTTCCGCAGGGGTAAAGCGGCGCTCTGCGGCATCGAAGTGCATGAGTTGCGTGGGTGTGTGGAACAGGATACTGGTCGTTGGTGGAATGCCGTCGAATGGGAGCAGGGCGGCAAGGGGCGCGCCCAGCCCGATAACCCAGCGAATGCGCTGTTCTTCATCGCGTACCGCCCGCCCAAAAACAAGCACCTCTTCGCCTGTAATGCGGCTTGTTTGAATGTCTCCCACACGCATGGTCTCACTGGCGACCGCCCGTTGAAACCAGACTTGATCGGCGGCGTTGATGGTGGTTTGTTGCGGCGATGCCAGCGTGCAGAGCAGGCGGCCATCGGGGGCAAAGAGTGCGAGATTGTGGAAGGTGGAAGCATTCGCGAGGAGAGAGTCCAACAGTGGGCGTAGCGCGTCGCAATCACCATTTTCGCGCACTGCAAAATCGGCGGCGGTGGCGGTCAGCCAATCGGCAGTGGTGGTCAGTGCGTGGAATGTTTGCGCAACGTGCCACACACTTTTTTCTTGACGCAAAAGCGCCGCTTGCGTGGCTTGCCGTTCCAAAAACGTGTTCAGAATAAGCGTGCTGAGCCCCCAGGGAAGGATCAGCCAGATGGAAAGCAACGCCAGCCGCCGTTTCAGGGAACCGGGCGGCAATGCCTGCGTGAATGCCTTGCGCACATGTGCGGCGATTGTTTGTGGGCGGGCGAAACCTGGTTGCATGGTTAGTTGCGCTCTGCTGCTTGTACACGTTTCCAGGCGCGACGGGCGGCGGGAACGTAGCGCACGTGTGGCGGCATGAACGGCGTGGCGCGGCGAACCGTCGCGACAAACAGACGGAATGCCCGTTCGCGCTGTGGCGACCAGGGCAAGCCAAAGGCGTCGCGCAGGTGTTTCGGCAAGGTGGCGGCGGCGACCAGGCGATTGAGGGGGGCGATGAGCCGCAACCACCAGGTGCCGCCTTGCAACGCTTGGGCAATCTCGCGGGCGGCGGGCGTCACGTGCAGGGTTGCGCCGTAGAGCATTCCATGCATGTACTGCTCGAAATCGCTGAGTGTGGCGGGAATAGCGTCGGGAGAGAGCCCAAAGAGCATGCCGACCAATTTCCCCTCGTCGTAGGCTTGTTCCCATGTGCGGCGCGGCAGGTCGGGCAGGAAGAGGCGATAGGCGAGCATGGCTGAATCAACCAACGTGGCGTACACCCACAGCAACAAATCATCGTCGGTGGCGACAAAAGCGCGTTCTTCCATGCCGATGAATGCGCGCCCTTGCACACGGGCGTGAATCGCAAAAGCGCGGCGTGCGGCGCGCAGGGCTTCGTCGGGTGTGCCGAAGACAATGGCGTGCACGGTGTGGAACGTGCGAATGGCGCGCCCAAACGGGTCCTGGCGGAAGCGGCTATGATGCGCTACCCCCTCGGCAACCGCGGGATGCGCAATTTGCAGCAGAAGCGCCCGCATGCCGCTCAGGTAGATGACGTTTTCGCGGTTGATATGCCACGTGATGCTTTCGGGCCCGAAAAATCCGCGCACGGGATGGGCACGCTGAACAACGGTTTGGAGTCGATTTTCAAAAACGGCTTGTTTCATGGGACGAAAGACCTGTTTGTGTACAACGTGTTGAGACTATTGTACCGCAAAAAGTGGGTTGCAGAAAAGTGGGTTTGTACCAACTTTTGCGGAAAATTATTCAAACCGCACCTTGATAACAAAAGTGCGACGCATGTCTGATGCGTCGCACCTGCAAGATGGCGTCTGTTGCAATGGGGGCGGTGCTTATTCCCACGTGCGCTCGTCCACCAGCAGCGGGCTTTCCTCGTGCAGTGTCCCGTGGGGCACGACGACCACGTCGGCACGCAGTTTGAGCGTTTCGCGCAGGGTGGCGGCGATGGCGTCTGTGTCGAGTGTGGCGTTGGGGTGCGGTTCGACGCGCACGGTGAGCGTGTCGCGGTGTTCGGCGCGGCTGATGACCGCCTGGAAGCGGGCGACGGGAAAGCCTTCTAGCGCGCGCGCAATTTGGCGTGGGCGCACAAACATGCCGCGTACTTTGACCGCTTCGCCGACGCGCCCCAAAAACCCCACTAGGCGCGGCGTGGTGCGTCCACATGTGCAGGGTTCGGTGTGGAAAGCGGAAAGGTCGCCCGTGGCAAACCGCACCAGTGGATAGGCGGTGTCGGCGCGGGTGACAACCACTTCGCCTTTTTCGCCGGCTGGCAGCGGTTGCCCACTCTCGGGGTCAACAATCTCGACGACGATGTCGGGGGCGATGTGCCAGCCATCTTGCGCCTCGCATTCGTAGCCAATCGCGCCGACGTCGGCGGTGCCGTAGCCCTGGAAGGTGGCAACGCCTTGTTCCGCCAGCCAGGCGCGCAGAGACGGGGGCAGAGGGGCGGCGCTCACGTAGGCGCGGCGAAGCCCCGTTGTGATACCGCGCTCGGCGGCTTTTTCGAGCAGAATTTTGAGGAAGTCGGGTGTGCCCACGTAGCCGACGGCTTGGGTCTGCGCCAGCACGTCAAGTTGCCATTCCGTGTTGCCGGGACCTGTGGGCACGACCACACAGCCCAGCGCGCGCAGTGCACTGTCGAACATGGCGCCCGCGGGGGTGAAGTGGTAGGCAAACGTGTTGATGACGATATCGCCCCGCCGAAATCCCGCCGCCCAGAATGCAGCCGCCCAGCGCCAGTAGTCGGGACGGTCGCCTTCGGGGTCGAGGATAGGTCCGGGGGACATGTAGATGCGCTTCAACTGTTCGACGGGCACGGCGAGCATGCCCCCAAAAGGCGGATTGGCGGCTTGCAGGGCGGGCAGGTTGTCTTTGTCGAGCAGGGGAATGGCGGCAAGGTCGGCGACGCCGTGGATATCCTCGGCGCGCAGCCCCGCGGCGGCGAGGCGCTGTTGCACTTCGGGCACATGCGCGGCGGCGTAGGTGATGGTGCGGCGTACCAGGTCATCCTGGTAGGCGGACCATTGCTCCGGGGGCATGGCTTCAAAGCGGGGCAGGTAGAAACGCGATTCGGACATAGCGACTGCTCCCTTGTGTGTTGCGAACGGTCTTATTGCAACCAGCGTTTACGGCGCTTGTAGTGTTTCACATTGCGGTACGACTTGCGCTCGCCGACGGCTGTCAGTCCCAGATAAAACTCCTTCACGTCGGCGTTGTTCTTCAATTCTTCCGGCGTGCCTTCCAGCACGATGCGCCCATTTTCCATGATGTAGCCGTAATGGGCGACGTTGAGCGCCAGCCGGGCGTTTTGTTCCACCAGCAGAATGGTGGTGCCTTCTTCGCGGTTGATGCGCACGATAATCTCAAAAATTTCTTTCACCAGCAAAGGCGCTAGCCCCAGCGAGGGTTCGTCCAGCAGCATGAGTTTGGGGCGCGCCATGAGCGCCCGCCCAATGGCGAGCATTTGCTGTTCACCGCCGCTCAGATAACCCGCGGTTTGGTGGCGGCGTTCGCGCAGGCGGGGGAAGTAGGTGTACACACGTTCCATGTCGGGGCGAATGTTTTGGCGGTCGCGGCGTGTGTACGCGCCGGCCAGCAAGTTTTCTTCCACCGTCAGGTGTTCAAACACGCGCCGCCCTTCCATGACCTGGAAAATGCCACGGCGGACAATCTCCTCGGCGGGCAGGTGGTGGATGGGTTCACCCTCGAACAGGATGGAGCCGTCGGTGACCTCGCCGTCGTCGGGTTTGAGCAACCCCGAAATGGCTTTGAGCGTGGTGGTTTTGCCCGCCCCGTTCGCGCCCAGCAAAGCGACAATTTGTCCTTGCTCCACCTGCAAGGAGAGCCCTTTGAGCACCAAAATCACGTCATTGTACACGACTTCGATGTTGTTGAGTTCCAGAAACGCCATGGCTGCTCCCTGTTGTGCTGCTTGCGTGAAAAACGGCACGGCGGGCGTTCACCCCGCCGTGCCGTGGTTGCTTCTGCTCACTTCACCGTCAGGAAGTCGGTCAACTGCTCCCAGCGCCCGTTGCGCACGATGAAAAGGCGCATACCTTTCGAGCCGCGGTGGTCGTCGGATGTGAAGGTAATCGGCACCGTCACGCCGCCGGTGTCGTAGTTCGAGAGTGTTTCGAGGGCGGCTTTGATGTTCTCGCCCGTCACTTCCTTGCCGTCGGCAACTACCTTGCGGATGCCTTCGGTCATAATCGCCATGGTCCACCAGCCTTGCCCGTAGTGCACGCCTTTGGCTTCCAGCGATTCCCCCTTGCTTGCCAGGAAGTCGGCGGGGTCTTTCAAACCGGGCACGTCCACTGTGGGCGGTGTGAAGGGGAACGACCCAATCACGCCTTCGGCGGCGTCGCCCGCCTGGCTCACCAAAATTTCATCCGAGCACCAGTTCAAGCAAATGAAGGTCACGTCGTCCATGCCCAGCCCGCGCGCGTTCTTGATGGCGAGGGCGGCGGGGGTGGAAACCGTTTGGAAGACCACATACTTCGCCCCCGAATCCTTGATGCGGCTCAATTCGGCCGTAAAGTCGGGCGCGCCGCGCGGCATTTCGTAGGCTTCGGCTTCAATACCGATGCTGGCGGCGTACTCTTTCCCGCCCTGCTCCCACGGCGACAATCCGAAGGGGCTGGGGTGGTGCATGAACGCCACCTTGGGGGCGTCGGCGTTGCCTTTGCTCGCCCAATCTTCCTTGATCCAATCCAGCACGATGAAGAATTGGTGCGAGTAGGATGTGCCCACCAGGAAGTTGTAGGGCGCTTCGTTGGGGTCGCCCAGCACGTGCGAATAGGACGCCGACATGAAGGGAAGTTTGTCTTCGGCAATCTTCCCGCGCAGGGCTTCGGTGTCGCCCGTGCCCCAGCCTTGGAACGCCACAACGCCTTCTTGCACGAACTGCGTGTAGAGTTGCTCGGCGCGCGGCACTTCGTAGGCGTAATCTTCCCACACCAGTTCAATTTCGCGCCCGTCAATGCCGCCGTTGGCGTTCAACCACTCCACATAGCCGCGAATCCCTTCGGCGTAGGGTGTCCCTACGTCGGATGTGGGACCGGAGAGGTCGAAAATCGCCCCCACCTTGATGGGACCGCCCGCTTCGCCGCCGCCGCCACCGCCGCAGGCTGCCAGCAGGCTCATCAGGGCGACGAGCAGAAGCACAACCAGCGCTTTTCGAGACATACTTCTCCTCCTTTCATTTGTTGACTCCGAGAGCGCACAGGCGCTCTTGTCCCCCGTTAGTATGAGAAGGGCCAGACGTAGAAGTAATCCTTGATATTGCGCCAGAGTTTCGCCAGCCCTTCGGGTTCGAGCACGAGGAAGAGAATGATGACCGCGCCGAAGATGCCTTGCTGAGCGGCGGGCAACAACGTCGCCAGGATGGGGGCCACGTCGCGCAGGGCGCGGCTGAGGTTGCTAATCATGGCGGGCAACAGCGTCATAAACGCGGCGCCGAAAAACGACCCGTTGATGGTGCCCAACCCGCCGATGATGATCATCGCCAGGTAGAGGATGCTGGTTTCGATCGTGAAGCGTTCCCACGAGATGATGGTGCGGTAGTGCGCCGTGAGCGCGCCCGCCAACCCGACAAAGAAGGACGATGTGGCGAACGCCAGCAACTTGTAGTAGAAGACGTTGACGCCGATGACTTCGGCGGCGATATCCTGGTCGCGGATGGCGACGAACGCGCGCCCCACCCGTGTGCGGAAGAGGTTGGCGGTGAACAGCGCCGTGAACCCCGCCGCCAAAACCAGAATCCAGTAGAAGCGGAAGTCGGTGTTCAGACGCACGCCGAAGAGCATGGGCGAGGGAATAACCAGGGCTTCGGTGCCTCCCGTGAGTTGGGGCCAGTGCGTAATCGTCCATTCGACGATTTCTTGCGCCGCCAGCGTGGCAATCGCCAGGTACAACCCTTTCAAGCGCAACGATGGAATGCCGAACACCACGCCAACCAGCGCCGTGATGAAGCAGGCGAGCGGGATGCTCAGATAGAAGGGCACGCCCATGCGGGCGGTGAGCAAGCCCGCGCTGTAAGCGCCCACAGCCATGAACGCGCCTTGCCCCAGCGAAATTTGCCCCGTGTAGCCCACCAGAATGTTCAGCCCAATCGCGCCGATGGTGGCGATGGCGATTTGGTTCGCCAGGTTGAGCCAGTAGGGCGAAGCGAAAAATGGGAAGACAAGCACAAAGGCGATGAACAGCGCCAGCCGAATTTTCTGCACGGGCGTGCGCCGCAACGCCATGTCGGCTTCGTAGGTGGTGAAAAAGACGCCAGATTCCATGGGCTCCCTCGTTTTTGTTGCTTGGTCGCCTTTCTGTTAGACGCGCTCGATGATTTCTTTCCCGAACAGCCCGTAGGGGCGCACCATGAGCACCACAATCAGCACGATGAAGGGCACAATCAGGTTCAGCCCCTCGCCGATGTAGCCGCCTGTGTAAAATTCAAGCAATCCGATGACGATGCCGCCGATGATGGCGCCGGGGATGGAATCCAGACCGCCGAGAATGACCACGGGGAAGACGCGCAACCCCAGAATGCCGATATCGCCGCTGACGCCGACAATGTTGGCGAGGATAATGCCTGCGACCGCCGCTGAAATCCCCGCGATGCCCCACGCGATGGCGAACACGCGCTTGATGCTGATGCCCATGCTCAGCGCCGCTTGCTGGTCGTCGGCGATGGCGCGCATGGCAATCCCCTCGCGCGTGTAGCGGAAGAAGAGCGTGAACGCCACCAGGAACACGAGCGCCACGCCGATGGCAATCAGGCGGTCCATGCCGATGGATGCGCCGCCGATTTGCACCACGGTGGTGGGAATGAAGCCGGGAAACTGGCGCGGCACGGGTCCCCACACCGCGTTGATGATGGCGCGCAACACACTCGACAGCCCAATCGTCGCCATAATCATCGAAATGACCGGTTCGCCGATGAGCGGGCGCAGGACGAAGGTCTCCGCCAGCACGCCCACAAACGCCGCCGCAATCAGCGTCAGCAAGACGCCCAGCGTCCACGGTAGCCCGAATTGCGCCACAAAAGCGAAGGTGAGATACGCGCCGAACATGAGCAGTTCGCCCTGCGCAAAGTTAATGACGTCGCTGGATTTGTAGATGACCACAAACCCCAGCGCAACAAGGGCGTAAATCATGCCCATGCTCAGCCCTGTGATGGTGAGTTGCAGGAATTTGTCCATGAGCCCCCCGTCTGTTGTTCGCTTGGTCAAGCGACCGCGTTTTCGCGTTCGCCGGTCAGGTCTTCGATGCGCAACCGTGTTTGGATGCGCGCCGTCGTGCCGTCCTGGTAGGTGATGGTGGTATCCACTTCTACGTCGGGTTGCCCTGAGTAGAGCGCGGCAATGAGCGGCGCGTAGCGTTCGGCGATGACGTTGCGGCGCACCTTGCGCGTGCGGGTCAACTCCTCGTCGTCGGCGTCCAATTCCTTGTGCAAGAGCAGGAAGCGTTGAATGCGCGCCGCGGGCGGCAGGTCCTGGTTGGTGCGCTCCACGTGTCGGCGGATGAGCTCGTACACTTCGGGCTTTTGCGCCAGGTCGGTGTAGGTGGTGTAGGCAAGCTGGCGGCGTTCCGCCCACGTGCCCACGTTTTCGTAGTCAATGTTGATGAACGCCGTCACGAAGGGGTAGTCGCCGCCGCCAAACACCACGGCTTCCTTGATGTACGGGCTGAATTTGAGCTTGTTCTCGATGAACTGCGGGCTGAACTTGGTGCCGTCGGCGAGCGTCATCACGTCTTTGGCGCGGTCAATCACTATCAGATGCCCATCTTCGTCGAGATAGCCCGCGTCGCCGGAGTGGAGCCAGCCGCCTTCGAGCGTCTTGGCGGTGGCTTCGGGGTTTTTGTAGTAGCCCTGGAAAACCGCCGGGCTGCGCATGAGGATTTCGCCCGTCTCGGAGTCAATGCGCAATTCGGTTTCGGGGAGCGGCAAACCCACGGTTTGAAACTTGATGTCGCCGTCACGGTGCAGAATGGCAATCCCGGTGATTTCAGTCTGCCCGTAAATCTGCTTCAGGTTGACGCCCATGGCGTGGAAGAAGCGGAACACGTCGGGACCGAGCGCCGCGCCCCCGGTGTAGGCGCGTTTGAGCCGCCGCAAGCCGAATTTATCTTTGATGGGCATGAAGACCGTCCAGTCCGCGAGGCGGTATTGCCAGCGCAACGCCGCCGATGGTTCGCGTTTCTCGAAAATCGTGTCCGCCATGCGGTAGCCGACGCGCATAGCCCATTCGTAAAAGGCGCGTTTGAGCCGCGTGGTGTCTTCAATTTTCACCTGCACTTCGGACACGATGCTTTCCCAAATGCGCGGCGGCGAAAACATGACGTGTGGACCAATCTCGCGCAGGTTTTCGCGTACCGTTTCGGGTTCTTCGGGGAAGTTGATGGTCAGCCCCACGGTGAACCCGACGGCGATGGTCATCATCTGCTCGCCAATCCAGGCGAGCGGCAAAAACGAAAGGTACTCGTCATCGGGTGTGAGGGGGTCAACCTGGTTGAGATTGCGCCCCATGGTGATGAGGTTGCTGTGCGTCAGCATGGCGAGTTTGGGCTTGCCCGTTGTGCCCGATGTGGTGGAAAAGATGGCGATGTCATTGGGGCGGGTCTTTTCGACGTTGCGCTCAAACAAGCCGGGGTGCTCGCGCCCGTAGGCGATACCTTTTTCTTCAACTTCGCGAAAGTCCAGCAGGAAGGGTTGGGTATAGTGGCGCATGCCGCGCGGGTCGTAGTAGATGACGTACTTCACCTTGGGGAGCTGGTCCCACACTTCCAGCACTTTGTCCACCTGTTCCTGGTCTTCGGCGACAACGAACGTGGCGTCGCTGAAATCCACCAGGTATTGGACTTCGCTGGCGATTGACGTTTGGTACACCCCCATGGAGATAGCGCCCGCGCTTTGCGCCGCCAGCTCGGCGATAATCCACTCAGGGCGGTTGTCGCCGATGATGGCGATTTTGTCGTCGGGGCGCAGCCCCAGGCTGATCAACCCCAGTGAGAAGTTGCGCACACGGTCAAGCAGTTCGCGCCAGGTGGTGGTCTGCCAGATGCCAAACTCTTTTTCGCGCAGGGCGACCTTGTCGCCAAACTGCCTGGCGTTGTGAACGAGGAGTTTGGGAAGTGTGTCGGTCATGGGCGTCCTCAACTGACTGATTGCGGTTGCCAAATGCGCGCGCGTTAGAGCTGTTCCATCAAGGCTTCATCGCCCAGGTAGGCTTGAATCACGAGCGGGTTCTGGCGTACTTCTTCGGGTGTGCCCGTGGCAATGACGCGCCCAAAATCGAGCACCACCACGCGGTCCGAAAGGTCCATCACCACGCCCATATCGTGCTCAATGAGCACAATCGTCACGTCGCGCTCCTGGTTGATGTCGAGGATAAAGCGCGCCATGTCTTCTTTCTCTTCCACGTTCATGCCCGCCATGGGTTCATCCAACAGCAGGATATCGGGGTCGAGGGCGAGCGCCCGCCCCAGTTCGACGCGCTTTTGCAGCCCATACGCCAGCGTGCCGACGGGTTTGCGGCGGATGTTTTCAATTTCGAGGAAGTCAATCACATCTTCCACGCGGCGGCGGTGTTCGATTTCTTCTTTCTGCTGTCGCCACCAGTACAGCCCGCAGGTGAAAATGTTGCCTTGCATGTGGACATGCCGCCCCAGCATGAGGTTGTCGAGGACGGTCATGTGGCGGAAGAGTTCAATGTTCTGGAAGGAACGCGCAATGCCGAGACGGGCGATTTCGGCGGGTTTCTTTTTGAGCAGGTTGTGCTCGTTGCCCTGGCGGTCGTAAAACACGAGGCGACCTTGTTGGGGGCGGTAGAGCCCGCTGATGCAGTTGAGCAGACTGGTTTTGCCGGCGCCGTTTGGCCCGATGATGGCGAGGATTTCACCTTCGCGGACTTCGAGGCTCACATCGGTGAGGGCGGCGACACCACCAAAGTGAAGTCCCAGGTGCTCGGCTTTCAGGCGTACACGTGGTTGCCGTTCAGACACATGCGCCTCCATTGGCGATTTGCTTTTCAGCCATGTTGGGGAAAGTCATCGCGATTATACGAAAAACGCTTGGGCTTCGTCAAGCGTGTGTGGGGCGGGCTTCTGTTTCTGTTCTATTCTGTTTTGGGGAAATTGATTTTGTTTTGTATAGCCCAATCCTGAATGCTTTTCAAAAAAAGAAAGCCCTGACACCTTTTGGGCGTCAAGGCTTTCATGGGCGCACCGCAGAGCGACGCAGGGGCAAAACTACACGTTTGTGTAGGTTGGCTATGCGCCAAGCGCCGCCAGCACCGCGTCGGTCATCTCGCGTGTGCTGAGCGTGCCCCCCAAGTCGGGCGTTGCCGCGCCGCGTTGCAAGGCGGTCGCCACCGCCTGCTCAATAGCGGACGCCGCGCTTTCGTTCCGCCAGACGTAGCGGCAGAGCAGCGCCCCGCTCAGAATGGCGGCAATCGGGTTGGCGATGCCTTTGCCGGCAATGTCCGGTGCGCTCCCGTGGACTGGTTCCGCCACAGCGACGCCGTCCCCCAGGTTGATGGAAGGCGCAAGCCCCAGCCCCCCGCACCAGACAGCCGCCAGGTCGCTGAGAATGTCACCGTAGAGGTTGGGCGCAACGAGGGTGTCGAAGCGTTCAGGCGTGCGCGCCAGGTGGTAGGCGGCGACATCCACCAGCAGTTCATCAACCGCCAGGTCGGGGCGTGTTTCGGCAACCACAGCGCGCACCGTGTCGCGGAACAGCCCATCGCTCACTGGCAGGATATTGGCTTTGTGAACAATCGTGAGCCGTTGACGGGCGAGGTGCGCCGCCACGCGCCCAATGCGGGCGCTGGCGCGGCGGGTGATACGGCGCTGTGCGGTGACGGTCTCGCCGTCGCTGGTCTCTTCGCCCACGTACAAGCCTTCGGTGTTTTCGCGCACAATCAGCAGGTTGACGTGCGGGCGGGCGTTGGGCAGCGGCAGACTGTGCACCGGGCGCACATTGGCGTAGAGGTCGAGCGCCTGGCGCATGGTGAGAATGGCGCTGCGGTAGCCGGCGACTTTACGCGCGGGCGATTGCACCGCGCCAAAAAGCGCCGCGCCGGCTTGGCGGATGGCGTCTAGCGTGGCGGGGGGCACGGAAACCCCATGGCGTTGGAACGCGCCCCAGCCCGCTTCGGCTTCTACCAGATGCAGCGCCGGCATGACGGCTTGCAGAACGCGCGCCGCTTCGGGCACCACTTCTTGCCCGATGCCGTCGCCGGGAATGAGAACAAGGGTTGGCGTGGTCATAGGCTGCCTTTCTGTTGGTTGGTCAATAATGGTACAATGCACCGTTGCAGGGAGAATCTCACAAACGAGAGGGGAAACATGTCATCGTTGACGACGCAACCGATACCAGAACACCTTGGCTCTGTCAAGCGGTACGACCGCCATTTCATCGTCTGCACGGGGGTGCGCCACTGGGCGCCCAAAGTGGAGCAGGGCGGGGGGTTTTTGCAAGCCCTTGCCGATGCCACCAAGCCGCTTGAACCGCACCTGGGGCAAAAAATCCGCGTGACCGCCTCGGATGAGCCGAGCGAAGGCGACGGCTACGACGTGCTCGTCTTCCCCGACGGCGTGCGCTATCTGGGCTTGCGTGAGGAGGACATCCCCACGCTCATCGAAGACCATCTCCTGGGCGGGCGTCCATCGCCGCGGCTGGCGCACCGCCCGGTGGAAGTGGGGTATGTGCTGGTTTGTGTGCACGCCGAACGGGACGAACGGTGCGGGCGCGCCGGACCGCCGCTTGTGGACCGTTTTTGGGAGGTGCTGGACCGCGAGGGGCTGAGCGACCGCTACCGCGTGGTGGCGTCCAGCCACTTGGGTGGACATAAATTCGCGGGCAACATCATCGTCTATCCGTCGGGCGATTGGTACGGGCTGGTGACGCCGGCGGACGTGGAGCGCATTGTGCGCGAACATCTGCGCGAGGGGCGTATCGTGGCGGCGCTGTGGCGTGGGCGTATCGGCATGGAACAGGACGAACAACGCGCGTTCTGGTTCGAGTGTTGCGGAGGGGGCGCATGAGCGACCGCCACAGCCCGCCCGAAACACGCATTCACGCCATCATCGAACGGCTGCGCGACGCCCACCCCGACGCCACGTGCGCCCTGCACCATGCAAACCCGTGGCAATTGCTGGTGGCGACCATTCTCTCGGCGCAAACCACCGATGAGCGCGTCAACAGCATCACACCCGAACTCTTCGCCCGCTATCCCACGCCTGAGGCGTTGGCGGCGGCTGACCGCGCCGAGATTGAACGCATCATCAAGCCGCTGGGCTTCTACCGCCAGAAAGCGCGCTACATTCATGAAACCGCGCAGAAAATCGTGCACGACTTTGGCGGTGAAGTGCCCGACAGCATGGACGCGCTGCTCTCGCTGCCGGGCGTGGCGCGCAAAACCGCCAATGTGGTGCTGGGCGTGGCGTTTGGCAAGGCGGAAGGGGTGGTGGTGGATACGCACGTCAAGCGGCTGGCGCAGCGCCTGGGGCTGACGAAAGCCGCGACGCCTGAGAAAATCGAACGTGATTTGATGCGGCTGGTACCGCGCGAGCATTGGATTGACATCTCGCACCTGCTCATCTTCCACGGTCGCCGCGTCTGCGACGCCCGCCGTCCCCAATGCGCCGCCTGTGTGCTCAACGACCTGTGCCCGTCGGCGGAGCCGGCGTTGTGAGCCGGGCGTCTCGGTTCAGGCACAAATGTGCTATCATGTACGAACGAGGACGAACGCCCGAAAGCGTTTTCAGGCGCAACCAACGCATTGAACGATGACGAACGAGAGACCGCAGACCGATACCAACACACAACAGAC
Source organism: Ardenticatena maritima (assembly GCF_001306175.1). Lineage (NCBI taxonomy): Bacteria > Bacillati > Chloroflexota > Ardenticatenia > Ardenticatenales > Ardenticatenaceae > Ardenticatena > Ardenticatena maritima. Next base: position 96,467 of record NZ_LGKN01000003.1, read on the forward strand.
ATTGCCGCCCCGCGCCCTCAACGTCGCGGGGCTTCTGGCGTTCATTCAGCGCCATCCCGGCGTCGCCGCCTGGCTGCACGACGCGGCGCAGCGCGCCCCCCTGGGCGAAGCCACACCCCCCGCGCTGGACGTGGCGCGACCGGCGCGCGCCGCCCTGATTGCCGCCACCGCCACGGTGCGCACGCCCTTGTGTGTCATCACCGCGCGCCCCGAACGCGCCATCTCGCTGAGCGAAGAGATACGCCGCTGGGCGCCCGACGGCGTGCCGGTGCTCGAATTTCCCGACACCGGCGCCCACCCCTACGAACGCGCCCCCTGGAGCCACGAGCGTATCCGCCGCCGTCTGGACGTGCTCAGCCGCCTGGCGCTTGCGCCCGACGCCCCCGCCATCATCGTCACCTCGGTGCATGCGCTGGTGCAACCCACCGTGCCCGCCGACCACTTCCGCCGCTACGTGCGCCGCTACGAAGTGGGGCAACAAGTCTCGCTGGCGTTCATGCTGGCGTCGTGGCACGCCATGGGCTATGAGCATGTGACGACCGTCACCGTGCCGGGGCAGTACAGCCATCGGGGCGGCATTCTCGACATCTACCCCATTCAGTACGATTGGCCTGTGCGCATCGAACTCTGGGGCGATGAGATTGACTCTCTGCGCGTGTTCGACCCCGAAACCCAACGCAGTGTTGAAACCATCACCGACGTGGTGGTGCCGCCCGCCAGCGAAGCCATTTTGCACCGCTTGCCCGACGACGTGGCGCAACGGCTGACCGCGCTCAACCTGGAACCGCTCCACGAGGTGGCGCAGGCGGAATGGCGCGAAGCCATTGGGCGCTTGCTGGCGGGGCAGCGCTTCAGCGGCGTTGAGTTTTTCATTCCCTATCTCTACGCCGCGCCGGGCTTTTTCCTCGATTATCTCGCACCGCAGGCGCTCATCATGCTGGATGATTGGGACGAAGTCGCGCTGGCGAGCAGCGACCTGGAGCGCGACGCCCTGCGCCTGCGCGACGAGCAGATGTTGCGCAAGGAACTGCCCCCCAACGCCGCCCCCGCCATCTTCACGTGGGACGACCTGCGCGAGCGCCTGGAAGACGGGCGGGCGGTTGTGCTGGGCTATGGTCCCGAATCGGCGGATTACGGCTTGGAAAGTGCGTTTGCCGCCGCGCCCCACTTTGGCGGGCGCTTGCACGAAGCGGTGCAGGCGCTCAAACGCCACGCCGGGCAACAGACGCAAGTCGTCATCACGCGGCAGGCGCAAACCCTGCGCGAAGCCCTGGACCGCGCCCGCCTCTCGCCTGTGGAGCGCACCGACGTGGCGACGCCGCCCAAAGAAAAAACGCTGACGCTCGTCCGTGGCACGCTGGGCGAGGGGTTTGTGCTGAACAGCCCCGACGGCGAGCCCCTGCTCACGCTCCTGACCGACGCTGAACTCTACGGCTGGAAACGCGCCACCCCGCGCCGTGCGGGAAGCCGCACACGCCGCACGACGCTGGAAAACTTGCTGGAAGAAATCGCGCCGGGCGACTACGTGGTGCACATCGAGCACGGCATCGGCATCTACCGCGGGCTGGTTCAGCGCGAAGTGCAGGGCGTGGTGCGCGAATACCTGGAAATCGAATACGCCAACAACGACCGGCTGTACGTTCCCGTCCACCAGTCCGACCGTGTGGCGCGCTACATCGGTCCCGCCGACGCCGAGCCGCGCATCCACCGCCTGGGCACCACCGACTGGGAAACGGCGCGCCGTCAGGCGAAGCGTGCCGTGGACGACATCGCCGAGGAACTGCTGGAACTCTACATCGCCCGCGAGCAAGCCGAAGGCTTTGCGTTCAGCCCCGACACGCCCTGGCAACTCGAAATGGAAGCCCAATTCCCCTACGAAGAAACCGAAGACCAACTGCGCGCCATCGAAGAGGTGAAGCGCGACATGGAATCGCCGCGCCCCATGGACCGCCTGGTCTGTGGCGACGTGGGCTTTGGCAAAACCGAAGTCGCGCTCCGCGCCGCCTTCAAAGCCGTGCAGGACGGCAAGCAGGTGGCGGTGCTGGTGCCCACAACCGTGCTGGCGTTGCAACACTACCGCACATTCAGCAAGCGGCTGGCGCCTTTCGCCGTGGAAGTTGAAATGCTGAACCGCTTGCGCACGCCCCAACAACAGCAACACATTCTGAACCGCCTCGCGGCGGGGCAAGTGGACATCATCATCGGCACGCATCGCCTGCTGAGCGACGACGTGCTCTTCCACGATTTGGGCTTGCTCATCATTGACGAAGAGCAACGCTTCGGCGTCATTCACAAAGAAAAATTGAAGAAACTGCGCACCTCGATAGACGTGCTCACGCTCACCGCCACGCCGATCCCGCGCACGTTGCACATGGCGCTGAGCGGCGTGCGCGACCTGAGCACCATCGACACGCCGCCCGAAGAACGGTTGCCCGTTATCACCCGCCTGCTCGAATGGAGCGACGACGCCATCCGTCTCGCCATTCGCCAGGAACTTGACCGCGGCGGGCAGGTCTTCTTCGTCCATAACCGCGTGATGAGCATCTACGCCGTCGCCCAACGTGTGCAGGCGCTGGTGCCCGAAGCGCGCGTAGCGGTGGCGCATGGGCAAATGCCCGAACGCGAACTCGAACAGGTCATGCTGGAATTTGCCGAAGGCGAGCATGACATTCTGGTCTGCACCGCCATCATCGAAAACGGGCTGGATTTGCCCAACGTGAACACCATCATCATTGACCACGCCGAACGGTTTGGGCTGGCGCAACTCTACCAGTTGCGCGGGCGTGTGGGGCGCGGCACACGGCGCGGCTACGCCTACCTCATCCACCCGCCCGAACAGACCCTGACCTACGAGGCGCTGGAACGCTTGAAAACCATCCGCGAGGCGACCGAACTGGGCGCGGGCTTCCGCATCGCGCTGAAAGATTTGCAATTGCGCGGCGCGGGCGACATTCTGGGGGCGCGGCAGTCGGGGCACATTGCCGCGGTCGGGTTCGACATGTATACCAAACTGCTCGCCAAAGCCGTGGAAGAAAAGCGCGCCGCGCGTGGGCTTGCCCCCGCCGCGGTTGGCGGCGTTGCGCCGCCTTCCATCTCCGATGAGCAGGGACCGCTGATTGACCTGGGCGTGCCCGCCTTCTTGCCGCACGCCTACATCCCGCGCGAAGAAGACCGCTTGCGCATCTATCGGCGGCTGGCGCAGGCGCGCACCCTCGACGACGCCGACGACATCGAACACGAATTGCGCGACCGCTTTGGTCCCTTGCCCGAACCCGCCGCCGCCTTGCTCGACCTGTTGCGCGTGCGTTTGCTGGCGCGCGCCGCCGGCGTCACCGCTGTGCGCCGCCGTGGCGAAACGCTCATCATCGAACTCCCCGGTCCTGCCGAAACGCGCTTGCTGGCGCAGGCGGGCGTGCTGGCGGACGTGGCCGCATATGGCCGCCGCGACCTGCGTTTGCAGGTGGGCGAGGGCTGGCAAGCCGTCTTACTCGACGCCCTGCAGACCATTCTGAACGCCATCGAAACGCTTGCCGTCAATCCCTAACCGTTGGAGTCAGCCATGAATTGCATCTTCGTCAAACTTGGGGGCTCGCTCCTGACCGACAAAACCGCCCGCTACGCCGCCCGCCATGACGTCTTGGCGCGGCTGGCGCGTGAAATCGCCGCGGCGCGCCACGCCAACCCCGACCTGGCGCTGGTGCTCGCCCATGGCAGCGGCTCTTACGGGCATGTCGCCGCGCGCGAAACAGGCTACGACCGCGAGCGGGGGCATCGCGATGTGCTGGCGTATGCACGGGTTGCCGCCGCCGCCGCGACGCTCAACAGCCTGGTGCGGGCGGCGTTGCTGGCGTGCGATATTCCCGCCGTCTCGTTGCCGCCTTCGGCGTCGGCGCTGGTGGAAGGGGGGCGGCTGGTGCGCATGGCGTGGGACCCCTTCGCCCGCATTCTGGCGTGGGGGGGCGTCCCGCTCACCTATGGCGATGTGGCGCTGACGGAGACGGGCGGCACCATCGTTTCCACCGAAACCGTATTGCTGGCGCTCGCCGAGCAGTTGCCGCCGACGCGCCTGCTCCTGCTGACTGACGTGCCCGGCGTTTTTGCGCATCCCCCCACGGGCGACACGACGCCCCCTCTGCTGGAACGCATTACGCCCGCCACCTGGCCCGAACAGCGCGCCGGTGTGCAGGGCGCCCGCGGCACCGACGTGACGGGGGGCATGGTGCGCAAGGTGGAGCAGATGTTGGCGCTGGTGGAACGCTTGCCGCAGGTGGAAGTCATCATCGCGTCCGGGCGGACGCCCGGCCTGTTGCAGCGGGCGTTGCTGGGGGAAGATGTGCCCGGCACGCGCATCGTGCGGGCGTGAAGGTTTCAGCGAACGCTGTTTGTGGCTATACTTCAACTATCTTTTGAACGTCAACAACTCTTGAAGGTGCGAGGTTCATTCGTATGCTGATAACGCTTGTTTCGTTTGCCGTTGTTTTGGGGTTGCTGGTGCTGGTGCATGAAATCGGCCACTTCGTGGCCGCCAAAGCCGCGGGCATCAAAGTCCTGGAATTTGGGATTGGCTACCCACCCCGTGCGCTGACGCTCTTCAAGCATGGCGATACCGAGTACACCCTCAACTGGTTGCCGCTGGGGGGCTTTGTGCGCATGCTGGGGGAAGAAGACCCCACCCACCCCGACAGTTTCGCCGCCAAGCCGCCGCTGGCGCGTGCGCTGGTGTTGCTGGCGGGGCCTTTCATGAACTTTGTGCTGGCGGTGGCGCTTTTCGCCTTGCTGGCCATGGTGGCGGGCGTGCCGACGGACAAACCGGCGAACGCCATCACGATTCTGGCGGTCGCCGAAAACTCCCCCGCCGCCGAAGCGGGCTTGCGCGAAGGCGACGTCATCCTCTACGTTGCCAACCAGCGCGTGACCACGAGCGAGCAGTTGCAAGCCCTTACGCAGGAGTTTCGCGGCCAACCGCTGACGTTGGTGGTGCGGCGCGGCGACCGCGAGATGGAAATCACGCTGGTGCCGCGTGAAAACCCACCGCAAGGCGAGGGGCCCATCGGCATTCAGATTACCGACCGCCTGATTGAGCGCTACGGACCGATTGAAGCGTTCCGGGCGGGCTTTGCGGCGACCAAGCGCGCATCGCTGCTGATTTTGAATGGGCTGAGCGCCATGCTGCGGGGCGAAGTGGGGCGCGAAGCGGTGGCCGGCCCGGTGGGGATTGCACAGGTGACGGGCGAAGTGGCGCGCGAGGGGGGCGTGCTGGCGCTCATCAATTTCACGGCGGTGCTGAGCATCAACCTGGCGATTTTGAACCTGTTGCCCTTGCCCGCGCTGGACGGCGGGCGGCTCGTCTTCGTTCTGCTGGAAGTGGTGCGAGGCGGCAAGCGCATTTCCCCCGAAAAAGAGGGGCTGGTGCACTTTGTGGGCATGGCGATTTTGCTGGGCTTCGTCCTCATCGTGACGTACTTTGACGTGCTGCGGATCTTCTCCGGCGATTCGCTCATGCCGTGAGTTGTGCGTCTCCGTGCAGATGCGCACAGCGATTTGACAAGATGCACAATGCGGCTATAATGCCGCCCGTCTTCGCGAGAGGACAAGAGGGCGCGTGGTGCAGCGGTTAGCACACCGGCCTGTCAAGCCGGAGGTCGCGGGTTCGAACCCCGTCGCGCCCGTTCAAATGTATAGAATGCCAACAAACACCCGCTAGCAGGCGGGTGTTTGTTGTTGGTTTTAAATGAAGGGCAAGCAGGAGAGGAATGCATCTTCTCGTCATGGGTGTTAATTGGGCTTGACGCCAAAGACAGAGATTTATTTTGCTTTGCTCATTTTACCCTCATGTCATATACTATTTGTCCAATTCCTTACAAGTTTATTCGCAACCTTCTTCTTAACTGACACAAATGGGGTGTTGATGCTCATCAATTGCGAAAGCCGGAGCAATGATGATATTTCCCCCATTCAAATCATGTCCCCAAAATCACAAATCATAAAGAGGTGTAGAGGCGCATCATGCATCCTGGCTCTATTGTCCAATTTCGTGAACGGTATTGGGTCCTTTTACCACATGAAGAGAGTCATGTATATGCTCTTCGCCCGCTTACCGGCGCTCTTGATGAGACGTTACTCATCCATAAGCAACTTGCCGATACAATTGGCTATTCATTACCCGAAGAGCGCATAACGTCAGCTGAGTTCCCTTTGCCAGAAGGAAACTATCCACAAGACGCTATGAGCGCACGCTTGCTATGGCAGGCTGCGCGTTTGACGTTGCGTGAGGGAGCTGCCCCTATTCGTTCGTTGGGCAAGATTTCTATTCGCCCGCGCACGTATCAATTTGTGCCCTTGTTGATGGCTTTGCGTCTTGAAACTGTGCGCCTGTTGATTGCCGATGATGTGGGGGTTGGAAAAACCATAGAAGCGTTGTTAATTGCGCGTGAATTGTGGGAGCGTGGTGAAATTCGCCGCTTTGCTGTTCTTGCTCCTCCGTATTTGTGTGATCAATGGCAAAAGGAACTGCAAGAAAAATTTAATTTCGATGCTGTTGTTGTGCGATCAGGGACTGTTCGACAATTGGAGCGCCATTTACCGCCAGGGCAGACGATTTATGATTACTATCCTGTCCAGGTGATTAGCATTGATTGGGTCAAAACAGACCGCAATCGGTATCTTTTTTTGGAACATGCGCCTGATTTGGTCATTGTTGATGAAGCACATGGGGCGACACAATCCAATAGAAAGGGGCAGCAGCTGCGTTACGAATTTGTTTCGCGTGTTGCGCAAGAGAAAGAACGTCATCTCATTCTGCTTACAGCGACACCGCATAGCGGTATCGAATCGGCGTTTCGCTCACTGCTCGGTTTGCTCAAACCGGAGTTTGCCGAGTGGGATATGGGCAATCTCACGCAAGAGCAGTTGCAGAGTCTCGCGCGCCATTTTGTACAGCGCACTCGACGCGATATTGAGCGAGATTGGGAAGGCGAAATTTGTTTTCCCAAGCGTATCTCCGAAGACCTTACATACTCACTTTCTCCGGGATACCAAGCTCTTTTCCAGGAGACATATAAGTTTTGCCATGAAATTGTCAGCACAGGGCGATCTTTGGAACAACGCCGCCGCCGTGTGCGGTATTGGGGGGCGTTGGCGTTGCTGCGCTGTGTCATGTCCAGCCCTGCGGCGGCTTTGGCGGCTTTGCACGCGCGGCATGAGCGGTTATCTGATGGGGCTGATCTTGTGCTCGAAGAAGATGTGGATTTCCACCGTGCGATTTTTGAATCCGACAATGACGAAACAGACGATGAACAGCCGTCGCTTCCTATTGCTGAAACCGTTGTTTCGTTACAAGAATCGGAGCAACGTAAATTACACCGGTTAGTCAAACTGGCTAAACAAGTCCATTCAACTGACGAGGATACGAAACTGCAAGGACTGGTGATTGCTGTTGATGATCTACTTCAAAAAGGCTATGCCCCCATTGTCTGGTGTCGTTATGTCGCAACAGCGGAATACGTGGCGGAAGGGCTTCGCACGCGCTTGTCCGCTCATACCGGCCTTCAGGTAGTCTGCATAACCGGTCGCCAGGCGGATGAAGAGCGACGCGCCCGCATTGATGAGGTTGATGCACACGCCCCCCGTGTGCTTGTGGCCACGGATTGCCTTTCGGAAGGCGTCAACTTGCAGGAAAAATTTACCGCTGTCATTCACTACGATTTGCCTTGGAACCCAAACCGGCTGGAACAGCGCGAAGGACGTGTGGACCGCTATGGGCAGACCGCGCCAGAGGTGCGTGTCATCCGTTACTACGGTGTTGACAATCCGGTGGATGGTGTCGTGTTGGATGTGTTGCTCAATAAGGCCCGCGAGATTCACAAAGCGTTGGGGACGTATGTTCCCATTCCGGAGGACAGTGAAAGTATCACCGAAGCTGTACTCAACGCCTTATTCTTGCGAGGTTATCCTTCCGAAGCACGACAACTCTCTTTCAATTGGCTGGAAGTTGACCCCAAAATTGCCCACTTGCATAAAAAGTGGGAATACGACGCGAGGCGAGAGAAAATCTCGCGAACCCGTTTTGCCCAACGTGCGCTGAAACCGGAAGAAGTCCAGCGTGAGCTTGAAGCTGCTGATGCTGTTCTGGGTGACCCCGACGCCGTGCGTGAATTTGTCTTGGAAGCGACCTCGCGCCTTGGATTTCCTATGAAGCCCGATCCCCGACGCGCCGATGTTTGGCACATTCCCTTGACAGGGTTGCCAAGCAACTTGCCCGAAGCAGTGCGTTATGCTCTCCCGCATATCCAAGCTGATACCTGGGAAGTCAGTTTTGTTTCGCCGACACCTGCTGGGGCGACATATGTGGGGCGCAATCACGCCTTTGTTCAAACATTGGCGCGATTTTTGTTTGAAGAAGCGCTCACGCGCGAAGAGGATGCCCGTGCGGCGCGAACAGGAGCATTGGTGACGGATGCCGTGGATACACCTACTACGCTCTATTTGTTGCGTGTGCGGTATCTCGTTCAGCAGCCCAATGGGCGTGACCTCTTTTCAGAGGAAGTCCGTATTTTGGGGCGCACGCCTGCCGGCTGGCTCAGTGATGAAAAAGCGCTTCAATACCTCAATGCGGAGCCTCGCGGCAATCTCTCCGCCGAAGAGAAACAGCAACGTGTGCATGCCGTGCTGAAAGAATGGCCTCGTCTCGAAGACGATGTAAAACAACGGGTTGAAGCACGCGCCCAGGCATTGACCGAAGCGCACAAGCGCATTCGCAAAGCCATGCGGAGTGGTGTGCGTGGCTTGCAGGTGACGCCGCGTTTTCCGGTTGATTTGCTTGGTGTGCTCGTTTTGCTTCCGAAGGAGGCGCAACAATGACGACGGCTACACTCGCCTTTCGGGTTGAAGGTGGCTTGTTGAGCCCTGATGTGTTGGAAGATGTGCGGCGGGGGGCATTGCCCGGACAACGCCCGCAGGATTTTGGGCTCCCTGCCACGCGATCTTTGACGGATGAAGTGGCGTCCATCTACCACGATGCGCGCGCCCAATGGCAGATTTTCCAACACCGCCTGGCGAATGTCCCCGAAGATCGTCTTGGAACGACAGAGACCCGCCAATTTTGGGTGATCCCCTTGCTTGGGATGTTGGGGTATGAGTTGCATTATAGCGCCAAGGCCGAAGTGGTGGACGGGTTGACGTTTGCCATCTCGCACCGCGCGGGGCTTACCGAGACCGCTCCACCGGTGCATATTGTGGGGGCGCGGCAACCTTTGGGGCGCGTGCCGGCAAGCGGACGCCCACGCCTTTCACCTCATGCTCTGATGCAGGAATACCTGAACCGCACCGACCACGCGTTGTGGGGGGTGGTGACCAATGGCCTGACATTGCGTTTGCTGCGCAATTCCACCTTTATTCGGCGTCAAGCCTATGTGGAGTTTGATTTGCAAGCTATCATGGAGGAAAACCGCTTTGCGGATTTCTTCATGCTCTACCGGTTGTTGCACCGCACACGTTTGCCCGCCGATGGTGCGCCGCCCGATGATTGTTGGTTGGAAACGTATTTCCAACATTCTCTGGAACAGGGGGGACGTGTTCGCGAACATTTGCGCGAAGGGGTGGAGGCGTGCATTTCCATTCTGGCAAACGGCTTGTTGCAACATGCGCAGAATGAGGATTTACGGAAATGGGTGGATGAAAATGGCGCACAGGCGTTCTATCAGCAGTTGTTGCGCCTGGTGTATCGTTTGTTGTTCCTGCTTGTGTCGGAAGAACGCGGCTTGATGGGGGGGAACACGCTCTACTACGCCTCGTATGGTGTTTCGCGTTTGCGCCGGTTGACAGAACAACGCGCCGCCTGGACCGATGATAAGGATTTGTGGCATGGGTTGCGTGTGTTGTGGGAGGTGCTGCGCAATGAGAAAATGGCGAAGTTGCTGGATGTACCGCCGTTGAATGGCGAGTTGTTTGCCCCTCTGGCGCTGGATAACGCTCGGTTGGATAACCGCACACTCTTGGCGGGGCTTTGGCATCTCTTCTGGTATCAGGAAGGGAACGCGCCCCCGCGTCGGGTCAATTACGCCGCTCTGGATACCGAGGAACTGGGGTCGGTGTATGAGAGTTTACTCGATTATCAGCCGCACATTGTGAAAGGAGGGGGACGCCCGACTTTTAAACTGGGGTGGGGGTCGGAGCGCAAATCAACCGGTTCGTACTACACACCGCCCCAGCTGGTCAACGAACTTATTCACAGCGCCTTGGAGCCGGTGATTCAAGAACGATTGCAGAACGCCCCTGATCAGGAAGCGGCTTTGCTCTCTATCAAGGTCTGCGATCCGGCTTGCGGCTCCGGTCACTTTTTGCTGGCCGCCGCCCGACGTTTGGGGAAGGAATTGGCGCGGATTCGTACCGGCGCCGAAGAACCGGCGCCCGAAGATGTGCGCAATGCCGTGCGTGATGTGGTGGCGCATTGTATCTATGGTGTTGACAAAAACCCGTTGGCTGTCGAACTGGCGCGTGTAGCGCTATGGCTGGAAAGCCACGTCACCGGCAAACCGCTCTCTTTTCTGGACCACCATATCAAGCATGGTGATTCCTTGATTGGGGTCTTTGATATGGAAGTGCTCGAACAGGGCGTGCCGGATGATGCTTTTAAGCCGGTGAGCGGAGATGAGAGGCGAATTGCTTCCGCCGCCAAGCGGCGCAACAGGCAGGAGCGCAGTGGGCAAAGAGCACTTTGGGGATGGAATGAAGAGTTTGATCTGACCCCTCTGGCGCAAAAGTTCGCCCAGATTGATGCAATTCCCGATGATTCGCCTACCGATGTGCGTAAGAAACGTAACTTGTACGGCGACTTGCTTCGTGACGAGACGCGGAAACGTGCAAAAGAAGCGTGTGATGCCTGGGTGGCCGCTTTCTTTCAGCCCTATCGCCCCGGGGAGGAGGTGATAACGACGGATGTGGTGCGCCGTCTCTTGCATGGCGAGTGCGATGTTTCCGACATGATAAAAGACATTGCCGATGAGGTCGGCTTCTTCCACTGGCCGCTGGAATTCCCGGATGTATTTGAAAAGGGAGGATTTGATGTAGTATTAGGTAATCCACCATTTGGTTTTATTTTAAATGCTAAGCAAAATAAGTTTGTTAAATCTCAGAGCATTTATAAAGTGGCTATTCCATCTAAAAATACCTCGGCTTATTTTCTCGTATTATCATATAAATTAGTGAAAAATCAAGGGCGAATAGGTTTAGTGATGCCAAAATCGTTAACTTATTCTTATGCTTGGAATCCAACTCGGGAATATATTTCCCAAAGTGTGATACGTGTAATTGATGTTGGAAAGGCGTGGAAAAACGTAAAACTTGAACAAGTTCTTGTGACTTTAAAAAAAGCGTCAACTGAAGTTATTGAGGTTGGGCGGAAAAATACTAACTTTGACTTGCAGATTCAAGTTATAAAGCGAAAACGGTTAAAAGAGTGGGGAATAATTCCAACAGGAATTTGTCAAGAAGATATTGATATTGCAGAAATTCTTTTTTCGCAAACTTCTTTTATGTTAGGGGAAATTGTACAAACTCAACGAGGTAAGGCTTTACAGAACTATTTTCGGGAAACTGGTGATTTGCCTGTTCTTGCTGGAAAGGATATTAAACGATTTTCTGATCCCAAAACTCGTTATTATATAAATTCGGGAGAAGTTCCTTCGAAATATTTATTATTAACTCTCCCTGGGGATATAGTTTTTCAGAATATTGTAGCATATCTGAATAAACCAAAGGGACATATTCGCCTGATAGGAACGATTGTAGATAAGCCATTTGCTTGTGTAGATACAGTGAATATTTTAAGACCTATAGGTCCTTCTTTTTCTCCTTATATTTTAGCGTCCTATTTAATGTCAGATCTTGTTAACTGGTTTGTACATACATTTATTTTTAATCGAGCTATTCGTACTATGCATTTTGATGGTTATGTTTTGCAAAAAATTCCTGTGCCTTTATATAAAACTTTACATCCCTTGGAAATGCTTGGCAAAAGGTTACGTAAAAATCCAAAAGAACAATACCTTTGGGAAAATTTAAATGAGGTAGTTTTTCAGGCTTTTAAAATTCCTTTGGAGTTGCAATATTATATTAATTCTTTCTATAAAAATAAACCAACCAAGAAGGGGGGCAATCATGACACGTGATCCTAATTATTGGAAGAAAAAATACAAAGGGATGTGGAAAATTGCGTCTCAGCGAGAAGAAAAAGTTAAAAAATATTTAGAAGAACAGGGGTTTAAGATTGAGTTTTTTGGCTTAGGCTCTGGAACAGAGGAGTTTTTAGAGGGATCTGCGGATAAATATGGTTATAAAAAAGGCGAACCGGATTTGTGGGTTGTAGATACTAATATTTTCATTGAAGTTACCGGTACAAATAGTCCTTATGTGAAAAAGAGTGCGCCTTTATGGATACGACCTGACAAAATAGAATCTGCTAAAAATGATCCATCACGTGATGTATGGCTTGTACATGTACTTGACAGAGAAAATTTATTACGTTGTATCCAAATTAGTAATTTACCTTTAAATAAATTTAATAAAAAAGTAAAAATAATTAGAGGTGCAAGGGAAGTGTACATTGAAATTAGTGCTACAGACCCTGTTGTTCATCCAATAAAAAAGTTAGTAGAATATATCCGTGCGTATAAAAAATCTCATATATGATGATATTGAGATCAAATCAACTATACCCGCGGCGTCTCTTTACCCTGAGTGCTGACGATATCGCCCGCATCAACCCCAACACGCGCACCTTGCCGGTCTTCCGCACCCGGCAGGACGCCGAACTGACCAAAGCCATCTATCGGCGTGTGCCGGTGCTGGTCAATGAAGCGCGGGGGGAAAACCCGTGGGGCGTGCGATTTTTGGCTATGTTTCACATGTCCAACGACTCACACCTCTTCCGTACCCGCGCCGAGTTGGAAGCGCAGGGGTATCGGTTGGTGGGGAATGTGTTTGTGAAAGCGGACGAACTGGAGCGCATCCCAAAAGAGCGCAGGACCTTTTCCGCATTCCTCCTCTCCGGCGCTCAGTCTCTCTACCTCCCCCTCTACGAAGCCAAAATGATCTGGCATTACGACCACCGCTTCGGTACCTACGAAGGCGTCACCTCGCGCTCCAGCACACAACTGCCCACCCCCGACGATCGCCGGCACGCCGACCCGTCTTTCGTGGTCCAGCCCTGGTATTGGGTGCCCGCTCATGAAGTTGAAGCACGGCTGGGTGAGTGGAAACGCGGCTGGCTGTTGGGGTTTCGTGATGTCACCAACGCTACTAATGAACGTACGGCGGTCTTCAGTCTGCTGCCCAGGGTGGGAGCTAATCACAAAGTTCCCCTTGTTCTTCTTGTCACCAATTCCGTCTTGACAAGTTGCTGGTACGCGAACGTTAATAGTTTAGTTTTTGATTTCGTGACACGCCAAAAAATTGGTGGTACATCTCTGGGTTTTTTCATTCTTCGCCAACTCCCCGTGCTGCCGCCATCCGCCTACACCCAGAAAGAGCTGCGCTTCATCGTCCCGCGCGTCCTGGAACTGGTTTACACGGCCTGGGACATGGCGCCCTTCGCTGCGGATGTTTGGGAGGCGGCTGACGCCGACCTGCGCGCCGCTATCCGGGCGCAGTGGGAGGCGAACGCGGCGGCAACCAGCTCCCACTTTCAACCGCACCCCCGCATTGCAGGCGGGGAGGGGGATTTGCCCCCCTTCAGGTGGGAGAGCGAGCGTCGCGCCCGCCTGCAAGCCGAACTGGACGCCTACTATGCTCGGCTCTATGGCTTGACGCGTAAACAATTGCGGTATATCCTCGATCCGGCCGACCTGACTGCTCGCGAGTTGGAAGATATCCTCGACCCGTGGGAAGAAGTCACCGACCCACTCAATCTGCAAGCGTATAGGAAGCGCACCACTCAAAGCGACTTCCCCGGCGAGAGCTTCCGTGTACTGAAAGAAAAAGAAATGCGCCATTACGGCGAATATCGCACGCGGCGACTCGTTTTGGAAGCGTGGAACCGTTTGGAAGAGCAAGGCGAATAAACAAGTCCGCAGGCAAATTGTCAACGGCAAGCATTCCACAGGAGGCGCAACATGCTTGTATATGTGACGGACCATTTGAAGGAGCAATTAGCGGACAAGCAGTTCAAAGAAGCGCAGAGTGGAGTTCAAAAACTTCAATCTCGCCTTGAATCCATCACGGATGTGTACGAAATTGCGCCTTCCGTCATGGAACGGTTGCATCCAGTCTATAAGTACAGGATAGGGAAAATTCGTGTTATAGGGAAATTGATATATGAAAACGAGATTCCGGTGATGATATTGGTTCACCTCTTTAAGAGAGGTGATGCGAAATATCAGAATTTTCTTAATATGAACGCCAAAGAGCGCCTTGATTTTATCGATCCCTATTTGCCTGCGCCGGAGGTCATACAAAAATTTATTGAAGAAAACCTGGCTGAAGTGCCGCAAGTCGAAGAACGTCCCCCATTACCTTCTGAGTTCGCCCATTGGCTAAACCCCTTTCAACGATCACGACAAGATGTCATTATTTTTGAAAGTCGCAATTGGGTCCAAAAAATGGAGATGAATCGTTATCGAGCGACGATTCACCGGTACTTTGATATCCTGAATAAAGCCATCATCTCACAAAAATATGACTTTCCCGTCATTGACTTTATCTCCGGGGTTCGTGAAGAGCATCGCGTCGTCTATTTGGCAAATTTTCTTTTGGATCTTCCCAACTATCCATCGGAAGAGATATTCTTCTTGATTGATGCGAGCGAGGGGCGTGATGAAGAACTGGAACACCACTTGAAGCAGGGGCTTCGGGAGGGGACAGGACCTTATGCGTGGTTAAATGGCATATCTGACGGCATTGTGAGTACAGAACTCCAGTTTGATTTGCTTGCCCAACAATCGGGGCGCGCCTATTACGCCTATTTTCTGCTTGATGAGCCGTTGTGGAAAGAAATCGAGGGTGTGAAAACAACGCAAAGCAGCAATAGTGGTGTTGACCACAGAAACCCCGCGCTTTCAGCCGAAGAGGTTCGGATTCTTAGCCACGCATTGCATGGCGGGGATCAATATGTTTTGCCGCTTTTTATTAATGGGCGAGCTGGAAGCGGCAAATCAACCATGCTCCATTACCTTTTTGCCAATTATGTGTTTCGCAAACTCCAGGATGAATTACCTGGAAAAGTACTCTTTCTAACTTATACAGAACAACTTCGCAAAGAATCTCAAAAAACAGTTCGTGAATTCTTGCAAATAGGGAATGAGTTTGCCATAAAAGATTTGCCCGAAAGGGAATTTGAAAGAATTATGCAGACTTCTTTTTGGAAGTTTGATGATTTTGTGCGTGAAATGCTTTCACAGGAAGAGCGTTTGGAAAAGTTTCCATTGGACAGGTTCGTCGCCAATTTTGGAGACTTTCAACGGGTGTATGAAACAATCGCGCCCAAAGGGCCTGGGAACTATTCCGCTGATGTCGCTTGGCATATTTTGCGCACCTATATCAAAGGCTACCGAAGAGGAGACCCCCTGGAGCCGGACGAGTATTATGAAGAAGTCTCCGAAAAAGAACGCTCGGTTCCATTAGATGCGTATAAATGGGTTTGGGAAAAAATTTGGCCGCGCTACCGTGATGAATATTGGGATATACAAGACGTTGTACGATACCTTATTCAGCAAGATCGTGTTCCGGCTGAATATGCCGTCGTTTTTTGTGATGAAGCGCAAGACTTTACGCGAGTTGAACTGGAATTTCTTTGGTTATTGTTGGTGTACCGGGAGTATGACCTCAAACATAGCGGATATAAACTGCGTATCCCGTTGGTGCTTGCCGGTGATCCTTTCCAGACTTTGAATCCCACAGGATTTCGCTGGGAGGCGTTGAAAAACGCTTTTAGCGATGAAATTGAGGGGGCGCTCGATCCCGCTCAATTTGGCATAGTCGGTTTTTGTTATGAAGAATTGCGGTACAACTATCGTTCCGCGGCGCCGATTGTTCGGTTTGGAAACCTTTTGCAGTATTGGCGACGGACGTACTTCGAGGTGCATGGGGAAATCTGGCAAAAACCTTGGCAACATGATCAGCATTTCTTGCCACCGCAGCTTTATGTGCTGGGGAAAATGGTTACAGAAGAGACACTTCTTCAAAAGCTTCAGGGTGAAATTGTTATTTTGCCTTGTGAACACAATCAGGAAGAAGAATTCGTTGCACAAGATCCTCTTTTGCGGCAACTCCAACAGCAAGCCACACCTCCGACATTTTTGAGCCCGATGGCGGCCAAGGGGTTGGAGTTCTCGCGAGTGTGGCTTTACAAGTTTGGCGAGTATTGTCCCGAAAACTTCTTCAAGTCGGATAATATTCCTTACGACGAGCGTCTGCGCAATGAGTTTTTCCTCAATAAACTGTATGTATCAGTCACACGAGCGCAACGGTCTTTGAATATTATTGACACAGAAGAAGGGAAAAGGCGGTTATGGGATAAAGCCTTGACTCTTCCTCCCGTTGAAGAAAAAGACCTTCTTGGGAGTATTACTATTGGCGATGTGTTTGGTTTACAGGAAGGCGCTGAGCAGCTTGACCCCATGGAATTAGCAGAACAATTTCTTGCATCTGGCCGTCCTCACCTGGTGCGTCAGGCGGGTGAAATATATCGCCGTAGTGGAAAGATGGAGAAATCCAATTATTGCCGGGCCTATGCTTTGGAATTGGAACGCAAGTATCGGGAGGCGGGGAAGCAGTATTTGGAATTGGGGATATTGTATTTTAAGGATGCAGAACGTTGTTTTTGGAATTCTCAGGATTGGGAACAACTCGATGCACTCTATACCACTGGTTGGGAAGGCCAAGGCAACGTGCTTTATCGTCGGGCGACGTCCCTGATGCGGGCGCAGCAAACATTAGAGCAGATATCTTTGCAGGATATTCAACTCTTTCTGGATGCTTTGGGAGATGAACTGAAGCGAGATGATTCAGTTCTCGAACATGAGAGCATCAAGCAAGTCTTGCGGTTTGTGGCTGATCTTATCCGGCAACGTTTTGAAAATACGGAGTATGTTCAATTACTGCGACGATTGGCCTCTTTGTTGCGTGAAAATCCCGGTATTGGAGTCATTTTAGGCGATGAAATGGCTGGCTGGGTTTGTTACTATGCGGGTGAGATTGAAGCATCTATCTCGTTTTGGGATGCGCTTGCGGTAAAACCGCATGAATATTATTTGGCACAAGCTTCTATAAGTAAAGACGATACTGCCAAATTACGTTGGCTGGGGCAAGGTCAAGCATATGAGCAGATTGTTGACTTGAAGCGAGATTTGCAAAACGATCCTCAACGCGTAAAAGCACTGAGCGAGGAACATAAAAAATTGATAGGGCGCGCTTTGGTTCAGGAACAGCAATATAATGAGGCATTTGATTGGTATCGCGAAAATGGATTACTAGAAGATGCCCTGACACTCTTGGAGAAGGGATGGATCGAACCGACTTTTGATATTCTCAAACAGTTCTTGGAAGAAGTTTTGAACTTATTGAGCGAAGCTCCTTCTGACAAAACATTCGAGTTTGCTGAGAAAGTCTCCAAACTTATTCAGGAGCATTTGGTTTGGAGAGATGGAAATCAACTGCTGACTGAGTATTGGGACCAGCTGGGGAACACAAATAAAGAATGGGAATGGGTTGTAGAAAGTTTTAAACGCACCAAAGGGGAATATAATAAGAAAGCATATGCCATGTTGGCGCATGTTGTTGCCAAAGCACAACCATTCTCATTCAGTTCTGTACGCCAAAAACAGCTTTTAGTTGAAATTCTACTCCAACGGCTTTCACCGAAAGCCAGTCAGGCGTGGTTGCAAACTCTTCCCCTTGATATTGCAGTCACTGCACTTGACAAGATTACAACGCATCTTGACGCTCTGCGCTGGTATGAGGAAATGCTTGAAGTCGGCAATTTATCTGATAGCGATCGCGCTTTTATTCAAAAGCAGTGGCTTAAAACGAAAGAAGAACGGATTGAATATAAACGAAGTCGCGGAGAGAGTACCAAGAAAGACGAAGAAGAGCTGGAGCAGAAGAAAAAAGAATGGAAGACAGTGGATGTTCTTGCTTCGAGCTCTGAAAAGGCGACTTTCTCGCATATTGAGCGTCCCGAATCTGAAACTGATATGGAAGTTAAAATTGACGTAGAAGTGGATGAAGATACATGTAAACTTTCGTCTGGCAATCAAATTGTTTTAATTAATGTGACGAATCAAAGCATTACATCTTTCAAAGTAAAAGTACTTGAAAGCAGGAAGGGTAAATCACTCCGATTTCGCGTGAAAGAATGGAATCTTCAAGGGGAATTGGGGCATGATCGCACTCTCAAGTTGTTTATTAATAGAAAACTATGGAAAAAAATAAAAATTTAAGGTTGTGGCTTTCTCAGCAATGTTTTGCTGATAAAAGAAAAAGACCACTATCGAGGTTGAGTATGTCTATCTTTGATTTACATACAGATGTTTTGAGTGATTACAGCAATTTTGTACGCTCATTCATTCATATTGCTGATGAGCGCATTCGGCAGTTTGTTTTTGAACAACTCAATGATGGTCATTTATGGCCTGATTTTCTGCTTCAAGTGAGTCCCGCCTATAAACGTTCAGCGACGGTAGATGAATTAGCGCGGCAGGGCGTCTTGCATCCTGAAACAGCACGAATTTTCCGTACCGCCGATGGGAAGCCATACCATCTGTACCAGCATCAGGTGGAAGCGCTGGAAAAAGCTGTGCAAGGACGGAGCTACATTGTCACCAGCGGGACAGGTTCTGGTAAAAGTCTCACTTATTTTATTCCCATTATTGATACAGTTGTGCGTGAGCAAATACCCAATGGCCGTACTGTTGCCTTGATTGTGTATCCCATGAATGCACTTGCCAACTCGCAATTACAGGCGCTTGAACAGTTGCGCCAGGATTATGAGGCGCGTACCGGAAAGAGATTTCCCGTCACATTTGCACGCTATACAGGTGATACGCGCGACGAGCTTCGGCAAGCACTTCGGCAAAAACCGCCGCATATTCTGCTTACCAATTATGTTATGGCTGAACTCATGCTTGTTCGTCCTGAGGACCGGCGTTTGCTCGATAAAACTGCGGGCGGCTTGCGATTCCTGGTATTTGATGAATTGCATACGTATACGGGGCGACAAGGAGCAGATGTCGCCATGCTCATTCGGCGGCTCAAGCAGTATGCGGCGGCACCCAACCTCATTCACATTGGTACATCTGCAACAATGGTAGCCAATCGCAACGCCTCTGCGCGGGAGCGGCGCGAGACTGTTGCGCATTTTGCACAGCGGATGTTTGGGTATCCATTTGCTTTTGAAGACGTAATTGAGGAAACACTTATACCGGCCACCCGCCATTCTACTCTTGCACGTGACGTTCTTATCGAAAGTATACATGAGGCATGTGCACTTTCTCCTGACGACCTCGTTACATTCACTGCAGAGGAATATCTCACAAACCCTTTATCCTCGTGGATAGAACGTTTTTTCGGGCTAGAAGAACATGATGGCTCTTATCGACGCCGTATTCCACAAAGTATTACAGATGCAGCTATGCAACTTCAGAAGGAGACTGGGCTTGATATTGGATTATGCCAACGCGCTTTACTAAATTGGCTCACACTTGGGAGCCAGATACCTTCATCTGAGCATGGGCGTGCTTTTGCATTTAAAATTCATCAATTTATATCGCAGGGACGTGCTGTATATGCGACTATTGAAGATCCTGGACAGCGTTCAATTTCGTTGTCCGGACAAATTCAGACGGCAGAAGGAAGTTTGTATTACCCCCTCAATTTTTGTCGGCATTGTGGTCAGGAATATTATCGCGTACATAAAATGAGCTCACGTTTTCTCCCTTGGACAGGATCTTTTTTTGAAGAACTGGATGACGAATGCATATCTGGATATCTTATGGTCGCAACAACAGATCTGGATTGGTCGGAAGATCTGCTTCCAGATGAATGGTTTGATGATCAAGGACGTTTACGTCGTGCATATCGTGATCGTGTTCCAAAATTATACTATGTTAATGCTTCAGGTGAGATCGTGCATCATGCTGTGGGGGTAAAGACCTGGTTCCAACCAGAGCCATTTGCGCTCTGTTTGCGATGTGGAGAGTACTATACTCGTCGTGAAAGTGAATACACTAAACTCACAACCCTTTCAAGTGAAGCTCGCTCAAGTGCAACAACTATTCTCGCAACATCAGTGTTGCGGCACGCCACCACTATTCCTTCGATTGCCGATAAACTATTGACGTTTACTGACAATCGGCAAGATGCTGCTTTGCAAGCGGGACATTTTAATGATTTCGTACATCGGGCTGTTTTACGTTCTGCGTTAGTAGCCGCTTTGGATGAATCTCCTCGATTGCATATGAGCGAAGTGGCCTCTGCGGTTGTGCGGCATTGTGGATTAACACTTCGTGATATCGCAGCTAATGCGCAATTGGCACCAGATACGCCTGCTGCGGACGAAACTTGGCAAATATTTACAGAATGGGTGGAGTATCTTCTCCTTGAAGATTTAAAACGAGGTTGGCGTATTAACCAACCCAACCTGGAAGAGGTAGGACTTCTTGAAATATCTTATCGTGGGCTTGACATTCTCGCCCAGAGTGATGAAGCCTGGCGTTTTTCTCCACAGTGGTATGCTCTTTCCCCCAAAGAGCGTTTTGAGCATCTGCGTAATATTTTGGACTATTTTCGGCGTAAACTAGCTATTCATGCCCCTTCTTTACAGTGGAATACACAACGTATCAAGCGACGCAAATGGGAATCGACCTTGAATGATTTTTGGGGACCGGATCCGGAGGGCAGTTTAGTAAGTGCTTCTTTTTTTGCGACTGAGCCTGCTGGCAATGTACGCGATGTTTTCAGTCTTGGAGAACGAAGTGCGATTGCACGCTATTTGAAACGCTCATTAGGGATTGATGCACAAACATATCTTGAGCAGCGGGATGCGTTCCTGCAATTGCTTGTTCAGCATGGTATTTTGTGGCCGGAATCTTTAAAGAAAGGGATTGGGTACCAAATTGATGCAAACTGTCTTTGGTGGCAAAGAGGGAATGGCATCCCGCGGCGTGATGCTTTTTATGCGCGGATAGCCCAAGAAGGATACGAAGTCGCAGAGAAACCGGCGAATGCCTTCTTCCAGCAATTTTACAAAGAGAACCCCGAGAGATTAGCTGGTTTAGAAGCGCGTGAACATACGGCACAAGTCGTTGCGCCTGGTGAGCGTGAAAAACGGGAACGGCGTTTTCGGTGGGATCAAAAAGATACAGAGAAAGAGAATCTGGGGCGCCGATTACCTTATTTGGTTTGCTCTCCCACAATGGAACTTGGAATTGATATTGCTGATCTGGATGTTATTCATATGCGTAACGTCCCGCCGACACCGGCAAACTATGCTCAGAGGAGTGGACGCGCTGGGCGGCAAGGGCAACCAGGCTTAATTTTAGTTTATTGTGGTGCTTTCAACTCGCATGATCAATACTTTTTTAGAAACCGAATAGAAATGGTGGCCGGGACAGTACGTCCACCGCAAATTGACTTGAACAATGCATCTTTGCTGCAAGCGCATATTCATGCTGTTTGGTTGGCTGAGATTGGTTTGCCGATGCGGCAATCGATTGAGACTGTTATTGATACAGGTGCCCCCAATCTACCTTTGCGCCCTGAGGTGGCTGAGCAAATACGCCTCAATGACAAACGTTTGCAGGCGTTAGCCGCACGCATAGAAGAGATGCTTCGATATGATCGTGAGCAGGGGGAAATTTTTGAACATGGGCATTACGACCAAATCTTGCAAATCCTGCGTGATGCTCCCCAACGGTTTAACAGTGCTTTTGACCGTTGGCGGGATCTTTATCAGGCGGCGGACCGACAGATGCAGGAGGCTATGGAGACATTATTAAGTGCTCGCTCCAAGGAAATGCAAAATGAAGCTCAACGTCGCCTCGATGAGGCGCGGCGTCAAAGAAATTTGCTTTTGCAAATTGAAACAGCACGTGAAGAAAGTGATTTTTATCCGTATCGCTACTTGGCAAGTGAAGGGTTCTTGCCAGGCTATAATTTCCCAGCGTTACCTATTCGTGCGTGGATCCCACGTGGTGCAAGTGGTGAATATATTCCGCGGCCTCGTTTTCTTGCGGTCCGTGAATTTGCGCCAGGAGCTTTTATTTATCATGAAGGGAAACAATGGGAAGTTGTGGCATTCAATACTCCTCCGGGAGGCTTGCGTTCAAGAAGAGTGAAATTCAAGCTGTGCAAACGATGTGGTGCATTTAATTCGTCTGGTTTTGATGTGTGCTTAGTGTGCCAGCAACGTCTTGATGCTACTTATGGACCACTTACCTATCTATTGGAAATGACTGACGTACGCACTCGCCGACGTAGTAACATTACGTCAAATGAAGAAGAGCGTCGTCGGCGAGGATACGATATTGGCATTTTTTATCAGTTTGCCACAGAAAACAATCGTCCTCGCATTGAAGAGTCTGATGTTGTTTTTGGCGCAACAGACCTTTTGCAGTTGACATATGCACATGCGGCCACTCTTATTCGAGTGAACCACGGTTTACGTACTGAGCAAGTTCCGGGGTTTGATATCAATTTGACAACGGGTGAATGGGTGCGGAATGAGGAAGGTCGTCAACCCGTTTACGGCTCCCCTAGTCATGCTGTAAGTGAAGTCGAGCGTGTACATTTGTTCGTCCGCAATACGCGCAATTTATTGCTGGTCCGCCCTGCCCAGGAAGATTTGTTTTTAGATCCGCAGTATGGGCTGGCGTTTGCAATTACTTTGATGAATGCATTAAAACGTGGCATAGAAATGGTATATCAGCTTGATGAAAGTGAGTTGGCCGCGGCTATCGTTGGCATGGGTGAATATATGGCAATTTTATTTTATGAAACGTCAGAAGGTGGAAGTGGAGTATTAAGACGAATTATTAAATCGCCAAAGGATATTTCAGAAATTGCAAAAAATGCCCTTGAACGATGCCATTTTGATTCATCAACAGGAGAGAATCTGTCAGAAGAATGTATCAAGGCTTGTTATGAATGTTTACTCACTTATCATAATCAGCATCAGGCGCTCCTTATTGATCGGCATTTGATCGCGGATTTTCTTGCTCAGATGACTCAAAGTACAGCCGAAATGCGTATCGCTGGCAGGCGTCGCAGAGAGCATATCGCTTGGTTACGATCGCATATTGATCAAGAGTCTGTGTTAGAGAAGCAGTTTTTAGATATTTTGGAGCAAGGAGGATATAATTTGCCAAATGATGTACAATATGCAATTCAGTTTCCTCGTTGCAACGTAGATTTCTTCTATGAACCTAATATTTGTGTGTTTTGTGATGGGAGCGTGCATGATATTTCTTCTCAGAGAGAAAGAGATGCGTCTATTCGTTCTGCGTTAGAACAAAATGGGTATCGGGTTATTGTAATACGGTATGATCAACCTCTAGAAAGCCAGATAAAGATGTATCCAGAAGTCTTTGGTATGGGGTATTCTACATAACTTCGAATTTGTTCCGCGGTCTGTGTAAATGGGAAGAAGTGTTATCTTCTTCCCATTTTTATTAACCTTCCTCCGCTCTACATGGCTTTGCTGATGTGCTGCAGCAAGTGGCATGACATATTAAGGCAACCACATTACGCTTGATTGGTTGATTAGGGAAAATATAAGTCAATGGATGCAAAAATTCTTTAACCATGTGCCCTAATATGCTAAACTGCTCATAGAGATTTATCTTGGGAATTGGTTAGTTACCCATTGTGCGCAGAGCCTTTTCTTTGCCGTGATCTAAAGAACACCAGCAAAAGAAAGGGCTTTTATTCAGAATTAGAGGTAGTTGGTTCAATTTCTGCAATACTTCGCCAGCCATCGTCGAACATGAAGTGATTAGCGTAGGCTGCAGGATTTGGTATGCAGTAAATACGGTAATTTTCACTTTCAGCTTGTTCAACTACGTACAGCCAGAATTTATCGCCTAGTTTTTGCGCTTTTTCAAATTGAGTTTTTGATAAAGTAACATATTGCCCATTCCATTTACCTGATAAAGACTTGACTTCAATATAGCGCACTATATTCCCTTCTTTATCCTTAGAAAGAATATCGTACCCGGGATGAGTATGAGGCATTGATTCTGGAATACGCCCCGCATTCTTCTCAAAGTCTAAAACCCGCTGAATGCCGGCTTGATCTATCCGCTTTCTATGTTCTTGGCTTATGCTTGGAGAATCTTCTGTTGTGAGTGCTGCAGATTCATCAGAGTGAATGACATAGCTCCTGAGTACCATACGTGTAGATTGGCGATGGCGGGATGAATTTTTCTTTTTTGAATATTTTTCAGTAAGCGGGAAGTCGTATGCTTTTCTAGTTTTTGGGGGTGCCTGATGTTTTTCTTCATTCAGATTTTCAGCAGGGTTGGATTTGATAGATTCGTCCAAAAGAGTATCAGCAGGAGTGTTATGTGTTTGAGTACTCTCGGGAGGATATATCGTCTCAATAAACCTATCCTCACCTAATGTATTAATAGCCTCAACATTCTTCGTCACTTGGGTAGGTATCTCTCCTAAGGGAGCATAGTATAATTCATCAAGTGTTCTTTGGGCTTCCTTAAAAGTTTTTGCAGCGAGTACGTCTTTAAATGCTGACGCCAAAAGTCCTGGGTCTCCATCTGCAAGTAAGGCTAGAGCCAATTCGCGGGCTAAGGGTAGGTAAGGATATTCCCTATTTTGTGGTGTAAAAAGAAGCAAGTTGTCTTTTTCAATATAAAGAGCAGATATTGTCTCTGGATTACTTATGATTTCACGATTAAAAGCTTGCAATCGATATCGAATTTTTAATAATGCAACAGATTGACAGCGTAAAGTATCTAAACGAAGCAGTTGTTTCTCACGGATATCTTTATCTGCAGATGCTACTATCCGCTGGAAAAGGAGGCGGCGAGTCCGAATGATCTCGGTCAATTCGAGATCATCAACTCTTTGTTCACATTCAACAATTTGTACTTGAACAGCCTCTCTGAGTAATCGAACCCCCGCAGCCGTTAAAGCTTTGCGTGTATTCAGGGGGGGGATAACAATGTTCCCTTTCAAAAAATCATTAAATTTATTTGCAAGACCGTGCTGGTCTTCTATGAAAATCCAACTTGGCTGATATAAAATTCGTTGGTTGTTGGGAACACATTTGATTGTTTGCAAGGTTTTAAGTGCTTGGCTTACAATGTTTTCGTTTTCATTTTCTAATGCTTCGTTGAGCATGATCCAGCAATGCCAAAGCACAGTATGTGCTTCCTCGTCTAGAGGTATATTTCTGGAGCCAAATTCTTCCGAAATTTCTTGTAATACCTTTAAAGCATCTTCCCACGTGGGATGCTCTTTTACCCCGATTTTCTCTAGAAAATCATTGATTTGACGAAGGTTTGACTCGAGCTGCTTTCTATAACGTCCAAAATTATGTTGTTGCCAAAAAACTTCATCAGGCCTGTAATATGCTCCATCAGACCAGAGACATTTTGTTCCTTGTAGTTTTTTAATGTTAGGGTCATTGGTCTTGGAATTTAAGAAATTGTAAATTTCTTTATGAGGTTTTTTTTGTCGCTCAATGCAATGCAGTAAGTGATTGACAACCAATTCTGTGGGTGGAACATGTTGAACGCCCAAAAACTTAAGGAAATTACTAGCCTCATTTTGAACTGCCCTAGATAAGCCTAGAAATAGCGCTTGGCTCTCGAAAAGGTATTTCTGATATACAGCATATAATTCATCAGGCTTGTACCATTGGTCAATTTTCCCTTCAGCCGGAAGCCAAGCGATTCGTTTAAGTTTCTCTAGTTTTTGCTTCGTTACTTCATTGGCTGTTTGATAATATTGGTCTAAAAATCCTACAATGAGTTCGATTTGTTTCACGGATTCAGGACTATAGTGTCTCGAAGAAATTTCGTCGATTTTCTTCAAAAGATCGTCAATTCGCGGTTTATCTGCCACACCCAACCACCGGTACAGGTCCTCAATTGGTTCACTAGGCGGATTTTCAAGAAGAGCGTAGGGTGTAGAGTCACCAAGACACTTGCGCACGTCGGCATTAGGGAAGTAACATTCAGTAGCTGGATAAGAACGTCCGTCCGAACACTCTATAAGAGGAATCTGTGCTAGGATATCCCGGGCACTTGGATTTTCTTTTAACTCTCCAAGATGATGGGCTAAAAGACGCACTGCAGCGCGGCGCTTTTCGTGGGGGATATCATCTTTTAATGCTTCTGGAAGAAATTTAGTGGCATATGTAAGAAAATCAAGTTCTTGCACACCCAAATCACGTAAAAAATCGTAGCGCATACCAATAGCATGAAGATCAACCACATCGGCAAGACCAATCGGATCCTTAAAGTTACCTGGTAATGCAAGATCTGCTAGTCGTCGCAAATTCTTCCCACTGGGAAACATAGGGATTTGCTTGAAAGATTTTTTGAGATTTTTATCTTGCAAAACAATATCTCGTCGTTTTTCGAACCATTGTAAAATTTGATCGATTGGTAGATGCCGTTGCGCCCAAAGATGTTCTAGAAATTGAGAATCCATTTCTTGTAAAAGTTTCACTGCTACTCTGGCAGTAAATGGAGGACAGAGGTGGCGAAGAGGCTTAAACGCTTCCTCTGAAGATAAAAAAACAATATCTGGGCATAGACGTTTAAAAAGGTTTATCGTCTCCTCATCACTTTGATAAATGTCTTTGCAAGGCCAAAGAGATCCATCATCACCTGGGGCGAGTGGCAGAGATTTGATTCTTTCAGAAAATTCAGGTTGATGCTTTAACAGAAGGGCTATTTCCGACCATAAAGCCTCGAGGTATTCTTTTTGGGCTAGCGCAGGGGGGAGTTCGTTAGGCTTGATACGCTGTATAAAACCTAACTCTTGAAATTTTTCATATATTGCTCTGATATCCAACTTATGTATTTTGATTTCACGAAGTAACGATTGGTATGGGCGTAGAATTTCGTTTACAATTTTGAAACCTAAGGCTTCGAGCACTGGTATTGCTTTAGATTCCTCTTTTTGTGAGAGAAAATATGCTTCTTTTGGAAGAACCCATTGCTTTTGTGTAGTGTAGATAACTCGTTCTTTGGCTAGGGATTCACGTGCGTATTCCCAGAATGCCTTTAGGGTAGGCTCGCCAGAGCATTTATTTTGCAAAAAAACTTCCCGAACCTTTTTCAAAAGTGCCCAAAATTTTTCGGGGCCAAGGATCTGAGGTAGTTGCTTAATGGCATCACCAAATGTCTGAGCAGCGGCCCGGAGAGCTGCTCTGTTCCACTCCGATTGGTAATCGTTTTCCAAAATAATACGTTTGCGGTCATTGGTAGTGTAAAAGTCAGCGTTAATATGGAATGGGAGCCCTGCATTATAGGTAGTAGGTAAATAGGCATATACCAAACCTTTTTCTAAGGATGCATCTGAGACAGCTAATGTTACTTTTGAAGAACGTTTGTCTTCAATTTGTTTATATTTTTGTTTTAAATTTACAGATTCTTCGGTGAAGTCTCCTTGAAATAGATACCAAATTCGATCATTCTCTGGGGCACCCTCACTTACGATCATTTGACCGTCTAGATGAATCTTTTCAAACGTGCGTACAAGTTGGCCATTGTAAAGAATCGAAAGCTTCTTAAGATGCTTAAGAAACAAAATAGCCTCAGGAAGGAAGGATTCTAACTCTTGGCGAAATCGCTGTGGTCCATCTGGGGGGACAGATTCAACACGTAAGGAACTCCGTAAATGAGATCCTTTTTCATATGCCCATGGCAAGATGAAGCGAGTTCTTGGTAAATGTCCTTTTTGGCATGTGGTGCATCCACCACATGCCATAATACGTTTCTCTTCGGGATTATCCTCGCGGATTTTCCAGTGTCGCCCTGCAGAGATAAGCTCTGGATAATCGGTAATCTGGTAAACAGCGATAAAGCCAATACCAAAAGCGCCAATGGTATCTTGTTGCCAGCGTTTGTCTCCTGAAGCCACAGAACGAAAACGATGAAAGTCACATTTATAGCCTCGTTCCTTTTTCCAAAGACATATTTCTTCTTCCGCATGACCACAATCGCTGAACACACTATCATTATCTACGATAAGTGCTTTATCCGTAATATCAAAAGACAGAGATGTCGCACGCGCGTCATCTGCATTCTGAATCAATTCACTGGCTAGAGTGCGATACCCTTGCAAATCGCGCAGTTTTGCACCAATGAAACCCAAATAGTCAACAGAGCGAGATAAGGGCCGATCTGCAGTCATAGTCTTCCTTCTCCTTAATAATTGCAACTATTTGTCTAGATTCGGGGATCTGCTCACTGCAAGTAAAATCCCACATACTCGCGCACTTCCCCCAGTTCTCTGTCAAAGTCCAGGCGGCCTTCTCGGCGGGGATTGCCCTGCGCGTCCACCAAGGGGTCGGCGGCCAGAGCGACCAGGTGGAGCACCTCGCCGGGGGGCGGGGGCGGCGCAGGCCGGTCCACCAGGCGCAGAAAGCCGTAGTCCAGGCAGAGCGGGGCCTTGCGGTCGGGCAGCGCGGCGAACTCCCAGGGCAGGGCGTCGGCCGCTTCGTCCGCGTCCAGGAGCAAAAGCCCGTCGGGGTCCGCGTCCAGGCGTTCCAGCAGGGCTTGGCCGCCCAGGGCGCGGAAAAGCGCCAGCCCAGGCGTGTTTGTATCGTCATCGTGCTGAAAGGTTTGCAGGTCTGGCAGCGCGCTCAGTGGCGTCTCGGCGACAGTCTGGTCGTCCAGCGTGGTGCGTACAACGCCTTGCCAGGTGCGCAGGCGGAGCAGAACGGCCATGAGCATCCCTCACGTGTCGGTCGAATATAGCGCGGTGATAAGGCAACTATACGCCAGCGTTGAATGGGCGTCAATCTGTTGGGGCGGGGGCGTGTTGGGTGGTGATGTGTTGCCTCGATATACTCCTCTTCACTTCAATGCCCCCTCCTCAAAGCCTTCTCAATCTCGCGCTGGAAAGCTCGATGGCGGGGGAAACGCTCGCGAATAGTGCGTATTCCATGAGTGTGAGGTGCTGGCGTGCAAGGTCCACAGCCAGAGCTGCTCCACGTTGGGCGATAACGCCTTGCGTGGTTGTCCGGAAAGGAGCACCAGGAAGAAAGAGTGCACCAATGCTTGGTCGCTGCTGTTGCTGCTCCAGCTAAGCACATCCTTCTCGGCAACGCCGGCATGCATTTACCGTTCACAGCCAATCCCGTCATGGTCGCCGTCGAAACGGTGGGGGTCGGGTGGTAAGACGCGAAAACGCCGATAGGGAATGTCGCCGCAATCCAAATCCGGGGGCGGTGGTGGAATGCAGACATCCGGATACGAGGGATCGCATTGATTCGCCGGGGGCGGCGGTGGCGGCGCGGGCGGGATGGGTGTGGGCGGTGGGACCGGGGTGGGCGGCGTCGCCCAAAGACCGCGCCCGGCGGCGATGGCTTCGCGTTGGAGGGCGACAAACCAATCGGCGCACGCCACATCCGGCGGCACTGTGAGCACCTGCGCATACCCTTGCCGCACAAGTTCCGCATTCACAAACGTGTCGCCGGCCACCACGTACCGCAACAAGCGCCCGTAGCGGTCGGTTTCGCTCACGTCACGCACCAGCAGAAGAGCGCCGTTGCCCAGCAAGCGGCGGTTGGCTTCGGTTGCGGCTGCATACAACGCATCTCCTCGCTCGGGCGTGTCAACGCCAATGTAGCGCACACGCACCACACGACCGTCCAGCAACACATCAATGGTATCGCCGTCCACCACACCGACCAACTGGGCGGATTGTGCGGGGCGTCCCGCAAGGCAAGATACTCCTGTGGACGCCACCACCGGCGAAGGTGTGGGCGTCGCCGTCGGCAAAGGCGGCGCGGCTACAATGGGCACGTGTGCATCTGCACCAAACGCTTGCACCACCCACGCCGCAACCCACGCTTTGCGTCCGTTATCCAGCAGAATGTACCACCATTCGCCTGTGCGGTCGCGCCCCACGATGGGGGCGGTTGCCCCTGAGGGCAGTTGCGTCACAGCCGGGTATGCTGTGCTCGGCCCGACGCGCACGTTCACAGCGGGAGAGGTGACGACCATGTAGGGCGTTGGCGTGGGCTGAGGGGTGCGCGTCGGCGTGTGTGTCGGGCGTGGCGTGTGAGTGGGGCGTGGGGTGGGAGAAGGCGTGCGCGTTGCCACAATCGCGGTGGGGCTTTGGCGTGCACTGCGCGGCTCGCTCTTTCGATCGTCGCTGATTTTCTCCACGACGTGAAACGTGACCACGCAAAGCAGCAGCCAGAACACAAGCGGAAGCCGAGGAAACGAGGACGGTTGCGGATTCTGGGTTTGCATACACACCTCTTTTCGCGCGTCGGCGCGCTCGCAACACTTCGGGAAACCGCGCAAGGAGAAAGGGAAATGAGTGTATCATCATTGGCCCCAAACGCGAAAAGCGCCTTGTGGTGCGTGCAAGAGGAAACCGGGCGGGCATAAGTGAGCACAACACAAAATCCCCACCAAGGCAGTGGGGATTTTTGTGGTTGGTTGGGGCTTGGTGGCGTGCTCCTCACCGACGAGAAACACCCTCCACTTCCACCGCCTCCGCCAGCCGCGCCAGCCACGCTTCTTCGGCGTCGGCGATGGCGGCAAGCGCCTCGGCCGCTTGCGTGAAACCGTCCCAATCGTTCTCGATGAACGTGCGCTTGAAAATCTGCGCCAGCGCTTGCCAGCGCCGCCCAATGGCTTCGGCCTCTTCAGCCAGCGCCGCCAGCGCGGGGACCCACGCCGCCGCTTCGCGCAAGAACTGCGCATAGAGCAGGCGGAACGCACCGCCCCCTGTGCCGCGCTTTTCAATCGTCTGGTAGGCGAACCGCGCCACCCACTGCGGATTGGGGGCGTGGCGGCTCTCCGGCAGGGCGGCGATGTAGCGCCGCATGGCGGGCAAGCCCACCGCCTCGGGCGTGTCGGGCGCGAGCATCTCCTCCACAACGACGCGCACCGCGCGGCGAATGAGCGGCGCGCCCATGTGCAGGTGCACACGCGGCGCGGGCGCCCAGTGGTACGCTTCGGTGAGCGGCGAGGGGTTGGGACCCATGGCGCGCTGGAGCGCATCCAGCGGCACGGGTTGCGGCTCGTCGGCGATGACGTCCGCCAGCCAGGCGGTGTTGGCCTCCACGTCAAGCCCGACGATGACGACGCCATGCCCGGCAAAATGCACGCCGTCGTAGTAGGGCAGCGGTTGAATGTCGGTTTGCGCCAGAAGCGGGCGACCACGTTCAAGCGCCTCGCGCATGGCGTGGGGGTCCCAGCGGCGCGCCCATGTGAGCGGCGCGCCCACGTTGGCGTAGAACTTGCCTTCCAGGTCGCGGGCGCGCCCGTTGAAGCGCAGGGCGGGCGGCTGGTCGGGGTCGGGCCAGAGGACGAAGCCCAACCCGCTCCCCAGCCCAAAAACCATGGCTTCGCTGAGATGGACGCCGTCGTAGGCGAGCACGTCGCGCACGCTGGTGGATGAACAGTGCACACCCACGGCGTGCGGCAGGGGCAGCAGCGTGTTCGGTTTAGGCGTCCTCGGTTGCGTCTTCACCATACACAATCTCCTCTAACGATTTGGTGCGGGCGTGCATCAATCGCATGAACCGTTTCTGGAACTGGCGTGTGGCGTATTCCTGAAACTCATCACGCGAGAGCCCGAACGGCATCGCGCCGTAGCGGCTTTCATGGCGGTCAAAAATTTCGTGCACCACGCCCAGCGCCACCGGCAGAAGCGTCCCCATGGTCTGCTCAATCGCGTTCCAAACGGGGTCGCCGTGTTCGGCTACCAGGCGCGAGAGGAAGTAGATACCAAACGCAATGTGGCGCGATTCGTCGCGCTTGATGTGCACAAGGCCGGCGATGGTGCCGGGCATCAGGTTGTTGCGTTCCAGCGCGGCGTGCCAGGCGTGATAGCCCGTTTCGGCGAGCACGCCTTCCACAATCATGTTGTAGGTCACCGAGGCAACCGCCTGGTTTACGGGCGAGGGCTCTTCTTCCAGGCGGTGCAGGGCGTTCGGGAGCGCCTCGTAGAAAATGCGGCGGTAGTTTTCGCCGTGGTACTCGTGTAAATCGCGGGTGACGCCGATGGCTTCAAAGAAGCGGGCGAAAAAGTCCACATGCTTGGCTTCTTCCCAAAGGAATGAGGTGAGGTAGATTTCATCTTCCAGCCGCCCCTCGCGCGCGACGGTTTGCAACAGCGGCAGCAAGTCGAGCGTGACGGCTTCCTCACCGGCTTCAAAGAGCGCCGCCAGTTGCAAGATGGCGTCTTGTTCGGGGTCGGAAAGGCGGTTCCAGTCGGCGGTATCTTGCGAAAAATCGAGGTCGGCGGGGTTCCAGACGCCCAGTTTTTTGGCGCGTTCCCACAAACGCAGGGCGGCGTGCTGGCGGTTGAGGGCGCCGCGCGTGGCGGTGAGAAACTGCGTGCGGGTGTAGTCCATACGCTTCCTCCTCTCTGGCACGGTTGCTCGGGGTTGCGGTGAAAGTATAGCCGCAAAAGAAAAACCTGTCAGGCCGTTGCCGACCTGACAGGTTCGGGTGGAGATACGCGAAGCGGCTTAGTTGCGGCTTTCGCGCAGCATGTTGCGCAACACCGTGTGGAGAATGCCGCCGTTGCGGTAGTATTCGACTTCCACGGGCGTATCCAGGCGCACAATGACCTCGAAGGTCTTGGTCTCGCCGCTTTCGGAGTCGGTGGCTTGCACGGTCAACGTCTGGCGCGGTTGCAGGTCGTTGTCAATGCCGAGGATGTCGTACACTTCGCGCCCCGTCAGCCCGAGCGATTCGGCGTTTTCGCCTTCCTTGAATTGCAGCGGCAGGACGCCCATCCCCACCAGGTTGCTGCGGTGGATACGCTCGAACGATTCGGCGATGACCGCTTTGATTCCCAGCAGGTAGGTGCCTTTGGCCGCCCAGTCGCGCGAACTACCGGTGCCGTATTCCTTGCCGGCGATGACCAGCAACGGCGTGCCGTCTTGCTTGTAGCGCATGGCGGCGTCGTAAATCCACATTTCTTCGCCCGTGGGGAAGTAAACCGTCCAGCCGCCTTCCTTGCCGGGCACCAGTTTGTTGCGCAGGCGCACGTTGGCGAACGTCCCGCGCATCATCACTTCGTGGTTGCCGCGGCGTGCGCCGTAGGTGTTGAAGTCCTTGGGCTGGACGCCCTTGGAGAGCAGGTATTGCCCGGCGGGGCTGTTCACCAGAATGGGACCGGCGGGCGAGATGTGGTCGGTGGTGATGGTGTCGCCCAGCAAGGCGAGCACGCGCGCCCCACGGATAGGCGTCAGGTCGGGCACGTCGAGCGGGAAGTCCATGAAGAAGGGCGGTTCCTGGATGTAGGTTGAATTCGGATCCCACTCGTAAATTTTGCCCTTGGGAATTTCGAGCGCCTTCCAGTGCTCATCGCCTTCAAAGACGTTGGCGTACTCTTCGCGGTACATTTCAGGCTTGAGGGCGCGGCGAATGTACGAGCGGATTTCTTCCTGCGTCGGCCAGATGTCGCGCAGATAGACGGGTTGCCCGTTGGGGTCGTGCCCGATGGGTTCGTGCTCGAAGTCAATATCCACCGTGCCCGCCAGCGCAAAGGCGATGACCAGCGGCGGCGAGGCGAGGTAGTTGGCGCGCACGTAGGGGTTGATACGCCCTTCAAAGTTGCGGTTGCCGCTGAGCACAGCGCTTACCACCAGGTCGTTTTCGGTGATGGCGTTGGCAATGGCTTCTGGCAGCGGACCACTGTTGCCAATGCAGGTGGTGCAGCCGTAGCCGACGATGTGGAAGCGCAGCGCTTCGAGGAAGGGCAGCAACCCCGATTCTTCCAGATACTTGCTCACCACGCGCGAACCAGGTGCAAGGCTGGTTTTGACGTGCGGCTTGACCGTCAAACCGCGCTCCACGGCTTTCTTGGCGAGCAAGCCCGCGCCAATCATCACCGAGGGGTTGGACGTGTTGGTGCACGAGGTGATGGCGGCGATGACCGTCGAGCCGTGCGTGATGTGGGCGTCCACGTCGTCAATGCTGAATTCGACTTCGTGGTTCTTGTAGAGCGAGGTGCGTTCGGTGCTGGTGGGCAGTTCCTTGCCCGTTTCGAGCGCCTCAATCACCTCGGGGTCAATGCCGGTGGTGTCCACCTCGCGCCCAAAGGTTTTCTTCATGTCGAGCCAGAACGAGCGCTTGATGTCTTTCAGCAAAATGCGGTCTTGCGGGCGCTTGGGACCAGCCACGCTGGGCTGCACGGTGCCCATGTCGAGTTCGAGCGTGTCGGTATAGACCGGTTCGGGCGCGTCATCAGTGCGGAAGAGCCCTTGCTCCTTGGTGTAGCGTTCGACAAGGTCCACCAGTTCTTCACTGCGACCGGTGCCGATGAGATAGCGCAGGGTTTCTTCGTCCACGGGGAAGAAGCCCATGGTTGCGCCGTATTCGGGCGCCATGTTGGCAATGGTCGCGCGGTCGGCGAGGCTCAGTTTGCTGACGCCGGGACCGTAGAATTCGACGAATTTCCCGACGACGCCTTTCTGGCGCAGCATTTGGGTGATGGTGAGCACCAGGTCGGTCGCCGTCGCGCCTTCGGGCAGTTCACCGTAGAGTTTGAAGCCCACCACTTCGGGGATGAGCATGTAGATGGGTTGCCCCAGCATGTTGGCTTCGGCTTCAATCCCGCCGACGCCCCAGCCAAGCACACCCAGCCCGTTGATCATGGTGGTGTGCGAGTCGGTCCCCACCAGCGAGTCGGGGAAGGCCACACGCTCGCCGTTCACTTCGACCAGGTGCACCACCTTCGCCAGATATTCGAGGTTGACCTGGTGGATGATACCGGTGGCCGGCGGCACCACGCGGAAGTTGTCGAACGCCGTTTGCGCCCAGCGCAACAGCGTGTAGCGCTCGCGGTTGCGTTCGTATTCGCGTTCCGCGTTGAAGAAGAGCGCATACGCCGAACCGAACGCATCCACCTGCACGGAGTGGTCAATCACCAGGTCGGCGGGGATGTGGGGATTGATGCGGGTCGGGTCGCCACCGTAGCGCTGCATGGCGGAGCGCATCGCCGCGAGGTCCACCACGGCGGGCACACCCGTGAAGTCTTGCAGGACGACGCGGGCGGGCAAGTAGGGCACTTCGCGCGCCGGCACGTTCTTCGCGTCATAGCCCGCCAGTGTCGCCACGTCCTCTTCCGTCACGCGGAAGCCGTCCACCTGCCGCAACACCGATTCCAGCAGGACGCGGATGGAGTAGGGCAACCGCGAGATGGTGCCGAGCCCCTCTTCTTCGAGGCGGCTCAAGCGATAGATGACAGCTGGGCCACTGCCGGTTTCAAAGGTATCTTTTGCGCCGAATGGGTTTGGTAAAGTCATAGGCTCACCTCTTTTGGTTGAACAATTTATTCCTCCGATGGTGTGACGGAACCTCCTGTCCAGGAGGGTGCGTCGCTTGCGGGAAAACTTTCTTCCAGCGCTTCATCCACAGGGTCGAAGGTCGCTTCAAATTGCCGGCTTTGGCGTTCAAACGTCGTGGCTAGTATGTCAAACGCCTCGCTTTCGACCGCCGGCCAGATTTCCGTTTTGGCGTAGCCGACGGAGCGGAGCACCATGGCGGCTTTGAGCGCGTGCTGATTGTCGGGTGCTTCGAGAATGTAGAGCGTGTCGTAAGGACCCAGGAGCGAATAGCGCGCGTGTATCTGGGCATTGGGGCAAAGCGCGGCAAGTTTGGCGCGTGCTTTGCGTTCCAGCGCAGTGAACGAAATCGTTGCGTGTGTTGGGTGTGGTGCCAGTGTGCAGGCAATCAGGTATGTCGCCATGCGCCCCTCCCTGTGGTTCTGACATTTGAGACGGCGCGCCTATTATACCAGAGTTGGCGGATGGCAAAAGAGCGTTGCGGCGGAGCACGCCCATCGAACGCGCGCTCAATCGCCGCGGTGGTGAAATAAGCGCATGTTGGGGTGGGAGAAGAAGGCTATTTTGTGCGCCTTGCTAAATCCGATACAATGGCTCGGCGAGCCTTTGCTCAGAAAGGCCGAAAATTGAAAGATGCAGGAGGAGAAGTATGCGCAAACGAACATTGTTGTTCATCTTGCTGTCGCTTCTGGCGCTCCTGCTGGCGGCTTGTGGTGGTTCATCGGAAGAGCCCGCAGCCGGCGGCGAGGAAAGCGCACAGACCACCGAGGAAACCAGCGGTGGCGAAGAAGCCATGACGTTCAAGGTCGGTCTCGTGACGGACGTGGGCGAGATTGACGATAAGTCGTTCAACCAGTCGGCGTGGGAAGGCGTCTTGCGTGCACAGGAAGAGTTGGGCGCGGAAGTGGATTACATCGAAACCAAAGACGCCAAGGACTACGAAGAAAACATCCGCCTCTTCGCCGACCAGGGCTACAACGTCATCGTGACGGTCGGTTTTGCGTTGGGTGAAGCCACCGCCAAGATGGCCGAAGAATACCCCGACATCTACTTCATCGGCGTTGACCAGTTCCAGGCGCCGGGCACGGAAAAGCCCAACCTGGCTGGCTTGATCTTCAATGAAGACAAGGCGGGCTTCCTGGCGGGCGCGCTGGCGGCGCAAATTACCAAGAGCGGCAAGATTGCGGCTGTGCTGGGGACCGACCTGGTGCCGCCTGTGGTGGCGTTCAAGGAAGGCTACGAAGCCGGTGCCCGCTACATCAACCCCGATATCGAAATCATCTCGACCTACCACCCCGGCGGTCTGGATGTGGCCTTCACCGACCCCGAATGGGGCGCAGCGACGGCCAAGCAAGCCATTGACCAGGGCGCTGATGTCATCTTCGGCGCCGGCGGCAAGACCGGCAACGGGGCGTTGATTGAAGCCGCCTCGCACGAAGGCGTCTACTGCATTGGTGTGGACACCGACCAGTGGCTGACGGTGCCCGAAGCGCATCCCTGCCTCGTTTCCAGCGCGATGAAGCTGATCACGCCGGGCGTCTTCGACCTCATCAAGATGGCGAAGGAAGGCAACTTCCCGAGCGGCAACTACGTGGGTGAAGTCGGTTTGGCGCCGTTCCACGACTTTGAAGACAAGATCCCGCAAGAAGTGAAAGACAAGCTGAAGGAAATCGAAGAAGGCTTGCGCAACGGCACGATCGAAACCGGCTACAACCCCGGCTGATGGCCTCTTCGGTGGGCGTCCACGTTTCATACGTGGGCGCCCACTTTCCGTTGAAGAGGAGAGTGGGTGGCGCAAACGTCTCCCTGTTTGTTCCTCCCCCTCTGCTCTTCACAATTCTCAAAGCGAGGAAAAACGAAGATGGCTGATGCAAAGATAGCAAACGGAACACCCCCAACGCTTTGGCAGCGGTTTGTGCAGGCGTTGACGATTCCCCTGTTGGCTGTGGTGCTAGCCATGGTGGTCGGGGCGATCATCATCGTGATTGCCGGCGCGGACCCCGTGGGAGGCTACACGGCTATGTTCCGCGGGGCGTTGGGCTCGGCGCGCGGTCTGGCGCGCACCTTTGAAAAGGCGACCCCGTTGATTTTCTCCGGGCTGGCGGTGGCGTTTGCCTTCAAGGCGGGCTTGTTCAACATCGGCGCGCAAGGGCAGCTGATTTTGGGCGCGATTGCCGCCGCCTACGTTGGGTTTGCGTTTGAAGGGTTGCCCCCCGTTGTGCACTTGCCGCTGGCGTTGGCGGCTGGCATGCTGGCGGGCGCGATTTGGGGCGCTATTCCGGGGGCGCTCAAAACGTTCACAGGCGCGCACGAAGTCATCACGACGATTATGCTCAACTTCGTCGCCATCAACCTGACGGACTACCTGGCGAATGGCCCCTGGAAAGACCGTTCGCCGGGCAACATCGTTGCGCGTACACCCGCCATTTTGCCCTCGGCGGAATTGCCTTCGATTGGCGTGGTGCCGCTGGGCTTGCTGATTGCGATTGTCATGGCGGTGCTGGCGTGGTGGGTGTTGGGCAACACCACCTTTGGCTACGAAATCCGCGCAGTCGGGTTGAATCCGGCGGCGGCGCGCTATGCGGGCATGTCGGTGGGGCGCACCGTGATTGCCAGTATGGCGATTAGCGGCTTGCTGGCTGGTTTGGGGGGCGCGGTTGAGACGCTCGGCATTATTGGCCGCTATCAACCCGGCTTCAACACAGGGCTGGGGTTTGACGGCATTACGATTGCCTTGCTGGCGCAAACCAGCCCGCTGGGCGTCGTCCCCCGCCGCGTTGTTGTTTGGCGTGATGCGCGCCGGCGCGAACCAGATGCAGTTGTATGGCGTGGACGCTGAGATTATCGGCATTGTGCAGGGCACAATGCTGCTCTTTGTCTCGGCGCCCATCATCATTCGCAAACTCTTCCGCTTGCGTGCGCCCGAAGGGGGCGAAGAAGTGGTGCTCAGCACCGGCTGGGGCAGTTCGGGCTGAGTTGTTTTTGACCTGAGACCATATCCTTGAAGGCTTGCGAGGGATATTGATGCCAAATGATGCTTTGACAATGGTACGCCAACGGAGTTCGTGGTTGCTGATAGCCGGCGTCGCGGCGCTGATTTTCGTTTCGTATGGCGCCACGCCTGCGGTGACGACGGCTCTGCTGGCTTCGACAATTCGGCAATCAACGCCCTTGATTTTGGGGGCGTTGTCGGGGATTTTCTGTGAGCGCTCGGGCGTCATCAACATTGCCATTGAAGGCATGATGCTCATGGGCGCGTTCGTGGGCTTTTTGGCGAATGTCTACACGGGCAATTTGTTCCTGGCTGTGCTCGCCGCGATTCTCATGGGGGCGTTGATGGGGCTGGCGCATGCGTTCATGTCCATCACGCTCAAGATGGACCAGATTATCAGCGGCACGGTGCTCAACATTCTGGCGCTGGAATTGACGGGGTTCTTTTATCAACAAGGGTTGACGACACAGGGCAAGTTGACGCCCATTCGTATCCCCGTGCTGGCTGACATTCCACTCATTGGACCGGTGTTGTTTAATAATCCACCCATCACCTACCTCTCGCTGGTGCTGGTGGTGGTGGTGCACATTCTGCTGTTCCGCACGGTCTGGGGGCTGCGCACCCGCGCTGTGGGTGAACACCCCAAAGCCGCCGACACCGTCGGCATTGACGTTATCCGCATGCGCTACATCAACGTCATCATCGGCGGCATGATTGCCGGGCTCGCCGGCGGCTACCTCACGCTGGAAGCGGTGGGCTCGTTTGAGCGTGCGATGACCAACGGGCGCGGTTTCGTGGCGTTGGCGGTGATGATTTTCGGTAAATGGACGCCGCTCGGCGCCTGGGGCGCGGCGTTGCTCTTTGGGTTTGCGAACGCTTTGCAAACACAGTTCCAGTTCCTGGGGATTAGCACCATTCCACATCAGTTTGTCGGCATGTTGCCCTACATCTTGACGATTGTGGTGTTGGCCGGCTTCGTCGGGCGTGCTCGCCCACCCGCTGCCATTGGCCAGCCCTACGAGAAGGAGTAAGCCATGAGCGCCGAAGTGGTCTTGGAAGTTCGCAATATCACCAAAACGTTCCCCGGTGTGGTGGCAAACGACAACGTGAGCCTGACGCTCCACCGGGGGGAAGTGCTGGCGTTGCTGGGGGAAAACGGCGCGGGGAAATCCACGCTGATGAACATCATCTACGGATTGTATCATCCCGACAGTGGCGAGATTATCGTCAAGGGCAAAAAAGTGCAGTTGGGCAGCCCGCGCGAAGCTATTGAGCATGGCATTGGCATGGTGCACCAGCACTTTATGCTGGTGCCCGTGATGAGCGTGGTGGAAAATGTGATGCTGGGGATTGAATCCACCAGCGGCCCCTTCCTCAACAAGCGCGAAGCCGCCGAACGCATTCGCCAGATTTCCGAACAGTACGGGCTCAAAGTAGACCCCTACGCAATTGTTGAGGATTTGCCGGTTGGGGTGCGTCAGCGTGTCGAAATCATCAAAACCCTCTACCGCGAAGCCGACATTCTCATTCTGGACGAACCGACCGCGGTTTTGACGCCTCAGGAAGTCGACGAACTTTTTGAAATCATCGAAGCGTTGACGTCGCAAGGGAAGTCGGTGATTTTCATTTCGCACAAGCTCAAGGAAGTGCTTACCATTGCCGACCGCATTACTGTTTTGCGGCGTGGGAAGGTGGTTGGCACAGTACGCCCCGAAGAGACCAACGAGCAACAGTTGGCGGAGATGATGGTGGGGCGTTCGGTGTTGTTGCGTGTCGAAAAACCGCCCCGCGATGCCGGTATGCCTGTGCTCGAAGTGGAAGACCTCTGGGTGCGTGATGATACCGGCCATATGGCGGTGCGGGGTGTCTCTTTCACCCTCTACGCGGGCGAAATTCTGGGGATTGCCGGCGTGCAGGGCAACGGGCAAACCGAATTGGTGAAGGCGCTCAGCGGCTTGAAGCATGTCGAAAAAGGGCACATTCGCATTGCCGGTCAACCCGTGACAAACCTTTCACCGCGCACCTTCTACGAGTTGGGCTTGGGGCACGTGCCCGAAGACCGTCAGCACGATGGATTGATTTTGAGCCTGCCTATCAAGGACAACATCATCCTCAACACCTACTACAAGCCGCCCTATTCCGAAAACATGGTGCTCAAACATGACGTGATTGCCGAAACGGCGGAGCGCCTGGTGAAGGAATTTGACGTGCGCACACCGGGGATCTACACCCGCGCCGGGGCGTTGTCGGGTGGGAACCAGCAAAAGGTGATTATCGCTCGTGAATTTTCGCGCCCTATTCGCGTGCTGTACGCTGTCCAGCCGACGCGCGGGCTGGACGTGGGCTCTATCGAATACATCCACCGGCGTTTGGTGGAGAAGCGGAATGAGGGCGCGGCGGTCTTGCTGGTTTCAACAGAGTTGGACGAGATTTTGTCGCTTTCGGACCGTGTGGCGGTGATGTATGAAGGGCAAATCATGGCGATTTTGCCTGTCGAGGAAGCCACTGCGGAGCGCCTGGGGTTGTTGATGGCGGGTATCCGTGAAGAGTCCACGCCGCCGAAAACGCCCGCCGCCAACGATTGAGCGTGGAGCCGTGTGAAGAAAAAAGCCCCCGCCGCGCGGCGGGGGCTTTTGGTTTTTCGGGCAAGGGCTTTATTCGCCCGCAATGTTGGCAAGCGCCGAGATGGCGTGTGTCAGCCATTGCGCCACCTCGGTCGCCAGGACGCCCCGGTCGGTCTCGTACTCGTCCGCCAGCAAACGCCCCGCAAGCCCATGCAAGAAGACGCCCAGGCGTGCCGCGTCGTAAGGGGCGAGCCCCTGCGCCAGCAAGCCGCCAATCAACCCCGCCAGCACGTCGCCGGTGCCTGCGGTTGCGAGCACGGGCGTGGCAAACGGCGACACACTAACGTGCCCATCCGGCGCGGCAATGATGGTGTAGGCGCCTTTGAGCACAACGGTTTGTTGCCATTCTTGCGCTTTTTGCTGCGCCAGTTGGAGACGGTTCGCCTGCACATACGACGGTTCAACCCCGCAGAGACGCGCCATTTCGCCCGGATGCGGCGTGAGCACGAAGTGATTGGGGGGCAGGCGCGGCGCCCATTCTTCATCGAACGCTGCCAAGGCGTTCAGCGCGTCGGCGTCAATCACGGTGGGGGGCAGTGTCGGGGCTTCTGGTTCGGGGGTGGCGTGTTCTTTGATGAAGCCGATGCCGCTCGGTCGTGGCGCAACATGCGCGCGAAGCCCCAACAGCGCCCATACAAACGCAAAGGTCATCTCTTCTTGCCCCAAACCGGGTCCCAAAACCAGAGCGTCGTAGGCGGGAATCTCGTCGGCGAGGACTTTGATGGCGTCCGGTTTGAGTGCGCCCAGGTCGTGGGGGAGCATGAGCCAGGTGCAGTTGGTGAGGTCTTGCTTGGGGGCAAGCGCCATCGCCACCAGGTCGGGTACACCGAGCGTAATCAACCCCGCGCCACTGCGCAGGGCGGCCATGGCTGCCAGACCGGGGGCGCCGGGGTAGTTGACGCTACCGCCAATGATGAGCACCCGCCCGAATGTGCCTTTGTGCCCCAACAAGGAGCGTTCCGGCAAGAGCGTGGCGGCGAGCGCCGGCGTCACCAGCTCGGCGATAGCGGGGCTGGCTTCTTTGACGGCTTCGGGAATGCCGATGTCGGCGACGATGATGGCTTTTTGCATGGTGGCGGCGGGCGAAAGCAGTTGCCCGACTTTGGGACCGGCGAATGTGATGGTGATGTCCGCCGGCACCGTCGCGGGGTCCACGGCGCCGGTGTCGCTGTTGATGCCCGTCGGGATGTCCACAGCCACAACGCTCAGGCGGTGCGGAATTTTGATGGAAAACGAGGGGTCTTCGGTGAACCAGACCAGCGGCGCGTCGTCGAATTGGCGCGAACGTTTTTGTTCTTCCTGCACAATCTTCAAGATGTCGGCGAGTGTGCCTTCGATGGGGCGGTTGAGCCCTGTGCCCAAGAGGGCGTCAATGACGATGTGCGCCCGCTCAATGGCACGTTGCAGGCGGTGCAGGTCTTCTTCGGCGGGAAAAATCGCGACACCTGTGGCGCGCGCTTGCTCGGCTTGTTGGTCTTGTTCGGGGCGTTTCCAGAGGAACGCCGTCACGCTGAAGCCGGCTTGCGCCAAAAAACGCGCGGCGACGAGCCCATCGCCCCCATTGTTGCCGGGTCCCGCAAGCACGACAACGCGCGTCTCTTCCGCAGGCCACAACATGTGAATCACACGGGCGACCGCTGCCCCTGCTTCTTCCATCATCTCCGCATAGGAATGACCAGCCGCATCGGCGGCGCGTTCAAGTGCCCGCATTTGTTCGGTGGTGTACACATAGATTGCCATGGCGTTTTGCTCCTTCTCAGGTTAGTACGTGAGGCATTCACTCGGTAAATGACCAATAAAGTTGGTGTAGTGAATGGCGATTTCATGCGGTTGGATAAATTCCAGGCGTGTGATGCCGGTGTTGTTGTGGTAGAAGTAAGCCGGCAACGGCTCGCGAAACGGCGCGCCAACCAGCACACGAACCAGCAACGTCAAGAAGATGCCGTGGCTGACCAGCCCCAGGCGTGCTTCGGGGTGCGCCGCGGCGTATGCGCGCAAGCGTTCGGCGACGCGCTGGGCGCGTTCGTGGGCTTGGGCGAATGTTTCCACTGTGGTCTGATGCCACCAGCCCCGTTCGGTGATGCTTGGGGGCAAATGCGCGTCTGGCAGGAGCGCCAGAATCTCCTCGCGGGTCATGCCTGGGAGGGGCTGCTGTTGGTCGTCCACACTATCGAAAATGCCCCCGACTTCGTGGATATCGTCCCAGACTTCGACGGGAAGAGATGCTTGCCTGGCAATGGCTTGCGCGGTTTCGATGGCGCGGCGCATGGGGCTGACGACGAGATGCGTGAGCAACGCTCTGCCGTGTGGGTGCTGGGTGTACGGTTCGGCGGCGTGAGCGATGAAGCGCGCCAGATGTTCAGCCTGCACGCGCCCCAAATCGGTGAGGGCGGGATCGGGGTCGCGCAGGCTCAGGTCTATGACGTCGGCGTCGCGAAAACGGGCGTTGTTGACCGATTCAGCATGTCGGATGAGATACAGGTTCATAGCGCCTCACATGCAGGTATCAAAACGGTTCTCTGTTGGAGAGAACCGTTTTGGTGTCTTCGTCACATGTTGGGGGGGTGCGGTTTGCGTTTGGCTAGCCCTCGGTAGGGCGGGATGTCAAGTTTGATGAGACTGCCCGCACCGACCATTTTCATCTCCATCATGCGTTCCAGCAAGCGCGGGTCTACTGTTTCAACATTGTTCATG
This sequence comes from Ardenticatena maritima, assembly GCF_001306175.1. Classification (NCBI taxonomy): domain Bacteria; kingdom Bacillati; phylum Chloroflexota; class Ardenticatenia; order Ardenticatenales; family Ardenticatenaceae; genus Ardenticatena; species Ardenticatena maritima. The sequence continues at coordinate 140,277 of NZ_LGKN01000003.1, forward strand.
GTAATCACGGTGGGCAACCGTGCCATGTAGCGGTGGTTGAAGAGTTGGAACAATTTTTCTTGCGCCCAGGGGGTGGCGCTGTGGGTCCCCAAATCATCCAGCACCAGCAATTCGGCGCGGCGCACTTGCTCGAACCGCTTGTCATAACTGACGGGGCTGGACGGGTTGAAGGTGGCGCGCAAATGGTCTAGCAAATCGGGCACGACGATGAACAGCGCTTCGTGCCCGTGGGCGACGGCTTCGTTGGCGATGGCGGCGGCGAGGTGGGTTTTCCCCACGCCGTACCCCCCCACAAAGACGAGCCAGCCGCTGGGGTTTTGGGCAAAGCGGCGTGCAATCCGTACCGCCTGGAACAGTTTTTCGCGGTCTTCGCCTTTGAGTTCGATGGCGCGCAGGTCGAATGTCTCAAAGGTCATGTGGCTGAGTAGATGGAGCGTCGAAAGGTCCTGGTGTTCGTCTGAGCGCCCGTGGCGGTAATCCGGCGCTTTGATGTGCACGATTTGGCTCAGCGATTGGTCTTCCAGCCGTGAGCGGATGCGGCTTTCGATTTCGTCCAGAGCGTGGTTGGTGGTCACCACGGTGGGCAGTTGGGCGTTGTAGCGATAGTTGAAAATCTGGAAGAGTTTTTCTTGCGCCCAGGGTGTGGCGGCGTGTGTGCCCAGATCGTCGAGGATGAGGAGCGGCGCGGTGCGAATTTGCTCAAAGCGTTCGTCCTGGGTTTCTTCGTTGTTGGGGTTGAACGCCGCACGCAAGTAATCCAGCAAGTCGGGGACGACGAAGAAGAGCACTTCTTCGCCCCGTTTCAGGCGCTCATTGGCGATGGCGGCGGCGAGGTGCGTTTTTCCGCACCCATAATTGCCCAGCAACACCAGCCAACCGCGCGGACGCTCGGCGTATTGGCGGCAAATGTCATAGGCGAGCCGCAGGCTTTGGCGCTGGTGTGGTTGCAGCCCGATACCGTCGGGGTGGAAGGTCTCGAAGGTCATATGTTTCAGCAAGCCGAGGGCGCTAAACCGCTCGATAGTGGAGCGGCGTTTTTGCAGAAGTTCTGTGCGTTTGCAGGTGCACGGAATGGCGCGCCCAAATAAGGGGTGCCCCGGCGGCACGTCCTTACGCACAAACCCCGCCCCTTTGCAAATCGGGCAGACGTCGCGCTGGGCGGGGGTTGGGTTATTCGAGTTCGTCGAGGAAACGGCGTCGAGTTTCGTCAAACGACTCTGTTCCAGAATGTCGCGGATGTCTTTCATCGTCTTTTCCTTCTCGTGCCCACCGTTCGAGAATTGCACGGATGTAGCGCCAGTTGCGTTTGTTGCGTTCCGCCGCCAACCGAAAGGCTTCCTGAATCCAGGTCTCGGGATATGTTGCGGCGGCTTCACGCAGTTCTTCGGCAATCACCGGTTGCAGAAGCCCGATGTTGTCTTCATAGAGTTTGAAGATGAGTGGTCGCTCATCGGGTACGGTGGTTGGTTCGACAGGTTGTACCAACACGTTGGTTTGGCGCAAGCGGGCTTCAATCGCCGCTCGCGCCTGGCGTCCGCGTGCGGTGTTGAGAAAGTACCACGTTTCGCTTTGCCCTTTGTGTTCGACACGGAGCGCCAGCAGTGTGCCGCGATAGACGGCGCGTTCAAGGGCTTCCGCCAAGGTTTCTTCCGGCGGTTGCCCGGGGCGTTTGATGCTTTGGAGCAATACCCCGTCGGCTTGCAGTTCCGGCTCGCGAAGATAGGCGCGCTTGGGTTGGCGATAGAGGCGCCAAAAACAGTGTAGCGTCAGTTTCAACTCTGCCAAATCGTCAATGTGCGGTAGCAGTTCGCTGAAAAACAAATCCGGCAAAGGTGTGAAACGCAGGTTGCCGTCGGGAAACCCGTCGAAAGTCTTCATGGCGCATCTCAGAAAATAATATCGTCCAGGTCGCCTTCAATGGGACCAAAATCTTCTTCAACGTAAATGGTTTCGAGATTGCTGAATTTGGCGTTTTCGCGCACAAACCGCAATTCCACCACGCCGGTAGGACCGTTGCGGTGCTTCGCAACGATAATTTCGGCGATGTTGGGTTTGTCGGTCTCTTTATTGTACACCTCATCGCGGTAGATGAACATGACCACGTCGGCGTCCTGCTCAATGGAACCACTTTCGCGCAGGTCGCTGAGCATGGGGCGCTTGTCGTGTCGGCTTTCGACCTGGCGGCTCAACTGCGAAAGCGCCAAAACCGGCACACGCAGTTCGCGCGCCAATGCTTTGAGCGAGCGGCTGATTTGCGAGATTTCTTGCACGCGGTTTTCGGTGCGCCCTACGCCGCGCATCAGCTGCAAGTAGTCCACGACTATCAAGTCAAGCCCGTGCTCGCTGGCGACGCGGCGGGCTTTGGTGCGCAGTTCGATAGGGCTGATGGCGGGGGTTTCATCAATGAAGATGCGGGTGTTGCGCAACGTATCCACCGCCATTGAGACACGCTGCAAATCTTCTTCGGTGATGGGACCGACACGCAGCTTTTGGGCGTTGATGCCGGTTTGGCTGGAAACAAGGCGTTGCACCAGCTGGTCGGCGCTCATTTCCAGGCTGAAGAACGCCACACGCGCGTTTTGTTGCAGGGCGACGTTCTCGGTAATCGAAAGCGAGAACGCGGTTTTCCCCATGCTGGGGCGGGCGGCGAGAATGATGAGGTCGCCCGGCTGAAAACCGCCCAGCAGGCGGTCCAGGTCGGTAAAGCCGGTGGGCAACCCGACCGGGTGGCGTTCGATGAACAGCTTTTCGACCTGCTCATAAAATTCGCCCAGAATTTGCTGGATGGGAATCATCGCGCCGGTCAGGCGGTGTTGTGAGACGGCAAAGAGCAACGACTCGGCGCGGTCGATGATTTCGGAGATATCGTCCTCGCTGTTTTCGTAGGCGAGGCGGGCGATGTTTTCGGCGGCTTCAATCAGGCGACGGAGCACCGCATTGCGTTCGACGATGCGCCCGTAATGTTCGATGTGCAGGGCGGTGGGGACTTTGAGCGCCAGTTCGTGGATGGCGGCGATGCCTCCCACGTCGCTGAGCCGCCCCATGCGCTCCAATTCGTCGGCAATCGTCAATTCGTCGGCGGGTTCATCGCGCTCATGCAGATTGAGGAGCGCCTCGTAAATCCAGCGATGTTTTTCGCGGTAAAAGTCTTCGGGGCGCAAAAACGGTGCTATTTTGGTAATCGCCTCAGGGTCAATGAGCATTGCCCCCAAGACGGCTTCTTCGGCTTCGATGTTGTATGGCAAAATGCGCGTTGGGCGTTCAGTCATGGCATGTTTCTCAAAAACAAATTTGTTTCAATCAACCGTATGAGCGTTTGATGACACAAACAAATGAGGCGCGTTCAATTGGGTGGGGCTTGAACGCGCCTCGTGCAAGGGAAACCCCCTTGCAGATTATTCGTCGTCGAAGTCAATGTCCAGGCTTTCGACGAAATCCTTGAAGACGGAAAGCTTTTCTTCTTCTTCGGGCGAAAGTTCTTCGTGCCCAGGTTCAGGTGTGATGCCGGCTTCGTCCATGACATGCTCTTCGACAAAGATGGGCGCATTGACGCGCACAGCAAGGGCGATGGCGTCGCTCGGACGCGAGTCAATGGCGATTGTCTCGCCGTTCACGTCGAGCATGATGTTGGCGTAAAAGGTGTCATCGCGCAGGTCGTTGACGACGATGTATTCAACGCGAGCGCCAAGCGTTTCGATGACGTTTTTGAGCAAGTCATGGGTTAGAGGGCGCGCGACACGAATACCTTGCAGGCTCAACGTAATGGCGTCGGCTTCATAGGGACCAATCCAAATGGCAAGATGCCGCTCGCCTTCCTGCTCTTTGAGCACCACAATGCGGTGCTGAGAAATGAGACTGACGCGAATGCTATCAATTGTGACCGGAATCATAGCGCCCTCTCCTTTATGGGTTCACAAGGGAAGTTGCTCGGTGCAAATAGTATACCACAGCCGGCGCTCGGCTTCAAGCATTTGCCTGCTTGACCGACAAAGCAACACCCCCGTTGATGACGGGGGTGTTGCGGTGAATCATGGCAAGGCGGCTTCGATGCGCTGGCGGAACTGGTCTTCGGGCAGTGCGCCTTCGATTTTTTGCCCGTTGATGAAGAAGGTCGGTGTGGCGACAACGCCTTCGCTGTTGGCTTCGCGTGTCAACCGCTGGACTTCCGCCAGGTATTTTTGGCTGTCCAGACATTCGGCGAAAACGTCCAGGTCAAGCCCAACCTCGGTGGCGTATTCTTTCAGCCGCACGTCGGTGAAGGCGCTGCGCCCGTATTGCTCCTGGGCGCGGAACAGACGGTCGTGATAGGGCCAGAACATGCCTTGTTCCTGTGCACAGAGGGCGGCTTGCGTTGCCATAACAGTCGGTTCGCCCAGGAAGGCGACGGGGTGCACTTCAAAACGCACTTGCCCCTGCTCTACGTATTCCAGAATGGGGTCCAGCAGTGTTTTGTGTGCCGTCAGACAGTGGGGGCATGAGTAGTCGCTAAATTCGACGATTTTGACCGGCGCGTCTTCGGGACCGACGGCGCGTCCCACAGCCCCCAACTCGGCAAAGCGCCCACTGACAGCCTGCACATCAGGCGCTGATGCCCCACTGCGGTTGGCGAAGAACGCCAGCAAGATGATCAGCACGAACAAAAGCCCCCCGCTCCCCAGCCAGAAAGCCGGTTTTTGGAAAATATCTTGTTGTTTTGTGGGCGATTGAGTTTTTTGACGTTTGACTTTGGCCACAGAATACTCCTCCTTTTGCAAAATGTTGGGGTATCGCCTCATGCCTCGTACTGAGCGACCGTTGGGTCAATCAGCGGCAAGGCATGTTCGGGCACATCCAAAAGTTCGACCTCAATCCACGTCCCAGCGGGGACATGGGCGGTCGTTTCGGGTATGATAGCGAAAGCATTTGCCCAGACAAGCGCACTCAGGATGCCGGAACCTTGCACGCGCAGGCTGTCGCCTTTGGTGCTGACGCGCAACTCACCGCTTTCGGCGTCACGCCAGACACGGGCGCGCATGTAGTGCCGCCGACCGCTGTTGCGGACATCTTCTTGCAAACGGGCTTTGATGGTGGGGCGCAGAATTGGCGTGAGCCCGGCCATTTTGCGGATGGCGGGGCGCGCAAAGACTTCAAACGCCACATACGCCGCCACCGGGTTGCCGGGCAACCCCAGCAGGGGCACGGAGCGCCCATCGGGGGCGCGCAGCAAGCCAAAGGCGAGCGGTTTTCCCGGCTTGATGCTCACTTGCCAGAAGTGCATTTCGCCTTCGGCAGCCAGCACGTGCTTGACGAAATCGTAATCGCCGACGGAGACGCCGGCTGAGGTGATGAGCATGTCCACGCCCAGCGCAAGCGCTTCGTGCACTTTGCCGGTCAACGCTTCAACGGTATCGCGGGCAATGCCGAGCGGCACCGGAATTCCCCCTGCGCGGCGCACCAGGGCAGCGTTGACATACTCGTTGGAGTTGCGAATTTTCCCTGGCGCGAGTGGTTCTCCCGGTTGCACCAACTCGTCGCCGGTCGCCAAAATGCCCACGCGCGGCTGGCGCACGCACGGCACTTCGGGGAAGCCCAACGAAGCGAGCACGCCCAACCCCGCCGGGGTCAGCCGTGTGCCGGCGGGCAGCACGACCGTGCCTTGGCGCACGTCTTCGCCGGCTTCGCGCACGTTGTCGCCGGGGCGCACGGGGTTCAAAATGGCAACCTGTTCGGGGGGACGCTCTTCGGGCGCCCATGTATCGCTGGTTTCCTCAAAGCGCACCACAGCGTCGGCGCCTTCGGGCACCGGCGCGCCGGTCATGATGCGCATGGCTTCGCCTGCACGAAGCGGGCGGGTGGGCGTTCCGCCTGCGGCAATCGTCGCGACGACGCGCAGGAAAACCGGTTGGTCGGGGGTGGCGTGTTGGACGTCGGCGGCTTGCACAGCGTAGCCGTCCATGGCGGAGTTGCGAAAGGGGGGGACATCGTGCGGGGCGCGGATATCCTCGGCGAGGACACGCCCCAGCGCCTCATGCAGTGCGATGCGTTCCGCCGGCAGGCGTTGAAACGCAGTGAGAATGTCGCGGCGGGCTTCTTCGACGGTACGATGTTCAACGACGGGTGTTTTGTTCATGGATACCTCGCAATCCAGTTATGTTTTCAGCCACGTTTCGCCGTATTCTTGCAGTTGGGCGATGATGGGCACCAGCGCGCGCCCTTTTTCGGTCAGGCTGTATTCCACGTGCGGCGGGGTTTCGGGAATGACGGTGCGCGCCACAATGCCTTCCTGTTCCAAAAATTTGAGCCGCGCCGAGAGGGTGCGCGGGCTGATGTTGGCGATGGCGTTGCGCAGTTCGTTGAAACGGCGCGCCTCTTCGCGGAGTTCGCGCAGAATGAGCAAAACCCAGGGGTCGCCGACAAGCGCCGCCGCACGCGCAATGGGGCATTTGGATTGAGAAAGTTGATGCTCGGTCTTTTTATGGGGCATGGTTGTATCCACCCACGTGCGAAATCGGTGTTGGATACCGACATCATATTCAAGCCGCGCCTGTTGCCAAGTTTCAAATTGGTAGCAAGTAGCACGTGGGGGGTGCGCCCTTTCCAGGTGGTGCTTTTTTTCATGGAAAAGCGCAGGTGAGTATAATGAAAGGTGCTACTTGACAGAATGTTGACAATCGAAGGTTGTCGAGGATACCCCCCATGTCTGAGTCTATTCGCGATAAGCAAGCCCGTTTGTTCCGCCTCACCCATTTGCTCTATCGGCACCCCCAGGGGTTGCGCGTGCGCGACATTGCCGAGATGTTTGGTGTTTCGGTGCGCACCATTCAGCGCGATTTGAAGGCGCTGGAAGAGGCGGGCGTGCCGTTGTGGAGCACCGAGGATGAAGAGCCCAACGCCCCCCGCTATGGGATTGTGGAAGGGTTTTATATTCCCCCGTTGCAGTTGACACTGAGCGAAGCCACGGCGCTCTATCTGGCGGCGCGGCTCTTTTGCCGCAACGCCGATGAAAGCACGCCGGAGATTGCGCAAGCCTTTGCCCAACTGGCAACGGTTTTGCCGGAAACGCTGGCGCGCGCCTTGCAGGATACCATTCAGGATTTGACGAAGCGCGGCGAAGACCGCCAGTTTCGCCATGTGTTGGAAACGCTGGCTTTGGGCTGGGCGACCGGGCGAAAGGTGCGCATTCGCTACCGGGCGGCATCGCGTGAGGAGAGCCGCGAGCATGTGATTGCCCCTTATCTGCTGGAACCGGGCAACAAAACGGTCTATGTGCTGGCGCGTCTGGAAGGGCGCGATGACCGCGAGCCGCTTATTGTCACATTCAAGATGGAGCGCATTTTGCAGGCGCAACTGCTCGATGAGACCTATGAACTCCCCGAAGATTTCTTGCCGTCCTCAGTCTTGCGGCATGCGTGGGGCATTATCTGGAATGACGAGGTCGAAGAGGTGGTGCTGCGGTTTGCGCCCGAAGTGGCGCGGCGCGTGGATGAAAGTATCTGGCACCCGTCGCAGGTGGTTGAACCGTTGCCCGATGGCGGGCGGTTGATGCGGTTGCGCGTGAGTGGAACGCTCGAAATCGAGCCCTGGATCAAGTCGTGGGGGGCGGCGGTGGAAGTGCTGGAACCGGCCTCTTTGCGGCGCAAACTGGCGGAAGAAGCGCGACAATTGGCGGCTTTGTACGCTGATGAGCAAGATGCGCAAGGCGCATGATGCCGTGAGGGGCGAAAGCAAAACAGCCCGCTTGGTTTGCAAGCGGGCTGGCGTTCTTTTAGGGCGCGTTTAGCGCATGACGATGACGGGCAACGGTTCTTCTTTGAACGCGTCCGGGTCAACGGTGATGTGGTCAATCACGGCGGCAATGCCGGGCGTTTGCCGCACGATTTTCAGGATGAGGTCCTGGATGGTTTCATGCGGCACCGTGCCGATGACCGTTGCCACGCGGTTGTTGACCACCACGTCCACCGGATAGAGCCCCGCCACGGGGTCGGCGAGCAACCGCGACTGCACGCGCAATTCAAGTTCGCGGTCGGTGGTGATTTCATTGGTGACGCTCAGCACGCCTTCCACCTTGCGCACAGCGGCTTCGATGCGGCGGCGGTCTTCAGGCGAGTGGGTATGCCCGCGCACCAGCACGTGCCCTTTGTCCACAAAGACGCTCAGGGCGTCCACCGGAATGCCCAGCGCCTCAATGGCTTCGCGCACCGCTTCGCCCAATTTGATGTCGGGTGTGCGCGGCGTGTAGGGCGGCAGGGCGTGCAACTCTTTCTTCTCCATGTCGAGTGTGATGGCTTGATGTTGCCACTCTTGCACCTTTTCAGCCGGCACCACGACGCGCCGCTTGCGAATGCCGGGCAGGCGAACGACCACGTAGAGCGGTTGCATGGTCGCCGGGTCAATCGCGATGTGGTCAATCGTCCCCACACGTTCGCCATCTTTGGTGTAGACCGCCGAGCCGCGCCCCACCAGCAGCGTTTCTTCGCCGACGCCCCGGTCAATGTGCAGGCGCACCGTCGGGCGAGGGAGTTCTTTGAGCGTTGGACCGGCGTATGGGTCGGACCAGATGAGCACGTTTTGGGCGTTGTAGCCGGTTTCGTTTGCCCACTCCGGCGTGCTGAATTCCTTGTGTTCAAAGATGCGGCAGTTGCGCACAAATTCGCTATCCACAGAGAGATGCACGGTGCCGTCTTCATCCACACGCTCGATATGGCGGGCGGAGATAACACGCGCCCGTTTGAAGATGGTGCCGCTTTCCACAACAATATCGCTCACCGCGCGCGTGCGCGAGTCGAGAATCACGTATTTCAACGTGCCGATTTCACCGTCGGTAGCGAGAACGGGTGCTCCGATACGCAGCATGGCGTTTCACCTCCTCTTGCGTTGGCTTATCGTCTGCAAGATAGGGGGGAAGTATTGGAACAATGTTGGAAAACTTGTAATCCCCTGTTAGAAGGTGCTGTTTTTTTGACATTCAGGCGGCTTTTCGTAAGGTGCCCTTTTGTCAGCAAGGAGCAATGAGATGATACGACGCTTCCGATTGCGTTTGGAACAGACAAATGAAGACGACATTTTGCTGATTGCGTTCGATACGCCCGCCGGTGATGTGGTCGAGCGCCGACGCGCCCCATTTGCGCCGGGCGAATTGGTGCGGTTGCTGGACGAATTGGAACGCACCGCCACCGTAGCGGACGCCGACGACCTGTTGGCGGTACAGTTGGGCGAGCGCCTGTTTGCCTGGTTGTTTGCCGAGCAGGTGGGCGCATTGTGGCACGAAAGCCGCGCGATTGCCCACGCGCACGGCGACGCCTTGCGCCTGGAACTCTATTTGCCGCAGGCGTTTCAAGCCTGGCCGTGGGAATTGCTGCGCGACCCCGAGGGGGATTTTTTGGCGTTTTCTTCGCTGACGCCGGTGGTGCGTTTTGTGCCGACGCCGCACACAAACGAACCACCCATGCTTGTTGAACCGCCGTTGCGCCTGCTGGCGGTTTTCGCTTCGCCCGAGGGGATGCCGCCGCTGGATGTTGCCGCGGAAGAAGCGCGTTTGCAGACGGCGCTGGAGACCGTTTCGCCGGCGGGAATGTTTACCCTGCACGTTGTGCGCAACGCCACCCCCGGCATGTTGCACCGCGCCGTGCGGCGCTTCCAGCCGCATGTGGTGCATGTGGCGGCGCATGGCGACCCGTCGGGGCGTATCTTTCTGCAAAGCGATAGCGGCGCGCCCGTGGCGATGGGGGGGCGTGAGTGGGCGCGCTTGCTGGCGGATGTCCCCACGGTGCGGCTTCTCTGGCTGAACAGTTGCCACAGTGCCGATGAGCGGGCGCATGTGCCCACGCTTGCCGAGCGGTTCATGGAGTTGGGCGTGCCGGCGGTGGTGGCGATGCACCGCGCGATAAGCGACGCCGCCGCCATCACCTTGACGCAGACCGTGTACGAGGCGCTTGCCGAAGGCTGGACGCTGGAAAGCGCCCTGGCGCATGGGCGCAAAGCCTTGGCGCAAGCGCACGGGCTGGATTGGAGCACGCCGGCGCTCTATTTGAGCCGCGCCAATAGCCGGCTCTGGTCGGTTGTGGGGGCTGCGCCGCAGCGTGATGAAGTGGTGCTGATTGAACCGGAGGAAGCGACGCCGACAACCCCGCCGCCCGATTTGACGCTCGATGTGCTGGCGGAGCTGGAAGTGTGCGCCCTGCCGCCCCTGGACGCCTGGGTTGGTCCTTTGGGTGAAGAACGGTGCGTCTCGGTGGGGGCGCTCTGGGTGAGCCGCACGCCGATTACCAACGCCCACTACGCCGCGTTTGTGGCGGCAACGGGGGCGGAACCGCCGCCGCACTGGGGCGGCATGACGCCGCCCGCCGAGTTGCGCGACCATCCGGTGGTGTTTGTGGCGCGCGCGGAAGCCGAAGCGTTTGCCGCCTGGCTGGGGGGGCGCTTGCCGACGGAGGAGGAGTGGGAACGCATTGCACGCGGCGACCGGGCGCGCATTTTCCCCTGGGGCGATGAATGGTGCGCCACCTGCGCCCATACCGCCGAGCAGGGCGCGCGTTCGACTGCGCCGGTGGGGCGTTATCCCGACGGCGCCACGCCGGAAGGCGTGCTCGACCTGGCGGGCAACGTCTGGGAATGGACGGCGACAACCGAAGAGGGTCAAGCGATTGCCAAAGGCGGCTCATGGTTCGAGCCGGCGGAAGCCGCCCGCACGTGGGAGCGGCTTTACGCCGACCCTGTACGCGGCTATGACGATGTGGGCTTTCGCGTGGTGTGGGATGAAGCCCCGCAGGAGACGCGCAACGTGTAAGCAAGCCACAATCGGCATGTGTCAGCCCGCGTTGCAACGCGGGCTTTTTGGTTGGGGCGGGCGCTGTTCGCATGCATGTATCTTTTGATTGAAATATCCGCGTTCTTTTTCCAGGTGTTTGTCTTGCGAGGGCTTTTCTTTACGATACACACCAGCCAAGCATAACTGTTTGAGAGGTGGAACATGCCATTTCGAGCCGTGCTCTTTGACATGGACGGTGTCCTTTTTGATACGCAACGTGTGTACGCCGAGGCGTGGGTGGCGGCGGCGCGGGCGCTGGGGTATGCGCTGGACGAGGAAACCTACACGGCGCACATTCTAGGGCATGATGGCGACCACGGCGAAGCCGTCATGCAGCGCTTGTTTGGCGAGACGTTCCCCATCGAAGAGTTTCGCCGTCGCCGTCGTGCGTATGCGCAAGACGTGTTGGCGAATGGCGGTGTACGGCTCAAGCCCGGTGTGCTGGAACTGCTCGACCTGCTCGATGCGCATGGTGTGCCGCGTGCCGTGGCAACGTCCAATGCGCGTTGGGTGGCGGAGCAGTTTCTGGCGCAAACGGGGCTAGCGCCACGTTTTCAGGCGGTGGTGGGGCGTGAAGATGTTCAGCATGCCAAGCCGCACCCCGAAATTTTCCTCAAAGCCGCCGCCGCGCTGGGCGTCGAGCCTGCCCATGTGGTGGTGCTGGAAGATTCCGGCGCGGGGTTGCAAGCCGCTGCGCGCGCCGGCATGACGCCCGTCTTCGTCCCCGACATGATGCAACCGCCGGATGAGGTGCGTGCGCTGGCGGCGCATGAGTTCGCCTCGCTCCATGAAGTGGCGTCCTGGTTGGCGATGCACCTGGCTGGGCAAAAATGCTAACATTCTTCTAACACTCCGCCAATGCTCTTCTAACACGCGGTGTTTACTTTTTGGGGCGGATTTCGACGGAGAAAGAAAAACCTTGACGAAAGGAGGTGAGGCGTATGCTGAACCGCTGGGATCCGTTCCGCGAAATGATGACACTGCGTGATGCCATGAACCGACTGCTCGAAGAATCGTTCATGACGCCGACGACTCGCACGGTGGCTGAAACGATTTATCGCCTGCCGGTGGATGTGTGGGAAACGCCCGATGCGTTCGTCGTGCAAGCGGTTGTGCCCGGTCTCTCGCATGAAGATATCAACATTGAATACAGCGATGGTTCGCTGGTGATTTCGGGCGAAATTCCGTTCGTCGAACATGAAAACGCGACCTACCATCTGCGCGAACGCTGGTACGGCAAGTTCCAACGCGTGCTGACCTTCCCGACACCGATTGATGCGGACAAGATCGAAGCCGAACTCGAAAACGGTATCCTGACGATTACGCTGCCCAAGACGGAAGATGTCAAACCGCGCCGCATTACGGTGAAGTCGGCCTAACGTCATAGGGCATCACCTCCTCAACACCAAACGCGAGGGCTCACCTGAGCCCCCGCGTTTTTTCTTTTGGTGCAACGGTTGGTTATGGCGTGCGGCGCAGAAGCCGCGTTCCCACACCGAGCACGAGCAGCGCACCACCGAGCAGGAGCAGGTAGAGCGTCAGCGGCTGTGCGGCGTCGCCTCCTGTTTCGGGAAGGGTTTCGGGCGCTGCCATGTCGCCAACCATGGCGATGTCAAAGCGGGCGACGGCGCCTTCCCATGCGTACTCTGCCCCCAGGTCGGCGTTGCCTTGGATGCCGGGGTGCATGGCGATGGGCGCTTGCGGTTCGGTAGGCACATGCCCTTCACCACCCAAACCGGGAACGTCGGCTGCTGATTCGGTGTTTTCTTCTGTACCGGCGTCATACGCCATGGCTTCGATACTGCCTTCTTGCAAGGGCACGGCATCCAGCCCGGTGAAGCCGTCGTTGGTGAAGGCCAACATGGTGAGCGCGGTCAGGGCGTCGCCGTCGTGTGCTGTGATGCGAATGGTCATGCTCTCGCCGGGCGCAATCATGCCATCGCCCACCTGCACGTCGGTTGCCGCATCCGCCAGCGCCTCGGCGAGCGGCTGGGTGTTGCCCGTTTCCGCCAGGGCTTGCAATTCAGGCGACGCCAGGTCGCCGACCATCCAGACGTGTTGCATGGCGTCGTGCGTGGCGAGCAGGGGCGGCGTCAGGACTTGGGCGTTGGTCAGGTTGGTGATGGTGATATCGTACGCATAGGTCATCATTTGGGCGTTGGTGGGTGTGGTGCCGAGCAGGACGAGAAGCGCCAGGACGAACGAGAGGGCGGAAAAACGTAAAAACTTCATGGGGTAAACTCCTTTTTTCTGATGGTTCGCTGAGACGGTCTCAGTATGCACCCTTTTGCTTACGAAAGGCTTACAAAAGGCTCACGAAAGGCTTGCGTTTCCTGTTTGTAAGCCTTTTGTAAGAAATACGTGCTATACTTGAGAGGCTTCATACAACAGTTGAGGGAATGAGCATGGCTCATATTTTGCTTGTCGAAGACGAAACCAGCATTGCCGAGGTTGTCCAGCGCTATTTGGAACGCGACGGCTACCACGTCACAGTGGCGCATGACGGCGCGGCGGCGCTGCAAGCACTGGACGCAGTCGAACCGGACTTGATTGTGCTCGACTTGATGTTGCCCCACGTGGATGGCTGGCATATCTTGCGCTGGGTGCGCTCGCAAAGCAACGTACCTGTGATTATCCTGACGGCGCGCCGCGATGAACCCGACCGCATTGCCGGGCTTGACCTGGGCGCGGATGATTACGTCGTCAAGCCGTTTAGCCCGCAAGAACTGGTCAGCCGTGTGCGGGCGGTCTTGCGCCGTGCCAAACCGTCGCCGGAGATGCCGCCGCTCGTCTTTGACGGTGGCGCGCTGGTGATTGACCCTGTGGCGCGTGAAGTGCGCGTGCGTGGTGCGGTGTGCCATCTCACCGTCCGCGAATTCGACCTGTTGTGGGTTTTGGCTTCACACCCGCGCCAGGTCTTCTCGCGCGACCGCTTGTTGACGCTGGTGTGGGGAAGCGATGAGTTCATAGACCCCGGCACAGTGACGGTTCACATTCGGCGCGTGCGTGAGAAGATCGAACCCGACCCTTCGGCGCCGCGCTACATCAAAACGGTGTGGGGTGTTGGGTATCGCTTTGAGGGGGACGCATGAATGAAGGGCGTTTGTTGCGCCGGCGTGTTCCATCCTGGTTGAGCGTGCCGCCGCTGGTCTATGCCGTCGGTGTGGCGTTGGCGGCGCTTGTGGCGCTGGTGGTGTTCGTGTTTGCCATGCAGCCGCCCCCACGCGATTTCTGGCTGATGGGGCTGTTTCTGGGCGGGACGGCGCTCGCTTCGGTGGGCGTTGGCTATGGGGCGTATCGTCTGGGGTGGTTGCGGCACGCGCCTTCCTTGCATTGGGCGTTGCTGAGCAGTTATGTGCTCGCCAGCCTGCTCACCTTTTTGAATGTGTGGCTCATTGCGCGGCTGATGTTTGCCAGCCAGCACGATTTGCAACTGGCGACCATTTTGCTCTTCTTCGCCGGGCTGATTGCCGTTTCATTGGGGGCGATGGTTTCGTTGACCCTGACGCGCCGCTTGCGCACCTTGCGCGATGCGGCTGTGCGCGTTGCCGAGGGGGCGTTTGAGGTGCGGGTGGCGGATGACGGGCGCGATGAAGTGGCGCAACTGGCGCAAGCCTTCAACCACATGGCGGCACAACTTGCCGCCGCCGAGCGTGCTCGCCGCGAAGCGGAAACATTGCGCCGCAATTTGCTCGCCTGGGTTGGGCATGATTTGCGCACGCCGCTGGCGTCGTTGCGCGCCATTTTGGATGCGCTGGTGGATGATGTGGTGCCTGACGCCGACGAGCGCATGCGCTATCTGCAAACGGCTCGCCGTGATGTGGCGGGGTTGGCTGCGCTCATTGAAGATTTGTTTGAAATGGCGCAGTTGGATGCCGGCGGCGTTCCCCTGGATATGGCGTGGGGGGCGCTGACGGATATCCTCTCGGATACACTGGAAAGTGCGCAGGTGCTGGCGGCGCGGCAAGGTGTGCGCCTGGAAGCCCACGCCGAGAGCGATATTGACCCCGTCTGGATGGATGCGCTCAAAGTGGCGCGCGTGGTGCAAAATCTGGTCACCAACGCCATTCGGCATACACCGGCGGGCGGGGCGGTGTTCATCACCGCCAAACGCGAGGGAGAGATGGTTGTGGTGAGTGTCCGCGATACGGGCGAAGGGATTGCCCCCGAACAGTTGCCCCACGTCTTCGATCAATTTTACCGCGGCGACCAGGCGCGCCGACGCGCCACAGGCGGCGCGGGGTTGGGGCTGGCGATTGCGCGGGCGATTGTGGAGGCGCATGGCGGCGCGATTGAGATTGAGAGTGCGCCGGGAGAGGGAACGTGCGTGCGGTTCACCCTGCCGCGCACGCCTGCCGGGCATGAGTGAACTGCTGAGCGTTGGCGTGACGTACATGGTAAGAGAAGCGCCGCTCAGCGCGAACCGAACGGAGAGAGGAGTTGGATCGCATGAAACGTCTTGATCGTCGAGCATTTTTGCGGGTTTCCGCCGGTGGAGCGGCGGCGTTGGTGCTTGCGGCGTGTGGACGCCAAACCACACAACCGCCGTCATCCGCTTTGCCCACGTCCACAGCGTCAACCGCGGCGCGTCCGCCTACCGCCACCGCCGAAAGCATGGGTGGGAATGCCGTTGCGCCGACGCCTACGCTCCCCGATGGCGTGCCCACGGAAGTGCGGATTACGCCCAACGATGAATTTTACGAGGTGGATATTGGGCGCGGGCAACCCAAGATTGACCCCGACACCTACCGCCTGCGCATTACCGGGTTGGTCGAACGCGAACTCGAACTCTCGCTCGATGAACTGCGCCGCCGCTCGGCGGGGGCGCACATGCGCACCATGGAGTGTATCTCCAACCCCGTGGGGGGGAATCTCATTGGCAACGCCGTGTGGGAAGTCATCCCCCTGCGCGAACTTCTGGAAGAAGCCGGCGTCAAGCCGGGGGCGGTGGAAATTATCACCCGCGCCGCCGACGGCTTCCACACAAGTGTGCCGCTCGATACGGCGCTGGACCCACTGGCGTATCTCGCCATCAGCATGAACGGGGAACCGCTCCCGCGAGGGCATGGCTTCCCTGTGCGTTGTCTTTGGCCTGGGCGCTACGGCATGAAACAACCCAAATGGCTGGTGGAGATTGAAGTGACCGACCAGCCCCATACCGGCTATTGGGAGCAACAGGGGTGGAGCAACGACGCCTTCATCAAGGTCAACTCGCAAATCGAACTGCCGGGTGACCAGGAGCGCTTTACCGTGGGCGAGCAAGTGCTCATCAGTGGGCGGGCGTTTGCCGGGCGGTCGGGTGTTCAGCGGGTGGAAGTGAGTACCGACAATGGCGAAACCTGGCACGATGCCAACCTGGTGCAAGCGCCTGAGCACCCCGAACTCGTCTGGACTATCTGGTGGTATGTGTGGGATACGCGCGGCATGCCCACGGGGCGCTATGTGCTGAAAGCCCGCGCCACCGACGGCGAAGGCAACACGCAGGAAGGCACGCGAAGCGGGCTCTTTGGCGACACCTTCCCTGATGGCACCTCGCTCATTCATGCGCGCGCTATCTTCCTGGATGAGACATCATGATGACACCGCGACGTTGGGCGTTCTTCATTGGGCTGGTTGTGCTGGCTTTGGCGGCGGGCACGGGGGGTGCTGTCGCGTTGGAAGAACACGACCCCTTTTGCGCGGCTTGCCACACCGAGCCTGAAACAACCTACGTACGCCAGATTGAGATGGCGCAGACGCAGGGGTTTGCCGAAACGCTGGCGGCGTTTCACGCGCTCCCAACGGATGCCGACGCCGATGGTGTGCGGTGTATTGATTGCCACGGCGGGGTTGGCGTGCGTGGGCGCGTCATGGCGCTGGCGACGGCGGCAGGCGACACGGTGAAGTTTGTGAGCGGGCGCTACGAACAGCCCGCCCACCTGAGCGAGCCCTTCCCGGATGAAACTTGTATCCAATGCCACGCCGACTACGCCGACGACCCCGCATTCGAGAACCATGTGCATTGGGCGTTCGCCGAGGAAGGCGCGCCGACCGATATTCGGTGCGCCGATTGCCACGTGTCGCACGCCCCCGGCAATGATTTCGACCTGTACCTCTCGCGTCCGGTGGTGTTCCCATTGTGTGAAGAATGCCACGCCGCTTTAGGGCGTGGTCCCACCGACATGGGGCAATGAGTGCAAAGGCGTCAAAACGCCGCTCCCCCGGCGGGTTGTGCGAGCCTGCCGGGGGTTTTTTCTGTGGGCGCAAAAAAGCCCCCCTCGTCGCCTGACGAGAGGGGCTGGGGGGAGGGAAACAAGCAGGCGTTAGAACGCTTCGGCGAGTTCGTCGCCTTGCACCATCTGGCGGATGACTTCGACCACTTCGGGGTTCGCCAGCGTGGTCACGTCGCCCACGTCATGCCCGTTGGAGATAGCAGCCAGGACGCGGCGCATGATTTTCCCACTGCGCGTCTTGGGCAAGTCGGGCACGATGTACACATTCTTCGGGCGCGCAATCTTGCCGATGATGGTTTCGATAGCACGCACGATTTCCTGGCGGATTTCTTCGCTGGGTTCGTAGCCCGGTTTGAGCGACGCATACACGTCGGGCACACGCCCCTTCACTTCGTCATGGCGCGGCACCACAGCGGCTTCGGCTACCGCTTCCACCGTCAGCACGGCGCTTTCAAGTTCCTTCGTGCCCAAGCGGTGCCCGGCGACGTTGATCACGTCGTCCACGCGCCCAAGGATGCGGAAGTAGCCGTCGGCGGCTTGCGTGGCGGCGTCCCCCGCGAAGTAGGGCCAATCGCGCCAATCTTTGCTGTTGGGGTCTTTGTTGTACTTGGCGTAGTAGGTGTTGATGAAGCGGTCGGGGTCGCCCCAAATGCCTTGCGTGATGCTGGGCCACGGGTTGCGAATGACGATGTTCCCCGCTTTGCCTGCACCGGGTGGAATTTCATTGCCTTCATCGTCCAGAATGGCGGCGTAAATGCCGGGCAAGGCGGGTCCGGCGCTCCCGGGTTTCATGGGGTGCAGGGCGGGAATGGTGGTGCAGAGGAAGCCGCCCGTTTCCGTCTGCCACCACGTATCCACGATGACCGCGCGCTCTTTCCCCACCACGTGGAAGTACCAGCGCCACACGTCCGGCTCAATCGGCTCGCCGACCGTGGTCATGTGCTTGAATTCGTAGTTGTAGCGCAGCGGCGCTTCGGGGTCGGCTTTGCGCAACATGCGGATAGCGGTGGGCGAGGTGTGGAAGATGTTGACGCCCAATTGTTCCGCAATGCGCCATGGACGGCCGGCGTCGGGGTAGGTGGGCACACCTTCGTAGATGACACTGGTTGCCGCCACGGCGAGCGGTCCATAGACGATGTAGGAGTGCCCTGTAATCCAGCCGATGTCTGCCATGCACCAGTAAACGTCTTCGGGGTGAATGTCCTGAATGTTCTTTGAGGTCCAGGCGGTGTATGCCAGATAGCCGCCGGTGCTGTGGACATGCCCCTTGGGCTTGCCGGTGGTGCCGCTGGTGTACATGAGGAAGAGCGGCGCTTCGGCGGGCATTGAAACGGGCTTCACCCGTGCGCCCCGGTGGGCTTTCAGTAGGTCGTCCACAAAGACGTCGCGCCCTTCGACCATGGGGGCTTTGGATTGGTACTGGCGTGGATAGCGCCGCCAGACGAGTACCTTTTCGATGGGGCTGCCCATTTCAGCGGCAACCTGGACGGCTTCATCGGCTTTGACCTTGTGGTCGAGCATTTTGCCGTTGCGGTAGTAGCCGTCCATCGTGATGAGGATTTTACTGCCCGAGTCCACCGCCCGTTCGGCGCAGGCTTTGCCGCTGAAGCCGGCGAAGACGACCGAGTGAATGACGCCCAGACGCGCACACGCCAGCATGGTGATGGGCAATTCAAGCACCATGGGCATGTGAATGGTCACGCGGTCGCCTGCTTTCAAGCCCAGCGATTGGAGCATGGCGGCGACTTCGTTGACGCGCACAAAGAGTTCCTGGTAGGTGAGCACGAGGTGCGGTTCATCTTCCGGCTCGGGCACAAAGATGAAAGCGGCTTTGTTGCGGTATTTGGGCAAGTGGCGGTCAACGCAGTTGTAGCAGGCGTTCAACTTGCCGCCCACAAACCACTTCCAGAAGGGCGGATTGCTGGTGTCGAGCGTTGTATGCCAGTATTGGTCCCAGTCGAGCAGGTCGGCGTATTCTTTGAAGCACTCCGGGAAGTTTTCCTCGCTGAAACGCTCGTAAATGGTTTCATCCGTCATGTTCGCTTGGGCGATGAAGTGCATGGGGGGATAGTAGTAATCTTCTTCGCCCCAATGTACCGCCACTTCCGCTTCGGTGACTTCCGCTTCGGTGTAGTCAGTGCGAATTTCATCCGCCATGGAAGCGCCTCCTTTCGGCTGTTCAATTGTTTCTGCTGGCTTTGGGGGAAACCGAGGTTCAGCACACGGGTCATGGAAGGCGTGATGAACAGGCGAGCCGTGGCTGTTCGCTATCATACTAAAAGAAACAGCGGCGGGCAACAACCACAGAACTGATAGATTGCACCTTTCCAATACGGTAGGCGTCGCCTACTCATTCAGGTAGGTTTGTCAGGTCATCATGCGCCGGGCATTGACCGAACGGACGCCTTTTTGTATGCTATACCCCAGTGATGCGCCCCATCTGCATGAGGAGAAGGGTATGGCTGAGCCTCGCTTGTCGGATATCCTGACGATTGCCGAAGAAGAGTTGAGCCGCATTGTGCTGGATATCCACGATGGCCCTGTGCAGTATATCTTCACGGCTCTTTCAATTTTGACGGGCATTCAGGAAGAGATTGCCCACGATCCGGCAAAAGCCGACCTGATGCCCGATTTGGCGCGGGTGGCGGTATTGCTCGAATCCTCGCTCTACGAAATCAAGTCGTTTTTGGGGGCGTTTCGCCCGCCGGAATTTCGGCGGCGTTCGCTGGCGGCGATTATTCAGGGGTTGGTGCTGCAACACGAAGAGGCAACCAATACGCGCGTTCACCTCACGCTTGAAAATGTGCCTGAGACGGTGGCGTTGCCTGTCAAAATCACCATTTATCGCCTGGTGCAGGAAGCGCTCGCCAACGCCTACCGCTATGCGGGCGTTGATGAGTTTTACGTGCGCCTGCGTGGTGAAGACGGCTGGCTTTGGCTGGAAGTGGAAGACTACGGCAAGGGGTTTGAATTGCCCGACCTGGACGCCCCCGTGCAGGAAAATGATGCGCATATCGGCTTGCGCGGCATGAAGGAGCGTGTGCAGTTAGTGAAGGGGCATTTTGAATTGTACAGCCGTCCCGGCGAAGGAACACGCATTGTGGCAAAGGTGCCGACGTATGTCTGAACAAGAACGCATTCGCGTCGTGTTGGCGGACGATCACGCTTTGGTGCTGGAAGGGCTGGTGGCGCTCCTCGACCGCACGCCCGATATCGAAGTCGTCGAAACCGTGACCAACGGCGATGAATTGCTGGCGGTGTTGGAGCGTCAGTCCGTGGATGTCGTCGTGCTGGATTTGGAAATGCCCTACCACGGCTTCACAGCCCTGGAAGAAATCCGCAAGCGGCGGTTGCCTGTGCGGGTGCTGGTGCTCACCGCCTTTGGCGATGGCGAAAGCATGCAACGCGCGATTGAACTGGAAGCCGAAGGGTTTGCCCTCAAAACAGAGCCGCCGCGCCAAACGGTCATGGCGATTCGGCAGGTGGCGGCGGGCATGCTCGTCTACCCGCGCGCGGCGCACCGCTTGATGGCACAACAACGCGGTCATCAAACCGACCTTTCACAGCGCGAGTGGGAAGTGTTGGAACAGGTGGCGCGGGGCAAAACGAACGCTGAAATTGCCGCCGCGCTCTATGTCAGCGAGAACACGGTGCGTTTTCACCTCAAAAATATCTTCGAGAAGTTGCATGTCTCCAATCGAACCGAAGCGGCTGCGTGGTATTTTGAGCACCGCGACCGTTATAAGCCCATACGCCGCTGACGTCGGCGTTTCCACCAGCGCGCCCCTCGCCATAGCAGGAAAAGCCCCACCACCACAACCACATAGACCGAGCGCCAGAAGGGCTTGAAGAAGCGCGCCCACGGCGTCGGCGCGGGTGCGTCGAGGGCGGCGTCGGGACGCACGAGCGCGGCGGCGGGTTTGGGGGTGCCGTCGCTGTGCAGAATGCCCATGTGCGCTTGTGGGAAGCGCCGCCAGGGTTGCCAGCCGAACACTGAACGCGGGACGTGCTCAAAGTCGTACAACGTCCAGACGAGGAAGCCGCTCATGTCGCTGGCATAGACACCGCGCAAGACGTCCGCGATGTAGGCGGCTTGTTCGGCTTCGGTGTGCCCGTTGGGGAAGAAGGCGCTGTTCCAGGTCGAAAGCCCAAATTCGGTGAGCAAGATGGGCTTGGTGGTGCGTTGGTGCAGTGCGGCGTAGGCGTCTGGCAGCGTGGCGGGGTCTTCGTAAAAGTGGAATGAAACCACGTCCACCATGTCGAGCAGTTGGTCGGCGTTTTCGGCATGCGCCCAGCCGATGGTGATGAGGTGATGCGGGTCAAGGCGTCGCAAGCGGCGGGCGACGTGCGTCAACCAGCCGTTGACGATGGCGGGGTCGGTGCCTTCGTAGTCCAGGTCGGGCTCGTTTTTGATATCCCACGCCAGGATAGCGGGATGCCTGCTCAGCGGCTCCACAATCGCGTCCAGATGGCGGTCGGCGTGGGGCCAGAGCAGGGGGGCATAGTCATTGCGGAAGTCGAAAAGCGTCACGATGACTTTCAACCCGTGCGCCTCGGCGCGGTCGAGAAAATCGCGCAAGCGGGCGCGCATGAGTGGGTCCACGGTGGGACCGCCGAACGTCTCGAAGGGGATAAAGATGCGCAGGGTGTTCAACCCCAGGTCTTCGATGCGGAGCAAGTCGGTTTCCACGGTGGCGGCGTCGTAGTTCGTCCAGAATTCGCTCCAAGGGGCGTCGGCGGGGTAGTAGTTGACGCCCGCCACGGTGAACGGCTTGCCGTCGTGCATGAGGCGGTTGCCCTCGGCGTAGACCATACCCGGCAGTGGGTCGGTGTGTGGTGGGTCGAGGCGATTGGGCAACAGGCGCGCTTGGCGGCGTTCCCACGCCCGCACGCGCCAATTGCCGTCTTCCAGAAACATGACGACGTCATACGTCGCCGTCATTTCGTGTAGCCGCTGAATACCTGCTTCATCTTCCAGGATTTGCACAATGTTGATGTTCTCATCAGTAAACGATGCAATGGAGCCGTCGGCGGAGTAGAAGTGCAAGGTAAGCGTGTGCTCGGTGTCCACCTGGGTCATGTGCCAGCCGTCGTTGGCGACGCGGCGCACCGTTTCGCTCACGTTGTCCAGCGTTGGCCCGACAAAGTAGGTGCGCAAGCCATACGGTTGCCCGCGCAGGTGAGAGATGTTCCACTGCAACCAGGCGCGCAGATACGCCCCTTCGATGAGCCGCCGTGTGAGGGGTTCCATTTCGCGCCCGGTGTCGGGGTCGTCGGGTTTCCAGACAAGTTTGACGTACAAGTCGGGCGGTTTGTTGGGCACGATGTTGAGCGCCTGCGCCGGGTCGGCGCCTTGCTGGAAGTAGGCTGCAAGCGCCGCCACGCCGGCTACGACGGCGTACACGATGCCGCCGAATACCAGCGAGAGGATGAGCCAGAGCAGCAGTTTCAGGCGGTGCTTGGAGATGCTCATGGTTCACCAGCCTCACGTGCCGCTTGTTGGGCGCGTTCGATGACGGCTTTTTCCACAACGAAGGTGGTTTCGCCGCGCCCCACGCCGGCTAGCACTTCAACGGTATAGGTGCCAGGTTGCAGAAAGCGCAAGCGCAATTCGGCGCGGGCGTGCCCGGCTTCGGCGGGGGCACTCAACCACTCTTCTTGTCCGCTTTCGTGGGTCAGGTGGTAGAGCACAGGCGTGCCGTCCGGGATGTATTGGTTGAGTTGTCCAAGCAGGGGTCCCGCGTCCAGGTAGAGCGCGCCGTTGGGTTCGTCCAAATGGGGCGTGACCGTGAAGCGATTGACGGCGGGACCGGGCGTGAACGCCACGGTCAGCGGCTTGCTGCGCACGCCGTACACCGACCCCACAATCTGGAAGACGGCGGGCTCATCAGGTGCCTGGATGGGGGCTTCGGCAACGCCGTTGACGGTGACGCTGGGAATGAAGCGGGGACCGTCGGGCGTTTCGGCAACAAATGTGACGATGGTGCCGTCGGGAACGACGTTGCCGAATTGATCGCGGATGGTGGATGTGCGCACCGTGATGAGTGAGCGATCGTCAGCCGGCTGTGTAGATGGCTCGGCTTCCAGGGTGAAGGGCGTCGGCCAGCCGGGAATTTCCAGCAAAAGCCCTTCGGGACCCACGGCTTCCCCGGATTCGACGGCGATACGTGTTTCGCCCGCTTTTGTGCCGCTGTACAGGCGAATCCAGGCGAGCAAGTGCTCCACCGGCTGTACGCGCGTTTCCAGTCGCCCGCCGGGGTGCAGGGCGCGGATTTCCACCGGCGTGCCGTCGGCGACCGGGTTGTCGAAACGGTCTTGCGGCAGGGTGACGGTCATGCTCCAATGTGCGGCGTCGGCGATGATGGAACGCGCCCCCACGAGCGGCACGAGCGGTTCTACAGGCTCACCGGCGAGCAGGCGTGTTTCCGCTTCACCCACGGCGTGCCCGCTGGTGGCGACCAGACTCACCAGTCCGCTGTGCCGCGTGAATTCGGGGGGCAGGGTGATGGTGAGGTAGCCGCCCTGCAACAGACCGCGGAACGCCCATGTGCCAAAAGTGCCCGTGGCTGTCAGCAGGATGGGCGTGCCATCGGGCGCGTTGACGGGTCCGATGGTGACGGGCAACGGTTCGCCGACGGGGGCTTCGGCGGCGACGCTGATGGGCAGTTCCCCGTCAAGCAGGAATGGCGCGGGCGGCGTTTCTTGCTTGCGGCACGCCAACGCCAGCAGGGCGAGCATGCCCAGGAAGATGAAGCAGCGTGTGCGGCGGTGTTGGGTACGCATTAGAAACTTGCCCCCACGAATGAGTGTACCGTGACGCGAATGCTGTGGTAGCCGAGCGCTTCTTGCAGGTCGGGCGGCAGGATGATGCGCTCGCTCCAATCGGCTTCAAACGAGGTCTCTTCGCGCAGGATGTTGGCGAAGATGTCGCCTTTGTCGAGAATGGTTTCCACGTCGGCGGCGGGGGTGATGGGAACGTCGAACCGTTGCGTGCGCTGTGGGCGAATGCTCTCTGATTGGTAGAAGTGGTCTACCCACACAACCTGATTGCGCTCGTCGTAGTATGTGATGAGAAGGTGCGGGATGGTGGCTTCCAACGTCCCGTTGTTGATGAGTTCCCCTTGCAGGCGGTACGCGCCATCTTCTTGCACCACCTGCACGTCTTGCACCCCCACACCGCGGTAGAGATCACGCCCTGTGACAAGGGCTTTGGCGTACACTTCAAAATTCGCGATGGGCGCGCGGATGTCGGGCGGCGTGAAGGCGTTGGGGTCGAATTCGAGCGCGCCGGGTTGGCGTTCTTCGATACGCATGCCGGCGACGCCTTCAAAGTCAATGCGGAAGGGTGTCACTTCCTTGGGCAAAATTTTGTGGATGATGGCGTATTGGGCGTTATACCAGGTGAGTGCGTTGTTGTCTTCATCGAACAGGTAGGACGTGACCGTGAGGTCGGCGGGGTCAACGTCGGTGTTGATGAGTTCACCAACCACCGAGTAGCGGTCGTTGACTTTGACCAGGCGCGCCGAGAGGATTTGGAGTTCGGGACGGTCGAGAATGTCCGCAAATGCAGTTGTGCGGTCGGTGACGCGGCGGCGTTGCTGCGACCCCCAGGCGACCGACGGCTGGCGGAAAAATTGGTCGGGTGGGATGCGAATGTCGGACTTGGGAAAGAGCAAGTACCATTTGCCGTTGCGTTTGACGAGCGTATGCGTTTGTGTGGTGCGGTATTCTTGCAGGGCGGTAATCCAGATGGTGTCGGCGCGAACGACTACGCGGTCGGGTTCTTGCCGCACAAAAGACGTATAGACCGAATCGAGTTTGGCATACGACGCTAGCAGCCCCCCGACAACCGAGAGTTCCAGGCGGTATTGCTCATAACTGGGGCGCGTTTCAGGGTCCAGGCGTTCGTAGGCGTCGCCAAAGCGGCGGAAATCAAGGTCGTCGTAGTAGGCTTCGACGATGCGGAGCGGGTCGTTGATGCGGTTGCGATAGGAGCGATACCCCAGGAGCGCCCCCGCGAGAACGAGGCAGACCAGCAGGGTCAGGCGTACCTGGTGCGCCGACGGCGGGGCTGGTTTGGGGCGTGGGATGCGCTGCAACCAGGTCATCCAGACTTGCCACGGAATTTCGGGCGAGTCGTCTTCTGTGGGCAGATATGAATGCCGCAAGAGCCAATCGTCGAAGCGCCGCCACCAATCACGCAGCACGTTGCGCTTGGGCACCCCCGGAAGGGCAAACCAGAGGCGCACGCCCAGCCGCCAGAAGCGCGCCGCAAGCGCAATCGCGCCCATTTCGTCCAGCAGGCGGCGCAGCGGCGGTCCCCACATGAACGCGGTCATGGCGAAGAACGAGAGGAAAATCATGCCCATGGGGATGGTGCCCCACATGATGCGCTGGTACATGGGAATTTCTTTGCGCGGCAGAACTTCGGGAAGCGGGGGAATATCGCCCCGTTCCCATACCATGATGCCGTTTTCCAGCCGTTGAATGCGATGCCAGCCTGAGAAGTAGAGCAGTGGGTCGTAGAACTGGTCGTTCGAGAAGACGAATTTGAGGTTGTACTTGTCGGGAACCGCCAAAAACTGTTGAAGCGAACCGATGCCCGGAATACCGCTGTATTTTGCCCCTTCCAGACGCTCCACCGGCGTGGTGGTCAATTCGGGCAAACGGCGCGCTGAGTGGTAGTTGCCGTCCACGCTGGTCGCGGTGGTTTGTGCCGACAGCCACGCCATTTGGTCGCCAAAGCCCAGCGTGATGTAGCGCCAGCGCCAATGTTCGTCTTTTTCCAGAAAGCTGACGATGGGCGCCATGTCAATCGCCGCAGGCTGAAACTTGCGGAACTGGGTCAGATTGGCGGTGAAAATGGCAAAGCCCAGATACGCCACCACCAGCGCGGCTTGCACAAGCCGCCAGGTCAGGTCGCCGAATTGTTCGCGCAGATACTTGGCAAGCCCCCGATGGCGCAGGCTCACCACAAACTCGCCCAGCAGTGGCAACATGAGAATAGTCGCCCAGAAGGTGAAGCGGTCGAGAGTGAGAATGTCGAACGCGCCGCGCAAAATCAGGCGCGGGATGGGGGTGGTGCCGCCTGTGCCCAGAATGAAGAGCAACCAGAGTGAAAGCGCCATAGGCCAGGCGCGGGTGGTGAAGCCTTTGTAGAAGACATAGGGCAGGGCAATCAGCGTTGTGCCGTAGGGCACCAGCCAGAAGACAAGCCCCGCGGCGGTGTTTTCCAGAAAGTTGTCGCGCGAGGCGTGCGGGATGGGCACCTGGTTGATGGGGTCAACGCGGCTCCAAATCCAGTAGGGCAGCACCACGATGAGCAGGATGGGAATCAAGCCGCCGCCGTAAATGCCGGAGCGCAATGTGGCGGGAATGATGCGCCGCAAGCGCCGAATGATCAGCGGCTTGATGTTCTCGCGCGTCACCACGGTGGGGTGGGCGCGGGGTTCGTCGGGCAGGGGTTCGCGGAATTTTTCAACAATCGCCAAGACGATGACGGGACCCGCAAAAAAGACCGCGCCGAAGAGCGTCGTCACGTGGTGCCCTGCGGTGGTAGCGGCATTGACAATCCAGGCGATGATGAGGATGCGCGGGTCGCCGTCGCGAATCCAGCGGTAGGCGTAGGGCAGCGCGTTCAGCAAGAAGCCCAGCGAAAAAGTGGTGGGCAATTGCCCAAAGACGTGCACGGTCTCGTTGATGCTGGATGCGAAAACAGCCAGCAGCGCGGCATAGCCCGCGGCTTCTTCACTCACCCAAATTTTCGAGAAGCGATAAATGCCGATGACGACCATGAAGAGCGCAAACAACTGCGTGATGATAAAGCCGTTCAGCAGCCCCACCGCAAACGAAAGCAGGGCGATCGATTGCTGAGACCCCGGCGGATAGGAGACCATGGGGAAGCCTGTGTACCAGCGATATTCCCAGTGGTCGAACCAGGCGCGGCGATAGTGGTCGCCAAAGAAGATGTGAATGTAGGCGTCATAGGTGCGCTTGAATGTGCCGCTGAGGAGCAAGCCCCCATGAAACGCCAGCACCAGCGCCAACGCCAGCAAGAGATGCGGGTTGAGGTCCCACATGGAGATGTACATGCGGTCGAGTTGTTGCCGCATGCGTGTGCTCAGGTTGTTGGCGGCTCTACCGACGCTTTGAGTTGTGCTCATCGTTGCCTTTTCTGGCTCGCTTGCATGTGGAAATTGTACCTCTGCTGACGGATACTATGAATTTTGAGGGTGAATAGTGCATGAAGACTTCAAATCGCATGTGTGAAGGTTCTTTCAAAAAACAGGCATGGCGTCTTCATGGCACGCATGTTGGATATTCGACCAATCGCGCTCGGTTGGCTACAATTCAAAGCAGAACAAGCCTGTCGCCTTGGTACAGTCCCCCACGTTGCACACAGGCGCGAGTGTATCAACCACCCAACCCGCCGAAGGAGGGCGCATGTTTCAGTCCATTGATGATGTCAAGCACCGCCTCAAAGCCGCCAATTACCTCGCCAGCGATGATATCGCCACTGTGGTTTTTCTCGCCGACCAGTTGGGCAAGCCGCTTCTGGTGGAAGGACCGGCAGGCGTGGGCAAAACCGAACTGGCGAAGGCGATTGCCGACGCGCTCGGCGCGGAGTTGATTCGATTGCAATGCTACGAAGGGTTGGACGAAGCCAAAGCCCTGTACGAGTGGCAATACGCCAAGCAGATGCTCTACACGCAGGTTTTGCGCGACCGTGTGGGAGAACTGCTTGCCGACACCCAGACGCTGCGCGAAGCCTTTGAGCGCATTGCCGAAGAAGAAGATTTATTCTTCTCGGAACGCTTTTTGCTCCCGCGTCCGCTGTTGCGCGCACTCATGGCGGAACAACGCCCCGTTTTGTTGATTGACGAAGTGGACAAAGCCGACCCCGAGTTTGAAGCCTTCTTGCTGGAAGTGCTGAGCGACTTCCAGGTGAGCATTCCCGAATTGGGGACGATTCGCGCGCGCACCCAACCGTTTGTCTTGCTAACGAGCAACCAGGCGCGCGAATTGTCCGACGCCTTGAAGCGCCGCTGCTTGCACCTCTTCATCAACTACCCCTCTTTCGCCGAGGAGTTGGGCGTGGTGCGCATGCGCGTCCCCGAAGCAAGCGAAGCCCTTGCCGCTGAGTTGGTGGCGTTCGTGCAGGAAGTGCGCAACCTGGCATTGAAGAAAGTGCCGGGCTTGAGCGAAACGCTGGATTGGGCGCGGGCGTTGGCGTTGCTCAATGTGCACCATTTGGGCGTGAAAGAGGTTGAGCGCACGCTCGGCGTCATCATCAAGCATGAAGGCGACCAGATGCGCACGCGCCAATCTATCCCTGAATTGTTGCGGCGGGCGCAACTGCGGTTGCGTGAGTGGGAAGAGTAAGGCGGAGGGCGTTATGGACGATGTGCTTGTGGGCTTTATTCGCGTGTTGCGGGCGGCGGGTGTGCGCGTCTCAACCAGCGAGGCGCTGGACGCCATTCAGGCGGGGCGTCTTGCCGGCATTCAGAACCGCCGTTTGCTCAAATCGTCATTGCGGGCGGCGCTCATCAAACGCCAGCAAGACATTCCACTTTTTGATGACTTGTTCGACCGCTACTTCGACCCCAATGTGGAAGAATTGCCCATCTCGCCGCAGATGGGGCAGGGAGGACAGCAAGGCGACCACCCCTTGAAGCCCCACGAACAGTTTATGCAAGCCTTGCGCGAAGCCATGGAGCGGCTCGGCTTGCCGCAACTCGACCACCTGACGGAAGCCCTGTTGACGGGGAATGTGATGGTCATCACCGCCGAAATGCTGCAACACATGACGCCGGAACAATTGCAGCAACTGGAATCCCTGTTGCAGCGGGGGCGGCTGACGCGCTACATTCTCGACCAGATGGGTTGGCAGCGCATTCAGCAGCAAATTGGGGAACTGGCGCGCGAATTGCAGGCGGCGGGCGAGTTTGAACTGGCGCAGAAGGTGCGCGAGCGGCTGTGGGAGTTGCAAGAACTCTTCCCGCGTTGGGTCGCCGAGCAGGTGAACGAGGCGTTTGAGCGCATGAGCCCCGCGGCGCAACAACAGCCTGTCTCGCGCGATTTGGAGCGCAAGGAGTTTGCACGCTTCACCGAAGAGGAAATCCGCGCCATGCAGGAGATTGTGGACGAATTGGCGCGCAAGTTGCGCGAAGATTTTGCGCGGCGCATGCGGCGCGGCGGTATTCGGCGGCTGGATGTGAGCCGCACGCTCCGCGCCAGTTATCAGACAGCGGGCGTGCCGATGGAATTGGTCTTCAAGGAGCACCGCCGCAACAAATTGCGGTTGGTGGTGTTGTGTGATGTCTCCTCATCGGTGCGTAATGCGTCGCGGTTCATGTTGCAACTGGTGTATAGTTTGCAACAACAGCGCGGGCATGTGCGCTCGTTCGTCTTCATCGCCGATGTGGACGAAGTGACGGAGTTTTTCGAGCGCAATTCGGTGGACGCCGCTGTGGAAATGGCGACGGGCGAAGCCAATATCCGCTACTGGGCGCATAGCGATTTTGGGAGTGTCTTCCGCCAGTTTTTGGACGAGTATGGCGATGCGCTCACCTCGCGCACAACGGTGATGATTCTGGGCGATGGGCGCAGCAATTATTTTGACCCGCAATTGGATGCGCTGGCTGAAATTCGGCGTCGGTCGCGCCAGGTGATTTGGCTCAATCCAGAATCCCAATACGCATGGGGCATTGGCGACAGCATTATTGATTTGTACGCCCGCGAGTGTGATGTGCTGACCGAGTGCCGTAATCTGGAACAATTGCGGCAGGTGATGGCGTATCTGACGCGCTCGGTGGCGTAGGCAACCGAGCGCGTTCTTCCTCTTCCGCTAGTGCAGTGCCCCCACAACGGCTTCCACAGCGCGGCGAAGCGTGCCGCTGACAATCATCTCGCGTGCGGCTTCAATGTCCGGCGTCATGATGCGGTCGCGGTCGAGGGGCGGGATGCGGGTGCGCAGGGCGTCGAGCGCGGCTTTCACGCCCGGACCAGGTTCCAGCGGCTTGTGGAAGTCGAGCGCCTGGGCGGCGTTGACGAGTTCGATGGCAATCACCCAACGGGCGTTTTCCAGCACCATGCGCGCTTGCCGTGCGGCGGTTGTGCCCATGGAGACGTGGTCTTCCTGGTTGGCGCTTGTGGGAATGGAATCCACCGAGGCGGGATGCGCCAGCACCTTGTTTTCGGAGACCAGGCTGGCGGCGGTGTACTGTGAAATCATCAAGCCGGAATTGAGCCCCCCTTGGCGCGCCAGAAACGCCGGCAATCCCGAAAGCGCCGGGTCGAGCATGTACTCGATGCGGCGCTCGCTGATGTTGGCGAGTTCAGCAATGGCAATTTTGGCGTAGTCCATGGCGAGCGCCACCGGTTGCCCGTGAAAGTTCCCCGCTGAGATGACGTCATCATCTTCGGCAAAGATGAGTGGGTTGTCGGTCACGCTGTTGATTTCACGTTCGAGCACGTCAGCCACGTGGGCGAGGGCGTCGCGGCTGGCGCCGTGCACTTGGGGAATACAGCGCAGCGAGTAGGCGTCTTGCACTTTGTCGCAATTTTCATGCGATTTGTGGATGGGGCTGTTCGCGCCCAACTTGCGCACGTTTTCGGCGACCAGCGCCGCGCCGGGGTGCGGGCGCACACGCGCCACCCGTGGGTCAAACGGGCGCAGGCTTCCTTTCAGGGCTTCCAGGCTCATCGCGCCGGCAATGTCCGCCACCGTGCACAGGTCAAACGCGTCGTACACCGTCAGCAGACCAACCGCGGTCATCGCCTGCGTGCCGTTGACCAGCGCCAACCCCTCTTTGGCTTCTAGCACCATGGGCGTCAACCCCGCGGCGCGCAAGGCTTCCCCACCGGGCAGAACGCGCCCCTGATACTCGGCGCGCCCTTCGCCGATGATGGGCAGGCACATGTGCGCCAGCGGGGCAAGGTCGCCACTGGCGCCCACCGACCCTTGCGAGGGCACAATCGGGTGCACCCCACGGTTGAGCATGGCAATCAGCAGGTCAAGCACCTCTTCGCGGATACCACTGTGCCCCAACGCCAGACTTTGGGCGCGGAGCAGCATCATCGCACGCACAACCTCGGTGGGGAAGGGGTCGCCAACACCCATGGCGTGGGAAAGCAGCAGATTGCGTTGGAGCAAGCGCGTATCTTCGGGGCTGATGCGTACTTGCGCGAATTTGCCAAAGCCGGTCGTCACACCATAGACCACGCGCTCTTCAGCCAGCACCTGCTCGATGTAGCGTCGCGAGGCGCGCACCTGCTCGCGCGCCTCATCATCCAGCGCCACGGGGGCGTGATGACGGGCAACCTGCACCACGTCTTCAAGCGTCAAGGGTTGACCAATCAGAATCGTCGCAGACACCGTTGTCTCCTTTCGCTCTTTTTGGGAAATGGTTGCCTCTATTCAACGCAAAGCCGGGGCGTGGGCAAATGGGCGCTTGTGCGGCGACGGCGCCGCCTGCACGCAGCACGGTTTAGGGCGTTGTCTCCTCATCTGACGCGACGGGGATACGCAACTCTTGCCCGATTTGAATCCAATCGGGGTTTTCCAGGTCGGGATTGGCGGCGATGATGGCTTCCACGGTTGTGCCGTACCGCTCGGCGATACTGAGAAGCGTGTCGCCTTCTTGCACAACGTAGAGGATGACGCGCGGCGTGGGCGTCGGCGGCGGCAGTGGAATGGTGCTTGTGGGGGGCGCAATCGCCGTCGCAATCGGGATGGGCGTGGCGAGCGGGCGGACGCTGTTGGCGTTCGCCCCACAAGCGGGAAGCGCGACGAGGATGAAAAGTAGCACAGGTACGGCGCGGGACATGGGCACCTCCTTCTCAGCGTTGACGACGTGGCGCATTCTATGCGGCGCAGTGATGAAGACAAACGTGTATAGCCATTGTTGAACATTTTGCAGTTGCCGAGTTTTGCCCCTCATGCTAGACTCGCCGACCCTTTTCAAAGAGCAAGAACCTCTGTGGAGCGACGAGGAGGCGCGAGATGATGGACCTGGAGACGATTCGGGCGTTACCCAAAGCCGAATTGCATGTGCACCTGGATACGTGTGTGCGTGTTGAAACCGCACGCGAACTGGCGCGCAAATATGAGATTGATTTGCCTGAGCCGCTGGAAATTTTCATGATCGCACCACCGCGTTGTGCCGACCTGGCTGACTTTCTGCGGCGTGTAGACCCCCAACTGGCTGTTTTGCAGACCGAGGAAGCCCTGGAACGCGTCGCGTATGAACTGGTGGAATCGTGGGCGCACGATGGCGTTGTTTATGGTGAAGTGCGCTATGCGCCCCAACTCTGCACCCGCGAGGGGTTGAGCATGGACGCCGTGGTCGAAGCCGTAGCGCGTGGGTTGAAAGCCGGCGCGGCTGATTTTGGCGTGACAGTGGGGCAAATTCTCTGTTGCCTGCGCCACGAGCCGCCCGATTTGAGCGAAGAAGTGGCGCGGCTGGCTATTCGACACCGCGACCGCGGCGAAACTCTGGTGATTGGGCTGGACCTAGCCGCCGACGAAGCCCGCTATCCGGGCGCACCACACCGCAAAGCCTTTGAACTGGCGCGCGAAGCCGATTTGCCGCGCACCGTCCACGCGGGCGAAGCCGCTGGTCCTGAAAGCGTGCGTGAGGCGCTGGACGTGCTGGGCGCGATGCGCATTGGGCACGGTGTGCGCACCGTCGAAGACCCCGACTTGCTCGCGCGTGTCCACCGCGAAGGCGTTTTGCTGGAAATGTGCCCCACCAGCAATGTCCAGACACGCGCTGCCGAAAGCCTGGAAGCCCACCCGATTGACTACTGCTATCGCCTGGGCGTCAAAGTCAGCGTCAGCACCGATTCGCGCACGATTACGCCCACCACCGTCTCGCGCGAATACGCCCTTTTGAGCCGCCAGTTTGGGTGGGGTGTGGAACACGTGCGCACCACCACGCGCTACGCGCTCGAAAGTGGCTTTGGCGACGCCGAAGCGCGCCGCGCCCTGTTAGACCGCGTCATGCAGGTGGTGGTATGAGCCTGGAACGGGTGCTGCTTGGCGAAATTCCCGCGTACCGTTTCACGCGGCTGACGCGCGTGCGCCATGCGATTTTCACACGGCACGGCGGCGTTTCGCAACCGCCGTTCGACACGCTCAACGTGAGTTGGGCGGTTGGCGACGATGAAGCCGCCGTGCGCGAAAATGTGCGCCGACTCTACGCGGCGCTGGGCGCGGACGCCACGCGGGCTGTACGTGTGCGCATGGTACACGGCACACGTGTGGCGCTTGTCGGCGCCGCCGATGCGGGCAAGCGCCTTCCCGATACCGATGGGCTGATTACCGCCGAACGTCGTTTGCCGCTGGCAATGACCTTTGGCGATTGCCAGCCGCTTGTGCTGTACGACCCCGAGCACCACGCCGTCGGGTTGGCGCATGCGGGCTGGCGCGGCACGCTGGGGGGGATTGCCCTCTCGCTGGTGCGGGCGATGCAGGTGGCGTTTGGCGCGCGCCCGGAGCGTTTGCAGGCTTTTTTGGGACCGGCGATTGGGGTTTGTTGCTACGAAGTGGGCGAAAATGTTGCGCGGGCGGCACGCACCTGGCCCGGTGGCGACGCCTGGCTCCACGAGCGCGACGGGCGGCTCTTTTTCGACCTCTCGGCGGCGAATCGCGCCTTGTTCCAGCGCATGGGTGTTGAGGTCATCGAAGATGCGGGCTTGTGTACCGCCTGCCGCACCGATGAATTTTTCTCCTATCGGCGCGAAAAGCCCGCCACGGGGCGTTTTGGCGTCATCGTTGAGTTGTCATAACTTCCGAGATGAAATGCGCCGCCTGCAAAGCGGCTACCATTCCAGCACAGAGACGGGGCTTTGGTGGGCGAGCGCCAGCCCCGCACGGAATGAAAGCCCCAATGGCGGATACCCCAACGCATGCGCGGCGTCATCTCCAAAGAGAGCCACCAGGATGGTGGCGTAGTTGTCGGTGTCGAGCAGGGGCGTCAGCACGTCGCGCGTATAGGCGGCGTCGTCATCGGGGAGGCGTGGTGTGGACGCGCCGGCAAATTGGAGCACCACTTGCTCCTGGCGCAAATGTTCGCGGAGCGTGCGGGCGACGCCGTGTTGCGCCACGTAGCAGGTGCGGGCAAACGCTGCCAAGGCGGCGACGCGGGCGTTTTCCAACGATGGGGGTTCGCTTGTCCAGAGCAAGCCAACCGCCCACCCCCGCTTGAGCAAGGGCGTGATGTCAAAGGTCGCCGCGTATTCGGTCGTGTAGCGGTTCGTCCATTGCCCGTGGGCGTCATCGGCGAGTACCAGCGCCACACGCAGGGAAGGGAGAGGGCATGCAAGCGTTGCGCTTTTCTGCATGAGCGCGTGGGCGGCGTGAGTATCCGCATCCATTGCGAGATACGCATCCAGACACGTGGCGACATGCTCTTTCCCCATAGGGTTGAGCGCCATAAGCGGCAAGGCGATGTCGCCGCGTTCGGCGTCGAGCATGGTGCGCAGGTAGGCGCGGAACCGTTCCATGCCGCGCGGCTGGTCGTACAAGCGCCGTTGTTCGTTGAGCAAAGGCACATATGCGATTGATGCCATTTGACACCCCTCATGCTTCACGCTAGGCTACCACCGTCATGGACCCACTGGATTGTGAGGAGGAAGCAAAAATGAGCAAGAAAAAACTGTTGGCTGCAGCGGCTGTTGTGCCTGTGGCTGTGGCGGGCGTTCGCCGTTTCCTGGATAAAACGCAAAGCCAGCCCGCCCCGTCTGCGCCGACACCTGCAACAACCGCGATGGATGAAGCCGAATTGGGGGGCGAAGTCAACCCCGATTTGTTGAAAATTTTGGTTGACCCCGCCGATAAAGGTCCGCTGGAATTGAGCGAAGATGGCAAATTCCTGGTCAATCCGCGCAACGGCTATCGCTATCCCATTCGGCGCGGCATTCCCGTTATGCTGTTGGAAGAGGGGCGCAAGTATCAGGACCCCTCGTTGGTGAAACAGCCCGAAGGCGAACAATAACGCCAGCGGTGGTGAGAAGAAAACAAGCCGCCCTCTTTGCAGGGCGGCTTTTGCATGTGTGGCGGCTGTTTAGAGAACGCCTTTCGGCGGCAACAGGCGCAAATCTTCCACACCACTTTGCGGGTGGTCGAGGATGTGGAGTATCCAGGCGGCGACTTCCTCAGGCGTGAGCATGTTGCGGCGGTCCCATGCGCCTGGCACGGCTTCCCACAGTGGTGTTGCGGTTGCGCCGAGCGTCAGGTGGGTGACGTGAATGCCGCGCGGGCGCACTTCGTTGCGCAACGCTTCGGCAAAGCCGCGCACGCCGAACTTGGTGGCGCTGTACACCGCCCAATTGGCGAACCCTGTTGCACCGGCAATGCTCCCTGGGATGACGATATGCCCGCCGTCCGCCATGTGCGGGAGCACAAGTTGCACCGTTTGAATCAGCCCCGTCAGATTGACCTCAATCATCGCACGCCACGCTTCAGGCGGCATCGCCTCGAATGCGCCGACGTGCGCCAGCCCGGCTGATGGAAAGAGCAGGTGGACGCTCTGCGCGGGTGCCGCAATGTGCGTGCGCACGGCGTCTTGCAAAGCGGCGGCGTCGCGCACGTCAACCGCGACGGGGCGACAGTGGTCGCCGTATGTCTGGGTCAGGGCGTCCAGTGGTTCGGTGTGGCGCGCCAGGGCAATCACGCGCCACCCACGTTCCAGCAACGCCTGCGTGAGCGCCTTCCCAATGCCTTTACTGGCGCCGGTGATGAAAGCGGTTTGTCTGCTCATAGGTGTTCTCCACGTTGTACGAGGTTGACAAATTCGTTGCGTGTGCGTGGGTCGGTGCGGAAAATGCCGCGCATGGCGCTTGAAACCATGCGCGCGTTGGCTTTCTTCACGCCGCGCATCATCGAGCACATGTGCATGCCTTCGACCACCACCGCCACGCCTTTTGGCGAAAGCGTTTCTTCCAGAAAATCGGCAATCTGCACGGTCATGCGTTCTTGCACTTGCAGGCGGCGGGCGAACATGTCCACCACGCGCGGAATTTTGCTCAGCCCAATGACGCGCCCGTTGGGAATGTAGGCGACGTGGGCATGCCCGAAGAAGGGGAGCAGGTGGTGTTCGCAGAGGCTGTAAAACTCGATGTCGCGCACAATCACCATTTCATCGTAGGAAATGTCGAACAGGGCGTCGTTGACCAGTTCTTCGGGGTCTACGTAATAGCCCGCCGTGAGTTCGGCATACATGCGGGCTACCCGTTCCGGCGTGCGTTCCAGTCCTTCGCGTGTGGGGTCTTCGCCAATCGCTTCCAGCAAGGCGCGCACAGCCTGGGCGGTGGTGTCGGTGTTGGCAAGCGCGGCGGTGCGCGCCTGGGCGCGTATAGCGGTATCCAATTGGTTGAGGATGGGATGTTCGTCATGTGCGTGTGTCATGGTTTTGCTCCTTCCACATATCCCGTTGGTTATTTTTCGGCGCCCTGAAAGTGTGGGGCGCGTCCGTATTCAAAAAGGTTGTTGGGGGTCTCCCAAATGGCGATGTGATGCAAACGTTCGCCGAAAGCATGCGCAAAAGCGTTCCACAGGTAGGTGAGCAGGTTTTCGGTCGTGGCGACGTGCGTTTGGAAAAAGGGGATGTCGGCGTCCAGACGTTTGAACGCCACTTGTTCGATGACCGCTTGGGCGGCGCGGTCGGTTTCGACAAGGTCGGCGGCAATGCCCCACCGTTCATCGAGCGGGGCGCGCAGCGTGAGCACAACGCGGTACGAGTGCCCATGCCCATGTGGGTTGGCGCATTTGCCGTAGAGCCGCCGATTTTCGGCTTCGCTCAGGTTGGGGTTTGCCATGCGGTGCGCCGCGGAGAAGGTGTATTCGCGGATGAAGTCGCGCCACGGTTCGCCTTCGGTGGCGGCGCGAAAGTCGGGTAGTTCGGCGAGTTCGGCGCGCAGTACGGCGATGTCGGGAACGAGGGTGGCGGCTTCTTCGCGCAAGCGGTCGAACAGCACGCCGACAATCGTTTCGGTGGTGGCGGCCTGGTTGCGGAAGTAGGGCAGGTCATCGTTGAGGTGGCAATGGTCGAATTCACGGCGCACGGTCTCCACCAGGGTGTCGAGATGGTCGGGATGGGCGAGCCAGCCAAATTCGGGGTGGCGTGCGCCGCCAAAGGTGGTGGTGAGGACGTAGTTGTGCCCGTGTGTGCGCGTGCAGACGCCAAAGCGCGCGCGGTTTTCATCCGCGGAGACGTGAGGGCTGGCGGTGCGGTGGGCGGCGCTGAAGAGGGTTCGTCGCCCGATGCGGATGTCGCCGCGAAGCCATTCGGCAAAGCGGTGTTCGTCTTCGTGCAGGCGCAAGCGTTCCAGCCGGATATCCGGCGGCAGGTGCGGCGCAATGGCGTCGGCCAGCGCGTCCGCGATGGCTTCCAGAGTAGCGGGGCGTGTGGTGAAGTAGGGCGTTTCGATGTTGAGGTGGCGGTGGTCGAACGCTTCAAGCACCGTGTTGACCGTCTGCTTGAGGTCCACCACGTTCATGGTCATGCCTGTGTCGGGGTTGACGGTGCCGCTGACGGTCACAAAGAGCGTGAAGTTGCTCCCGTAGCCGTGCGGCGACGCCAGGCGTCCGAACAGGCGGCGATTTTGCTCTGCCGACCAATCGGTGCGCCACAGTTGGCGCGAGGCGCAGAACTCGAAGCGCTTGGTTGTCCAGATGCGTGGTTGAAGCGTCATGAACGTATCTCCTCGGAGTGGGTTGCTTGATGCAGAAGGCGGCGACGCCAGGCGAGCAGAAGCAGGGCATACGCGTTCAGGACGACGCCGAACACAAAGGGGGCGCGCGCCACCCGCCGACGCCACGCCAGCAGGGCGAAGAGCGCCAGTTGGCTGCCGAGCCCCAGCGCCGACAGCGCCGTCATGAAGCGACGGGGCGGCAAGGTGAAGGTGCGCCCGGTCGCCAGGCGGTCAAGCCGCGCCACGAGGCGGTCTTGCCAGCCGTAGATGAGCAGGTACGCACGTTGGAACAGGCGCGTCGCGCGTGGGGGGTCCCACGGGTAGGGGCGTGCGTGGCGTTCGTCCGGCAGGCTGGTGCGTTCGCCGGGCAGGGTGTGGCGATAGAGCACGTAGTAGTAATTGTAGAGCGAGCATTGCAACAGCATGCTCACCAGCCCCGCCGCAGCGGCAAGCCAATCACGGGGGCGGTTGCCGCGCCGATACGCCACCGCAGCAAACAGCGCCGCGTTGACGACAAAATCCGCCACGGAGTCCGCGTAGCGCCCCAGGCGCGAGGGGCGTTGGCGAATGCGCGCCAGCGCGCCGTCCATGCCGTCCAGCAGGTGCTTCACCAGCAGAAGCAGGGCGGCAACGCGGTCGAGGCGGGGCGTGTTGCGCAGGAGCGCCAGCGCCGCGCCAATGCCCGCGGCGAGAAAGCCGCCCGTCAAATGCAGCGGCTGGATGGGGCTTTGTGCCAGGCGCGCGACCGCGGCGTGGGTGATTCGCCCGCCAAAGCCGCTGAGATCGTAGAAGGCGTATTCAGGCGGAAGTTTGGTGGCGATGGGTTGTCTGTTCATGCAGGGCGCTCCGTCTCCTCGGTCAGGTGTGAACGATAACTATGACCGAGGCGGCGCGTCTGTCAAGGTGAAATGGCGGGGATTCGCTGTTTGGGTAGGCTGAAACACCAAAACGCACCGCTGTTGTGGGCGGGGCGCTCTTGCTACCGCTCGACGTAGGGGACGTAAACGTTGCACGTAGCGGGCGTGGGTGTCGGTGTGGGAGTGGGCGTCGCCGTTGGTTCGGGATAGGGGTAGGGTTGCGGCGCGGTGTGGGCGGTTGGTGTGGCTTGCGCCGCCACAGGGTACGGGTAGGGCGTTGGCGTGGCTGGCGCACAGGGGTTGGGTTCAGGGTAGGGACCGGGATAGGTGGAGAGCGGGTTGGCGTGCGCCACAACGCCCGTGGGGGACGCAGTGCTCATGTTGACGGCGCGCATGGCGAAGGGCAGGGCAATCGCTAACGCAAGCGTGATGAACAGGCTCAAGCGGAATGGGCGCATGGTTCGCTCCTTTCTTCAACTCTACGCCGCCATCCTACACCATATGCGGGCGCGCGTCTATCCCCTTTTGGTCATATTTTAGTCCTATTTTTTTTGGCACCACCATGGCGCACGGCGCGAAAAACAAGGTTTTACACAACCCCAAATTGGGGTATAGTTAGAGTGCCCTGTGCGCATATTCAAACGTGGCTCGCTCTGTCGAGCCATTTTCAATGTTGAACCGATGATGTGTGGAGAGATTGAAAGAAACCTATGGAACCACAAGTGACAATCCCCTCACTTACAGGTCCAAATGAAGCCTACATTGTAGAACTGTACGAACGCTATCTGCATGAACCGGGCAGTGTTCCGCCCGAATGGCAGCAGTTTTTCCGCTATTGGGCGCCCGCCGCTGCCGTGGGGCGTGTTGCCGCGCCTGAAACGGCCACCCCGCCGGCGGAGTTGCGCCGCAAAATCGTCGCCGCCCACGAACTTGCCAACGCCATTCGCCAATTCGGCTTGTTGGCGGCACGGCTCGACCCGCTGGGCAGTGAACCGCCGGGCGACCCCGCCCTGGAACTCGCCACCTACAACCTCACCGAAGACGACCTCGCGCATTTGCCGTCCGACATTGCGGGCGGTCCCATCGCCCAGCGCACCACAACGATGCTGGAAGCCATCGAAGCCTTGCGCGCCATCTACTGTGGCACCATCGGCTACGATTTCGAGCATATCCACGTGCCCGAAGAGCGTGAATGGTTGCGCGCCGTTGTCGAGGAAGGACGCTTTACGCCCGAACACGACCCCATCAACGAGCGGGCGTTGCTGGAACGGCTGACGCAGGTGGAAGTGTTCGAGCGCTTTTTGCACCGCACGTTCCCAGGGCGCACGCGCTTTTCCATCGAAGGGTTGGATATGCTCGTGCCGATGTTGGATGAAATCATCGGCACGGCTGCGGAAAGCGGCTATCGCCACATTGTGCTGGGTATGGCGCACCGTGGGCGCTTGAACGTGTTGGCGCACAACCTCAACAAGCCCTACGAAGAGATTTTGACCGAATTCTACGGCTCGGATCCCTTGCCCGCCTCGGCGATTGAAGCCGCAGAAGAAGGCTACACAGGCGACGTGAAGTATCACCTGGGGGCGCGCCGTGCGTTGGATGGGGGTGAAACTGTTGACCTGCAAGTCACGCTGGCGCCGAACCCCAGCCACCTCGAATTTGTCAACCCCGTGGTGTTGGGCATGGCGCGCGCCGAACAGACCGAACGCGGCGAGCCTGGTCGCCCGTCGCTCTACCCTGTGCGTGCCTTGCCGGTGCTCATTCACGGGGACGCTGCGTTTATCGGCGAAGGCATCAGCGCCGAAACGCTCAACCTCTCCCGCCTGACGGGCTATTGGGTGGGGGGCACGGTGCACATCATCGCCAACAACCAGGTGGGCTTCACCACCGACCCCCACATGGGGCGCTCCACCCTGTTCGCGAGCGACCTCGCCAAAGGGTTCAAGATGCCCATTGTGCACGTCAACGCCGATGACCCGCTCGCCTGTCTCACGGCGGTACGGCTGGCGATGGCGTATCGCCGCCAGTTCCGCAAAGATTTTGTGATTGACCTCATCGGCTATCGCCGCTGGGGGCACAACGAAGGCGACGACCCCACGTTTACACAGCCCCTGCTCTACAAGAAAATCAAAAACCACCCCACCGTGCGCACGCTCTGGGTGCAGCACATGGTGGCGCATGGCACGTTGACGCAGGAAGACGCCGACGCGCTCGAACAAGCCCACATGGAGCGCCTGCAATCCATCTGGAATACCATTCGCGAGCGCGACATCAAGCACGACGTGCCCGAACCTGTCAAACCGGGGCGTTTTGGTCCGCTGGATACGACTGTTCCGCTGGAAACCCTGCGCGACATCAACCGCGCCCTCTTCACCGTGCCCGAGGGCTTCAACATTCATCCGCGCCTGGCGCGTATCGTTGAACGCTGGCGCCAGGCGTTGGAACCGGACGGCGACGGCATGGTGGAATGGGCGCATGCCGAAACGCTCGCGTTCGCCACAATCCTGGCGGACGGCACGCCCATTCGCCTGACGGGGCAGGATAGCGAGCGCGGGACGTTCAGCCAGCGCCACCTGGTCTGGCACGACCAGGAGACGGGGCGGCGCTATACGCCCATACAGGCGTTCCCGCACGCCAAAGCCGCTTTCGAGGTCTACAACAGCCCCCTTTCAGAAGCGGGTGTGCTGGGCTTTGAATACGGCTACGACGTGCAAGCCCCCGATGCGCTGGTGTTGTGGGAAGCGCAATACGGCGATTTTGTCAACGTGGCGCAGGTCATCATTGACCAGTTCATCATGTCCGCCAAAGTCAAATGGCACCAGACGCCCGCCCTCGTCATGCTGTTGCCGCATGGCTACGAGGGCGCCGGTCCTGAGCATTCCAGCGCACGCCTGGAACGCTTCCTGCAACAAGCCGCGCAAGGCAATGTGCGCATTGCCAACTGCACCACCGCCGCCCAATACTTCCACC
The DNA here is from genome assembly GCF_001306175.1 of Ardenticatena maritima. Classification (NCBI taxonomy): domain Bacteria; kingdom Bacillati; phylum Chloroflexota; class Ardenticatenia; order Ardenticatenales; family Ardenticatenaceae; genus Ardenticatena; species Ardenticatena maritima. The sequence continues at coordinate 181,796 of NZ_LGKN01000003.1, forward strand.
TGTTGCGCCGTCAGGCGAAATTGCTTCACCTTGACCCGCGCCCGCTCATCGTGATGACGCCCAAGAGCCTGTTGCGCCACCCGTTGGCGCGTTCGCACGTCTCCGACCTGGCGCAGGGCACGTTCCAAACCGTCATTCAGGATGAAGCCGCTTTGCAGCGGGCGGAGCGTGTGCGCCGCCTGGTGTTGTGCAGTGGGCATATCTACGTTGACCTGGTGGGGGCGGAGCAGTACAAAACCGCCGAACACGTAGCCGTGGTGCGCGTCGAGCAACTCTACCCCTTCCCCGAAGAAGAATTGCGCGACGTGCTGGCGGCATACCCCAACGTGGAAGAAGTTTGCTGGGTGCAGGAAGAACCGCAAAACATGGGCGCGTGGGAATACATGTTCCCCCGCCTGACCGAACGAGTCTTGCCCGATGGCTTGCCGCTTTGCTACGTGGGACGCCCACGCTGGGCAAGCCCCGCCGAAGGCGCGCCCGAATGGCACGCCCGTGAACAGGCGCGTATTGTCGCCGAAGCATTGCAATGAGCGCGAACCCAAGTCCAACTGTGAGAAGGTGTGAACCGAGGTGAACCGATGAAACTCGAAATCCGAGCCCCACAACTTGGCGAATCCGTTGTCGAAGCCACCGTCGGGCGGTGGCTCAAAAAAGAGGGCGAACCTGTCAAAGCGGGCGAGGTGCTCGCCGAACTCGAAACCGATAAAATCAACGTCGAAGTCGCCGCCGAGCAGGACGGCGTGCTGGTGAGCATTGTACGCCATGAAGGCGACGACGTGGCGCCGGGCGACATCCTCGCTTATCTGGAAACCGACGCCACAGCCGCGGCAACCGCCGCACCCGAACCCGCCCCGCGCGAAGCCGCCGCGCCGCCGCCGGCGTCCCAACCGGCCTCTTCACCCGCTGAAGACATCAAAGCCACACCCGTGGCGCGCCGTTTGGCGGAAGAAACCGGCGTTGACTTGCGGCAGGTGCAGGGCAGTGGACCCTCTGGGCGCATTACCAAAGAAGACGTGCTCGCCGCCTCGCAGCAGCGCACCGCGCCCACACCCGAACCCAAGCCAACCCCGCCGCCCGCACCCGCGCCTGCCCCTGTTGCGCCGCCGCTGGTACAGCCTGGGCGTCGCGAAGAGCGTATCCGCATGTCGCGCCGCCGCCAGACCATTGCGCGCCGCTTGCTGGAAGCCAAGCAGAACACCGCCATGCTCACCACCTTCAACGACGTGGACATGAGCGCCGTTATTGAACTGCGCAACCGCTACAAGGAGCACTTCCAGGAAAAATACGGCGTGCGTCTGGGCTTCATGTCCTTCTTCACCAAAGCCGTGGTGAGCGCCCTCAAAGCCTTCCCCTTGCTCAATGCCGAAATTCAGGGCGATGAAATCGTGGTGAAGTACTACTACGACATCGGCATTGCCGTTGGCGCGGAAGGGGGGCTGGTGGTGCCTGTCCTGCGCGACGCCGACCGCCTGACCTTCTACGAAATCGAAGCCAAAATCCGCGAATTTGCGAAGAAAGCCAACGAAGGCACCCTGACGCTTGAAGAATTGCAAGGCGGCACGTTCACCATCACCAATGGGGGCGTGTTCGGCTCGCTGCTCTCAACGCCGATTCTCAACCCGCCGCAAGTCGGCATTTTGGGCATGCACCGCATTGAAGAGCGTCCTGTGGTGCGCAATGGCGAAATTGTCATTCGCCCGATGATGTACCTCGCGCTCAGTTATGACCACCGCATTGTGGACGGGCGCGAAGCCGTGCAATTCCTGGTGCATGTGAAAGAGATGATCGAAAACCCCGAACGGTTGTTGCTGGAAGGCTAACCAACCTTGTGAGAAGCGCCATGCGTTCGCTCGATGCGTTGCAAAAACTGACGCTCTTTTTCCTGACCGCCTTCTTCGCCGTGGCGTTGACGACGGGCTATTGGGCGGTTGTGCGCGCCGACGACCTTAACGCGCGCAACGACAATTTGCGCCGTTTGGAACGTGAGCGGCGTGTGGCGCGTGGCGCTATGCTGGCGCGTGACGGCGAAACCGTGCTGGTGGAAACCACATTCGACGAAGAGGGGCTGGCGCAGCGCATGTACCACATGCCTGCGCTCGCCCCCATTACCGGCGTGTGGAGTTTGCGCTACGGCAACAGCGGGCTGGAAGCCGCTTACGATGAGTGGCTGGCGGGGCGCAAAGGCGAACCGTTCACCCAACTGCTCGACAACCTGCTCCACCGCCCCGTGCGCGGGTACGACCTGGTGCTCACCGTAGACCCCGCCCTGCAAGCCGAAGCGGTGCGCTTGCTGGGCGAGCGGCGCGGCGCGGTGGTGGTCAGCAATGTGGAGACGGGCGACATTCTCGCGCTGGTGAGTCTGCCCACCTACGACCCCAACACCTTTGAGGATGACGCCGAGGCTTTGCAACAAAGCCCCGCCAATCCACTGCTCAACCGCGCCACACAGGGGCTCTACACGCCTGGCTCGGTCTTCAAAATTGTGACGTTGGCGGGGGCGTTGGCGAAAGGCAAAACCTCGCTCGATGAACGCTGGCAAGACCCCAACGGCATTTTCTTCGTGAATGGCTTTCCCATTCGCGATTTTGAAGAGCCGCCGCAAGACGAATTCGATACGGCGCACGCCCTGGCGTACAGCAGCAATGTGGTGTTTGCCCAATTGGGCTTGCGCCTGGGGGCGGATGCCATGCGTGAAGCCGCACGCGCGTTTGGGTTTGGGGAACCGCCCCCCATTGCGATTGAAGCCGAAGCGAGCCGCCTGGGGCGCGATGATTTTCTGCTGGACGATGTGGGGCTGGCGAGTACCGCGTTTGGGCAGGGGCAGGTGCAGATGACGCCCTTGCATGTCAACCTCATCACAGCGGCGGTTGCGCGTGATGGGCAGTTGCCGCGCCCGCGCCTGGTGCAGGCTATTCGCACCGCCGACGGCGACACCCTGCAAACCATTCGCCCCATGACCTGGAAGCGCGCCGTCAGCCGCCGTGTTGCGGAGCAGGTGCGCGAGGCGATGGTCGTTGCAGCGCGCGACGGCTACGCGCGCGCCGGTGCGCCGGCTTGCACCGCGATTGGCGGCAAGACGGGCACAGCGCAGTTGGGGGGAACGCTCGCGCCGCATGCCTGGTTTACCGCCTTTGCCCCTGCGGAGCAACCGCGCTATGCCGTCACTGTGCTTGTGGAAAACGGCGGGTTGGGGGGCGATGTCGCCGCCCCCATTGCGCGGCGGTTGATCGAGATGCTGGTGTGTACGCCGTGAAAGCAGGTACGCGATGGATGAGTTTTACGCCAAATTAGCCGAAATGGAGCGCGAAGGGGTGCCGCTGGCTGTGGCAACGGTGGTACGTGTGCGCGGTTCCGTACCCCGCGAAGTCGGCGCCAAGATGGTCATTCACCCCTACGGGCAGCATTACGGCACAGTCGGGGGCGGATGCGGCGAAGCCGATGTCATTCGCGCCGGCATGGATGTCATTCACACGCGACGCCCGCGCTTGATCGAAATTGACCTGACCGATGATGTGACCATGCAGTCGTTGGGGGTGTGTGGGGGCGTGATGGATGTCTTCATCGAACCCTGGCCGCCGCAGGAGCCCGACCATGCCTGAGGACGACCTGCGCCGTGCGCTCTATGCGGCAATCCAGCGGCGCGAGCCGGTGGCGCGTGTGGTGCTCATTGCTGGACCAGAGCCGCTTGTCGGGCGGCAGGCGCTGGTGTGGTTGCAGGGCGACCCGTTGGGCGCACTTGGGCTACCCGAAGCGGTCTGGGCGCAGGTTGTGCGCGATGCCCGCATAGCGATTGAACAGCGGCGGCACACCACGCAGACCTACGCGCTGGATGCAACCACCACCGTCCAGGTGTTCATGGAAGTGATTGGGCGACCGCCCACGCTTCTCATCGTCGGCGCGGGGCACATTGCGCAACCGCTGGCACAGGTGGGGGCGCTGTGCGATTTTCGCGTCATCGTGGTGGACGACCGCCCCGCCTACGCTCGTCCCGACCGCTTTCCTACCGCCGACGAGGTGCTTGCCATCCCGTTCGATGACCTTCCCGCCCATGTTCCGCTGGACCGCGATACCTACGTGGTGCTGGTGACGCGCGGGCACCAGCATGATGTTGATGTGCTCTTGCGCATTCTCGATGCCCCGCTCGCCTATATCGGCATGATTGGTTCGCGGCGGCGCATTCAGGGCGTGTTTGCGTTGCTGAAAACCACCCACCACCTGACGGATGAGCAACTCTCGCGCGTGTATGCGCCCATCGGGCTGGATATTGGCGCTGAAACGCCCGCGGAGATTGCGGTTGCCATCATGGGGGAGATCATCCTCGTGCGGCGCGGCGGCACGGGGCGACCGCTGTCGGATGCGTTGTGGGTGGGGAAGCGGCGCGTGCATGTATGGCGCACTCAACGGAACCGTGGCACAGGGGATGCACAATGAGCGAACGCTACCCGATTCCCGCCGGTGTTCACCGTGTTGAAGAAATCATCAACCGCAGTCGTTTTATCACCACGATAGGGCATGCCCCAACTGTGGAAGCCGCCCGCGCGTTCATTGCACACGTGCGCGAGGAATTCGCCGACGCCACACACAACTGCTGGGCGTATGTGGTTGGACCGCCGGGCTCCACGGCGCAGGTCGGCATGAGCGACGATGGCGAACCGCACGGCACGGCGGGGCGTCCCATGCTGACGGTGCTGTTGCATAGCGGCGTCGGGGAGATTGTGGCGGTTGTCACGCGCTACTACGGCGGTATCAAACTGGGCAAAGGGGGGCTGGTGCGGGCGTACAGCGGCGGCGTCAAATTGGCGTTGGAAACGTTGCCGCTGGTTGAAAAAGTCCCACGGCGGCGTCTGGTGCTCACGTTCGATTATTCCTTCCTGACGCCTGTTCAGCGGCTTTTGCCCTCGTTTGAAGCGGATGTGCGCGAAGAAACGTACACCGAGCACGTTCGCCTGGCGCTGGATGTCCCCGAAGAACAGGCGGATGCTTTCATCGAAGCCGTGCGGGAATTGACGCATGGTCGCCTGAATGTGGAACCCGCACCTGGTGAACCCCATTCAATCGGCTAAACCAATCGCACAAAGGAGCGCACAATGCCTGAGATTGCCATCATGATTGAAGGGCAAAATGGCCTCAATTGGGAGCGCTGGAAGCGCATTGCCCATGCCGTGGAAGATTTGGGCTTTGTAGGGCTCTATCGCTCCGACCACTTCACCAACGCCAACCCACCCGACAAAGACTCGCTGGAACTGTGGGTCTCGTTGACCTGGCTGGCGAGCCACACCTCGCGTATCGAGTTTGGTCCCCTGGTCACGCCGGTTTCGTTCCGCCATCCCGTCTTTACAGCCCGCATGGCGAAAGATGTGGACGATTTGTCAGGCGGGCGGCTGGTGCTTGGTGTGGGGGCTGGCTGGCAAGAGCGCGAGCATGCCATGTTCGGCTTTGATTTGCTTTCGGTGCGTGAACGGTTCGCCCGTTTTGAAGAAGGGTTGGAAGTCATCACCCGCCTGCTGCGCTCTGAGGAGCGCGTCACGTTTTATGGGCGTTACTACCACTTGCAGGATGCCATTCTCTTGCCGCGCCCGCACCGACCGGGGGGACCGCCTGTGCTGATTGGCGGCAACGGCCCGCGGCGGACGTTGCCGCTGGTGGCGCGCTACGCAGATGAGTGGAACGCCGTGTTCATTCCGCCTGCACGCATTGCCGAATTGAATGCGCGGCTGGATGAGTTGCTGCGTGCAGAAGGTCGGCGTCCCAGCGACGTGCGCCGCTCATTGATGACGGGGCTCATCTTCGGGCGTGATGCAACCGAACTGGCGCGCAAGTTGGAAGGGCGTCCACCGGCTGACGAGTTGCGGGCGCGCGGGCTGATTGTGGGCATGCCGTCGGAAGTGCGCGAGCAAATTGCCGCGTTGGACACCGTGGGTGTCCAGCGTGTCATGCTCCAATGGCTCGGTCTGGACGATGTGGACGGGCTGGCGGCGCTCGCCGAGGCGCTGCTCCACTGACAGCGTACCGGCTGCATGAAAAGACCTGGCAGGCTTTCAACGTCTGCCAGGTCTTTGTGTGTCGCGTGGGCGCAGGTGGGCGCTAGCGCCCGCGCCACCAATCCTTCCGCGAGCGGGGGTCCATGAATGTGCCGTTATCGCGAATGGCAACGCGAATTTCCGAACCGCGGGCGCGCCCGATGGGTTGGCCGCCCATCACCGCCGGCAACGATGTACGCCCGGCGGTGTTCCATTGTTCGTACAACGCCAGCAGTGACGGTTCCACACAGATGTTCTCGATATGCACCGTATACCCATGCACCACGTTATCTTCGCGGGTGTATTTGAGCGTTATGCGCTCGCGCGTTGCGTAAAGCACAAGGGCGTCATACCCATATCCGATGTTGTAGCCGCTGTCGGGAACGCGAATCACTTCCAGAGGCGTTGTTTGCATACCGCTCAGCGTCACAGACCAGGTTGTGAGCAAATTCCCCCGACAATTGCATCCCCAATCCCAATCGTAAACGCGGTATTGTTGGGTGAAGGTGGGCGTGCGTTGGTCGCCGAACAGCCCATAGAGTTGAGGGGCGTTGGGGTCGTATCCGCCGCCATAATCAACAAGCCCGCGGAACGCATTAGTTGGTTCGTAGCCGCGCAATGCCAGGTTGATGTCAGCGTGTTGGGTGGCTGGGCGGTCGGTAGGTGACCCTTCAATCGTGAATGCAGTGTAAGACACGCCGGAGATTGGTTCGCAGGGATCGGGGGTTGGTGTCGGTGTTGGTGTTGGGGGTGGAGCTTTTACAATGGCTGGCAAGTAGACGTACTTGTTATTTGTGGTTGTGGCGTGTACCGCTGGTTTTGCAGGGAGATTGAGAAACCAGATGAGACTGCAAAAAACAATGCACCCAATCACCAAAATGAACCGCTTACGCATCTGCTCTTTCCTCTGTTGTTTTGTGCGCTTTATTTTCCAGCACTTCTTTGGGACAAAAACAACAAGCCCGCCGAAGCGGGCTTGAGTGTACTGCATAGTGACACAGGCGAAATAGGAAAATGGTCAGGGAAGAGGAACGTTTTCTTCCCACCAATACGTGTCAGGTGGTTCCTCTGGCGGGACGAAAGCCCCGTGTACGCGGAAGCGTTGGTATGCTTCTTCCAGATAAGGTGGCAATGTCAACTCTTGCGGAAACAGATTGGGGCGTAGGGCGCGCAAACCGCCATTGAGAAACGTCGTGCGTGCTTCCCATACTTCTGTTGGAATGTGTGCAAAGTCCACTTCGTCTGACGCGAGAATGAAACCGTATGAGCCGGCGAACGAGTGGATATGGGCGGCGTGGAGCGCTGTATGGCGAAAATGCCGATCCAGCAAAACGCGCACTTGTAGTGCGTAGAAGTTGGGGGCGTGAATCGTTTCCCCATGAGTGGCGACAATGCCGCCCGGCGCAAGCACTCGCTTCACCAACCCAATCACTTCCTCATAGAGCGCCATCCCTTCCAACTCGTAGGGGTCTACAAGGTCAACGATAGCGACATCGAACTGCTGGCCTGTTTCACGCAAGAAGTTGCGCGCATCGCCAATGATGATGGTGGCTTTGGGATGGTCGAAACTGCCCTGGTGGATGTGGGCGAGGTGTTCTTTGCAAGCGTCCAGCACCACCTGGTCCAGTTCGACCATGACCACTTCTTCAACACGTTGGTCGCGGAGTACTTCGCGCAAGGCAAGCCCATCGCCGCCGCCTAAAATCAGGACGCGACGGGGCGAAGGATGCGCTAGCAAGGCCGGCAATACCAGGCGCTCGTGGTAGATGAATTCGTCGCCTTCGTAAATTTGGATATTGGCGTCCAGGAAGAGCGCGCGCCCACCTTTCCACAGGTCGGCAATGACCACTTCTTGATAAGGCGATTGTGTGCGCACCACCCAACGTTCAATCCCCGTCAGGACAACGAACGTGGGGTGGGTGCGATCACAGGACGCCGCGATCCAGTTCGACGATTTGTGTGCGTTCGGCATCGAGTCGCTCCGAGAGAATTTCAAGCGCTTTGTAGGGTAAACCGCCACACGTGAAGACGTCCACGGCGGCGTAGCCGTATTCCGGCCAGGTGTGGATGGAAAGGTGGGATTCCGCCAGCAGCATCACGCCGGTGACACCATGCGGGGCAAAAGCATGCATGGCGATGTTGAGAACCGTCAATTCGCCGCCTTCCGCAGCGGCCAGCATACTTTCGCGAATATGTTCAACGTCGTTCAAGAGTTCAGGAGAACGTGACCAGAGTTCGACAATCAGGTGTTTGCCCAGGACGATCCTCTCGGTCGCCCCCAGAAGTTCCCCCAGAGAAGCATGCACCTTCTCAATCGTCATAACGAGCCTCCTTTATGCGTAAAATGGTTGCTCGTGCCCCCAAGGGACACCCCAGGCCTAACGACCGAGGGGGAGGACCGTATTCACTTGTGATGGGCCTCCTGGCTGCTCATCAGCACAAAGCCTCAGGCAAACCCCGGAGACAAGGTGTGTTTTTTGGTCCTTTTGGCTCTGACCGCTGCAGTGTGAAGGCGGTCTCGGCGTCTCACCCCCCTACAGTACAGAAAAAAGCGTTCCCCCCGCCGAAGCGAGGAAAGAACGCGGTTGACAAAAAGGCTAACAAGCCGCCCAAGTATAAAAATGGAAAGCGTGGGTGTCAAATAGGAAAAACGTCATGGGCTCTGGCACTCTCGCTAACCTATGCTATCATGCCTGCTGGTTTTGCCTCAATCAATCGAAATGGTGAAAGGATGACGTATGGCATACGAACGCGAACTGGATATCGCACGGCAACTCGCCCGTGAAGCCGGCGCTTTGCTTTTGCAGTACCGTGACAATGTCGGCGCTGTGATTGACAAAGGCGGCAATTCACCCCAAAGCGAAGCCGACCGTGCAAGTAACCGTTTGCTTGTTGAGGCATTGCATTCGCATTTTCCTGAAGATGGTATTCTCGCCGAAGAATCGCCTGACACCATGCGCGCCCACACGCATCGCCGTGTCTGGGTGATTGACCCGCTTGACGGCACACGCGAATACCTGGAAGGCATTGACCAATTCGTTGTGCAAATCGGGCTGGTGGTGGATGGACGCCCCCAAATGGGAGTGGTCTATCAACCAAGTAGCGATCGCCTCTACTACGGCATTGTGGGGGAAGGGGCATGGTTGGAGCATGAAGGAGCGACGACGCCGCTCCGTGTGAGTGAACGGAGCGACCTCGCGACGTTCCGCGCTGTGGTGAGCCGCTCGCATGGCGAGGGCATCACTGACGAAATGTTGAAGCGCCTGGGGATTACCGACGTGGCGCGCATTGGCAGTGTGGGGATGAAGGTCGCCGCCTTGCTGGAACAGCGCGCAGAGGTGTACATTCACCCAAGCCCGCACACCAAGTTGTGGGATACCGCCGCCCCCGAAGCCGTGTTGACCGCCGCGGGTGGCGTCATGACCGATTGCCATGGTCGCCCGCTGGTGTACAGCGCCGATGTGGTGAAAAACCGCTACGGCGTGGTGGCCAGCAATGGGCGTGCACACCGCAAAATTATCAGCATTGTCTCGCCGCTCTATCGCGAATAACGAGGGAGGATGTGCATGGTTGCGAATGCCATCACACTCAGCCGCTTGATTTTTCTTGCTGTGGCGTGCGCGCTGTTGTATGTGCATGGTGTGGCGCCGCGCGTGGTCGCATTCGTGTTGATTCTGTTCTTGATTGCGCTTGACGGTGTGGATGGCTGGGTGGCGCGCAAACGGGGCGAAGTGAGCGACCTCGGCGCCGTCATGGATATCGCCATTGACCGCGTGGTTGAAAATGTCTTCTGGATTGTGTACATGGATTTGGGGCTGGTTCATGTGCTGATTCCGCTCATCGTGATCAGCCGCGGCATCATTACGGACGCCATTCGGGCGTATGCGCTTGCCAAGGGCGAAACGGCGTTTGAAATGATGAAAACGCCCTGGGCGCGCTGGCTGGTGAGCGGGCGTCCCATGCGAGCGTTCTACGGCTTCATGAAAGCCTTTGTCTTTGCAGCCCTGGCGCTGTTCCTGGCATTGCAAGCCTGGCAACCCGAAGCCGCCTGGTTAGCGCCTTTGCAACTGGTGCTCACCGGGCTTGTCATCCTGACTGTGGGCATTACAATCCTGCGCGGCGCGCCTGTTGTCTATGAAAGCAAGCGATTCTTCTTTGGTGAACCAGTCTGAGGCAAACAAAGTCGAGCAACAATGAAACCACGTCGTCCGAATGTCGTCATCAAAACATTGCCGGTGCTTTGGGTGGATACGCCCGAAGCCTTAGCCGAACTTGACCGCCATCTTGAAGGGGCGACGCGCCTTGCGCTGGATACCGAATTTGTGCGCGACCGGCAGTATCGCCCGCGCCTGGAAATCATCCAATTGGCCACGGATGACCTGCTGGCGGTGCTTGATTACCGCGCGTTGCAATCGCTTGGGCGCTTGGCTGAGTGTTTGCTGGATGACCGCGTGCTCAAAGTCATGCACGCCGCCCGCCAGGACCTCGAAATTCTGTACGACCTGCTGCAACGTGTGCCCCGCCCACTCGCCGATACGCAAGTGGCCGCCTCCATCGTGGGAATTGGGGCGCAGGTGGGGTACGCCAATCTGGTGCGGCAGGTGCTGGGTATCGAGTTGAAGAAGGCGCAAACGCTGACAAACTGGTCGCACCGCCCATTGTCCCCGCATCAAATTGAGTATGCACTGGATGATGTGCGCTATCTGCTGCCCTTGTGGGACGAATTGGCGCGCCGCCTCGACGCCATGCAGCGCATCGGCTGGTTTTGGGAAGAGATGGAGCGCGTGAGCGAACCGCACAACTTTGCCCCGCATGCGCCCGATGATGTGTGGCGTTCGTTCAAGGGCGCTTCACGCTTGCGCCGTACCGAGCAGGCGGCTTTGCGGGCATTGGCGGCTTTGCGCGAGCGCATTGCCCGCGAACACGATATGGCGTTGCCTTTCGTGCTCCGCGATCAGACGTTGCTGTATCTGGCGCGACGGCGACCGTCCTCGTTGCAGGAATTAGCCGACGTTCACGACATCCCCGATTGGCTTCTTGAACAGTATGGGCCCGAGTTGCTCGACGCTCTGGTATCTGCTGAGCATGAAAAAAACGCGAAACGGCCGAAAAAACGCCGCGCACTCACCCAATCGGAACATGAGTTTGTCGATGTCTTGTTGGCGTGGGTGCAGGTGCGCGCCCGCGAAGCCAACGTCGCCCCGGACACATTGGCGACACGTGAAGACCTGGAACACTTGCTCGCCTCTGAACCGGAAGCGCGTACCGGTTTGCCGCTTTTGCAGGGATGGCGGCGTGAAGTGGTCGGTGAATCACTTTTGGCGTTGCTGGAAGGCCGCGCCGCCTTGATGTGGAACCCCGTAGATGGACGCCTCGAATATCTCAACCTGGCTGACGATGTGTAACTATGCCTCGTATCATGCAGCGTCGCTCTCTTCCTGAGTATATCGCTTGGTTGATCACTGTCGCCGGTCTGCTTTTTTTTGTGGCGTTGACCGTTCAACGCCATAACGCCTTTCTGACCACAGCCTTTGACCTTGGGAACTACGACCAGGCGGTTTGGAACACGGCGCATGGTCGCCCGCTGCGTCTCACGAACATTCCCGGTGTAGACATTCGGCTTGCGCACCATGTAGAGCCGATTCTTTTCCTGATTGCGCCCCTCTATTGGCTGTGGAGCGACCCGCGCATGCTGTTGATTGTGCAGGCGACTGTCGTGATGGCGGGGGCATTGCCCGCCTACTGGCTGGCAAGACGGCGCTTGCAAGACGACTGGGCGGCGCTTTTCTTCCCACTGGCGTGGGTCTTGTACCCACCGCTGGAAGGGGTCGTGCTGTTTGACTTTCACGCAGTGGCGTTGGCGTCCAGTTTGCTTTTGTTCGCCTTCAATTGGCTGGATGAAGGGCGCGTGCGCCTCTTCGCTCTGGCGGCATTCCTCGCCGCCATGACCAAGGAAGAAATCGGCTTCCTGGTGGCGCTCATGGGCGCGTATGCCTTTTTCGTGCAAGGGCGGCGTCGTCTGGGGTTGGTGACCATGCTGGCGGGGGCGGGCTGGTCGCTTTTCGCCATCGAAGTGGTGACGGCTTATTTTAGCCCCAAAGGCGAGCATGTTTTTCTTTCCTACTACGAAGGGTTGGGGGATGGCTTTTGGGGGTTGGTGAAAACGGCGCTGACTGCACCGCAGCGCATCATCATGCGGGCGCTGGAAGGCGGGGCAATCAGGTATCTCGCCACGATTCTGGCGCCGCTGGGCTTTCTGGCTTTGCTTGCCCCCGAGGTGCTGCTGATTGCCGCGCCTTCATTTGCCGTCAACTTGCTCAGTTCGTCCGAACCCATGCGCACGCCGGTTGGCTTTCACTATCCTGCGCCTATCACCCCCTTTGTCTTTGCCGCGAGTATTGTGGGATTGGCGCGGCTGGCGCACTGGTGGCGCGCGCGCGGCGGCTCACCACAGCATGTGGCGCGTGTGGGCGTGCTTCTGGCGCTCCCATTGCTGATGTGGGCGCACCGGCAGGATGGTGCAACGCCGCTTGCGCGCTGGTTCGAGTGGCCGCGCGTGACCGAACATCACCGCATTGGCGAGCGTATCATCGCGCGTATCCCCCCCGATGCCGCGGTCTCGGCGCAATGGCGGCTCAATCCACACGTGAGCCAGCGCGAGCGTATCTACCAGTTCCCTGACGTGCGCGATGCCGACTATGTGTTGATTGATGTCACCATCCCGCTGCTTTTGCAACATCCCAATGATCTGTATCGCACGGTGCAAGAGATGCTGGCGGGCGAGTGGGGGATTGAAGCCGCTGAAGATGGGTGGCTTTTGTTGCGGCGTGGCGCATCGCGTAAAACCTTCCCGGATGAATTTTACACCTTTGCCCGCACCACGCCCGATGGAGCCGCCGTGCCCGTTGATGTGCAGTTTGGGAATGCCGTGCGTCTGGTGGGGTACACCTTGACCGAAGAACGCAAAGGGTGGCGTCTCACCCTGTACTGGCAACGTGTGGGGCCTGCCTCGGCGGATACGCACCTCTGGCCCTTTTATTTTGACCTGCGGACGGGGTCTGTGTTGGAAGACACCTCGTTGCGCCCCATGGTGGAAACGATTTGGTATCCGCCTGTGATGTGGAAAGAAGGCGAGACGGTGCGCACGCGCATGTTGCCTTGGCCTGTGCCGGAGCCGTTCGGCGTCGCTGTGCAGGTGCGGCAGGGTGAGCAGGCGCTTTCGCCAACTGTTTTTGCCGGTGATGTGGGGTATCGCCCGGAGGGGGCGGTTTGGTTGACACAACACCCACCAGCGCGATGGGCGGATGCCGAAGTGGCGTTGCCGCACCGTTTTGAAACCACGCCTGTCCCCACTGAGTTGGTGCGCGTGCAAGTGCCGGCAGACGAGTATGTCACCGCGGGGCAGCCCTATACCGTGACGTTGACATGGCAGGCAGGCGGCGCAACGGATGTGCCGCTGACTGTCTTTACGCAGGTGCTGAACGAAGCGGGGCAACTGGTGGCGCAACATGATAGCCAGCCGGCTGTTGGGCTACGGCCAACTGTGGATTGGCAGCCGGGTGAGCGCATTCAAGATCCGCATATCATTGCACTGCCTGCCGACCTGCCGGCGGGGCGGTATCGGCTCATTGTGGGCTTGTATGATGCGCAAACAGGGCAGCGCGTACCTGCGGGGACGCCCGATAATGCTCTCGAAGTCCATCAATTTGTGGTGCAGGACGACAAATAGACGGGGGCTTGCCTGATGAAGGCGCCCCGATTGATACGTGCGTTTGTCTTGTGCTATACTTTCCACTGGTGTTGCATCACCTTGGGCAAACGGAAAGTGCCAATCTGAGCAACAAACCTATTTGTGCTAGTAGAAAACGTATGTTGGGAACACTCATCAACGCCATAACGGTTCTTGTGGGTGGCACAATTGGCTTGCTGTTTGGCAACCGTTTGCCGGAAAAGACGCGCCACACGGTCATGCATGGTTTGGGATTGGCGACGCTCGTTGTTGGAATGCAAATGGCTTTGACTACGCAAAATGTGCTCGTGGTCATTTTCAGCGTGTTGTTGGGCGGTGTTGTTGGCGAGTGGTGGCGGCTTGATGACCGTTTGGAGGCATTGGGCGACTGGTTTCAGCAGCGCCTTGTGCATCCCGACAATCAGGCGACATCGCGCGTGAGTGAAGGGTTTGTGACAGCGAGCCTCGTTTTTTGTGTAGGACCGATGACCGTGTTGGGAGCGTTGCAAGATGGGTTGACGGGAAACTTTGAACTGTTGGCCATCAAGGGCCTGCTGGATGGTTTTGCCGCGATGGCGTTTGCGTCTGTGATGGGATGGGGCGTTTTGCTCAGCGTGTTCACCATTCTCATCTACCAGGGGGGCATTTCGCTGGGGGCGATGCTCTTTGCGCAGTCGCTGGCAGGCTCATTGACGGCGGACACCCCCGCGCTTGTGGAACTGACCGCGACGGGAGGGGTGTTGATTTTGGGGATAGGCTTGGGATTGCTGGATATCAAGCGTATCCGTGTCGCCAACTTTCTTCCCGCGCTCGTCTTTGCTCCGCTGTTGGTCTTCCTGGTGCAACACCTCATTCCATAAATAAAAAGTGTGCTTGCAAGAGCGCACGCCACATGAGGAGTAAGGCATGATGAGTTTACCGACCGAGCAACGAGATGTTGCGTTATTTGTTGATTTTGAGAACGTCTATATCTCTGTCCGTGAAGTGTATGGGCAAAATCCGAATTTTGAATACATCATGGAAAAAGCGGCCGAATATGGTCGTGTGATTATTGCGCGAGCGTATGCTGATTGGTATCGGTATCAGCGTGTGACTAATGCGCTTTACGCCAACGGGATTGAGCCCGTTTATGTACCGACGTATTACTACGGGCAAGAACCGCACAAAGCGACCGCTATCAAAAATAGTGTGGACATCCACATGGTGATTGACGCCATGCGGACGCTCTACACGCACGAAAACATTGACGTGTATGTCTTCGTCACCGGCGACCGGGATTTCATCCCGCTGATTCACGCGATTCGCCAAAAGGGCAAGATGTGTGTCGTGATTGGGGTTGCCGATACGGCAAGCAGCCATTTGGCGCAAAGCGCCGACGAGTTTTTGTTCTACCATCAGCTTTCTGATGATATTCGCCCCGCCCGTGAGAAAATGGACCCCTTTGAGGCGGTTCCCGAAGCTGTCAAACTGGCGCGCCAACGGGGGAATGTGCCCACATTTGCCATCATCAAACTTCTCTTGGTGGAATTGTTGGGCGAGTTCGACCACACCAAACTGAAAGACCGCCATGGGCGCTCATTCCAAAAATTCAAGGACTTCATGAAGGAATGTGAACGGCGGGGCTTGATTCGCATTGTAAGTAGCGGCACAGTTAACGAAGTGTTGTTGCCGGGCGAAGACCTCTCTATGGCTGTGTACGCAGGTGAACAAGGCAATGGCAAGAAAGAAAAAAGCGAGAAAGGGCGGCGTGGTCGCGCGCACAAAGCCGATACCGCTGAGACGCCATCAGAAGCGAGTTCAAGCCGCTTGATACAGGGGGATGTGGACCCGTTGCAGTTGCTTGTGCAAGCTGTGCACGAGGCGCGCAAACGCAACAACCTGTGTACGATGGCAACGCTCAAAGTGCTGATGAAGGAGCTCTACCCCGGTTTTGATGAGCGCCGTTTTGTTGGGCCCGATGGCAAGCCGTTCAGCAAATTCAAGGATTTGGTCGAAGCCGCCGAGGCGCAAGGGCTTGTGCAAACCTTGACAACGGGCACCGTGCACGAGGTCTTTTTGCCGGGCGAAGACCCGTTGGCGTTGAGTCGATTCCGTCGAGGTGAGAAAACAGCGTCTGGGGATACACCGACAACATCATGAAGGGCGAAAGTGCTAGGTGGGGGATTCCGTGAGAGTCCCCCACTTGCGTTTAGGCGGGGGTAGGCTCTTTGACTTCTTCCACACGGTACGCCCGAATGGGTTCACTATGCCCTTTGAGCACAATCGGTTCAATGGGGCGTACGACAACCAGGTCTTTGACTCGCTCATAGGTGGCGTTGTCAATCAAAATCTCACCGCCATGCGCAATTTCTTGCAGGCGTTTGGCGGTGTTTGGCGTGTTCCCAATCGCGGTGTAATCCATCACTTGCTCTGAGCCTACGTTGCCGACTACCGCTTCCCCTGTGGCGATACCAATCCCAATGTGAAGTTTTTGCAGCAACTCATCGCCTTCGCGCATGCGCAAGAACGCTTGTTGCATCGCCCATGCCGTGCGAATCGCGCGCTCGGCGTCGTTTTCGCTGGCAAGCGGTGCGCCGAAAAATGCCATGATGGCGTCGCCGAGGTATTTGTCCATGGTGCCGCCGTATTCAAAGACAAGCGGCGTCAGCACGTTGAAAATGCGGTTGAGTACGTCCAGCACGAGGGCTGCATCACGGCGTTCGGCAAAGTGCGTAAAGCCGCGGATATCCGCAAAAAGAACGCTGATGACGCATGTGCGCCCCCCCAGGCGCAAGTTCTCATCCGGGTTTTCGAGAATGGTCTGGGCGATTTCGCGCGAGACGTAGCGCGTCAGAACCTGTTCCAGCAAAGCGTTTTTGGCTTGCAATTCATCATGCAGTTGCTTGATACGCAGCAAAGAGCGCACACGCGCCAAGAGTTCTACGCGATTGAACGGCTTGCTGAGAAAATCATCGGCGCCGGCTTCCAGCCCCTTGACCTTGTCTTGCACTTCGCGCAGAGCGGTGAGCATGAGGATGGGGATAGCGCGCCTTTGTTCATCAGCGCGCAAACGCCGAGCGACCTCGAAGCCGTCCATCTTCGGCATCATAATGTCCAGGATAATGAGGTCGGGATCATGTTTTTCGACGGCTTCCAGGGCTTCAACGCCATCGTATGCTGTGAAAATGAGGTATCCTTGTGGAATCAACATCGCTTCGACCAGTTCCACGTTGTGTGGATGGTCATCTACCACAAGAATGCGTGGCTTGTTTTCACTCTTGGCTTGCGTCATGACGACCCTCTTTATTCAGTATCTGGGTGCGCTCGTCAACCTGTTCTTGCCCTTGCAACGGCATTTCAATGTGCACGCGCGTTCCTTTGCCTTCCTCACTCTCAATCCAGATACGCCCACCATGCATTTCAACCAGGCGGCGGGTCAAGGTCAACCCCAAGCCCGTGCCTTCGGTTGAGCGGCGATAGCGGTCTTCTTCAATGCGGGTAAACGCCTCGAAAATTGTATCCAGTTTATCGGCGGGAATGCCGACCCCGGTATCTTCGACCGTGAGGCGCAACCTGTCGCTTTCTTCCCACGCCCAAATGGTGACCGACCCTTCTTCGGTGAATTTGATGGCGTTGGAAACAATATTGTAGAGCACCTGTTTGAAGCGCAGACGGTCGGCGACGATGCGGGCGGGGGCGTGGTCAAGGGTGTATTTGAGTTCCAGCCCTTTCTTTTCGGCAAGTGGTTGCACAACGCTCACAACTTCTTCGATAGCGCCGTGCAGGTCAAACAGTTCGTAATGCAGGTCCATGCGCCCGGCTTCAATTTTCGAGAGGTCCAGAATATCGTTAATGAGGTCTAACAGGTGGCGGGCGCTGGTCAGAATGTTGTTCAGGTAGCGGTGCTGGTGCTCGTTGAGTTCGCCAAAGGCTTCATCCTGCAACACTTCGCTGAACCCGATGATGGAGTTGAGCGGTGTGCGCAATTCGTGGCTCATGTTGGCGAGGAATTCGCTCTTCAAGCGTGAGGCGCGCGCCAGCTCTTCGTTGGCGCGTTGCAATTCTTCGGTGCGCGCTTGCAATTCCGAGATGAGCCGCGCGTCCTCGATGGCGGTAGCAACCTGGTGTGCAAAGAGTTCGAGCACCTGGATTTGTTCCCATGTTGGGCGCAATCCATCCGCCGGACCGTCAACTGAGAGATGCCCGAGAATACGGTCGCCCAGGCGGATGGGAATAATCAACACGTCAGCAGGATGCCAGCGATGACGCCCTTCAGATTCATTGAGGATGATGACTTCATCCTGCAAGATGAGGCGGTCGGTTTCGCGCAGATATTCCAACTGTTCCTGGCTGAGTTGTTCGGCGCGAATGAAGTAGGATTGGCTGATGCGGTACTTTTCGTGTTGCCAGAACGATTCTTCGATGGGCGAAGGCGGCAAGCCTAAAATGCGCTTTTCAAGCGCGGGGTCGCGTGAAACGGCTGCCGCGGGCAAGACAACGCCACGTTCCTCATCCCGCAAGAAGAGCGCCACCGTGTTCCAGCCCAGCGTTTCGCTGACCGTGCGGCAAACCTGTTCAAAGAGTGTGGGCAAGTCGGGTTGGCGGCGCAGGTGTTGAATAATGTCCAACAGGCGGGTGACCTGTTCGGCGTGTTGTTGGACCTTGCGGAAGAGCTGGGCGTTTTCAATGGCAACGCTCAGCTGATTGGTGAGCGTTTGAAGCAAGAGCAAATCGCTTTCGTCGAACGCGTTGGTACGGGCGTCTTGCAAATCGAGCACGCCGATGACTTCACCGCTGCGGTTGAAAATGGGGAGCGCCATTTCGGCGCGTGTCTGTTCGAGTGTGGGCACGTAGAAGGCGCTGTTTTGCACGTCGTTGACAATGAGCGGCTTTCCGGTAGCGGCAACGTGCCCCACAATCCCTTCTGAACCGACTTTGAGCGGGCGGTTTTTGCGGCGCGTGAGCAAACTGGTATCAGTCGTGGCAGCGAGATAGGCGTATTCGTCCTTGACCAGGTTGATATTGACCTGGGCGTACCCATAGGCGCGTTGAATCGCAAAGACGACTTCCGTCAGCAGGTGGTCAAGGTCCAGAATGGTGTAGAGCCGCCGACCAATTTCGTGCAAGAGAGTGAGTTGTTCGATGCGTCGTTTTTCTTGCGCCAGTAGAAGCGCATTTTCGTAGGCGGCGGCGGCTTCTTGCGCAAGGAGCGAGAAGATTTGAACGGTGTCGTTGGCTACTTTTTCGGGGTCGAGCAACAGAAGGATAGCGCGCACTTCGTTTTCCCAGGCAAGTGGCGCGGCGATGTACTGTTTGCATTCAATCGTGAAGGTTGAGCCGTCGTTGCGTTTCCCTTGAATGGGACCTTGGCCTGTTGTGGCACCAATCGCACGCACGAAGGTAATGAAATCGCCTTGCAGCAAAATTTCGTGCAAATTGGTATGCCGTTGCATGTTGATATGTTCGGCAAGGAACAGGTGTTCCCCGCGCTTGATGAAGAGCGCCGCCGCGCGTGCCGGAAGCATGTCAAGCGCTTCTTGGAGAATGTGGCGGCGGAGCGCCGCAACGTCGTGCTCACCCGCCAGTCGCAAGAGGCTTTGATAGAGGCGCGTCAGGGCGCGGATGCGACTTTCACTTTGCTGGTAGAGTTGCGCGTTTTGAATGGCAGCGGCGACACGACTGGCAAGCAGTTGCAGCATCAATTCATGGTCGGATGTAAATGTGCCGGGTTGGTCGCTATCAATGCTGAGCGCCCCAATAACGCGGTCTTCGATAATGAGCGGCGCGACCATGAGTGAGCGCACCCCTGAACCAAAGTCAATGAACGCGGGGTCTTTGGTCGTGTCGGTGATGCAAAAGCTGCGCCGTTCGAGGACGGCACGTCCGGCGATACCTTCACCAATGTGCATGGTAGGTTTTTCGCGGACCGGAATCTCCTCGTCGGAGAGGGCGACCGGCACGAGCATTTTGCGTTCTTCATCCACCAGGTGGATGATGGCTTTGCGAGCTTTGGGGAAACTCTTGACGGTGTCGCGCAGAATGCGGCGCAACACTTCTTCCATATCCAGAGAGCTGCTGATGGAACGGCTAATATCGAGCAACGTGTTCAGTTCGCGCACACGTTGCCGCAACATCGCGTTGAGGGCGTTGAGTTGTTGCTCGCGCTGACGGAGTGAATCCAGCATTTGGTTGAAGGCAACACCGACTTCCTGGAATTCGCGCGGCGCTTGTGCAAGCGCAAGCGGGCTGTAATCCCCTTTGCGGACACGCTGCGTGGCGGCAATAAATTGCTCAACAGGGCGCGCAATCGAACGCATCATGAAGACAACGCTGCCGAGGGCAAAGAGTGCGCCTAACAGGAATGTGACCAATACGATGAGCGCGGCATCACGGCTGAGTGTTTGCGAAGTGATTTGGAGCGCCTGGAACTCTTCAAATTCATTTTCACGCAACGTTTGAATGTGGCTTTGGACCTCGCGCGCGAGCCTTTCGGTTTCACGCAACAAGGTGCGTTTATCGTCCTCGGTGAGCGTATCCGTATTTTCGAGAGCGCTCACAACGAGGGATTCCCATTGTTGATAGGCTGCCTGTGCCGCCCGGAGTGTGTTGAACCGCTCAGGTTCATCTGCAAAAGCGGTTTCCAAATCGTTGAAGGTTTGGGTCAATGCCGCGCGGGTCGCGGTCAATTGGGCGAGAGCGTCATTCGACTCGCTCGTCAGAAAGAGTTCCCAACTCGCTTCTGCGAGAGAAAAATCTTCGTTGAGGTGTGTAACGGCTTCAAGTTCGCTGGTGGCGTCAGTGAGGATGGACAAAATGCGGTTTTGTTGTTGGGTGATGCGATAATAGGAAAAAAGCAGCGCAATGATCGCAATTCCCAGGACAACGACATAGCCGAACCAGATACGATAAACCAAACTGCGTGAAAATTGGCGTAAAGGCTGACGCTCAATTTGTTTCGCCATAGGATTTTTTCTTTACATGCTTCTATTGACAGAGCTGGGTTCTGTTATTCTATGAGCAAGAAGGCGTTTCAGCAAACACGAGAGTACCTTTTCTCTATGGTTTTCAAGATGAATACGCACGTTGGTTTTGATGAAGACTTTTGAACAAACGGGGGGATTGCATATCATGCGCCTGCATGTTTACAGAGGGGGGAAGGTGTGAAACCAACAAAGGCTTTTTTCATTGTGTACAACCCTGTGGCGGGGCGTGGGGGGGCACGCCGTCGGGCGGCGGCGGTGCAGGCATGGATGGAAGCCCGTGGGGCGATGTTTCAGATGCAGGCGACGAATGCGCGGGGGGATGCGGTGCGCTTGGCGGCGAAAGCGGCGCGTGAAGGATGGCCTGTTGTTGTGGCAGTAGGCGGCGATGGCACCATCAATGAAGTGGTGAACGGATTGTTGCATGCTGAGGATGAAGGTGTGGCGCTGCCCACGTTGGGTATTGTGCCCGCGGGCAGCGGCAACGATTTCGTCAAGGTGTTGGGGCTGTATCGGCAACCATTCGAGCGTGTGATGGATGTGTTGTGGCGGGCAACCCCGCGCGAGGTGGATGTAGGATGCGCCAATGGGCGCTATTTCCTGAACGGCTTGGGCTGGGGCTTTGATGGTTTTGTTGCCGAAGAAGTCTACCGCATACGTCGTTTGCGCGGGTTTGCGGCGTATTTGTGGGCTGTGTTGAAAGTGTTGCCGCGATACCCAACGGCGCGTGTGCGCATGTGGCTGGATGAACGCCACCCCGTGGAACGGGATATCACCATGGTGGCGGTCACAAATGGACCTTGCTACGGTGGGGGGTTTTGGATTTGCCCGCATGCCCGTGTGGATGATGGGTGGCTGGATGTGGCTCTCGCCGACGCCATGCGTCCATGGCACTTGTTGCCGCTTTTGCCGCGTGTGATGCGCGGCACACATGTTCATCACCCGCGCGTAGCGTTTGACAGGGCGCGTGAAGTGGTGTTGCAAAGCGACCGCCCTTTACCCTCCCAGGTTGATGGGGAATTGCTGGGCACAAATTTGGAAGAAATCCGCGTGCGCGTTTTTCCGCGCCGTCTTGCTGTGTTGGCAGATAACTTTGAGCAATCGACAACCAACTGAAAGGAGCACACCTGATGAATACACAAGCGTCGCAAGCTGCTTTTGAGGCGGCCAAGCGAGTGATTCCGGGTGGTGTCAATTCACCTGTGCGTGCCTTCAAGGGTGTGGGGGGAACGCCCCGTTTTATCGCGCGTGGCGAAGGACCTTACGTCTGGGACATTGACGGCAATCGTTACATTGACTACGTGCTTTCGTGGGGTCCCCTGATTGCGGGGCATGCGCACCCCGATGTTGTGCGTGCGCTGTGCGAACAGGCGCAACGTGGCACCAGCTATGGCGCGCCAACCGTCCTGGAAACGGAGCTCGCCGAACTGGTTTGCGAGTTGGTGCCCTCGGTGGAGATGGTGCGCTTTGTCAACAGCGGCACAGAAGCCACCATGAGCGCGCTCCGATTGGCACGAGCGTACACGGGGCGCACCAAAATCGTCAAAATGCAGGGGCACTATCATGGTCATGCCGACTTTTTGCTGGTGGCGGCGGGAAGCGGCGTGACGACGTTGGGCTTGCCTGACAGTCCCGGCGTCCCCCCCGGCGTGGCGCAGGATACCATCATTGTGCCTTTCAACGACCTGGACGCCCTGCGTGCTGTTTTCGAGCAAATAGGTGATGAGATTGCCGCCGTGATTTTGGAGCCTGTGGCTGGCAATATGGGCGTTGTCCCGCCCCGGCCGGGGTATCTGGAAGGGGTGCGCGAGCT
Organism: Ardenticatena maritima; assembly: GCF_001306175.1. NCBI lineage: Bacteria > Bacillati > Chloroflexota > Ardenticatenia > Ardenticatenales > Ardenticatenaceae > Ardenticatena > Ardenticatena maritima. The sequence continues at coordinate 204,317 of NZ_LGKN01000003.1, forward strand.
GACAGCGCGTTATGGCGCATTGCTCATCTTCGATGAAGTGATGACCGGCTTCCGTGTGGCGCTGGGGGGCGCGCAGGCGCTCTACGGCATTCAGCCTGATTTGACGACATTGGGGAAGGTGATTGGCGGCGGGTTGCCGGTTGGGGCTTATGGCGGGCGTCGCGAGATTATGGAAATGGTAGCGCCGGCGGGTCCCATGTATCAGGCGGGGACACTGAGCGGCAATCCGCTCGCGATGGTCGCAGGATTGACGACGTTGCGGTTGATTCGCCGCCCAGGTGCTTTTGAAGCAATGGCGGCGCGCGCTGAACGATTGGCGCAAGGCATGCTTGAAACGGTGCGCCGTGCCGGTCTGCCGGCAACCGGGCACCAGGTGGGCACGATGTTCAGCCTGTTCTTTACCGAGACGGATGTGGTGGATTACGCCACCGCCAAAACGAGCGATACGGCGCTTTATGCGCGCTTTTTCCACGCGTTGCTTGAGCGTGGCGTCTATCTTGCGCCCAGCCAGTTTGAAGCGGCGTTTCTCTCGCTGGTGCATGACGATGCCGTGATTGACGCAACGCTGGATGCCGTCGCCGAGGCGGTGATGACGCTGACAACCGAATAGGAGGCGAAGATGCTGGAACGCTACACAACGGCTTTTCGCGCTTTGCGTTTTGCGCAACCCGAAGAGCGGATTTTGGAGGTTATCCTCGAAAATCCGCAGACATTGAACGCCGCCGATGCGGAGATGCACCGTGATTTGGCGGCTGTGTGGCGCGCCGTGGACGAAGACCCCGATGTGGCGGTTGTGTTGGTGCGTGGCGCGAATGGCGTGTTTTCGTCGGGGGGCAGTTTCGATTTGATTGAGGAGATGATTGAAGATTACGACGTGCTGGTGCGTGTGTGGAAAGAAGCGCGTGATTTGGTGTACAACGTTATCAACTGCTCGAAACCCATTGTCGCAGCGATTGAGGGCGTGGCTGTGGGCGCTGGCCTGGCGGTGGCTCTGCTGGCGGATATTTCTGTGGCCGGCAAGCGGGCGCGTTTGCTGGATGGGCATACACGGTTGGGGGTTGCCGCTGGCGACCATGCGGCGATTATTTGGCCGCTCTTGGTGGGGATGGCGAAAGCCAAGTACCACCTTCTGTTGAACGAACCGGTGTTTGGTGAAGATGGGGAGCGCATGGGGTTGGTCTCGTTGGCGGTGGAGGATGATGCGGTCTACGCAACCGCGCTCGATATTGCGCGGCGGCTGGCGGCGGGCTCGCCGACCGCCATTCGTTGGACCAAATATGCCTTGAATAACTGGCTGCGCGTTGCGGGCCCCATTTTCGATACCTCGTTGGCGCTCGAATTTTTGGGCTTTCGTGGGCCTGATGTGCGCGAAGGACTGGCGTCTTTGCGCGAAAAACGGCGCCCACGGTTTGAACCGAAGGCGCCGTTGTGAGCAACTGCGGCAAAAGCAGGGAGCGGGGCTACATTGTCGCCCCGCTTGTTACTTGTTGGGGCGTCATATTTTGCAATGCCTGCGCGAAAGAAATTTCGGGCACTTCATCCCATGCACTCGGCGACGTTGCTGTTTGCCAGATATGCTGTTTGGGATTGGACGGCGGTGTTGGCAAGGAGAGCAAGCGAGCGAGCAAAGCCGCGACTTGCGGCGCGGCAAATGAAGTTCCGTGCCAACGCACCAGTTTATCGCCAATCGCATGGTAGGCCTGGCCGGGGACGCAGTCGGGATCGAGCAGGATACCGGTTGCCGGCGCGGCAAAGCGCCCCTCGTTGGAATAGCGCGCGAGGCGGTTGGGTTGCCCGGTGCCGGCAACCCCGAAAATGCGCTGGTAGGTGGCTTCGGTGTGGTAGTAATGCCCATAGGCGGCGGGTTCAGCCGGGTTTTCGTTACGTCCCGCGGAATCGTTGCCGGCGGCGATCGTAAACCAGGCGCCTTGTTGGGCGGCTTCGTTGAGTGTGTAGAAGGTGCAACACGATTGCACGGTTTCGGCTTGCGTGCGGCGCAGCCCCAGGCTCAGGTTGAAGATGACTTTTTGCGGGTCGTGCAACAATGGCTTGCCGTCAACGGTGGGGTTGTTGAGGACCCAGGTGATTGCGCGGCGAATGTCGGTGCTGTATGTCACACCATGATTGTTGATGATGCGCACGCCAATCACTGTGGCTTCTGGGGCAAGGGTTTTGACAATTGATGCCACCATGGTGCCGTGATAGGGGAGCAGGTCGTCAAAAGAGACAGTGCTTGTCGTGGGGGTGCTTTCGGGCAAGGGGGCGTAGGGGCAGTGTTCTTCATCTTCATCTGGGGTTGTGTCGCGGCCGGTTTCCTCATCAATGTCGAAAAGTACCAGCGTATCCACGTAGGTGCCTGCCATATCGAGTTTATCCGGCTCGAATGGCTTGTGCTCGCCAAAGTAGGGGAAGCAATCCAGAATGACAACCGTGACGCTGGCGCCTTTGGCTGACGATTGTTGGACGGTCGTGCTGGTTGCGCCAATGCGCTGGAAGAGCGGTTGTGTGGCGAGCGCGTTGGGGGTTTTGTCAACCAGTGCCGGCAGCGTCTGCGGTGCGGGATTGCCCTCGTTCGGCGCGGGGTTGCCCTCGTTTGGTGCCGGGTTGCCCTCATTCGGCGCAGGGTTGCCTTCGTTGGGGTTGATGAAGACATCATCTTCACACACACGCACACGGACAGAGTTGGGGTTTTGGGCGAGGTGGGCGTTGATGATTGAGAGCGCTTTGTCCACGGGCTTGTGCTTCGTGTAGCGATACGTACGTACTTCCATGGAGGGGGTGGCGCCGTCTGAATCGCTCACATCCACTTCACGCCAGTTCCCATTTTTGCGCTTGACAACGATGGGGGGAGTGTCGGGTTGGCGTGTAATTGTCCCCAAGGCTTTCAAAGTTTTGAGGGATGCTTCGGCTTCGTCAAGCGCCTGTGTGGGACCACTCAACGTAAAGGTGTGCGTGCGACATCGCTTGAACGGCTTTTTGGGTTTGGGGGGAAACTTCTTCATGAAAACAACCTCCTTGGCACATATCTGTTCTTTGAAAAACCGCCATACAGCATGAAAAACCCGGAGATGGTTCAAAGCCATCCCTGGGTGATACGCTATGGTGTTGAAAAGGCGTTAGAGGAGTGGTTGGAAGGCGTCCCCCATGGCGGTGAATGCCGCCCAGTAGAAGGGATGGGCAAATTGCGGGTGGGCAATGGCTTCACGTTGAACAGCGGCGAGGGCTTCGGCAGGGGAAGAGCCTTTCAAAAGGTGCTCGTAAAATGTTTGCATCAATGTGAATGTGCTTTCGTCGCTAATACGCCACAGGCTGATGAGCATGCTTTGTACACCGGCGTGCAAAGCGGCGCTACTCAGCCCCATAAATTCGTCGCCGGGGTGGACGACGCCCAACCCCGATTCACAGGCGCTCAGGACCAGAAGTCCTGTGGGGATAGACATCATCGTCAAATCAAGTGCGGTCAAATCGCCGTCCGCCAGCGTAATGGACGAGAATTGCGGTGCATCACTACGCACAATGCCATGCGCGGCAATGTGGCGTACTGGGCGTGGTTCGCGTCCCAGGGCATCACTGGTTGCTTCGTCTTCGATGTACAGGTCGGCTTGCAACATGTCGGCGATCAAAGCCGCTTCGCGGTGGACGTAGGGCAGTGCGCCTTGCAGGCTATACGCCAACACTTGCGAGGTGTAGGTGTAAACAAGTTGCTTGCGTCGTTCTTGCAGAATGCGCAGAATGGCGGCACTGGGGAGCCGACTGACGGCTGTGCGTTCCACAAGGTACGTGTTCGTTTCACTGTCATACATTGCCGAAAAAGGTACGTAGTACGTGGGACCATGTGGGACAATGTAGAGCCGTTGGGCTGATGCAAAGGTGTCTTGCAGTGGGCGCAACAGCAAGTCGTAAAAACGCGCCAACAAGCGTTGGATTTGTGGCGTTGTGTGGGCAACGTCGCGGTGATGAACAAACTCATGCGTGGTGTAGTTGAGTTGTAAGCGCCACCGTGCCAGGAGTTTTTGATAGGCTTTGAGCGGCGCGAGTTGGCGTATTTCAATATGCCCGCCTGGTTGAACAACACAAGCGTGGAGCACGCCGTCCACAGTAAAGTACTCGATGAGGTTCGTGTGTGGCGGCAGGTCTGGAATATCGCGTTCGACGGTGGCGAAAAGTGGTTGTTGCCTGTAAGCAGCATTCCGGACTTCAAGTTCGCGGATGAGGGTTGCGATACGCTGTTCAAGCGTGCGGGCTTCGGCTTGCCATTGTTGACGTCGTTCTTCGGTGAACGTATCGCGGTAGTCCAGACCGATGTTGTGTGCAAGGTGCTGCTGTACCCAGCGGAGTTGTTCGCGCAGGGTGTTGATGTTTTCGACGATAGCGCGATCGTTTTCATCCAGCGCTTTGATGGGCGTTTCGTCGGTTTGGGTGGCGAACAAGTCAAGCATGGCGCGCGCCCGCGCCCGCTCAACAAGATAAAATGTTTCGAGAGGGTTGTTTTGCTGCAGTGCAAGGCGGATGGCGTCTTCAAAGACGGCCAGTTTGTCGCTGAGGAAGGTGGCACGCAGCCCGAGCGCCAGGGTGGTGCGCATTTCTTCAATGCGGGTAATGGCGCTCTCAAAAAAGGTGCGCGCGTTTTCACTATCTTGCTCGGCGCAGGCGCAGCGCCCCAGTCCGTGCAAGGCGGGAATAGCCAGCCAGTCAAGTCCTTCGGCTTCCGCCATGGTTGCTACATCGCGATAGGTGCGGCGGGCTTCCTCAATGTTGCCACGGCGCTCTAACGCTTCGGCATAGACGAGTGCTGTTTGCGCATATTCCACAGGGAGTTGCTGGTTTTCAAAGATATGCATTGCCTGTTGGGCAAAATGCAGCGCATTGGGCAGGTCGTTGCTTTCGAGAGCGAGTTGGGCTTGTGTTTTCCAAGCAACAGCCAGCCAGCGCGTATTGTCCAGTTGTGTCAAGAGGTCAATCGCGCGTGCGACATCGGTTTGGGCGGCGTCAAGTGCGCCCTGCGCGCGCAATGCTTGCGCGCGGTAGAGGTGTGCCACCGCCATTTCAAATTCGTAGCCGGCGTCGAAAGTCGCACATCGTTCAAGAATGGCTTGGGCGCTGTGGATAACATCATCCCACGCGTTGAGCGCCAGCCAGCATTGTGTGGCAAAAAGTTCTTCGACAATGTAGTCGCGTTCGGCGTTCGCTTCCTGGAAGGCGTCGCGGGCTTTTTGGAAGTAGTGCAGCGCATCATTGTAGCGCCCCAGGAAGAAGTACGTAATGCCGATGCTATCGAATGCTTTGCCCCGTGGGATAGAGCCGCTGAGTGTGTTGGCAATTTCCAGCGCCTTGAAGACTGAATCGAGCGCCTCATGGAAGCGGTCCATGTCGCGCAGGGCGTTGGAGCGGTTGAGATAGGTGCGGAAGCGTTGCTCGGTGTGGAAGGTACGCTCATCTTCGCTACGGAAAGAAGTTTGCCCTTCGAGCATGGCCACGATTTCGTTGTAAATCTCCAGCGCCGTGGCGGTGTCCCCTTTGCGCTGGCAGGCAATCGCCATGTTGTTTGACGCGCGCACAAACGTTACCCAGTCGTTGTGGCTTTTCGCCATACGGCGCACGCCTTCGCCGATTTCCAGGGCTTCATCGTAGCGCCCCAGCATGCCCAGGACATAGACCTGCGCGATAAGCGCATTGATGCGGTATGTGTGGTCGTTTCCTTCAATACAGGCTTCGACAGCGGCGCGGTACAATCCCAAAGCGCGCGCAAAATGCCCTTTGCCGAATGCGTATACGTTGGCAATAGCCATCAAGCCAAGGGCGCGATGAACAGGGTGGCGCGTTATTTTTTCGGCGGCTTCTACAATGCTTTCGGCAAGCGCCAGTGCGTGGTCGGTATCACGCCAGATGTGGCGTGTGGCTTCATCTTTGAGTTCGTTGAAGAAGTCCGTCGTCAACAAGTGGGCGTGTTGTTGCAGAAAGGGCACCCTCTCCGCCTGTGGAAGTGTTGCCCATTGCGCAATGACGCTTTCTTGCTGGTTCGTGTTCGTGGTGCTCATACACACGTCCTCAGGCAATGGCTATGTCGGGAAGGTACAGGGCGGTTTCACCATCACTGATGAGCAGATTGTAGGTGCCTGTGGGCAGATTGTCGAATGCAAAAAGCGCTTCATCGTCAATTTCGCTATTCAGGACGGGGGTGGCTGTGCCATACAGCAAGACATTTCGCAAGCGTTGATTGGTTTTATTGATCAACATGCCTTGCATTTGGTAGCGATTGGGCATTTCATCGGAAGGAGCAATCCCAATCATGATGTCGGCGATATCTGTGTGGAAAAGATACGGCGCGATAGCCTGCGCCCCGCGCAAGGGGGCTGTGTCCGGCATAGGGGCGGATGCCGGCGTGGCGCGCAAAACCCGCATGTGTGCACGCAAGGCGTCTGTCAGGGTGGCGAAACTGGGGCAGGCAAGCGGCAGTTGGGCGAGGTGCGTCAGCATGTGCCACTCGGCGCGACAGTCGGCGCACTTTGCCAGGTGTTGAGCAATGTGGAGAGAGGCGGTGCCCTGCATGGCCGCTTCGCTCAACTCGTCTGGTGAGGGGCAAGGCGCACGGAAGAGGTTTTGTGTGAGCGCCACCAACGCCATACGCATCTCTTGCCGACTAGCCTGACAGGCTGGGCAGATGGCGAGATGTTCGTAAGCCGTCGGGGGTGCATCGCCATATAACGTCTGCATGATGACTTCGGGCGTGAGGTGGGTGAGAAGCGTTTGTTTCGGCATCGTCTTGCTCCAAAAGTTTGTGCGCATTTATTGATTCTGGTGCACTAAACGCATAGGGGGATGGTTTTGGGGAAGAAAGCGTGTTTGATAGCGGGCGGCTTTGTTGTACAATTTCGCGCGCTCAAAGTGGCTCTATGACAACGAAAGGAAGGCTCTATGTCCACACACTTTCCGCAAGATTTTTTCTGGGGGGCTGCCACAGCCTCGCACCAGGTGGAAGGCGGCAATTGGCGCAATGATTGGTGGCAGTGGGAAACAGCCCATCCCGACATTATTGATGACGCCAGCCGAAGCGGCGCCGCGTGTGATTGGTGGCAGGGACGCGCCGAAGATGACTTAGCGCAAGCCGCCGCGCTTGGGCAGAATGCGCACCGTATGAGCCTGGAATGGAGCCGCCTGGAACCGGAGCCGGGGCAGTTTGATGAGGCGGCTTTTGCACGGTATCGTGATATTTTGAGCCACATGCACACTCTGGGACTGACGCCGTTTGTGACGCTCTACCACTTTACATTGCCCCAATGGGCAACCGCCATGGGCGGCTGGACAAACCCCACGTTGATTGACCGCCTTGCCGCGTTGGCTGAGGCGTGCGCAACGCGGCTGGGTGACCTGGTGCCGTTCTGGATCACCATCAACGAGCCCATGGTGCTGGCGTTTCAGGCCTATGCCGGCACGCGCTGGCCGCCTGGCATGGGCAATTTTGGCGCGGGCATTACCGCATTGCGCCATCTGTTGCAAGCGCATGCGGTGGTGTATCGTCTCTTCAAGCGCATCCAGCCTGAGGCGCAGGTGGGTATTGCGTTGAATGTGCCGCATTTTGTGCCAGCGCGCGCCGCGCACCCCCTTGATCGTGTGGTCACGTGGTTGCAAGATTGGCTGTTCAACGGCGTGAAACTGCATGCGCTGGTACGTGGGGAATTTGCGCCCCCACTGGCATGGCCTGCCCAACCAGCACCAGATATCGCCAACACGTTCGATTTTCTGGGGTTAAATTTCTACGGGCGGTATGATGTCATGTTCGATTGGCGTGCTCCCGCCATGTTGTTTGGGCGGCATGTGCAGCAGCCGACGGTACGTTTGGAACACAACGATTGGGGACAGCCAGACCCGCTGGCATTTGCGGCAAGCATCAAGCGGTTGGCGGCGGCGGGAAAACCGGTCTATGTCACCGAGAATGGCGTGCTGGATAACGCCGATGACGACCGTTTGCGCCAGCGTGTTTTGAAAGAGATGCTTGGGGCACTCAAACGCTTGCGCCGCGAAGGCGTGGATGTGCGTGGATACTTCTTCTGGTCTTTGGTGGACAATTACGAATGGGCGGAAGGGTGGCGCGCCCGTTTTGGATTGATTGGCGTAAACCCATATACTCAGGCGCGTTTTTTGAAACCCAGTGCGCATCTCTATGCGGCTATTTGCCGTGGTGAAATGGATGTTGAAGAAGTGGGATAGCAACTTCTATGGCGATGGATACAACCAGCGAAACCTATTTTGTTGAAGCCCAACTGAGCCAACATAGCCCACTCGCTCGCCGTAATGCCACCATCTTGGTGGTGGGATTTGCGGCGATTATTCTTGTGGGCACGTTTTTGCTCATGTTGCCTGCCAGCAGTGCAATGGAACGCCCTCTGACGTTCATGGAAGCGCTCTTCACCGCAACCAGCGCTACCACCGTCACCGGATTGGTGGTTTTGACGACGGCAACTGACCTGTCACTTTTTGGGCAGTTGGTTGTGTTGTTGCTGATCGAAGTCGGCGGGGTGGGCTTCATCGCCTTTTCTGTGGTTCTGTTTGCGTTGATTGGCCGCCGTTTGGGGGTGGCTGAACGCATGCTCGTCCAGCAATCGCTGGGCGTGATGGAAGCGGAACGCATTGTGCGTTTCACGATTTACGTGCTCGGCGTGACGATTGGCGTGCAATTGGTGGGCGCTTTGTTGCTTTGGGTGCGTTGGGCGCCAACTGAGGGAGTTGCACGTGGCGCGTATTTAGCGCTGTTTCATGCGGTCAGTGCGTTTTGCAACGCCGGGTTCGACCTGTTCGCCGGTACGGGGAGCGTTCTCTTTGGCTACGGCCGCGACCCGTGGACGCTCACCGTCATGATGGCGTTGATTGTCATTGGCGGCTTGGGCATTTTGGTCATTATGGACCTCATCACCTATCCGCGGGACCGCCGGCTGAGCGTTCATACCCGTTTGATGCTGACCGGCTCCGCCGTGCTCATTCTGGCGGGCTTTGCGATTGTCTTTTTCGACGACCTGTTTGGAGGGCATGCGTTCGCCGGAATGACAACTTGGGAACGCTTCTGGACCTCACTGTTCACCGTGGTTTCGGCACGCACCGCCGGGCTGACGATTGTGCCCATGGACCAGCTGAGCGAGGCAAGCGCCCTGGTTGTCATGGTCTCCATGTTCATTGGCGGCGCGCCGGCTTCCATGGCGGGCGGCGTGACGTTGAGCACCATTGCGGTTATTTGGGTGGCGGTCCGTTCAACGGTGCGCGGATTGCCGCAAGCCGTGGTCTTTGGGCGCGTGCTTCCCTTGGAAACGATTGCCAAAGCGATGGCGATTATGACCGTGGGGACACTTCTTTGCTTTACCATCACCCTGGCGTTGTTGACCGACCGCACGGGAGCAATGTTCCCCGTTGCGTTTGAAGTGGTGAGTGCATTTTCCAATACGGGCTATTCGCTCGGAATTACGGGTGATTTGGATACGTTCGGGCGCTTGCTCATCGTTTTCACCATGTTCTGGGGACGCCTTGGTCCTTTGACGTTGGTTGTGATGCTGGCGCAGCGCGAACGTCCCACATTAGTCCATTACCCAACTGAACAAATCGTGATAGGGTGAGCAATATGTTCGAACATATTCGGCGTTTATTTCAGTCACAAAAACCGATTGTGGAAGGGGAAGATCGCCCCGCTGGTGAAGCGGTGATACGAGTGGATGAGCCGGCGGAGGAAACACGCCCGCGCCCGCGCCGCTTGCGTGGTCGCCAACACAAACGCGAGTTCATCGTCATTGGGTTGGGGCGCTTTGGCACAAGCGTCGCGCGCACATTGGTCGAACAAGGGCATGATGTCCTGGCGGCGGACGTGGACTACAAGCGCGTACAGGCGCTGGCGAGCGAATTGCCGCACGTCGTCCAATTGGACGCCACCAACCTGGACGCACTGCGCGAAATCGGCGCCGATAGTTTCGATACAGGTATTGTTTGTATCTCTACCGACTTTGAAGCCAACTTGCTCGCGACCGTGCTCTTGCGCAAGCTGGGCGTGCGGCGCGTCATTGTCAAGGCGCGCACGCGCACACAGTGCGAGATTTTGTCGCGCATTGGGGCGGACGAAGTCATTTTGCCCGAACATGAGGCGGGTGTACGCCTGGCGCGTCGTTTGTCGGCAGCGGATTTTGTGGATTACCTCGAAGTGAGCCCTGAGATTTCAATCATCGAAATGGTGGCGCCGAGCCATTTGCACGGCAAAACCTTGGTTGAAGCCGATTTGCGTCGCAAATATGGGTTGACGGTCATCGCTATTCGGCGCGGCGAGCAATTGCAGGTCAATCCGCCCGCAGATGCCGTGATTGAAGAGGGCAACGAGTTGTTGGTTGTGGGGCGTTTGGAAGATGCGGAGCGCCTGAGCGACTGACCCGGTTGCTGGGACTTCGACAAAGGCGAGGGACTCCCCTCGCCTTTATTTGCTTTTTGAGAGTACTCTTTCTATCCTTGCGCCATACCGCCCAACAGGACAACTGAACAAGGAGGTGACAACGATGTCGGATACTTTCCCCTTTGGACAACCCATTGTGTGGGAACCTTCGCCTGAGTACGTGAACCGCAGCCGCTTACGCACCTTTATGGAACGCCATGGTATTGCCACCTTTGATGAATTGATGTCCCGCTCCACCGAAGACATTGAATGGTTTTGGGAAGCCGTGCTTGAAGATTTGGGTATTGAATTTTATGAGCCGTATGAACGCATTGTTGATTTGTCGCGCGGCATTCAGTGGCCCCAATGGTGCGTCGGCGGCAAGATGAACATTGTGCACAATTGCCTGGACAAGTGGATGGGCACACCAACCCAAAATCGGGTGGCTGTCCGCTGGGAAGGTGAATCGGGCGATGTGCGCGTGCTGACCTATCGCGAACTCTATCGTGAAGTGAATCGCGTGGCGGCGGCGTTGCGCGCCGCGGGCATTGGCAAGGGGGACGCCGTCGGTATTTACATGCCCATGGTGCCCGAAATTGTTGTTGCTCTGCTCGCGATTGCCAAGATTGGCGGTGTCATCTTGCCGCTCTTTTCGGGCTATGGCGCGGGGGCGGTAGCCACCCGCCTGGCTGACGCCGACGCCAAAGCACTCTTCACAGCTGATGCGATGGTGCGGCGTGGCCGCGTTATCCCCATGAAACCCACCGCTGATGAAGCTCTCAACGATGTGCCCACCATCGAGAAGGTGATTGTCTATCGCTACGTGGGGCTTGACGAAACGCCCATGCAGGCGGGGCGTGATGTCTGGTGGGATGAATTTGTGGCCGGGCAACCGACCGAAACGCCCACTGAACGTACCGATGCCGAAGATTTGCTGATGATTATCTACACAAGCGGCACCACCGGGCGCCCCAAAGGGGCTGTTCACACGCATTGCGGTTTTCCGATCAAGAGCGCGCAGGATATGGCGCATGGCTTTGATGTCCAGCCGCAAGATACCATGTTCTGGATGACTGACATGGGTTGGATGATGGGGCCGTGGGAAGTCTTTGGCGTGACAATTTTGGGCGCTAGCATGCTCTTGTACGACGGCGCACCCGACTATCCCGATGTTGATCGTGTGTGGGCGTTGGTTGAGCGGCATGGCGTCACACATTTGGGGCTGGCGCCAACATTTGTGCGGGCAATTATGCGCCATGGCGAAGAGCCGGTGAAACGTCACGACCTCAGTTCGTTGTATGCGTTCGGCTCCACCGGCGAAGCGTGGAATCCCGACCCGTGGATGTGGTTGTTTGAGAAGGTGGGCGGCAAGCGTATTCCTATCATCAATTACTCAGGCGGTACCGAAATCAGTGGTGGGATCTTGTTGGGGAATGTGCTGCGCCCGTTGAAACCGTGCGCCTTTTCCGCCCCTGCGCCGGGTATGGCGGCGGATGTGGTGGACGAAGAAGGCCGTTCCATTCGCAATGCGGTTGGCGAGCTGGTGATTCGCAAGCCCTGGATTGGGATGACGCGGGGCTTTTGGAAGGACCCTGAACGCTATCTGCAAACGTATTGGAGCCGCTTCCCCAATGTGTGGGTACACGGCGATTTTGCCGCAGTGGATGAAGATGGCATGTGGTACATTTTGGGGCGTTCGGATGACACAATCAAAGTTGCCGGCAAGCGTGTGGGGCCTGCTGAAGTGGAAAGTGTGCTGGTGAGTCATCCGGCTGTGGCTGAAGCCGCCGCCATTGGTGTTCCTGATGAAGTGAAAGGGCAAGTGATTGTCGGCTTTGTTGTCTTGCAGCCGGGCTATTCACCAAGTGAAGAATTGCGCGCCGAATTGCGCGAGTTGGTGGCGCGTGAAATGGGCAAGCCGTTGACACCGAAGGATATTCGCTTCGTGACCGATATTCCCAAAACACGCAACGCCAAAGTCATGCGGCGTATTGTGCGTGCGGCCTACCTGGGGCAACCGACCGGAGATACCAGCGCTTTGGTCAATCCCGAGGCGGTGGACGCTATCCGTCATTCACAATGAGCATTGAGCGAGGGCGGAAAAAGGCGGAAGCCTTGCTTGGCTTCCGCCTTTTTTACTTGCGCATTTCTTCCAAGAAGCGCTGATACGCGCCTTGCCATAACGCCTTGGAACGGGTACGCCTGTTCACAGTGATATCATCAAAATAGCGCGACAAGTCTGCCAGGAGTGGCGGCAGCAGTTCCCACAATTCTTCTCGCAAAATACGCTCCAGGCGGCGTTGCATGGGCGTCAGCCATTCCCATTGGGCACGAAACCGATCGGCTTTGATGTAGTAATTGCGTTTTTCCCACGCGCTCGCGCTTTGGTCAATGTTGGCTTCAAGAGCACGCAGGCTGAACCAAATAAGCGCCGCGAGGTCCCGTGTTTCTTCGTCAAGTGTTTGTTTTTGCATGAGTGTGCGCAGGGCTTCAGCAATGGTGCGCCGCAAGCGGTTGCGCTGTGTGGTTGGGCTGCCATGTGTTGAAATGAGCCGACTCATTTTGAAAACACCTCGTACAAGCGTTGGTTGCCTGTGCTACAATAAACGGCTTTGCGTTTTTCACAAGTTGGCAAAGTAGAAGCATTTCGCTTTTGTTGAACAGAGAGTTTGTCAGGCAAAACAATGTTGCCAGTATGGATGAATGTTTGTAGAATAAACGTGCTGTTTTCTCGCCCAGATGAGATTGATGTTGATTGAACAAGTAGGACAAGCGGGCTATGTCTCTTCGGCAATGTCATCCAGTATACTATAATGTAGATTCCCAATGCCCGCAGCCTATGTGTGAACACGAAGAGAGTTGAGGGAAGTCCATATGGCAAAGGCACGCATTCTGTACATTGAAGACAACCTGGCAAACCGTGAACTTGTCAAGCGCATCCTTGAAATTGAAGGCTACGAGGTTTTGGAAGCCGAAGATGGCTACGCGGGCTACGAAGCAGCAGTTTCATTACAACCGGACCTCATTTTGATGGATATCAACTTGCCGGAAATTGACGGGTTGACATTGACGGCGCGCTTGCGTCAGCACCAACAATTGCGCGATATTCCCATCATTGCATTGACCGCAAATGTGATGAAAGGGGACCGTGAGAAAACGCTTGCCGCCGGCTGTGATGGTTATATTCGGAAGCCCGTGGATGTGGATGAGTTGCCCATACAGGTGGAGCGTTTTTTGAAATTGAGCCGCGAACGCCGTGGAATTGAAGGGTAGTCTTTTTCCATGAGTCGCTCGGTTCGACCGAACTATATGCGGGGCGGGCTTGGACGAACGTTGCTAACCGCCTTTTTGGTCTTGACAATCGTCCCGCTCAGTATCATCAGTTTTTACAGCCTCACGCGTATGCGTGCGGAAACCGCAAATGCTGCACGTATTGCTCTTGAGCACCAGGCTTCTTTGATTTCCGCCCGCTTGACGAATGACGCCATCATGCTGGAACGCGATGCACTTCTGTGGATGCAGGGCGCGCCGTTTTCTCCCACGTTGAATGAAGAATCCTTTTGGTTGCTGGATGCCCAGCAACACGTTGTGCGGAGCACCACAGCAGAACCGATTCCCGACACGCTTTTTGCCCAGCGGGGGCGGCAAGTGATTCGGGCTGATGAGATGGGGCGTGTCTTTGTGTGGCGCCTGGTACCGTTGGGTGAACAGACATTGGTGGCGCGGGCGCGTCCATCCTTGCTTTCTGGGACAGAGGTGGTTGAGGAAGGAATTGCGATTTGGCTGATTGCCGATGGTGAAGTGATTCCGTTAGTGGAAGATGGCGCCGCGGCCATAAAGATAGATGATGCTGGGCTTCTGACGGATGAATCGCCCGATTGGCTTGCTGTGCGGCAAGCATTAGATGACGGGGTGATGCTGGTCGTGGCTCAACCGCGTGATATTGCATTGGCGGCAAGCAACGCCATGGCCGGCGCATTGATTGCCGCGGCGCTGGCGGTTGCTTTGTTGACAACCGTAGCGGCGGCGTATGTCATTCGGCGGATTACGCGCCCGGTGTTTGACTTGACGATGGCGGCTATTGCGATTGCCCAGGGAGACTTGGACAAGCGAGCGCGCGTTGATCGCGACGATGAACTAGGCGTATTGGCGCTTGCTTTCAACACCATGGCTGACCGGTTGCAAGAGTTGCTCAACACACTCGAACAACGTGTGGCCGAGCGGACCGCCGAAGTGGCGCGCGCCAACCGTCTCCTGGAACGACGCGCGGGCTATCTTGAAGCCAGCGCGCGCATTATCCGCGAGGTGGGGCGTCTCGAAAGCCCGACAGCCGTCTTGCAGGCGGCGTTGCCTCAAATCTGCGAGCGTATGAACTTTGCCGGGGCGGCGGTTTGGTTGCTGGATGCGTCGCGGAATGGCGATCGCCCACATTTGACATTACGACATCATCATGGTGACATATCACCTCAGCATGTGGAGCCTGCATTGAGCGAAGTGGTTGCTGCGGCGCATGGCCGTATTCTTCCTGCGGAAGAAGGTACATTTTTGGTTTTGCCCTTGCGGATGGGGGAACAGGTGACAGGCGTCCTTGCGCTCGTGATGCCCGATGAAGCCCAGCCGGGGGATTTGCAAACGTTGCAAGTGCTTGCCGATCAATTGGCGGTTGCACTGGAAAATGCACGTGCCATCGAATACGAGCGGCTGGCGCGCAAGAAGTTGCAGATGCTTCAGAAACACCGCGAGCAATTTTTGGGGAAAATGTCACACGAATTGAGCACGGCGTTGAACTCGATTATAGGCTTCTCGACCTTGATGTTGCGCGAAATTGAAGGGCCTTTGACCGAGATGCAGCGTTCTGATCTCACATATATCAACCGAAATGGCCAACATTTGCTGGATTTGCTCGATGGCATGCTCGAACTGATTGAAGCCGAAAGCAATGAAGAGATCGCACTCGAACAGGTAGCAGAAGCAGAAATGGAGTAAACAGGTATGGGGACGATTCTCTCGATTACACTGCTCACGCAATTGATTCTGATATTGTATGGCCTGCGTACCAAACGCGTGCCCTGGTACTGGATTCTCATTTTGCTTGTTGGCCTCGTGGGCAACGGCGCTTATCTTCTGTTGTATGGTCTGGCGCCAAACACATTTGCCTTTCGGCGCGCCGTCTGGACAGCGGCGTTTCTCTTGCCACTGATGACTTTTATCTACGCTGTCGGCGCGTTTTACTACTTGTATGAGCGGAAGATGGTGGGGCGGCTTGTCCACTTGCTTCCCATCTTTTTATTAGGACTGGTGCGCATGGCTTGGGAAATCCTCGACCATGCAGCGGATGTTTTAGCAACTGTAACCACTCCCCAGGACCTGGTTGTTGTATTAGATTCTTTCTCCATTTCCTCGGATTTCTGGCAAACAACAGGACCTTTTGACCCCTATATTGCTCGGTTTAGCGGCATTGGGTTTGCTGTCGTCACTTTGCTTCTGTTGGTGCAAGCCGCCTGGCGTTGGTGGCGGTTGCAACAGCGGGTTTCTCCCGAGTACAACGCTGTCTCGTATCTCATTGTCGTTATGACAGTGAGCTTGTTTATCGTCGTTCCCACGCGCATCTGGCTCGATTCGATGATTGTGGGCCAGCTCACAGTGTTGCTGTTGACGTTGGCGCTGGGCTTTATGTTCATCATTCAATCGGAGAGCGTGCTCGATACGTTTACGCGCTTCCTCGGGCGCTATTCCATTGGCTTGAAACTGGAAGCCGGTTTTGGCCTGGCTTTGATGCTGGCTGGGGTGTTGGTGGCTATTTCGGTGGCGACAATTGGGAGCAATAACTTCACGGTTGAAAATGTTACCACCGTACAACATGAAATTTTGGAAGCCACAACGCAACTCATGCTCGATTTTCGCGCCACACGCATTTATGAGCGGAATATTGTCGCGAACGCTTCGGGTCCTACAACACAGGCTGTTGACGTGCAGATGGTCAATGATTGGCAGCAAGCCATGGCGCGTGTCCAGGCGGATGTAGAGCACTTGAAGGAATTGCCATTGACCGAGCGGCAGCAAAACACAGTGCGTCTTATTGAAGCAGCTGTCGAGCGGTATCGCAATGACATTGGTGCCATGCTTGGCGCCATTATGACCCGCGGCGACGAGCAGAGCGGTGAAATGGGGCGCTGGTATCAGTCGCAACTTGTTTTGCAAGAGACGGTTGCTGCCAATGAAACGGTTTATACAACATTAGCCCCCCTCTTGGCTGAATTGCGCCAGGCTCAGCTGGCGTACATGATTAGCGGGCGCGGTGTGCGGGTCTACGAAGCCAACCAAACCTACACAGCGATTGATAAAGCGCTGGATGAGGTTTTGCGCCCACAGTTGTCTTTTGATGAATGGCGCGCAATTGACCGCGCCCTGGAAAACGAGCGCGCTGCCTTCCAGGGTGTTGTTCGATATCAAACAGAGATGCAATTGTCACGCAACAGTATGCAAGGCAATGCCTTGGTGATCGAAAACTGGACCCGCGAATTGTCTTCGCAGGCGAATCAACAGTTTGAAGCGAGCGTGATTTCCCTCCTGGAACAACAAGCGCGTGGGACGCTGACGCTCCTGGGTGTCGCCACGCTGATTACGTTGATTGTACTTTTTGTTTCACGCACGGTTTCCCAGCAGATTATTCAAGAGGCGTTGCAGTTGGCCGACGCCGCGCAACGTATGGCCAGTGGCGAATTGACGGCGCGTGTCAATATTGTCTCGCGTGACGAGTTGGGCCTGGTTGGACGTACTTTCAACGAAATGGCGGCGCGCTTGCAAGATTTGCTTGAGACGCTGGATGCCCGTGTGCGACGCCGCACAAGTCAGTTGGAAACGGCTGCTTTGGTGAGCCAGGAATCTGTTGCCCTGCAAGGTGGGCAAGTTGATGAGTTGCTGCAACGCACCGTTGAACTGATTCGTGAACGCTTTGGCTTTTATCACGCCCAGGTCTTCTTGGTGGATGAAAACAACGAGTGGGCGGTTTTGCGTGCCAGCACTGGCGAAGCAGGCCGCCAATTGCTAGCCCGTGGACATAAATTACAGGTTGGCTCGCGCAGTGTTATCGGGCGTGTCACCGCTGATGGGGTGCCTGTTGTTGCCCGTGATACTGACAAAGACAGTATTCACCGCAAGAATGAATTGCTCCCGCAAACGCGTGCGGAATTGGCTGTGCCGATGAAATTGGGGGATCGCATTATCGGCGCGTTGGACGTGCAAAGCGTCAAGCCGGATGCGTTTGGCGAAGACGACGTCGTGGCGTTGCAAATTCTCGCCAACCAGATTGCGACCGCTGTGAATAACGCGCGTTTGCTCCGCCGGGTGCAGGAAACATTGCGCACAACCAACGAACTCTACACCCGCAGCCGCTTGATTGCTGAAGCAACAGAAGAAAAAGAAGTCCTGCAACAGCTGGATGAAGCACTCCAAGCGACAGCCGTCGAAACGTTGCGTTTGCGCGAAGGGTTCTTGGCAACGGTTGATTCGTTTACCGAGGGGACTGTTCGCATTGAGTGCATGTGCGTTTTGCCAACAGAAGAAAAACAAGCGTTCTGCGGGCAGGTTGTGCCGCTCTTCCAGAGAAATGCGCATGCCTTTATGGAGTTGTTGGCGCAGGACGAAGCCGTTTTGCTCGATCAGGATACCCGCGATGTGCTCTCGGAAGAGGTGCGTCGCATCGTGAAAGATATGCCGTATGTGGCTATTTTGCCACTCGTAGTTGAGCGCACTGTGTTTGCGGTTGCTGTGTTGGCTGGTAACTGGAGCGAGATGCTCTCGATCGAGCAGTTGACACCATACCTGACGCTCTTTGACCAGGCGGGTACGGTGATCGAAAACATTCGCTTGCTACGCCGTACAGCCGAAGCATTGGAGAGCACCAACCGACTTTATCAGACAGTGAGTCGGTTTGCACAGGCTGAATCAGTGGAAACGATTGCCGATGTGCTAGCGGATACGGCTCGCGCACAAGGGTTCGACGGTGCTTACTTGGCTGTGTTGCCGAAGCCCGTACGTGTGGATGTTGAAGAGGCTTTGGCGCATGAATACACCGTGGTGCCGCGCACGTGGGTGGAAGGGTTGCCTGACACACCATTCCGATTCCGCTGGCGAAAACAGGCACGCGCCTTTTTGAAAGAAACATTTACCAACCGCGAATATGTTGGTATTGAACATGAGGAAGCGCATCGCCGTGTCAAGGCTCTGATTCGTGCTGAAGGCGTGACATTGCCTGAATTTCAAACAATGCTATTCCGTCCCCTGATGACGCGTGACCAGATGACAGGGGTGCTTCTCCTTGTGGCGCGTGATTCACTGGAGATTGACCGCGAGACAGAACGTTTCTTCCTCTCATTGACCGAACAAACAAGCATCTCGCTTGAAACGGTCATGCTCTTTGAGCAGACGCGCCGTTCGTTGGAGCGCACCGAAGCCTTGTATGAAGCCGGGCGGCTCCTCACACAAGCCGATGAGCATAGCGACCTGGCGGCTGCGGCTTTGCCGCTGGCACGCTATTTTGGCCACCAGTGGGTGAGCATGCCTTTGTTGGTGGAAGAAACGGGTGAGGACGCCCTGGTTAATTATGTGGCTGATGTGCGGCATGGCGACGTCGAACGCCGCCTCATGTCAAAAGCATTTTTCGATATGGCTCGCACGCTCTTTGAGGAAAATCAACCCTACATTGCTTTTGATGATGTTGAAAATGCACCATTGCCTGAACAATTGCGTAAATTGTTGCAAGAAAACGACATACGCGCGCTGTTGTCTGTGCCATTGCGTGTACGTGGACAGGTGCAAGGCTTCCTGGTTTTTAGCTCTGTAGAACCACACGCCTTTACAGAAGAAGAACTTGAAGTAGCAAGGGCGTTTGCGGGGCAAACGGCCTTGGCGCTGGAAAGCTTGCAACTGATTGAGCGTATCGAAAACGAATTGCGCGAAACACAAGCGTTGTACCGCGTTTCGCGTGGTTTGTTGCAAGCCGAAAGGCCGCGAGATATGGCGCGCTTGCTTTTTGAAAGTGCCAAGGAATCAGGATTGTTTACGCCTGATGTGCCCGCTTTCATTGCTGTGGATGAACTGCATGTTGACCCACATGGTCGCGTCACGTCGTTGCGGGTGATTGGTTTGGCCTCATCGGTGCCTTCAGCAGAAGATCGCTTTGAGGGACGCGTCTTTGACGTGCGAGAAATGCCCGCCATGGGCACCCTGGACCCCAATGCCGATACCCCGTTGGTTTTTGAAGATATCGAGACAGCAGACGCGTTGACCGCCGCCGACCGGGAAGCGGCGCGTGCGCTCAACTTCCGCAGCACTGTGCTGGTCCCGTTCCGCATTGGTACTGATGGCTACGGGTTGATACAGATGGGACAAGCGCGTCCGCGTGCATATACCCCCTCGGAAATCCAGCGTCTCCAGACATTGGCGGGGCAAATCGGTGTTGTGCTGGAAAACCGCCGTCTGTTCGAGCGAACGCAACAGGCGTTGCAAGAAACGCGCACCTTGTACGACACAATTCAGAACCTGTTGATGGCGACAACGATCGAGGATATTCAGCAACGCCTCTACGAGACATTGGCGGAGCGTGTGCACCCCTTGCGTGTGGGCTTGTGGCTCTTTGACCGCCCGCATAGCGTAGATGAGCATCCTGAAGGCTTGCGGTTGGTTTCGTCGGGGGGCGAAGAAGCAATCAACATGCCGATTGGTTCATATTTGCCCGCGGATCGTTTCCCCACGATCAAACGTTTGCGTGCGTCGGAACCGTTCTTCATCACCGATGCTGAAGCCGAATTGGAAGACGACCCCGCGTTGCGAGAAGTGATTACTCGCACGGGGGCGCGTGCCTTGGCCGTCTATCCGCTGACACGCGGCAACACCTGGTTTGGTGTAGCTATTATCACGTGGGCGCATCCGCGAAAGGTGTCGGAAGATGAAGACCGCCTGCTTGCGGCAATCTTCTCGCAAACAGCCATTGTGTTGCAGAACCGTCGTTTGCTAGAAACAGTGCAACAAACGCTCGAACGTACTCAGCGCTTGTATCGCGCGAGCCGCCGCATGAGTGCCGCATCGACCATACAAGAAATTGCTGATGCCTTCCTGGAAGCATTGGAAGATCGGTGGGAAAGTGTTGGTTTGCTGCTCTTCCCGCAGCCTGTGAATGTGGGTGAAACACCTCCTGAGAAAGTTATCTTGCGGGCGGCGGCGCCACTTGAAAAGGCTGTTTTGCCGCCGGGAACAGTGCTCGAACGCCCGGTTATCCCCATGTATGAGCATGTGATGAAAGAGCGCATTGTGATTGTTGAAGATGCAGCGACAGATGAACGCTTGACGGAACCAGCGCGCCAGATGTTGTTGGCGCAGAAAGCGCGCCGTTTGGCGCTCATCCAACTGGTGGTAGGCAACCGCTGGTTAGGGTGGGTGAGTTTGCGCGCCAACGACATCGCCCATGTTGATGCCCAACAACTCGACGCTTTGCTGACGCTGGCCGACCAGGCTGCGGTTGTGATTGAGAACTTGCGTCTTTTCCAATCGGCACAGCGCCGTGCGTGGCGCGAAGAAACCGTGGCGCGTATTGCCAGCAAAGTCTTCATGTTGAACAACCCGCGCGATGTGCTCGAAGTGGGCATGCAGGAGTTGCAACAGGCGCTGGGGGTGCGCCGTGTCGCGGCGTGGATTGAAACAGCCCATTTGCAAGAGCAAGAGGATGAGACGCAATCATTTGCGACTGGCGCTCTCAGGCGTCCAAAATTGGACGATGGGAATGGTCATAGCGATGAAAACATCTAATTGCCCTTTTTTCAAAGAAAGGGTATTCATAAACGGTGCGTGTTGGGCAACGATGTTGCCATTGGCGTATTGGTTGGTGCCAGTATCAACCCCTAAACCGACAGGAGGATGAAAGGGTGACTGAAGGTTTCTCGAACTTGCCGGATATTGACACGACACGACCGAGCGCCGCGCGGATGTACGACTATTACCTGGGCGGCTTCCACAACTTTGAAGTGGACCGCCAGGCGGCGGATCAGCTTCTCAAAATTTACCCACAGGTACGTGATTCCGCAGTTGCCAATCGCGCTTTTATGCGGCGGGCTGTGCGTTTCATGGTGTCGCAAGGGATTGACCAGTTTTTGGATTTGGGGTCGGGGATTCCGACGGCGGGCAACGTGCACGAGATTGCGCAGGCGGTAAACCCCGACGCGCGGGTGGTGTACGTGGATATAGACCCGGTGGCGGTGGCGCATGGGCGCGTAATTCTGGAAGGCAATGAAAACGCCACAGTGATTCAAGCCGATGCGCGCGATATTGAGCAAATCATCAACCATCCCGATGTGCAACGCTTGATTGATTTTTCCAAGCCGACGGGTTTTTTGGCGGTGGGCTTTTTCTACTTCGTTGATGATGAAGGGGTGAAGAAAATTCTGGAGACGTTCCGCTCTCTGGCGGTGTCAGGGAGTTATTTGGCATTGACGCATTTGTCGGATGATGATGAAGTTGTCACCAATGACCACATTCGTGCAGCCATTGAGAAAGGGAAGGAGATTTACGCTCGTTCTCCCAATCCTTTATATTGGCGCAAAAAATGCGAAATTGAAGCGATGTTTGAAGGGTGGGAACTGGTAGAGCCGGGGTTGGTGTTTGTTCCGCTTTGGCGGCCGGAAGGTGATGACGACCCCGGATTGGACGACCCGGCTGCTTTGGCAATGTATGGTGGCGTTGGTATCAAGCCTTGAACAAATGGGAGTATGCGAGGATGACAGAATCGAACTTGCCGGATATTGACACGACACGACCGAGCGCCGCGCGGATGTACGACTATTACCTGGGCGGTTTCCACAACTTTGAAGTGGACCGCCAGGCGGCGGATCAGCTTCTCAAAATTTACCCACAGGTACGTGATTCCGCAGTTGCCAATCGCGCTTTTATGCGGCGGGCTGTGCGTTTCATGGTGTCGCAAGGGATTGACCAGTTTTTGGATTTGGGGTCGGGGATTCCGACGGCGGGCAACGTGCACGAGATTGCGCAGGCGGTAAACCCCGACGCGCGGGTGGTGTACGTGGATATAGACCCGGTGGCGGTGGCGCATGGGCGCGCAATTCTGGAAGGCAATGAAAACGCCACAGTGATTCAAGCCGACGCGCGCGATATTGAACAAATCATCAACCATCCCGATGTGCAACGCTTGATTGATTTTTCCAAGCCGACGGGTTTTTTGGCGGTGGGCTTTTTCTACTTCGTTGATGATGAAGGAGTGAAGAAAATTCTGGAGACGTTCCGCTCTCTGGCGGTGTCAGGGAGTTATTTGGCAATAACTCATGGATCAGATGACGATGAAATTATCACCAATGATCGCAATCGTCAGGCCTTGGATGTTGCGAAGAAAATTTACGCCCGTTCCCCTAACCCTTTATATTTGCGCAAAAAGCACGAAATTGAAGCGATGTTTGAGGGGTGGAAACTGGTAGAGCCGGGGTTGGTGTTTGTTCCGCTTTGGCGACCGGAAGGTGAGGATGACCCCGGATTGGACGACCCGGCTGCTTTGGGAATGTATGGTGGCGTTGGTATCAAGCCTTGAACAAATGGGAGTATGCGAGGATGACAGAATCGAACTTGCCGGATATTGACACGACACGACCGAGCGCCGCGCGGATGTACGACTATTACCTGGGCGGTTTCCACAACTTTGAAGTGGACCGCCAGGCGGCCGAATCTGTCTTGAAGGTGTACCCGCAAGTGCGTGATGCGGCGGTTGCCAATCGTGCTTTTATGCGGCGGGCTGTGCGTTTCATGGTGTCGCAAGGGATTGACCAGTTTTTGGACTTGGGGTCGGGGATTCCGACGGCGGGCAACGTGCACGAGATTGCGCAGGCCATAAACCCCGACGCGCGGGTGGTGTACGTGGATATTGACCCGGTGGCGGTGGCGCATGGGCAAGCAATTCTGGAAGACAATGAAAACGCCACAGTGATTCAAGCCGACGCGCGCAATGTGGAAAGCATCATCAATCACCCCGATGCGCAACGCTTGTTGGATTTCACAAAACCGATAGGCATTCTGGCTATCGCCTTTTTGCATTTTATTGAAGATGAAGGTGTGCAAAAGATTCTGAGTGCCATGCACAGTCTGGCTGTCTCGGGGAGTTATCTCGCCATTACACATTCGTCTGATGGGGAAGAATTTGGTCCCGAAGCACAGCGCGTTATTCGGATGGTGCAGGAAATTTACGCTAAATCACAAAATCCGCTCTTTTTCCGAAAATTATCAGCAATTGAAGCTATGTTCAACGGGTGGCGTTTGGTTGAGCCTGGCTTGGTTACACTGCCTTTGTGGCGACCGGATGATGAAGAGTCGCTCGAAGAAGAAGTTCAACGAGCATCTGGATGGTATGGTGGCGTTGCCGTCAAGCCATAATGAAGCTGTAGGATGGTATGGATGGAAACATCCTTCAACGCAGAAGAGAATCTCGGTGTGAGAGGTAGTTGCGTATGGCAGATATGACCCAAATCCAATCCAAACTCGAGACGCGGAAGGCGGCGCTTGTCAAAGAGATTCGCAAGTATCTGCGGCGTAGTGCCTATATACCGCTGTCTCTTGATGAAATTACAGCGCGTGTGGAGAAACTTGCACAATTGTTCATAGAAACATTGTGTAGTGAACCGTTTGAGCCACGCGCCATGCGCGCCGCCGGTGCTATTCTGGTGGAGCTGCGCTGCATTCACGCCGAGATTCTCCCCGGATTGTTGGCCATTTTTGAGACATTTCTGAAAGAAAGCCTGGATGAAGAGGAACGTGTTGCATGCGCCAGGCGGTTGACGCGCCTTGTGGCCGAATTGACGATTGGCTACACCAATGTTGCCCAAAGGGCTGTGTTGGAGCAGCAAGACCGCATTCGCGCTTCGTTGCAAAAAGCCATTGCAGAGCAACAAGAGCAATTGCGCGTGTTGAATGACCTCATGACACGCGTGGCGCTGTTTGGGCAGTTGATTTTGGAATCACATCAGCTGCAAGAAGTATTCCAGGCAACGGTTGAAAATTTGGTTTCGCTGTTTGACGCACAGGCCGCGGCTATCTGGTTTGGTGCTGGGGATGTATTGAGAAGGGTGGCGACCGTAGGCGATATTCCCGAAACCGTTGGCGCTGAACGCATTCAGCGTGCCGACGCCCAAACAATGCTGGCAGCAAAGGCGTGGCAACAGGGGCAAATGCAGATCGAATATACGCTAGAAGGCGCCCATGTGGCGGTTCCATTTGCAGGCCAGGGGCAGGAAGCGGGTATCTTTTATGTACAATTGCCGCCTTCTGTGATGATCAGCCAGCAACACAAATCTGTTTTTAGAACGCTGGCACAGATCATCACACGCGCTGTGCAGATGACTGAGGCGTATGAGCAGACCGCTGAGCAGTTGCAAGAAGTTGAGCGTATTGTACAGCGCCAAACGATTGAAGGGTGGCGCTCGGCGGCATCTCTCATGCGCCAGCGATTGTTGCTCGACGGTACCGAGTTTCATGTGTTGGAGAAGCCGCCGGTGGGCACAGATTTACTCCGCCCTTATCATGTGATGGTTGAACCGCAACGGATAACCGCGCCTCTGGATGTGCGTGGGACGCCCATTGGCGGGATTGTTCTGGAAAGCGAAGAGCCGCGTGAATGGGACGAGGACGAAGTGCGCCTTGTCGAGGAGGCGTCGAGAATTCTTACAAACGCGTTGGAAATGGCGCGTTTGTTCCAGGAACAGCAGCGACGTTCACTCCAATTGCAGGCGGCTGCCGAAGTGGGGCGTGCAGCGTCTTCACTCCTTGATCTGGATGAGTTGCTCAACCGCACAGTGGACCTAATCCGCGATGCATTCGGGTATTACCACGCCCAAGTCTTCCTGGTGGACGACGAAGGCTATGCGGCGTGGTTGAAAGCGAGTACCGGCGAGGCCGGGCGCAAGCTGTTGGCGCGAAAACACCACTTGCTCGTTGGGAGCAAAAGCGTCATTGGGCAGGTCACCAAGTACGGTGAGCCCGTCGTGGCGCGTGATACAGACCAGGACACAATCCACCGCAAGAACGAATTGCTCCCCGCGACGCGGGCTGAATGTGCGGTGCCTTTGCGGGTTGGGGGGCGTATTATCGGCGCGCTGGACGTGCAGAGCACCGAGCCTGACGTGTTCTCTCCCCAAGATATCGCCGTGCTGCAAACACTCGCCGACCAGTTGGCTATCGCCATCGAAAACGCGCGTGCATACGAACGCCAGCGTGAAACCGCCGAACGCTTGCGCGAACTGGACCAGTTGAAGTCGCAATTCCTGGCGAATATGAGCCACGAATTGCGTACACCGCTCAACTCCATCATCGGCTTCTCGCGCGTGATTTTGAAGGGGATTGACGGTCCTATCAATGATTTGCAGCGGAGAGACCTCGAAACAATCTACAACTCTGGTCAGCACTTGCTGAGCCTTATCAATGACATTCTCGATATTTCAAAAATTGAAGCTGGCAAGATGCGGCTTGACTTCGAGAAAGTGGATTTGTATCAAATCTTTGATAGTGTGCTCAGCACCGCACAGGGGCTGATCAAAGACAAACCGGTTCAGTTGGTGTCCGAAATTCCCGAAGGCTTGCCGCAGATTATCGCTGATGCTACACGTGTCCGCCAGATTTTGCTGAACTTGCTCTCGAATGCCGCCAAGTTCACCGAAAAAGGTGAAATTCGTGTGACGGCGACCCAAGCCGCCGATGAGATTATCATCAGCGTTTCTGACACGGGTCCCGGTATTCCCGAAGACCAGCTGGATAAGCTCTTTGAAGCGTTCTACCAGGTTGACGGTTCGATGACACGCAAAGTTGGCGGGACCGGTTTGGGCTTGGCGATTACACGCCACTTTGTCGAAATGCACGGTGGGAAAATTTGGGTGCGGAGTACCGTTGGGAAAGGGTCGACGTTCTCGTTCTCGCTTCCTATTGGCGGCCCGGAACAAGCCGCTCAGAAGAAGGATGGAGAAGGGGCGTCTTTGCCGGGGAAAGGGTACACCGTTGTTGCTGTGGACAACGAACCCGGTATTTTGGAGTTGTATCGCAAGTACCTGGAGCCGGAAGGCTATAAGGTGGTTACGCTTACCGATGAACGCGAACTCTTGGCAGCCATTGAAGAACACCAGCCCCATCTCTTGCTTATGGAAGTCAGCCTGAAGCATGTGGCCGGCATGAGTTTGGTGCGGGCGTTGAAGCGCAATGTGCTCACGCGTGATATTCCCATGATTGTGTGCACACTCAATGGTGATGAGAATGAATTATCACAAGCCGGCGTCGAAGCTGTTTTGCGGAAACCTATTGTTCGTGATGAATTGGTGAAAGCCGTCAATAATCTGGTACATATTCGCCAGAAGGTCTCACCATCGTAATACTCAAATACAGAAGAGGATGTCATGAATCAGTGGTGGCTTGAATGTGCGCGTTGTGGACGTACCGATATACCAACCGACAAACCGTTGACCGCATGCCCACATTGCGGGCATGACTGGCTCGAACCGCGGTTCCCGTACGAAAAACTCAAACCGATTTTGCTGGAAGAAGTGCCCAAGCGGCGCTGTACCATGTGGCGCTACCGCGAGTTTCTGCCTATTACCCATGATGAAAACATCATCTCCATGGGTGAAGGCGGTACGCCACTCATCCGTTTGCGCAATTTAGGGTTGATGTTTGGCGCACCCAATTTGTACGTCAAAGATGAGCGCCAGGGACCAACCGGCAGTTTCAAGGATCGGCAAGCCTCGCTTGCCATCAGCCTGATGAAGGAACACAACATCCGCGAAGCCGTTGTGGCCTCAACCGGCAATGTTGCCATCAGTTATTCGGCCTATGCGGCGCAAGCGGGCATCAAACTTTGGGCGTTCCTCACATCAAGCGTGCCGGCGGACAAGATGCGCGAAGTCGCTCTGTACGGCACCGAAGTTGTCAAAGTGACGGCGACATATGACCGCACGAAGGAAGTCGCCGCCCAATTTGCTGAGCATCGCGGCTTACACCTCGACCGTGGGATTCGTAGTGTGGCAGCGCGTGAAAGCATGAAGACACTGGCGTATGAAATCGCCGAAGATTTTGGATGGCGTGCGCCTGACTGGTATGTGCAGGCGGTGAGTGGCGGCATGGGGCCCGTGGGGGTCTTGAAAGGGTTTCAGGAACTCTACCGCATGGGCTTGATTGACAAAATTCCCAAAATTGCCGCTGTGCAAGCCACAGGCTGCGCCCCCATGGTCAAAGCATGGCAGGAAAATTCATCCGTACCTATCAATGTTGAATCGCCGCAGACGTTGATTACTACGGTGGCGACCGGGAAACCTGGGATTGCTTACACCATTTTGTACCATGCCGCGAAACGCTATGGCGGTACGTTTGTCGCCGTTACGGACGAAGAAGCCTTCCGCACCATGCACATCATGGCAAAACTGGATGGTTTCTCGATGGAGCCTGCCGCTGCCATGGCGTTTGCCGGCACAATGCAATTGCTGCGCGAAGGCGTTATCAAGCCTGATGAAACGGTGGTGATTTGCCTCAGTGGGCACACCTTCCCTGTTGAAAAGCATTTGCTGGAAGAAGGGTGGGCGCACGACCTCGACCTGTCTCACGAAGAGGAAACGTCGCATACTGTGCCCAATCGTGAGGAAGGGTTGCTGGCGTCGCTCGAAAATCTGGGCGGCGATGTGCGCCGAATCGTGATTGTGGAAGATGACGCCCCCGCTCGCGTCCTTCTGCGCCGCATTTTGCAGGCACGCGGTGAATACGAAATCTACGAAGCCGAAAATGGGCGGCGGGGTTTGGAAGTCATCAAGCAAGTGCGCCCCGACCTCATCTTGCTTGACTTGATGATGCCCGAAATGGACGGCTATCAGGTGCTTGACCACCTGAAGGCTGATGAGACGCTTGAAAATATCCCCGTCATCGTGATTACGGCGGCGCATTTGACCGAAAGCGAACGCAAGCGCCTGAGCGGCTATGTGCGCTCCTTGCTTCGCAAGGGTGAGTTCATTGATACGGAACTGATGGACGATATCGAATCGGCGTTGAAGTAGCCATCGCCTGGATGCAACGCAAAAGCCCCCACCAAGCAATGGGTGGGGGCTTTTTGATGCGAAAGCGCGTTCTAGAGATAGCAGAATTCGCGCGCTTTGCGTTCCAATTCTTCGCGAAACTGCGGCGCAGCAATGTTGATCAAGGCTTTGACACGTTCGCGAATGGGTTTTCCGTACAGGTCAGCCACGCCATATTCCGTCACCACGTAGTGAACGTCGTTGCGCGTTGTTGTGACACCCGCGCCGGGCTTCAGCATGGGGACGATGCGCGAAATGGTGCCGTTTTTGGCGGTGGCGGGCAAGGCGATGATGGGCATGCCACCTTTCGAGCGGGCGGCGCCACGCACGAAGTCCAATTGCCCACCCACACCGCTGTAAAAGCGTGTGCCGATGGAGTCTGCCGCGACTTGCCCCGTCAGGTCTACTTCGATGGCACTGTTGATGCTCACCATCTTTTCGTGTTGGGCAATCACAAATGGGTCGTTGACATAATCTGTTGGATGCAACTCGAAAATCGGATTGTCGGCGACGAAGTCGTACAGCGCTTGCGAACCGAAGAAGAACCCTGCGACAACCTTGCCGCGGTGAATGGTCTTCTTCGCCCCCGTGATCACGCCGGCTTCGATGAGGTGCATGACGCCGTCCGAGAATAACTCGGTGTGAATGCCAAGGTCTCGGTGCGAGTAGAGGTTGTTCAGGACGGCGTCGGGGATGCTGCCGATACCCAGTTGCAGGGTTGCCCCGTCGGGAATCATCTCGGCAATGATTTCCCCAATGCGTTTATGCACATCGGACATGCCGCCCAGCGGCGCTTCGGGCAGTGGGGCGTCGGCTTCTACGATGATGTCAAGGTTGCGTATGTGGATAAAACTGTCTCCATGGGTGCGTGGCATGTGACGATTGACCTGGGCAACCACGACCCTGGCGGCTTCGGCGGCGGGCTTGGTACAGCCCACTTCGACACCGAACGAGCAGAAGCCGTGTTCATCAGGCGGAGAGACCTGGATAAACGCGACATCGAGCGGCAAACGCCCATTGCGGAAGAGCCCCGGAATCTCTGAGAGAAAAATCGGCGTAAAATCCGCCCGCCCTTCGTTGACGGCTTGGCGCACGTTGTGTCCGATGAAGAGCGCATTGTGGCGGAAACTCTGCGCGTATTCGGGTTTCACATAGGGCGCGTCGCCGAAATGCAACACGTGGACGATTTCCACATCGCGCAGGTCGTTGGCGCGTTCCACCAGCGCGTTGATGAGGGCTTGTGGCGCACCAGCCCCACCACCGATATACACGCGATGCCCCGATTGCACCACCTCCACGGCTTTTTCGGGCGTTGTCACTTTCGAGCGATACATGTGTGCCCAGTTCATAGCGTCACCTCCACTTCGCGCCCGAGCGCCGCCGCTACGCGGGCGTTGGCGAGTTTGCCTTGCCAGACGTTGACGCCCCGTTGCAGCGCCGGGGTCTGTTCCAACGCCATGGCAAGCCCCTTGTCGGCAATTTCCTGAATGAAGGGCAGCGCCGCATTGGCCAGGGCATAACTCCCCGTGCGCGCCACCCGTGCCGGCACATTGGGCACGGCATAGTGGATGACGTTTTCTTCAATGTAGAAGGGATGCACGTGGTTGGTGGGGCGGCTGGTTTCGATACACCCACCGCTGTCAATCGAAAAGTCAATGATGACGGCGCGTGGGCGCATGGTCTTCACCATTTCACGCGAAACGAGGATGGGTGCACGCGCGCCGGGAACAGAGACCGCGCCGATAAGCACGTCGGCGAACGAGACGGCTTTGGCGATGTTGTAGGGGGTTGCCAGCATGGTGCTCACACGTTGCCCCAGAATCCGATCTAACTCTTGCAGGGTGCGCAGATTCTGGTCGAGCACGGTGACTTGCGCGCCAAGCCCGCAAAACGCCTGTGCAGCGTTGCGCCCTAGCGTCCCCGCCCCCAGGATGACCACCGCCGCCGGCGGCGTGCCGGGAATACCGCTCAGCAAGATGCCGCGTCCCCCGTTGGTGCTTTCCAGCAGTTGCCCGGCGATGAGGGGCGCCATACGCCCCGCCAGGATGCTGGTGGGGTGCAGGACGGGCAGAAAGCCGTCGTCGGTTTCGATGGTTTCATACGCAATGGCGGTCAGTCCATCGGCTTGCAGCGTTTCCAGCAAATCAGGGGAAGCCACAGCCAGGTGGAAAAACGCCATGATGACTTGCCCCGGCCGAAAGTAGCGGTATTCCGCTTCGGTGGGGCGAGCGACTTTGACAACCAGGTCGGCGCGTCCGTAGGCTTCTTCGGCGGTGTACACGATGGTTGCCCCGACGGCTTCATACGCGCTATCGGGAAAGCCTGCGCCCTCGCCGGCGCCATGCTGAACAAACACGCGATGCCCCGCCCTGACCAGCGCGTCGGCGGCGGCGGGGGTGAGGGCAACGCGCTGTTCCATGAGACGAACTTCTTTGGGAACTCCTATGTCCATGCGTCACCTCATACCACTTTCTTTCCGGTTGGATGAACCGGTTGACATTGTCAGACAAAGAAAGAGCGGCGCGGCACGGCGCATATTCACAAAGAAGGGCGGCGTTGTCTTTTTTTGCACCGTGCCGCGCCGCACCATCATCAGCATACTGCAACATGCGGCGCTTGTCATCCGCCAGAGGGCGAGGCGCGCCCTGGCCGGTTGACTAGTTTATGCGTGTTCGGATGTCGGCGCGTTGCCCAAAATCGCCTCAATTTCGGCGAGAACGTCATCGGTCAGCACGACGTCGGCGGCGCGCGCGTTGTCCTCCACTTGTGAGACTTTGGTCGCGCCGGTGATGACGCTGCTCACCGCATTCAGCCGCAACACCCACGCCAGCGCCAGTTGGGCGCGGGTGATGCCCAATTCGTCGGCGATGCGCTTCAGGCGGCGCACTTTTTCGCGGTTCTCTTCGGTCAAGTAGCGTTCAGCCGCCCACGGTTCGCGCGCAAAACGGGAGTCGGCGGGGATGCCTTCGTCGTATTTGCCGGTCAGCATGCCCATCGCCAGCGGCGACCAGACCACCAGCCCAATGCCGCGCGGTTCTACCACGGGGAGCAGGTGCTTTTCGACATTTTCGCGCCAGAGCATGGAGTATTGCGGCTGTTCAACCTGCGGCTTGTACAGGTTGTAGCGCTCGCAGATTTCATAGGCTTCCACGATTTGCGCCGCACTCCATTCCGACGTGCCCCAGTAGAGCACTTTCCCCTGATGAATGAGGTCGTCCATGGCGCGGACTGTTTCCTCAATGGGCGTTTCGGGGTCGGGGCGGTGGCAGAAGTAGATATCCACGTAGTCGGTGCCCAAGCGTTGCAGGCTCTTGTCAATGCTTTCCATGATGTGTTTGCGCGAAAGCCCGCGGTCGTTCACGTCGTCGCTCATAGGCCAGAAGACTTTGGTGGCAATGACCAGCGTATGGCGGGGGAATTGGCGCAGAATTTCGCCCATTTGCCGTTCCGCGCCCCCTTTGCCGTAGATGTCCGCCAGGTCGAAATAGTTGATGCCCAACTCGTAGGCGCGCTCGACAATGCGGCGCGCTTCATCATCGGGAACTTTGCCCTCGCCAAAGTTGATCCAGCCACCGAGCGAGACAGCACTCACTTTCATGCCGGCTTTTCCCAAGCGGCGATATTGCATGGTCTTCCTCCTTGTGGTTGTGTTGGTTGATGGTTATTCGTCACCCAGCCCGCTGACGAGCCGCACCAGGCGTTCCATGAGTGTTTGCGCCCAGGCTTCATCCGGGGCTTGGAGCACGCTGGCGTGGTCGGGAAGTGCCAGCGTGTACACACGCGGCACCGCCTGGCGTGCGGTGCGGTGCGTGAGGTGCGCGATGGCGGTGTTCGCCATGGAGAAAAAGGGCGCTTCGTCGTCGTCGCGCGCGCCAAAGACGTTGACGAGCGTGCCGCGCCCCTGGTGGCGCATTTGCGCGACGGCGGCCCACGTGCCGAGAATCGCCGTATCCAGCAGGCGGCGCGCCACCGCCCACGCTTGCGGCGTTTCGCTTCGCAGTGTAGCGGCTTCCGACGGCGTGGGAAGCGCGTTGTTCACCCACACGTCCAGCCGTCCAAAGGTGTCGAGTGTGCGGGCGACAACCAGCGCGGCGCTTTGAGCGGTGTCGAGGGCGCTATCCACGCCCAGCACCTGCACGCCGGGAATGGGCTCAAATTCGGCGTAGGCGGCTTCGAGGGCGCTCATGTCGGGTGCGGTGAGCACGATGGCGGCGCCCATTTGCGCCAGCGCCGCCGCCAGCAACAAACCGGGCGGTTCGGCGCTGTTCGTCACCACGGCAACTTTGTTGCGCAAGACAAGCGCCGCGCGTGCGTTTGCCGCCCAACTCATGCGACGCCTCCTTGTTGCAGAACGTTTGTAAGTGGACGTGTGCGGTTTGCGCCTCGTATGCGTGCCATTGTTGTCTCGTTGTCTGCATTGTTTGCCTTACGAACTGTAATCGAATTCAGGTGTTGAGCAAATGAGACGCCTGTTTCCCCCTGCTCGCGGTGAGCCTGCCCGTTTCACAGAGGGCGCAGAATGCGCAGGTGCACCGGTTCAAGCGTGAGGGGGTGCGTTGCCGAAAGGCGTTCGCCGTTGAAGAGGTCTTCAAACTCGTAGTCGTAGCCATAGCGGCGCAACATGTCGCCTTCCAGGGTTTGGGGGGCTTCTTTGAAGTTGGCGAAAACCAGCACCACGTCGCCGGCGTGTTCGCGGACGAACGCCAGCACATGCGGGTTGCCCGTGGTGATGACGTGCAGCGTGTTCCCGCCCAGTGCAGGCGTTTGCCGACGGATGCGAATGAGCCGCTGGAAGCCCTCGTAGATGCGCCCTTCGAGCGTGTGGGGATCATGGCGGCGCGCCATGCGCTCCCAATCGGTGGGGACGCGGTGCACCCAACGCGAATCGCCGAGGTGGTGCGGTTGGCGCGCCTGCTCGTAGTCGTTCAGAACGCCGATTTCATCGCCCAGGTAGATGAGGGGGATGCCCCCCGCTGTCATGGTGATGCCGTAGAGCAGCCAGATGCGCCGAATCGCCAGTTCGACTTCGTGTTCGCCCTCTTCCAGCAGGGCTTTTTCCAGCCCGGCGAGCGAGGCGCATGTGCCGCTTACGCGCGCGTCGCCTGTTTTGGGGTTTTCCTGGAAGGGCAGTCCACGCGCAAAACTGCCCGGAAAGCGCCCAGTGTAGAACGCATTAAGGAAGCGGCGGTGGTCGTAGCCGTTGATGCCCAACCGCGCGGCGTCTTCGTCGGAAAAAGTCCAGCCGATGTCGTCGTGGCAGCGCACGTAATTCACCCAGGCGGTGCCCGGCGGGAGCGCGTGGCGTTCGCGCAGTGCTTGTTCCAGCAGGTTGACTTCGCGCGTGGCGAGGGTGTTCCAGAGCAGCGCCATGAGCAGCGGGTTGTAAGAGAGTTGGCATTCTTCCGGCGCGATGTACTTCACCACGTCATCAGGGTGGACGATGGCTTCGGATTTGAAGAGCAACCCAGGGGCGGCGATGCGCGCCACGGCGTTGAAGGCGCGGATGAGGGTGTGGGCTTGCGGCAAATTTTCGCAGTTTGTGCCCAACGCTTTCCAGGTGAACGCCAGCGCGTCGAAGCGCAGCACGTCGGCGCCCACATTGGCAAGGAAGAGCATTTCCGACGCCATTTGCACGAAGGTGGCGGGGTTCGAGTAGTTCAGATCCCACTGGTAGGTGTGGAAAGTGGTCCAGACCCACTCTTCGCGTCCGGTGGCTTCATCGCGCAGGGGGCTGAATGCGCCCGGATGTTCTTCGGGGAAAATTTCGCGCAAGTGGCGCTCATAGGCGTCGGGCATGGTGCGGTCGGGGAAAATCCAGTAGTACTGGCGGTAAAGCGGGTGCCCCCGACGCGCTTGTTGCGCCCATGGGTGGTCGTCTGCGGTGTGGTTGAGCACGAAATCGAGCACGAGGCTGATGCCCTCGCGGCGCAGGTCGCGCGCGAGGCGGCGCAGGTCGTCAATTGTGCCCAGCCGCGCCTCCACCTGGCGGTAATCGCTCACGGCGTAGCCGCCGTCGTTTTCGCCGGGGCGCGTTTTGAAAAGCGGCATGAGGTGCAGGTAGGTCAGTCCGAGTTCTTTGAAGTAGGGCAGTTTTTCGCGCACGCCGTTGAGTGTGCCCGCGAACAAATCCACGTAGCAGACGCCGCCAATCATCGTGTGATGTTGAAACCAATCGGGGTGGGTTTCGCGTTCGGCGTCAAGGGCTTTGAGTTCGGGGCTGCGTGTCAGCCAGGCGTCCGCCATGGTGGCGAGCAATTCTTCCAGGTAGTAGAAGAAATCGTAATGCCCGCTGTAGAGGCTGGTCAGGTGGTCGAACAGGCGCGGAAAATGGCGGCGCAGGCGTTCTGCAAACGCCGCCCATTCTGTCGGATGCGTAGCGATGGCGTCGGCAAAACGCTGTTCCAGGCGGGGGAGCAGGCGTTCCAGTGCCCAAGAGGCGTGGTCAAAAGCATGTGTCGTCATAGGGAAGAGCGCTCCTTCCAGGTCTGTTCAGCCAGGGCAATCGCGCCCAGCACGCCCGCACGGTTGCCCAATCCGGGCGCGACGATGTACGCGTCAATCTGTTCGGTGATGGCGGGGACGTGGATGTAGCCGTTGAGCGCCTGTTGGGTGGCGGTGCGCACCAGAGGGAGCAGATGGGGCGCGTTCATGACCCCGCCGCCCAGAATGATGCGTTGCGGTGAGAGGGTGCAAATGAACGTCGCCAGCGCAAGCCCCAGGTAGTGCGCTTGCAGTTCCCAGGCGGGATGGTCGGCAGGCAGGGTTTCGGCGTTTTGCCCCCAGCGCGCCGCCAGCGCCGGACCACTGCACAGCCCTTCCAGACAGTCGCCATGGTAGGGGCAAATCCCCTCGAAGGGGTCGCGGTTGGGGTCGCGGGGCAGGCGGATGTGCCCCATTTCGGGGTGCAGAAGCCCGTGCACGAGTCGCCCGTTGACGAATGCGCCGCCGCCGATACCCGTGCCGATGGTCAGGTAGAGGAAGGTGTCGAGCCCTTGCGCCGCGCCCCAGCGGTATTCGCCCAGCGCCGCGCCGTTCACGTCCGTATCGAAGCCGATGGGCAGACCAAGTTCGCGCGCGAAAAACCCCACAACGTCGGTGTTCGCCCACCCCGGTTTGGGGGTGCTGGTGATGAAGCCGTAGGTGGGCGATGTGGGATGCAGGTCAATCGGCCCAAACGAGGCGATGCCCAGTGCGGCGAGTGGTGTTTCGCGCTGAATGGCGCGGAAAAAATCGAGTGCACGCCTCAGCGTTTCGTCGGGCGTGGTGGTGGGGAAACGTGTTTCGTGCAAGAGCGTGTCAGGGTCGGTTCCGACGGCGCAAACAAATTTTGTGCCGCCGGCTTCAATCCCGCCAAAAAGGGGTGAGGACATGCGCAAAAGCCTCCTCTGCGTTCAGGTGTAGTCGAACACGACTTTGATGCTGCCGCTGCGTTTGTCCATTGCGGTTTGGATGGCTTGCCGCCATTCATCCAGCCGAAAACGATGCGTGATAAGCCCCGCCGTGGTCAGTTTGCCGGCGCGCAGCAGTTCGATCACGACATCGTAGGTGCGGCGATGCTCGCCGTGCCAGCATTCCGCCCCGTGAGCGTACACGCCCACCATATCCACTTCCTGATACCAGACGGGCGTCAGGTCTACTTTGAGCGGGGCGAGCGTGATGCCCACCATGACGACCGC
This sequence comes from Ardenticatena maritima, assembly GCF_001306175.1. Taxonomy (NCBI): domain Bacteria; kingdom Bacillati; phylum Chloroflexota; class Ardenticatenia; order Ardenticatenales; family Ardenticatenaceae; genus Ardenticatena; species Ardenticatena maritima. The sequence goes on from NZ_LGKN01000003.1 coordinate 240,484, forward strand.
GCCGCGTGCCCGCGCCAGCCGCAAACTCTCTTGCACAGTACGCGCCGAGCCGACGCAATCATACACCACGTCCCACCCGCCCAGCGCCATGCGGTTGCCGAACATGCCGCGGTACACACGCGCCCCCGTGAGCGACGCCACCACCTCGAACGGGTCTTCACGCAGCAGGACGGTATCGGCGCCCAAACGGCGCGCGGCGTCCGCCTGGTGTTGGTAGCGCGCCACGGCGGTGATATGGCAGTCGGGTTGGATGGCGCGCGCGGCTTGAATGGTGTTCAACCCGACGATGCCGCACCCCACAACCAGCACGCGCGCGCCCGCTTCCGGTGGGCGGCGCAAAACGGCACGCACGGCGGTGCTGAGCGGCTCGACGAACATGGCTTCCTCGTCGGTCAGGTCGTCCGGCACGCGGTAGATTTCGGTTTCGTGGGCAGTGAAGGAATCGCCCCACCCGCCGCCTTCACCGCGCGGTCCTGCCCCAAGCGAGGCGTTTTCGCACAGCGTGAAGTTCCCCACGGCACAGTGGCGGCAAAGCGGCGCAATCTCCTGACTGAGACAGGTCGCGCCCTGAAAACGGGTGTCCATGATCACGCGGTCGCCCACACGCACGTTGCGCACACCGTCGCCGACTTCGACGACTTCACCCACCACCTCATGCCCCAGGTAAAACCGATTGGTGCCGGGGAGTGCGGCGGGGGCAATGGTGGGGTCGGCTTCGGCCATGAGCAGCGCAATGTCGCTGGCGCAGATGCCGCACAAGCGGTTGCGTACCCGTACCCAGCGCGCCCCCGGCAGGGGTGGGTCGGGCCAGTGCGCGAAACGGGCGGGCGAGAGTGGGCTAAACACCACGTTCGGCCAGATGCGTTTGAGCGCTTTGACGGCGAGCAGGCGGGGAATATGCTTGTCAACATAAATTGCTTGCATGGCACACCTACATCCGCAGGTATTGACGTGTTGCCCGTATCATACGAAAAGCCGCGCAGAAGGCGAAAAATGAGGAACAAGCGTGTGGGCGGCTTGGTGCTTTGGCGTTCCGCGCCCGCGGGGTTATACTTTGCGATGACATTTTCGAGGGAGTGGAGCAAACCATGGCAGCCATTTTTCCGTTTACGGCAATTGTTGGGCAAGAACGCATGAAACGCGCGCTCATCCTGAACGCGGTCAGCCACCGCGTGGGGGGTGTGCTGATTCGCGGTGAACGCGGAACCGCGAAAAGCACCGCCGTGCGTGCATTGGCGGCGCTTTTGCCTGAGATTGACGTGGTCGCTGATTGCCCGTTTAGTTGCGACCCGCACGACCCGCTGACCTTGTGCGATAACTGTCGCGCGCGCTACGAACGGGGTGAAACGTTGCCCGTGGCGCGCCGCCGTATCCGCGTGGTGGATTTGCCCGTCAGCGCCACCGAAGACCGCGTGGTGGGGACGCTGGATATTGAGCAAGCCATCAAGAAGGGGGAGAAGCACTTTGAGCCTGGCGTGCTAGCCGCCGCCAATCGCGGTATCCTCTATGTGGACGAAGTCAACCTGCTGGACGACCATGTGGTGGATTTGCTGCTCGACTCCGCCGCGATGGGGGTCAATGTGGTGGAGCGTGAAGGCATTTCGTTCTCGCACCCGGCGCAATTCATTCTGGTGGGGACGATGAACCCCGAAGAAGGGGAATTGCGCCCCCAATTGCTCGACCGCTTTGGGCTGATGGTGGATGTTGAAGGCATTAGCGACCCACAACAGCGCATGCTCATCTTGCAGCGGCGTATCGAATTTGAAAACGACCCGCAAGCCTTCTACGAACGCTGGCGTGAATCTGAGGAAGCCCTTTCGCGCCAGATTGCCGAAGCGCGCGCCCGCTTGCCCCAGGTGACCTACACCACCGAAAACCTGTACTCGATTGCACGGCTCACCGCCGAGTTGGGGGTGGACGGCCACCGCGCCGACATCACCATTTTGAAGGCAGCGATTGCCAATGCCGCGTTCGAGGGGCGCACGCGCGTTACCGAAGTGGATATCCTCACCGCCGCTGAACTGGCGTTGCCGCACCGCCTGAAACGCCGACCGTTGCAAGACACCGCCCGCGACCTGGAAGCGTTGCACGAACGCTTGCAACAAGCGCGCGAAGAAGCCGCCCGCCGCGAAGCCGAGCAAGGAGAAGAAGGCGAAGGCGACGACGGCGACGCAACCGGTGAAAAAAAAACGCAGATGACGGCACGCTAGACGACGCCGCCGACGACCTTGGTCAGACAAGCGAGATGGCGGCGAATGAAAAAGCGGGCGAATCGCCCGACGCCAGCCGTCCGCTTCCCCAACGTGTACCTGAACGGGGCGGCGACGATGCCGAGAATGGCAACGACCGCCCCGTGCGCCCATCCGATCCGCTTGGACCACCCCGCCTCGCGCCTGACCTTGACCGCCGTGTGCGCCGCCGCGCCGGGAAACGCACCACGACGCGCACCAACCGCAAACGTGGGCGCTACATCAAAGCCCGCCCAGCCCGCGACCGCCTGGATGATATCGCGTTTGATGCGACACTCCGCGCCGCCGCGCCGCACCAAATCCACCGTCAGGATGACGACCTGGCGGTCAGCATTCGCCGCGAAGAAGTCCAGCGCAAGGTGCGTGTGCGCCGCACCAGCAACCTCATCCTCTTTGTGGTGGATGCTTCTTGGAGCATGGCGGCGAGCGAGCGCATGGAAGCCACCAAGGGCGCGATTCTCGGCTTGCTGATGGACGCCTACCAAAAGCGCGACCACGTGGGCATGGTCGTCTTCCAGCGCAATCGGGCGCGGGTGGTCTTGCCGCCAACCAACAGTGTGGAACTGGCGCGCAAAGCGCTGGAAGAAGTGCCGGTGGGCGGCAAAACGCCGCTGTCGAGCGGGCTTTACACCGCTTTTGAAATTGTGGAGCGCGAACGCCGCCGCAATCCCGAAGTGGTGCCGCTGGTTGTGCTGTTGACCGACGGCGCTGGGAACGTCTCCATGGGGTCAATGCCGCCCCAGCAAGAAGCCTTGCAGGTGGCGCGCCTCTACAAGGAACACCACATCCCCGCCGTTGTCGTCAACACCGAGCATGAAGCCTTCGACCGTGGATTGGCGCAGCAGTTAGCCGACGAGATGGGCGCGGAGTGCCTCAAACTCAAAGACTTCTCGCCCGATGCGCTGACGAGCCTGGTACACCGCTACACACGCTAACCAAGGAGACACAGCATGCCCACGTTCCAGCGTCCCACACGTTTGCAGGCGCTCGCACCGTCCCAGATTCGGGACATGATGCGCCTGGCAATGGACGTCGGCGCGGTCAACATGGCGCAAGGCGCGCCGGATTTCCCCGCCGCGCCCGAAGTCAAATTGGCGGCGATTCGCGCGATTGCCGAAGACAAGAACCAATACAGCGTGACGTGGGGGCTGGCGGAACTGCGCGAAGCCGTGGCGGCGCGTGTGGCGCGTCGTTTTGGGCTGCACGCCGACCCTGAGCGCGAGGTGACGATTACCTGCGGCGTGACCGAAGCCGTCGTGGCGGCATTGCTCGCCACGCTGGAAACAGGTGATGAAGTCATCATCATTGAACCCGCGCACGAAAACTACCTGCCTGCCACCGCTTTTGCGGGGGGCGTGCCCCGCTTTGTGCCGTTGCGCCCACCCAAATTCGCGCTGGACGTTGACGCCCTCGCCGCCGCCGTCACCCCACGCACGCGCGTTCTCATCCTGAACACGCCGCACAACCCCAGTGGGCGCGTCTTCACCCGTGCCGAGTTGCTGGCGGTTGCCGACCTTGCCGAACGGTACAACCTGCTGGTGCTCACCGATGAGATTTACGATGAAATTTTGTACGATGGACGCGAACACATTGCCTTTGCAACCTTGCCGGGCATGGCGGAACGCACCATCACCACGGGCGGTATCTCCAAAATCTACGCCGTGACGGGGTGGCGATTGGGTTATGTGATTGCGCCGCCGCCGCTTTCAGCCGCCATTCGCACAGTGCATGACTACTTGACCATTTGTGCGCCGACGCCGTTTCAGCATGCGGCGTTGACCGCGCTGGCATTGCCGGACGCCTATTACGAGCAGGTGCGCGCCGCTTTTCACCATCGCCGCGCCCGCATGATGCGCATTCTGGAACAGGCGCGTTTCAACGCAACCCCGCCCGAAGGCGCGTATTACGTACTGGCTGATTTTTCAGCCTGGCAGTTTGACGGCGACGATGAAGCCTTTGCGCGTTTCTTGATTACTGATGTGGGCGTGGCGGTTGTGCCGGGGAGTGCGTTTTACACCGGGCACCCAGAGTTGGGGCGGCGGTTGGTGCGGTTTGCCTTTGCCAAACGGGATGAAACGTTCGACGAGGTGGAACGCCGTTTTGCAGCGTATTGGGAGCAGCGATGACCATGTTTGATGACGCCTTTTTGGAAGCGCGCGCCCGTGCTGTGATGCCAACCGACAGCGCGCATGATTGGTGGCATGTGCGCCGTGTTTGGCGCTTGGCGCAGCGCATTGCGCGTACAGAGCCGACTGCCGACATGCGGGTTCTGCAAGTGGCGGTCTTTTTTCACGATGTGATGCCCAAGCGCCCCGAAGGTGGTCATGCCCCCGTGACGGCGGCATGGCTGGCGGACGCGCTCGCGCCGCTGGATGCGCCGCTTCTTCTGCTCGAACGCGCCGCCGAAGCCATCAACACGCACAGTTTTTCGCGCGGAGCGCCGCCCACCTCGATTGAGGGTGCGATTTTGCAGGATGCGGATCGGCTGGATGCGATGGGCGCGATTGGCATTGCGCGCTGTTTTGCCTATGGCGGGGCGCGTGGGCGTGCCATCTACGACCCCGAAGACCCCACCAATAGCATTCAGCATTTCTACGACAAGTTGCTGCGTTTGCGGGATGGCATGCATACCGCCGAAGGGCGACGGCTGGCGGAAGCACGGCATAGGGTGATGGAGCAGTTTTTGGCGCACTTTTGGCGCGAGTGGGAAGGGGAAGAAACCTGACAGGTCACACATGACCTGTCAGGTTTCGTTTACATAAAGCGCTCACGTACACGCGCCAGAATATCGGCGCGAATTTGACGCGCGGCTTCCAGCACTTGCGAGATGTCGCGGTCGCGAATGTCGAGAATGAGGTGCAGTGGGCGACCCACCCCGAGCGTGTATTTGACCACGAGGTCGAGCACACCGTTGAGGTTGATTTCCCCCGATTCGGCATAGATGCCCGGCGATTCACGCAGTTTGAGCGGCGAATCGAAGGGGTTTTGTTGGGGGTGAAGCCCCGGAATGGCGTGCGTTTCACTTTCCCAACACCCGCCTAATTGGATGACGTGAATCATATCGCATACGTTGCTCAGGCTGTATTCCAGGTGGTCGAGGAATGAGACGCGCTCATCCCATTGCCCCAGCGCCATGAGCCGCCGATAGGTTTGCCACAGGTGGGAGATGTTGAAGGCGATGCGTGTGTTGTGCAGAATGTGTTGCGCCTGATTGAAAATCGAAAGCAGTTCGCCGCCATGCGCCGGGAAGCGCGGATAGGGTAAGACTTCGATCAGAGGGGTGAACGTGTACCCGCGGGAGGCGTAGTAGGCTGCAATTTCCTTGTAGATTTTCAGCCCCTTGGCAACCTGGTCCTGGCGTTCCCAAGTCCATTTATCGCGAGTGGCCAGGTGAAACACCATGTAATCGGCTTCGATGGCTTGCGCCAGGTCCATGACGCGCTTGGTTTCTTCGAGTGCGCGGTATTTGGCGTAAAAATTGCTGCTCAGTGGGTCGCGCCCTGTTGTGGGCATGTGCAATCCGATGCGTATATGCTCGCTCCGCAGGAAACGTTGGAGCGCGTGTTCGGTGTACATGATTTTGAGCCAGGGGTTGTGCAAATTCCCCTGAAACTGGTCGGGGTAGGTGGTGAGATTGACGAACCGCGCTTCGGGTTGCAGTTCAAAAAAGACCGTTTCGGTGTTGAGGGTGTTGCTGAAACGGTGCGCGTAGGCCATCAGGTCGTCGGGGACCGTCAGGCGCGATGGTTGGTCCGCCAAATTCAAGTCGGATAAGGCAATGCCGATGGTGATTTCGTTCATGTGCGTCCCTCTGCTCCTGGCACTCTTCGTTGGACTGTCTCAGATGATATGCGATTGGTTGCGTTCTTCAAGCGCACGGATTTGTTCGGCGGGTCCCATGACAATCAAGGTTTCGCCGGGGGCGATGACGTAATCGGCGGGTGGGTTGAACAGGAAACGCCCGTCGGTGCGGCGCACGCCAATCACGTTGACGTGCCACACACGGCGCAAATCACACCCGCTGAGCGTCTGTCCTGCGAGCGGCGAATGTTCGCCGATGGTCAATTCGCCAATGTCAATATCGCTGTCGGTTTCGTGGAACATGCTCTCGAAAAAGTCATGCACGGTTGGGCGCAGTGTCGCCAGCGTGAGACGATGGCCGCCGATTGTGTAGGGGCTGACCACACGGTCAGCGCCGGCGCGGCGCAGTTTGCTTTCGGTGCGCTCATTCGAGGCGCGGGCGGTGATACGCAAGTTGGGGTTGAGCCCGCGGGCTGTGAGGACGGCGAGTACGTTATCCGCGTCACTGCTCAGTGCGGCGACAAAGCCCCGCGCGCGTTCGATTCCCGCTTCGAGCAGGGTTTCGTCTTGTGTGGCGTCGCCGATGAGAAAGGGGATGCCTTGCTCGATGAGTTCTTCCTGAATGTCGGGGTTGCTGTCTATGACAAGGAAAGGCACCCCCTGGCGTTTCAAATCACGCACAACCTGTTGCCCCATGCGCCCATACCCCGCGATGATGTAGTGATTGCTCAATTTCATGCGTTCTTCCTCCAAACGGCGTTCCTGCACCGATTGCCAGAGGCGGTCGCCCAAAATAATTTCGACGGCGTTTTGCACCGCCCACGCCACTGTGCCCACGCCCACGAGAATGAGCAAAATCGTGAAGAGCCGCCCGGTGTGCGAGAGGGGGCGTACTTCACCAAAGCCAACCGTGGTGAGCGTGATGACGGTCATGTAGAGGGCGTCAATCCACGGCAGCCCTTCAATCAGCACGTAGCCCACAGTCCCCAAAAGCAAGACGACCGCGAGCAGAAGAAGCGAGAATTGAAAACGGCGCACAGGGTCGCTAAGCATGGCGCGGATGATGCGCCATGCCGCCGTGAAGATGGGTTCGAGCGAAAAGGGTGATTGCGGCATACGTTAGCGTCGCCAACCCCGATGCGATGTGTCAATGCGTGTTTCCAGTGGCGCTTCGGGCGATGTGTCGAGTGCGCGAATGTACTCGATCACGGGCTGTTGCCATGGGATGGTGGTATCGTACCCGTTGGGGTCTTGTTCGCCAAATAAATAGCCGTCCCCACCGGCGTACATGAAATCATTGATGAGCACGTGGTAGGTCGCGTCGCGGTCGAGCGGGTTGCCGTTGTCCAGCACAAAGGTGCCGCCCTGGAACCGCATGCCGCTGAATGTGCCCCCACAGCAGGCGAAATTGTCGAGAATGTCTTGCCCGCTCACTTCCACGTCAACCAGTGTGTTATCGAAGGGCAACACGCCATACACATCGCCCACCGTGATGACGCCGGGCGACAAATCGGCTCGAAAACCGCCCAGGTTGGTATAGGCAATGTCGGCGTTGGGATAGGCGAAGCGCCATGCGTCGGTGACGAGGTTATAGAGCGCGCTTCCCCGTTTGATACCGTTTTCGGTATAGCCGATTGGCTCTTCGAGCACATCGGCGGCGGCGTCGCGCCAGCGCGCCACAATCATGGCAACATCAGGGTCTGGCGTCAGCGCGTCGGGGGTGTGCGTGTGCAATGAGGCGTTGGCTGAAACGATACGGTTGGTTGTGGGGTCTACATCCAGGTCCAGGCGCGCATACGATTCCCAATGTTTCCCGCCAATGATGATGTGCACGCCGTCGCGTTCGTCGGCGACAAATTCGTTGCAATGCCCACCAGTGAGCACATCCACACCAAGTTGGGCGGCGGTGGGCACAAGTGCTTGAATCTCATCCAGACAGATATGCCCCAATGCGATAACGATGTCCGCGCCTTCTTCGCGCAGGCGGGGGACCCATTCGCGCAGTGTCTCATCGTAGGGGCGGAAGCGCAACGAGGCGACGTTGTTGGGTTTGGTGGTGTAGGGGGTGGATGTGGTGGTCAGCCCCACAATCCCCACACGCACCCCGTTGGCGTCGAGTATCGTGTAGGGGGTGAAGCCTTCGGGGATGTTGCCCGTTTCGGCGTCCACGATGTTGGCGGCGACATACGTGATAAGTCCCTCCGCCATGCGCGCTTTGAGCACATCCAACCCGAAGTCGAACTCATGGTTGCCGATGGCGGAAACATCGTATCCCATGGCGTCCATGACTTCATAGGCGGATTCCCCATCGAAGAAAGACGAGATGGCGGGACCCGTCCAGTTATCGCCGCCGCTCAGCAGAAGGAACGACTCATCGGCAGGGTCGTAGCCTTCTTCGGTGCGCCAGCGGGTCAGCAGTTCCGCCACGCCGCCCACCCGACGCCCGTCGCGTTCGTGGGGTTCGAGCCAGCCATGTTCGTCGTTGGTGTACAGGATGGTGAGATGGCGAATCTCATCTGTGGTGGGCGTGCTGTGGACGGTTTCGGGTGTGGTGGTGGCGGGCGGTGTCGCCGTCGCCGCGCTGGAAACCGTTGGTGTTGGTGTTGGTGTTGGCGTTGGGGCGGGAGATGCTGGTTGGCACGCCAGCACCAGCCCGCAGGCGAGGATGGCGAGTGTGAATAGCAGACGACGAGCAAACATGCAACACTCCTTCTTTTGGCGCGTCTGAATGCGGGATAGAAAAGCCGCCGCCCCAAAAGAGAGCGGCGGCTGTAAGCGTGCGAAAGGTTGCTTATTGATCGGCTTTCATCTGCTCGATGGTGCGGCGAATGATATCGTCCAGCGGGTTTTCTTCGTCGGCTTGTTTCTTCTTGCGCTTCTTCTTGGCGCGTTCCTGAGCGCGTGCCAGCGCCAGCGCGAAGAGCGAGACAGGCTGGTCGTCGCTTTCATCGTCAAAGGTGTACTCAATGGCTTCGCGCGGTTCGCGCATGCTCAGGCTGATGCGTTTGCGCTTGCGGTCAATCCCGATGATGCGCACTTTCACTTCTTGCCCGACTTCGACCACGTCTTCAACGCGGTTCACACGCTCCTCGCTCAATTCCGAGATGTGCACCAGACCGTCGGTTTCCGCACCGATGTCCACAAAGGCGCCGAAATCAACGATGCTGGTGACGATTCCCGTGAATTCCTGCCCCTCTTCGAGGTCGCGCAAGCGCAGTTTGCCGTCGTCGGCTTCGCGTTGGGATTCGCGCGGCGCGTTGGGGTCAATCATCGTCAGGCTGATGCGTTTGCGTTCCAGATCAATTTCTTTGACCCAGACGGTGACTTCATCACCTTCGGAGACCACGTCTTCCACCTTTTCGACGAAGCCGTCTTTGAGTTCCGAGATGTGCACCAGACCGTCGGTTTCCGCGCCGATATCCACAAACGCGCCGTAATCCTGCGTGCTGCGCACGATGCCTTTGAGTTCCATGCCGGGGGTCAATTCATCCATGTGCACCGTAATTTCGCGCTGCTGCTTGCGCGGTTTGCGGCGTCGGCGGCGTTTCTTGGGCTTTTCGCTCGTGGCCTCTTGGTCGGAAGTGGGCTCGCTGGTGCTTTCGGGGGTTTCGGCTTCGGCTACGGTCGTTTCTTCAACTTCGGCGGTCGGGCGTTCTTCCGTGGTCTCCGTGGGTGTTTCCACCACCTCCGGAGCCTGCGGTTCAATGTGCTCGCTCATGGTGCGTCTCCTTTTCCAAAAAGATTTTCAAAATGCTGATTCTTCAACTGAATCATGGGCTAATAAGGCATTATACAAGAAGCGCACAAAAGCGCAATTTGCACGTGAAGAATGGAACAAATTGGCGTTCATTTGGGCGCGTTTGACGAGGAACGCATTGCGTGGTACGCCTACACAAAGTGTTTCTGTTTTCAAGCGTTTTCATGTTCGCATGTCAGGAGGTTTTTATGGGAATTGGCATTGATCATCTGGTGATTGGCGTGCCCTCGCTGGAAGCGGCGATTACCGCCTGGCGGGCGGCGGGGTTTCACGTCATTGAGGGCGGGGTGCATGCCGGCGGTTTGACGCACAACGCCCTGGTGGTGCTGGAAGATGGCTCCTATTTGGAGTTGCTTGCGCCCACCAATGCGGTGCGCTGGCAGGCGTTGCGGGCGGCGGCGCGGGTGGGCTTGCTTGATGGTGCACTGAGCGGCTTTTCGCCCATTCAGAAGCGCATGGTGCGCTATGCGTTGGGACCATACGGCCTGGTGGATTTTGCCGTCAATGTGGAAGACGCCGCTGCCGAGGCTGAGGCGGCGGAAGCGCGGGGTGTGCTGATGACGCCCGCTATTGAAGGGGCGCGCGCTCGTCCTGATGGGCGCGAGGTGCGCTGGATTACGGCTACGCCGCAGGATGCGGATTTGCCCTTCTTCATTCAAGACCTGACGCCGCGTGAGTGGCGTGTGCCTGTGGAGGGCGCGGCGCACCCCAATCAGGCGTACAGCATTCGCAAATTGGTTGTGTTGGCGCGTCGTCCGGCGGAGACAGCGGCGCATTACGAGATGCTGCTCGATGTGTCGCCGGTCCGGTTTGACGAGCACGGCATTTTGTTTGCGTTGGGCGCGGCGCGTGTGGAAGTGCGCGAACCGATAAGCGATGAGGAACGCAACGCGCTGGGTAATCGGGCGGCGCGCCCGTGGGCGCTGGAACTGCGCACACACGATACCCACATGGCCGGCACGGTTGAATTTCCGCCGGAGTTGCACGTCCCGTTGACGCTGGTCCCCGATGCGTTGTAAGCGGCTTACACCAACGTCGCCCCTGGACCGGGGCGGGCGATGATGATGTCGCGCACGCCGGGCAGTGAACGCGCCGCCGTCGCTACTGCGTCGCGGTGGTTGGCTTCACAAATCAGGTGGACGTTGGGTCCGGCGTCAATCGTGAACCAGACCGGCAGCCCCTCATCGCGCCAGCGTTCGATGGCTTTCAAGATGTCGAGCGTCGCCCCCGTCCAGTAGAACAGGCGCGGTTGACTGCTCATCATCACAAAGTGCATGGCCAGCGCGTCGGTTTCGATAATAGGTCCCAGCGTGGCGAGGTCGCGGTTGAGGATGGCTTCGCGCACGCGCGGCAGCGCTTTGTGCACCAGCGAGAGCCGCGTTTCCAGGAAGGGGCTGGATTCCGCCAGCAGATGCCCTTGCGCCGAGGAAACGCGCTTTTCGCCCTCTTCCACCACGGCCACAATGTCGCACAGGTCCCAATGTTCGGGTGGTGCGATTTGCTCCGCATAGGAGGTGGCGTCGTCAATGCCGGCGTGCCACCAGACAAACCCCCCTTCAATCGAGCGCGCCGCTGACCCGGAGCCACGCCGTGCAATGCGGCTCAGAGCACGGGTGTCGAGTGATAGCCCCAATGCCGCGGCGGCGGCAACCGTCAATGCGGCAAAGGCGGAGGCGCTGCTGGCAATCCCCGCCCCCATGGGGAAGGTGTTTTCGGAGACGATGCGCGCCCGCCATGAGACCCCCGCCATTTCACGCAGAATGTCCAGGTGGCGTGAAGCGCGTTCAGTCGCGGCCGGCGCGGCTGGTTCGCCCCCGATGAGCAGTTCGTCGGCGGGCAGGTCGGGGTCGAAGGTGACGGTGGTGGTGGTGCGGGTGGTGTCCAGCGTGAACGAGACGCTGTCGTTCAGCGGAATGTTGAGCGTTGCGTCGCGCACGCCCCAGTATTTGATCAGGGCGATGTTGGCGCCGGCGTTGGCTGTTGCGGAACGAGGGTATGCGTTCATGGGCTGTTGCTCCTTGTGCCTGGGATTGGATGATGGGTGCATTGAGGCGTCGCCTCGCCTTACTCGAACAGGACGGCGATATCCTCTGGCGTCAGGTTCTTGAAGATACCGCCTTCGGTAGTAATCAGTTGCGAGACCAGTTGTTGCTTGCGTTCTTGCAAATCCAGGATTTTTTCCTCAACCGTATCGCGCGTGATGAGGCGATAGACGAAAACCGGCTTGTCTTGCCCGATGCGGTGGGTGCGGTCGGCGGCTTGTTGTTCTACCGCCGGGTTCCACCACGGGTCAATGTGAATGACGTAGTCGGCGGCGGTCAGGTTCAAGCCGACCCCACCGGCGCGCAGGCTAATCAGGAAGAAGGGCAGGCTTTCGTCATGCTGGAAGCGGTCAACAATCGCCTGGCGGTCGCGTGTTTGCCCGTCCAGGTAGGCGTAGGGAATACCGCGCGCGTCCAGTTCTTCGCGCACCAGCCCAAGCACCTTGACGAATTGGGAGAAGATGAGCGCCTTGTGCCCTTCCTCGCGCAATGTTTCCAGCGTTTCCAGCAACAGTTCAAACTTCCCAGACGTCCCCTGATAGGTGCGGTCTACCAATTTGGGGTGAATGGCGATTTGGCGCAGGCGCAAAAGCCCTTCAAGCACCTTCATGCGGGCTTGTTGCAACCCTTCTTCCTGAATAAGCCCAAGCAAGAGATTGCGGTAGTGTGTGCGCCAATGTTCGTAGAGCGCGGCTTGCTCGTTCGTCATCTCGGTGAAGAAGACGCGCTCCGTGCGCGGCGGCAGTTCGGGTGCCACCTGGGCTTTGGTGCGCCGCAAGATGAACGGATAGACCAGCCGACGCAGAAGGTCGGCGGTTTCATCATCCTGGAAGCGTTCAATGGGCGTAGCAAAATGTTCGCGGAAGTATTTGAAATTGCCCAGCAACCCCGGATTGATGAACGCAAAGAGCGACCAGAGTTCGATGGTGTTGTTTTCCACGGGCGTCCCGGTCATGGCAAGCCGATGGTCGGATTTGAGCAGGCGCAGGGCGCGCGCTGTTTTGGTGAGGGGGTTTTTGATGGCTTGCGATTCATCCAGCACGACGTAGTGGAACGTGTATTGGCGCAACATTTTGGCGTCGCGCAGGGCGGTGCCGTAGGTGGTAATCACCAGGTCGTACTGGTCGAACACCGACGGGTCTTCGGTGCGCTGGGGACCCGCGTGAACGAGCACCCGCAGAGAAGGCGTGAAGCGTGCGGCTTCGCGCCGCCAATTTTCAACCAGCGAACGGGGCACCACAATCAAGTCGGCGCGTTGCGCGTGCCCACTTTCGCGCAGGGAGAGCAGGAAGACGAGCACTTGGACGGTCTTCCCAAGCCCCATATCGTCCGCCAGACAACCGCCAAAATGGTAGCGGTGCAGGAAATGGAGCCAGTTGTAGCCGGCTTTCTGGTAGGGGCGCAGTTCGCCCTGAAACCCGCGCGGGAGCGGTACATCCTCGATGGCGTCAAAGCGATGCAAAAGTTCGCGCCGCCGTTCAAACTCTTCGTCCACGTCAACCTGTTCTACGTCGCCCAACAGCGATTCGAGCAGGCCGATTTGCGTGGTGCGGAAACGCAAGCCCTCATCGGAGAGTTCGGCGAGCCCAAACACATGCTTGAATTTTTCCAACCATTCTTCGGGTAATTCGCCAACCGACCCATCGGCGAGTTTGACATACCGTCGTCCGCGTCGTAGCGCACGCCGAATTTCAGCCAGGGAGACGTTGACATCGCCGAATGAGACTTCGGCTTGCAGGTCGAACCAGTCAATCCCTGAGGAAATCGAAAGGCGCATAGAGGGCTTGCGCCGATTGACTTTGATGGATGCGAGCGATTCTTCGCCAAAGATTTCAAAGCCCTTGCGCAAAAGCATGGGGATATGGTGCAGCAGGAAGTCCACCGGGTCGGTATTTTTGCGCAAGGCGAACGCCCCTTCTTCCCGCCCGTATTTGAGCCCGTGTTGGCGCACCAGTTCGATCGCGTTGATTTCGGTCTCAATGTCGCGCACAACACGCACCAGATGCCCCTCTTCGTCGGTGGTGAAGGTTTGCGAGGGCACTGTGCGCGCCGCCGCGACTTCGATATCGCCATAGGCAAAGCGCAGTTCAGCGCCGATGGTGTTTTCTTCATCGTCAAACAGGTAGAGCCGCGGTACCGGCTTGATGCCCTCGATGGTCTTCCAGAGAGGGGTATCGGCGAACGTCCAGGCTTCGGCGAGTTTGGGCAGATGCGTTTCGACGAAGGTGTCGTACAGCGACGGCGGGACCTGGATGTCGGTTTCCAGCGCCTCGTCGTCAAGCGGGGTTGCCATGCGAATGAGCCGCAGCGTGGTGGGGTCATACAGCCACATGGGTTCGTCTGTGATGATGTCGAGCGTTTTGGCGTCAATATGTTCGCCATGCGGCAGGCGTACTTGAACGTGGAGATGCAAATGACTGGTTTCGTCCCCCTCACAGGCCAGGACCCACTCGCCCAGCCCGTTGACGATGGTCACGGGACCGGTGAGAAGGGTGAACTGATCTTCCTCGGCATAGAAAATCCAGGGCGTGTTTGTTGCCGCGAGCAAATCAAGCACTTCGCCCGGCTGGTAAGGGGTGCGCCGATAGCCCGCGCGCGCAAGGCCTTCGGTGCGGAGCAACAGTCGCGCCAGGGAAAATTCGCCCGGTGTCGCGATGATGCGCTCATCCAAATCGCGGGACGTGCGAAAGATTTCCTTGTCGGATGGGTGGACGAGGAGCGTGTGTGGTGAGGTCTCGTCGCCGTCCTTTGCAAACAACTCGGCGGGCGTTTGGGCAAGCGCTGCGCGTCCGCCTAAGCCGATGGGCACAACCATAAAATCGTACTTCTTTTTGAGCAATACAAACGCCAGGCGCAGAGGCGTATGCCCGCGTCGTGTTTTCCGTTGCCGCGTCTGGCTGTCCGGCGCGTAGTCAAGCAAGGTAGCGATGCGTTCTGACAAAAGCACGAGATGGTTGGGTTCTGAAACGATAGTGCTCGATTCAGCCAGCGCCAACAAGAGCGCAAGGCTATGCTCGCAGAAGGGGTGCTCGTTCGATTTGCAGGTGCACAAGGCATACAGGCGCGACGATGTGGTGAGAATCGTCACGTTGTACGTGCCGTTTTCAGTATGGACGCGCCCCGTAGCGTCGTTTCGCTTGTGTTGGCGAACTTCAACAGCGTCTGATTCCAACAAGTCAATGGCTTTAGCGGAAACAAAATCCGGAACTTGTTGGAGGATGTCGCCGAGCGCAAATCGTTCAAAGACGGTTGCTGAATAAAAGTCTTCCATGGGCGTATCTGTGCGTTGTTGCAAAATTTCGACCGTCAATTGTACTACATGGGGAAAGATTTCACCAAATGGGGAAAAGTGAAAGAACGCCACGCTATGCGTGCGCATGAGCGTGGCGGCGGGAAGCGGACGGCGGAACGGCGGCCTGTTTGCTACCCGACCAGACCGCCCAGAATTGCCATGAGTTTGAGCCGCGCTTTGGGGCCATTCAACCCTTCGGCGAAGAGCACCCCTGCTTCTTCCAAATCGCGATAGGCGCCGGGGTATCCATACCCGTCCATGCTGTGCGCGACAGGCACACGCCCCGCAATCGCAACGAGGATGCCCTTTTGGCGTGCCTCGCGGATGGCGTCCATCCACCAGGGGGGGACACGTCCCCCGCCAAAGCCTTCGATGACGATGCCGGCGACGTTTTGCGCAATGAGCGCGCGGAGCAGTGTGTCGGGCATGCCGAGCGTGGCTTTGATGAGGTGCACATTGGGAACCAGCCGACGCACGGGCAGGGCTTCGCGTTCAAGCGACCAATACCAGTGCACGTGTCCCTCAATCACGCGCCCCATGGGACCCCGCCCCGGCGATGCAAAAGCGTCCACGCCGTGCGATTTCATTTTCGTGACATAGCGCGCCGCGTGAATCTCGCCATTCATCACCACCATAGCGCCGCGGTTGTCGGATTGGGGGTCGAGGGCGACGCGCACGGCGTCGGTGAGGTTGCGCACGCCGTCGTAGCCCGGTTCGCTGGCGTGGAGCATGGCGCCGGTGAGCACAACCGCCTTGTTGGACGGCACGGTCAGGTCGAGCAGGTAGGCGGTTTCTTCCATGGTGTCGGTGCCATGCGTGACGACGACACCGCGCACGTAGAGCCGTTCCAGCCGCTCAGCGACGACTTTCTGCAATTGCCAGAGTTGTTCCAGGGTGAGGTGACCGCTGGGAATGTTGCTGAATGTTTCGACTTCAATCTCTACGCCTTCACCCCATTGGGGCAGGCGTGCGGCGAGTTCTTCACCACTCAGGGCGGGCACCGCCCCTTCGCCACTGTCTTGCATGGCGATGGTGCCGCCGGTGGAGATGATGACGATTTTGTTGCGTCGTGCCATGGTTCGTTGCCTCGTTAGTGCTTCGCTGCACGGATGGCTTCATCAAGCGCCAGCGAGATGACCGTCGAAACGCCCGGTTCGGTCTGGCTGACGCCGTAGATGGTGTCGGCGGCTTCAATGGTGCCGCGGTTGTGCGTAATGACGATGAATTGGGTTTCCTCGGCGAGTTCCAGCAAGGTTTCACGGAAACGCCCCACGTTGGCTTCGTCCAGCATGGCGTCCACTTCGTCGAGGACGCAGAAGGGCGCGGGGCTGACCGAGAGAATGGCAAAGATGAGCGCCGCAGCGGTGAGGGCGCGCTCGCCGCCACTGAGCAAGGCGATGCTTTGGGGGCGCTTGCCCGGTGGGCGGGCGATGATTTCCACCCCACTTGACAGCGGGTCTTCGGGGTTGGTGAGTTCCAGGTCAACCGTGCCGCCGCCGAAAAGCCGCTTGAAGTAGCGTTTGAAGGCGGCGTTGATGGCGTCGAACGTTTCGCGGAAACGCTCAGTCATCAAGCGGTCGAGTTCGGCGACGATGTGCCGCAAGTCAGCGGCGGCTTTTTCGAGGTCGTCGGCTTGTGTGGTGAGAAACTCGTAGCGCTCTTTCAACTCGGCGTATTCCTGGGGGGCTTCGGGGTTGATGGCGCCCAATTGCCCGATGAGGCGGCGCAAGCGCCGGATGTCGTTTTCCAGCCCTTCGGGCAGAACGGTGACTTTGGGCAGGGTTGTCACCAGTTCGTCGAGCGGGAGCAATGTTTGCTGGGGGACGTCGCCCGACAAATCCTCGTATTCGACCAGTCCAAGGTCGTTTTCAATTTGCGTGCCGAGGTGCGCCAGGCGGTCTTCGGCGGCTTGCAGGGAAAGCCGCGCACGGTGGGCGGCTTCGTCGGCGGCTTGCCCCTGCTTGCGGAGCGCGTCCAGATGCTCTTCGGCTTGCACCTGTTCGGTTTCAATCGCCGCCAGCCGCTCTTCGATGGGACGAATGCGCGCCAGGTAGCCTTCCATGGCGGCTTCGATGGCGGTGATTTGTTGGGCGAGTTGTTGCTGGCGCTCGGCGAGTTTGGCGCGCTCCTCGCTCAATGCCGCCAGTTGGGCTTCTTTTTGGGCGCGCTGGCGTTCGAGCCGTTCGAGGGCTTGCTCCCATTCACGCCATTGGCGGCGCAAGCCGCTCAGTTGCTCATCCAGCACGGCGACGACGGTGCGGGCTTTTTCCACCGCTTCGCGCAGGGCGCCGGGATGGGCGGCTTCGAGCGCCTGTTCGGCGGTTTGCAGCGCCAGTTCAGCCTGCACCTGCTCGGCGGAGACGCGCTGGCTTTCGGTTTCCAGTTCCTCAGCCTGCACGCGCAGGGCTTCGTATTCTTTTTTCAGGCGGCGAATCAATTCACTGCGCCAGTTCTGCTCTTGCTGAACACGCTCAATTTCGCGCTTTTCGCGTTCGATGGCTTGCCCCACCCGCTCCATGGCGCGTGAGACGTCGGCCATTTCGCGCAAAAGGCGCTCGCGTTCGGCTTCGTGTTCGGCTAGCAGTTCTTCGATTTCTTCCAGCCGCGCTTGTACCTCTTCCACCACACGGCGGGCGGCTTCGAGGCGTTCAGGCAGTTCCGCCCATTCGCGGCTCTGTTCGAGCAGTGAGCGCCCACCGGTATCGCCTTGCCCCGCCTGAAGCGAGCCGTCGGCGTGCAGCACGTCGCCGTCAATGGTGACGATGTTCCAGAAGTCGCGGTTCGCCAGGCGGGCGGCGGTGTTCCAATCGCGGACGATGAGCCACGCGCCGAGCAGATGTTCCAGCAAGCCGGGGTCTTCGGCTTGGACGAGGTCGGCGGCGCGCCCTAGCACCCCCGCATCTTGGGGAATGGCGCGGTAGCGCGGACCTTTCAGGTTCGCCAGGGGCAGAATCGTCACGCGCGTGGTGTTGTGGTTCGCCAGCCACTCGCGAATGACGATGGCAGCTTCGAGGTCGCGCACGACAAGCCCTTGCAGGCGGTCGCCCAGTGCGGCGCTGACGGCGACGGCGAGTTTGGGGGGCACGCGCAGGAAATCGGCGACGGGCCCCAGAATGCCGAACACCTGTCCGCGGCGGGCGGCTTGCAGAAGGGCGCGCACGCCCTCGGCGTAGCCGGTGCCTTCTTCGCGCAAGCGGGCTAAGAGGTCGCGGCGGGCTTCCAGTTTGCTGAGTTCGCGCTCCGCCTGGTTGAGCGCCTCGCGATGGGCGTCGCGCTCGGCGGTGGTTTCTTCGATGAGGCGCTTCATTTTGAGGAGCGCCACCTGCAATTCACCTGCTTGGCGGCGCAGGGTTTCGAGTTCGTCTTCGTGCAACTGGATTTCGCCTTCATGACGTGCCAGCCGCTTGCGCAGGTCGCTCATGGCGGCTTGGTGTTCTTCCAGTTCGCGGTTCAGGCGCTCGCGTTGTTCGCGGATTTGCGCTTGCTGTTGTTCGATTTCCACGAGCCGCGCCGAGAGGCGGGCGAGCCGTTTGCGGGCGGCTTCGACTTCGCGGCGCAGGCGTTCGCGTTCTTGCTCGGCGTCGCGCAAACGGGCTTGCGCCGCTTGGAACGCGGCTTGGGCTTGGGCGCGTTCGGCTTCGAGGCGTTCACGTTCGGCGCGCAAGTCGTTGCCCCGTGCAGCCAGGGTTTCGCGTTCGGCGTCAAGGGCGGCGAGTTCTTCGCGCAAGGTTTCGGCCTGGCGGGCAAGCAGGCGGGCGCGTTCTTCGGCGACCGCCTGGTCGCGCCGCAGGGCTTCAACGCGGCGGCGCTCGGCGGCACGGTCGCGCCGCAATTGTTCGAGTTCGTTGCGCAGGCGCACGGCTTCGGCGCGTAGGGTGTGCAGGTGGGCTTCTTGGGCGGTGATTTTTTCGCGCACCGCTTCGAGGGCGGCGCTGGTTTCCTGCACGGCGGCGCGGGCCTGTTGCACGGCTTGGGTGGCTTGCCCCCACTGGTAGCCGTACCATTTGCGCAGAAGGTCGCGCAGTTGCTCGTTCAGGCGGATGTATTCTTCGGCTTTTTCCGCCTGGCGTTGCAAGCGCCGCACACGCGGGGCGAGTTCGGCGACGATGTCGCGCGCGCGTTGCAGGTTTTCTTCTGTTTCGGCGAGTTTACGCAGGGCGTCGTTGCGTTTGCCCTGATACGCGCCAAGTCCCGCGGCGTCTTCAATCATTTGACGCCGCTCGTCGGCGCGCAAGGAAAGCGCAGCGTCCACCAGCCCTTGCCCGATGACGGTGTAGGTGGTGACGCCAATGCCGGCGTGCGCCAGCAGTTCCTGAATGTCGCGCAGGCGGACTTTACGCCCGTTGATGAGGTACTCGTTTTCGCCGCTGCGGTAGGTGCGGCGACCAATGACGACTTCGGAGAAGTCAATGGGCAGAATGCCGCTGGAATTGTCAATCGTGAGGAAGGCTTGCGCCATGCCCATGCGGGCGCGTCGGTCGGTGCCGTTGAAGATGAGGTCTTCGCTCTTTTTGGCGCGCAACACGCTCATGCGTTGCTCGCCCAAGAGCCAGCGGATGGCGTCGGCGATGTTGCTTTTGCCCGAGCCGTTGGGGCCGACAATGGCGGTAATCCCTTCGGGAAACTCGAAGACCGTTTGGCTGGCAAACGTCTTGAAGCCATGAATTTCAAGGCGTCGGACAAACGCCCCGCCTTTTTTCGGGTGTGATGTTTCCGATGGTGAGATGGTGGCTGTGTTCGACTCCGTCACATCTCCTCCGCATGGCTCGATACTCGCAAGGCGCAAGTGTAGAAGGGAGCGCTCGGTTTGTCAATCTTGCGGGAAGGTGGGCTTGGCGATAACCGCCCTTTTTTCTGGCTTTGACGCGCCGGGCAGAGCGCATATACTGAACGGTGCAAGCCCATATCACAAGGAGGGACAACATGTCGAAGGTCAAAGTCACGCTTGAATACTGCGCTGTTTGAAACTACTTGCCGCGCGCCGTCAGTTTGACGGACAAACTGCTGTCGGAGTTTCAACACCACATTGAATCGTTCACGCTGATTCCCTCATCGGGGGGTGTGTTTGAAGTCG
The DNA here is from genome assembly GCF_001306175.1 of Ardenticatena maritima. Classification (NCBI taxonomy): domain Bacteria; kingdom Bacillati; phylum Chloroflexota; class Ardenticatenia; order Ardenticatenales; family Ardenticatenaceae; genus Ardenticatena; species Ardenticatena maritima. The sequence continues at coordinate 260,699 of NZ_LGKN01000003.1, forward strand.
CGGTGGATGGGACGCTGATTTACTCCAAGAAGGAAACGGGGCGGCATGCCGTCTATGCCGAAGTGCGCGAAGCCTTCTTGAAGGTTGTGCCCCACGCCGCGCAAGATGCGGATTCGTAACACGGTTTGGGTTGACGGAGCGCCGTTTGCCGAAAAGTGCACCCGTTTTGTGGGTGCGCTTTTCATGTCGCAGGCGGAAAACAGGTTTGAGAAAGGATAGGCAATGGCACGAGTGGCACAGGTTGGAGACCGTGTGTTGTTGATTGACCCCAAAGGCAAGCGGTACATGCTCACGCTGGAAGCGGGCGCCTCTTTCCATAGCAATCGGGGCATTGTGCACCACGATGACTTGATAGGGCAGCCGTTGGGGCGGGTGGTGTACTCGCATTTGGGAACGCCGTTCACGGTGTTGCAACCCAGCATTGCCGATTTGGCGAAAGCAATCAAGCGCACGACGCAAATCATCTACCCCAAGGATAGCGGGCAAATTGTGGTGCGCATGAATGTGTGCGCGGGGACGCACATTATCGAAGCGGGCACGGGAAGCGGTGGGTTGACCACCATTCTGGCGCATGCGGTCGCGCCGACCGGGCATGTCTATTCCTACGAACAGCGCCCCGAAATGACCGCCATTGCCGAACGCAACTTGGCGAAGGTTGGCTTGCGTGACTATGTCACGTTCTACACGCGCGATATTGCCGAAGGCTTTGAAGAACGCGATGTGGACGCCGTTTTTCTGGATGTGCGCGAACCGTGGCGGTATCTCCACCAGGTGGTGGAAGCCCTCACACCGGGTGGGTTCTTTGGGGCGCTGTTGCCGACGGTCAATCAGGTGAGCGCCCTGGTGGAAGCGATGGAAGGCGGTCCCTGGTTCGATGTGGAGATTATCGAGACGTTGGAGCGGCGTTGGAAAGTGAACCACGCCCGCTTGCGTCCGGCGGACCGCATGGTGGCGCATACGGCGTTTTTGCTGTTTGCGCGTTACGTGCCCGAGGTGCGCGCCGAAACGGAGGGCACGGTGGACGATGCGGTGCGCTATGCACCCAAGGGTGAGGATGCGCCGGAGGAATAAAACAACGCCCTGACAGAACGCGCTACTCTGTCAGGGCGTTGTTCTTGTTTAGCGCCAGTGCCGCATGGGCAAGCCCGGAATGGGCGAGCGGAACGTTGGTAGGCGGTTCATGCCCAACGAGCCGAGATAGACTGTGCGCAGGTCGGGACCGCCAAAGGTGATGCTGGCGGGCAATTGCAGGTGCGGTCCCGCACAGGCGAACATGTCCATGGGGGTTAGCGTCCCGTCTTCCAGTTTGGCTTCGGCGTTGTCAATGGCGGCTTCATTCACGTCGGAGAGTACGGTGTACACGTCACCATCCGGCGTGATGACGACCACCTCGTTGCGCACCAACAGCGTCACCCAGATATTCCCCTCGGCGTCGAAAGCGAAGCCGTCCACATACGCCCCACGCCCCAAATCGCCCGGCGGCACCACTTCTTGCGGTCCCAGCGAGCCGTCGGGCAGGACGGGGTAGCGTACCATGCGGCGCTTCATCGTCTCGGCAACGTAGAGGTACGATTCATCGTGGTTCATGCGAATTTCGTTCGGGAAGTAGATGCCGTCAGCCACGATGCGCGCGCCGTTTTCATCAACCAGGATGATGTAGCCGTCGGGACGGGGACGTTGGGCGGCGGGCCACCAGGGAATTTCCAGCGTCGAGACCGAAATCCAAAAGCGGTCGCGGCTATCAATGAAGACGAAGTTCGCAGCGCCAAGCGGTGAACGCCCTTCGATGCTGTCGAGAAACACGCGCTCGTTCCCCTCGCGGTCCATCTGATAAACGCGCCCATCACCGAAGTTGGCGATGTAGAGCGTTTGGCGGTCGGCGCTCATCGCCAGCCCATTGGGTTCGTGCCCTTGCGAGCCGAGCAGTGTTTGCGTTCCGTCGGGGGCAATGCGCGTGACGCTTCCGCGTGCGTCGGAACACCAGAGCGTTCCATCAGGTTCAGCGAGCACACTTTCGGGGCGTGCCAAATCCCGCCCAACAAAGGTGAGGGTGGACGGGTCAACGCGAAAATCTTGGAGGGACATGCCAAAATCCTCCCCGCGTGGTTGGTTGGTGGAAGAGACGCGCGCTATCTTACAGGCAAGGGGGCACTTTTTCAAAAAGAAACCCCCGCCGACTGATGCCGGCGGGGGTGTTGGTGTGGGGCAACCTGTTATGCGCCCAACACGGCTTGCAGCGATTCCTCGACCACGTCCAGCGCCACGTCGGCTTCTTCACGGGTAAGCGTCAGCGCGGGCATGAAACGCAGCACATTCTTGCCCGCCCCCAGCAACAGCACACCGCGCTTGAAGGCTTCATCCACCACGCGGTCGCGCAGGTCGGGGTTGGGGGTGTGGGTGTCGCGGTCGGTGATGAACTCGACGCCAATCATCAGCCCCTTGCCGCGCACGTCGCCAATTACGTCGAAGCGTTGTTGCATGGCTTGCAAGCGCTCCAGCATGTACGCGCCCACTTGCGTGGCGTTTTCGAGCAACCCTTCTTCTTCAATCACGTCGAGCGTGGCCAGCGCCGCCGCACACGAAACGGGGTTGCCGCCGAACGTGCTGGCGTGCGCCCCCGGCGGCCACGACATGAGGTCGCGTTTGGCGATGATTGCGCCGAGCGGCATGCCGTTGGCAATCCCTTTGGCGGTGCAGATGATGTCCGGCTCGACGTTCCAGTGTTCCATGGCGTACCACTTGCCCGTGCGCCCGACGCCTGTTTGCACTTCATCGGCGATCATCAAAATGCCGTAGCGGTCGCACAGTTCGCGCAGGCGCGGGTGGAAGTCATCCGGCGGGACGATGTACCCCCCTTCACCCTGAATCGGCTCAACGATAATGGCGGCGACTTCGTCGGGGGCGGTGATGTGCCCAAAGATTTCGTGCTCAATCCAATCAATCACCCAGTCGGTGCAGGATTTTTTCGAGAGGTCGAATGGTGAGCGGTAGCAGTAGGGGTAGGGCACGTGGATGACGCCGTTCACCAGCGGCGCAAAGCCGCGGCGGTGTACCGGCTTGCTACCGGTGAGCGAGAGCGCCCCCATCGTGCGACCGTGGAACGCGCCCAGGAAGGCGATGATGCGCTGGCGACCGGTGGCGTAGCGCGCCAGTTTGAGCGCGGCTTCCACACTCTCGGCGCCTGAGTTGGTGAAGAAGACACGTTTGGGCGTTGTGCCGGGCGCAATCTGGTTCAGGCGTTCCGCCAGTTGGATTTGCAGTTCGTAGTAAAAGTCGGTCCCGGACATGTGCAGGAATTGTTCCGCCTGGCGTTTGATGGCTTCTACGACGCGGGGGTGCGAATGCCCCACCGCCGTCACCGCAATGCCGGCGGTCATGTCCAGGAATTTGTTGCCGTCCACGTCCCACGCCCACACACCTTCACCGCGCGCCATGACAAAGGGATAGCCGCGCGTATAACTGGGCGAGATGAGTTCGGCGTCTTTGGCGATGATTTCAGCAGCGCGTGGTCCCGGCAACGGGGTGCGGATTTCCGGCCGTTTCGTGTTCACGCTTCCTTGCGTCATACAAACCTCCATCTTCACTGATGTTGTTGTTTTCTTGCAAACAGGCGGGTGCTCATCCTATGCCGTTAGAGGAAGTTGGCAAGGTTTTTGCCTGCTACGGGGGCGGATGACGTATGGCGGCGAGCAATTCAGCCACCGAGGGGCGGTCAACGGGTTCGCGGCTGGGATGCGCGAGCGCGATGCGCCCATCAGGCGCGATGACGAAATCGCCCCCCAGTTGGAGCGGGTCGCCCTTGGCGGGGCGGAGTGATTCACCACGCAGTACTTTCTTGACATAAAACCAAAGTGTGCGTGGGCTGTACGTGCGGCTTGCCGAACGTTCAAGCCCGTAGGCGCGGTAGGTTTTGCGTTCCTCGTCCAGCAGAATGGGAAAATCAACGCCCGTTTCTTCACGCCATGCGCGCGCCCAGTAGGGATGCCCGAACGTGATGAGCACAATGCGCGCGCCGAGGCGCTCAAACTCGGTTTTGGCGCGGTACACCTGCACCGCATGTTCGCGGCAGGGCAGTCACGCCAGGTGGCGCAGAAAAATGAGCACAACAGGGTGCCCGCGGTGCGCCGAGAGCGTAAAGGCGTCGCCGTCGAGCGTGGGGAGCGTAAAATCGGGTGCATTATCGCCAACACGCAGAGCCATGTTAGACCTCCAAGTGATTGCGGTTGGGCGCGGCTTCCAAACAGGCGAAGGCGCGTTCAAGACGTTTCACACTGCGCAGCAGGTAGGTCGCGTGCGACGCCGGTTCATGATAGAGCACGAAATTGAGCAGATCAAGCGTGCGCCCCATGAGAAGCGACCACATATCGCGTTCATCGTGAAAGGGCCAGGGGAGCAGACGCTCGTACCCCGTGCGAAACGCGTGCGCCAGGTGCGTGAAATCATCGCGGTCGAAGATGTAAAAGAAGGTGATGGCAATGTCTTGCGCGGGATGCCCCCACATGGCGTCGTCGAAATCGAAGATGAGCAGTTGTTTGCGCCACACTTTCACGTTCCATGGGTGAAGGTCGCCGTGGAGGACGCGGATGGCGTCTGATTCGGTTTGCCACAACCGGCTGATGGTGGCTTGTACAAGCGCGTGTGCTCGTCGGAAGAGTGTTTCAGCGTGCGGCGGGGCTTCTTCCAGGTGGTGCGGTTCGAAGAGCACAATGGGGTCGTTGAAAGGAAAAGGCGAATCCATACGGCGCAGTGTAAACGCCGGGGGCGGCGTCCATGTTGCAGCGTGGCGGTGGAGATGCGCCATCGTTTCGCCCAATTGCGTGAATGTGCGCGTTGAAAGGTGCTTGGCGAGCAGGCGTCCGGGAAGCCAGGCGAACAGCACGCACAAACGGGGTTCGGGAACGCCGGGAGCGGTCGCTTCGACGACGAACGTCCCGTGGCGCGTAGGGAAGGGGGTGGGCACGGGCACGGATGTTTCGCGGCGGAGCGCCTCAATCCATGCCAATTCCGACAGAATTTCGGCGCGGTTGCGTTCGTGTGGCCGGTTGATGCGCAATACAAAGCGCCCCCGGTCGGTTTCGACGCGGAAGATGGTGTTGTATGCACGTGAGAGCAAGCGTACGTCGCGCACTGTTATGTCGTAGTGGCGCAATGCTTCCAGCGCAAGCCGCCGCAAACGGCGGGTTTGCCCACGTGGGGTGAGATTCTCAAAAGGCTTCATGAGATGCTCAAGGGTGTTGGTTCAAACAAAAAGAAAAAGCGGCGGCATACATGCCGCCGCTTGGGCTGTTAGGCAAGGTAGGCGCGCAGTTTGCGGCTACGGCTCGGATGGCGCAACTTGCGCAACGCCTCTTTTTCGATTTGGCGGATGCGCTCGCGCGTCAAGCCGTACTTGCGCCCCACTTCTTCAAGCGTATGCTCGCGTCCGTCCTTCAAGCCGTAGCGCAAGTTCAAAATGTGGACTTCGCGCGGCGTCAGGACTTCCAGGGCGCGCTGCAACTCCTCGCGCAGCCCGTCCGTCATCATCAGGTCAATCGGCTTTTCGGCGTCTTCATCGGGCAGGAAATCGCCCAACGTGGCGTCTTCATCGTCGCCCACCGGGGTCTCGAACGAGACGGGATGTTGGGCGAAGAGCAACAACTGCTCCACCTTGCTCACGGGCAACTCCATCTCTTCGGCGATTTCTTCGATAGTTGGTTCTTTGCCCGTTTCCTGCGCCAGGCGGAAGGCCGTTTCCTTCACCTTGCGAATCTTTTCCGCCATGTGGACAGGCAGGCGAATGGTGCGCCCCTGGTCGGCGATGGCGCGCCCCACCGCGTGGCGAATCCACCATGTGGCGTAGGTGCTGAACTTGTTGCCACGCTCCGGATCGAACTTGTCAATGGCGTGCATCAAGCCCATGTTGCCTTCCTGAATCAAGTCCGACAGCGGCACGCCATAGCCGCGATAGCGCACAGCGACGCTCACCACCAGGCGCAGGTTCGCCTTGATCAACTCCTGGCGCGCGGCGTCGCCCTTGCGGATGATTTCTTCCAATTCGGCGCGTTCTTCATCGCTCAGCGTGTCGCCTTCCTGTTCCAGGCGTTCGCGCGCACGGCGGGCGGCCTGCCAGGCGCTCGCCAATTCGTATTCTTGCTCGCGTGTCAGCAACTCATGGCGACCGCCTTCGCGCAGGTAGAGCGCCACCAGGTTGTGCGTGTCCATCTCTTCCAAACCTGGCACCTCTTCTTCCTCGAAGCGGCGCACAGGGCGTGTTTCCTTTTCTTCTTCCAGCGCTTGCAAAACGTTCTTGCGTTCTTCCAACATACGCATCACCTGCCTTCCATCAATTCAATTTGTTAGTGTAAAAACATTTCATCTGGGCGTTTCCCAACGACGACCGTCAACGTTTTTTGTGTTTGTCCGCGCATGACGGTCAGCGTGATGGTTTCGCCCGGTTGGCTTTCGTGCATCAGCCGCGTAATAAACTCTTCCATGGAATGCACCGGCTGGCCGTTGAAGGCGACAATTACGTCGCCGCCGGCGCGAAACTGGCGGTTGTTGATTTCGAGCAATGTGTTCGCGCCTCGCAAACCGGCTTGTTCAGCCGGCGACCCCGTGAGCACCTGAATCACGTAAACGCCCGTCTCGGGCAAGCCCAAAATCGTGCTCATTTCGGGGTCCACTGTTTCACCTGCGAAGCCAAGCCACGGATAGGCGTGTTCACCGGTTGTCAGAATGTCATCCACGATTTTGGCCACAACGGTGATGGGCAACGCATACGTGCGTGTGATAGTCGCTGTTGCCAGCGGCATGCTTCGCAGGGAAACCCCCGCCAGCCGGTATTCGCCATCGAACACCCCCACGTTGGAGATGTGCGCCAATGGCTGTTGGACGGCAATCACCATTGCATCGGGAAAGGGCACAGAATAGCCATTGTGCGTTTCAACCCGAGCAACGGCGCTTACGCGCTCAACCTCGCCGACGACCATCTGGGTCTGACCGTTGACGCGGTTGAGCATGTAGACCTGCTCGCCTCTGGCAAGAGGGCGTGTGCGTTTGGGTACGGCTTGCCCAAGTTGTTGGCTTTCTTCGATGGCGATAACCCCAATGTTGCTGATCAGGTCGTAGCCCACCACACGCCCACGCACACGGTTGCCGTTGGGCAAGGTCATGTTGAGCATACGGCAATCGGCGATGGCATGGGCGGGCACCAACAGATACCCATCGTTGTTCCAGAGCACCGCCGTGTGTTGCTCTGAGTCGCCATCCAGTGCAATGTCGAAAACGGCGTTGGCAAGCAAATCGTGCCATTCAGCATCATACACGTTGGCCGCGTCATTGATGGGCGCGAGTGTTGATGGTGTTGCCATGAGCGGCCAGATGAATGATTGCAAGGCAAGGCTCAATGTTGTAACGCCAACGAGAGCCACGACACCAAGGCGCACGTTCAACGGTATTTTGTTCGTCCAGGTGTCGAGCCGCTCGAACATAACGCCTGTTTCAATTCCCCCTTGCCTGATGTGATTGCCTATTGCAGGCAAGGGTAGTATACGGGGGAAAAATGAGAAAAAGATGAGAAAACGCTAAAACTCTCATGAGATAAAAAGCCATGTGATGCACAAAAGAAAAGGTGCGACGCATGTACGCGCGTCGCACGTCCTTGGGCGGGTGGGATGCCGTTTCAAGCGAGGTAGTCGCGCAGGGTGCGCGCGCGGCGGGGGTTGCGCAGTTTTTCCAGCGCGCGGCTTTCGATTTGGCGGATACGCTCGCGGGTCACGCCGAATTTTTCACCGATTTCTTCCAATGTGTGGCACCGATTCCCACGGAGCCCAAAGCGCAGTTCCAGCACGCGGCATTCGCGTGGGGTCAACGCCACCAAGATGCGTTCCAGATGGCAGGAGAGCAGTTCGCGGCTGACGATGTCGAACGGCGAGGGGCTTTGTTCGTCGGAGATGAAGTCGGCGAGTTCGGTCTCGTCTTCATCGTTCATCGGCGACGCCAGGCTGACGGTGTGATGACTGACGTTGAGCGCATGGGCAACCTGTTCAGGGCTGAGGTCGCAAGCGTCGGCGAGTTCTTCCACCGTGGGCGGGCGTTCCAGTTCTTGCATCAGGCGGCGCTGTTCGCGGTGAATGCGGTTCAGGCGTTCGTGCATGTGCACCGGCAGGCGGATGGTGCGCCCCTGGTCGGCGACGGCGCGGGTAATGGCTTGCCGAATCCACCAGGTGGCGTAGGTGCTGAATTTGTAGCCGCGCGTGTGGTCAAACCGTTCGACCGCCCGCATCAACCCAATGTTGCCTTCCTGGATGAGGTCGAGCAGAGAGACACCTTGCCCCATGTAGCGCTTGGCAATGCTCACCACCAGCCGAAAGTTGGCTTTGATGAGATGGTCGCGGGCACATTCACCTTCGCGGATGAGCGCGCGCAAGCGGGCTTCTTCGTCGGGGTCGAGTGAGTGGTCGCCGGCGGCTTCAAGCAGGGCGGCGGCTTCGCGCCCGCGGACAATGGCTTCCGCCAGGGCGCTTTCTTCTTGCGGCGTCAGCAGGGGAATACTGCTGATTTCACGCAAGTAGAGCGCCATGTTGTCGTCGGTATTCACATTGTCAAAGGTAGGCGGCGTGTGGCGGCGGTGGTGGGGAAGGGCTTTCACCTTCACCCCTTTCATTTCCAACCACTCAATCAACGCATCGCGCGCCTGGGGGTCGTGCTGAATGTCGGGCACGTGCCGTGCAAGGTCTTGCTCGTGCAGGTAGCCGCGTTGTTGCCCCAAATGCAAAAGCGGTTGTAGAACGTCCAGATGTCGGATAGCGGTCATGTGCCGTCTCCCGGTGCGCTTGATTGGTTGTGTGGTTGGTTGGGAAGCAGGAGTTGGTGTTTATTGTCAAGTATAGCAAAAATGAAACCAAATTTCAACCCCTTTTTTGTGCTATTTTTGGTAAATCTTTTGACCTATTCATACAAAAATTGCAAGGACAAAAGTCCTTTTTCGGGCGATATGCGGTATTCAGGCGTTGAAGTGCTGTTTGGGGACAGATGAATTGACGGAATGCGGCATCGCCCGATAATGCGCCTATCACCGAACCGATGGGGGAACTTCGATGAGCAAGCAGATGAGGCTGACGGAAGCGATTGAGCGCTTCATCCCTGATGGCAGTGTTGTGGCGTTGGGCACATGCCTCGAAGCCGCCATTCCATTTGCGGCGGGGCATGAGATCATTCGCCAACACCGGCGCGATTTGACCCTGGTGGGTCCAGTCTCGGATATTTTGTTCGACCAGTTGGTCGGGGCGGGGTGTGTGCGCCGGATTTCGGCGGCGTGGGTTGGCAATATGAGCGCCGGGCTGGCGCATTGTGTGCGCCGTGCCGTCGAAGAGGGCATTCCCGCACCTGTGGAAATCCGCGACCACAGCACTTTCAGCATTGGGCTGGCGTTGCTGGCGGCGGGGTTGGGCGCGCCCTTCATCCCCACCCGCACGCTCATGGGCTCGGATTTGCCGCTGGAAAACCCTGATCTGATTGAAAGCACCAACCCGCTCAACGAGTTGGGCGAACCGATTTTGCTGGTGCGCGCTCTGCAACCGGATGTGCTCATTTTACACGTCCAGCGTGCCGATGTTGACGGGCATGCGCACTACTGGGGACCGCTTGGCGTCACCCGTGAGGCGGTGTTAGCGGCGCGGCGCATCATCATCACCGCCGAAGAAATTGTGCCGCGCGAAACCCTTTTGCGCGACCCCAACCGTATCGTCGCGCCCGCGCACAAGGTGGCGGCCGTGGTGCATCTGCCTGGCGGGGCGCATCCTTCCCCCCTCTACGGCTATTACGACCGCGACCACGCGTTTTTTGAGGAGTACCACGCCCGTACGCGCACCGTGGAGGGGTTTGAAGCGTGGTTGCGTGAGTGGGTGCTTGATACGCCCGACCGCAACGCCTATTTGCGCCGTTTGGGTGAAGCGCGTTGGCAGGCGTTGCAGGCGGCGCGCCCCCAAGCCTGAACCAACGTCCAGCGAGAAGGAGTGCAGACCAATGACGTTCACACCACGCGAAATGATGGTTATTGCCGCCGCGCGTGAAATCCGTGACGGCGAGATTGTGTTTGTCGGCATACGTTTGCCCTTGGTGGCGTTTGTTGTGGCGAAGCAGACCCATGCGCCCAATGCCGTGGGCTACTTTGGGAGCGGCTTGATTCGTGAGACGCTCCCCGCAACCCTGCTCTACACCGTATCCGACCCCGCGAACGTCGAGGGGGCGGCATGGGCGGGCAGCTTGGTGGATGTGATGGGCTTGCTCGCGACGGGGCACGTGGATGTGGGCTTTTTGGGCGGCGCACAGGTAGACCGCTTTGGCAACCTGAACACCACGCGCATCGGGCCGGCGCGTGCGCCCCGCATGCGTTTGCCCGGAAGCGGCGGCGCAGCGGACATTGCTGCCTTTGCCAAGCGCACCGTCATTCTCATGCCGCATGAACCGCACCGCCTGGTGGAAGAGGTAGACTACATAACTTCACCCGGTTATGGCACTGGTGATGACTGGCGCGCACAGGTGGGTTTGCCAGGGGGAGGTCCTTCTGCCATCATTACCACATTGGGCGTGTTGCGTTTTGATGAACACGGCGAAGCCTACCTGGCGTCGTATCACCCTTTCACCACACCCGAAGAGGTGCGCGCACACACTGGCTGGGATCTGCGGATTGCGCCCAATGTTGCCATGACCCCGCCACCAACCGATGCCGAATTGCAGGCATTACGCGCCTACGACCCCGAAGGCGTCTGGGTGGGAACACCATGACGATATTCTAACATTCTTCTAGCACCATTCTAACAAGTCTCGCCCAAAACTTGGGCAAGTTGTTGTGTAGAATGAGCCAGACTGTCCAGACTGTTTGGAGGCGACCATGTCACGGTACAGTTCACTCTTTGGACCCCGGCATCTGGCATTGCAGGCGGAGATTGACCGCCTGTTCGACCAGATGATTGCCGAAGGGGTGGCGCGTGTGTATCGCCAATCGCATGCGTGGACGCCACCGCTTGATGTCTTTGAGACGGAGCAAGCGTATGTGGTACGCATGGAAATCGCCGGCATGCGTACCGAAGACTTTGACATTCTCTTTCAAGAAGGTGTGTTGCTGATTCGCGGAACGCGGCCTGAGCCGCAATCGCCGCCGCGCACCTACCACCAATCGCAAATCCGATACGGCGAGTTTATTGCCGCTGTGCGCTTTCCCGATGATGTTCTGGTGGATGAGGTCGAGGCGGTCTATGACAATGGGTTTTTGCATGTAACGTTGCCCAAGAAAGCCAAGAACACGTCGCACTGATGCAAAACCCGCACACATACGAGGTGATGACTTATGGATGCCAAGAACCTGTTGCAACAATTGCTGGAAGCAGTCAACGAGACGCCTGAAAACGAATCACCCGCGCCGACGCCGTCGGATGAAGAGGAGCGCAACCAGCCCGATATTCCTGAGGTGTTGCCCATTCTGCCCTTGCGCAACACGGTTGTCTATCCGATGACGGTCTTGCCGCTGAGCGCCGAACAACCGCGCTCGTTGCGGTTGATTGACGCCGCCATGCAGGGCAATCGTCTCATCGGGTTGGTGGGCATGCTTGACCCCTCGATTGAGACACCGGGACCGGATGAGGTCTATCAAATCGGGACGGTGGCGGTCATTCACCGCATGTTGCGCGTTCCCGACGGCAGCGTGCGCTTGATTGTGCAGGGCTTGGAGCGCTTTGAAATTGTCGAATGGGTTGCCGAAGAGCCTTACTTGCAAGCGCGTATCGAACTGCGCCCAGAGGAAGTTGAAGAAACACTCGAAGTTGAAGCCCTGTCGCGCAACTTGCTTGATTTGTTCCGCCGTCTGGTGGAATTGGTGCCCTACCTGTCCGAAGAACTGGTGATGGCGGCTGAGAATGCACAAGACGCGCGCCATTTGGTCTATCTTGTGGCGACGAGCGTGCGCATGGAAATCGCCGAAGCCCAGCAAATTCTGGAAGCGCCGACCGTCACCGAAAAACTGCGCCTGTTGACGCGCATTCTCAACCGCGAACTGGAAGTGCTCGAACTGGGGCGCAAAATCCAGTCCGAAGCGCAATCCGAAATGGAGCGCATGCAGCGCGAGTACTTCCTGCGCGAGCAAATGAAAGCCATCCAGCGCGAACTGGGCGAGGACGAAGAGCAAAAGGTCATCGAAGAATACCGCCGCCGCATTGAAGAAAGCGGCATGAGCGAGGAAGCGCGCGAGCAAGCCCTGCGCGAACTCTCGCGCATGGAAAAAATCCCGCCCCAAGCCGCGGAGTATGGCGTGATTCAAACCTATCTGGACTGGTTGCTTGACCTGCCGTGGGACAAGGTCACGCCCGATAATCTGGACATTGAGCACGCGCGCCGTGTCCTTGATGAAGACCATTACGACCTGGAAGAAATCAAGGACCGTATCATCGAATACCTGGCGGTGCGCAAACTGGCGCATGAACGTGCGGCGCAGGAAGCCGCTGCGTCGGAAGGTGAAGAAGGCGAAGGCGAAGGCGCGACGACGCCCGAAGAACCCGAAGCCCAGGGCGCCATTCTCTGCTTCGTGGGACCCCCTGGTGTGGGGAAAACCAGCCTGGGGCAGAGCATTGCGCGCGCATTGGGGCGCAAGTTTACGCGCATGAGTTTGGGCGGCGTGCGTGATGAAGCCGAAATCCGTGGGCACCGCCGCACCTACATTGGCGCGATGCCGGGGCGCATTATTCAGGCGTTGAAGCGCGTGGGCGTCAAAAATCCCGTCTTCATGCTGGACGAAGTGGACAAAATCGGGCGCGACTTTCGCGGCGACCCGACGTCCGCGCTGCTGGAAGTGCTCGACCCGGCGCAAAACCACGCCTTCCGCGACCATTACCTGGACGTGGACTTCGACTTGTCGAAGGTGCTCTTCATCGCTACGGCGAACTGGGTCGAGACGATTCCGGCGCCCTTGCTCGACCGTATGGAAGTCATCTACCTGGATGGCTATACCGAGCATGAAAAGATGCACATCGCGCGTGGCTATCTCATTCCGCGCCAGTTGAAAGCGCACCACCTGCGCGAAGATGAAGTGACCATTGACGACGAGGCGCTCTTGCGCATCATCCGCGAATACACACGCGAAGCGGGCGTGCGCAACCTGGAACGCGAGATTGGGCGCATTATGCGCAAGGTTGCCGCGCGGGTTGCCGAGGGCAAGGGCGAAACGCCTGTACACGTGACCGCCGAGAACCTGACCGACTTTTTGGGCAAACCGCGCTACTTCTTCGAGGTGGCGCAACGCACGTCTGTGCCCGGTGTGGCGACCGGATTGGCGGTGACCGCCGTGGGTGGCGATGTGCTCTTTGTGGAAGCCACGCGCATGCCTGGCCAAAAAGGTTTGACGCTGACCGGGCAACTGGGCGACGTGATGCGCGAATCGGCCAAAATCGCCCTTTCATATGTGCGCGCCAACGCCGAGCGCCTGGGCATTGACCCGGACTTTTTCTCGCACAGCGATATTCACCTGCACGTGCCGGCGGGCGCTGTGCCCAAAGATGGTCCGAGCGCCGGCATTACCATGGTCACGGCGATTGTATCGCTCTTGACCGGGCGACCGGTGCGGAGCAACGTTGGCATGACGGGTGAAGTCACCTTGCGTGGGCAAGTGTTGCCGATTGGCGGTGTCAAGCAAAAGGTGCTGGCGGCGCACCGCGCCGGGCTGGATACGGTCATTTTGCCCAAGCGCAACGAGAAAGACCTGGACGACCTGCCCGACGAAGTGCGCGAAAAGATGAATTTCATTCTGGTTGAAACGGTGGATGAAGTGCTCGCCGCCGCACTGGAACCGACGCCGTCCACTGATGCGGCCGAAACGGTGGGCGAAGCCGCCGCAACAACCGCTGAAACGACGCCTGAAACGGCGCAGACGGAATAGCGAACGGTGGGGAGCGTGGGGCATGGGAGCGTGCCCCACGCTTCTGCATGTGAATGGAGAGCACACAAGGGGGAGACGCGACGATGAAAGGACTCAAACGGTTGATGGGTGTTGCCACGGCGCTCTCGGCGACGGGAGCCGCCGCCTGGCAGCTCTACGAACGCTTCCAGAAGCGTGCCGTCCCTATCCTTGATGGCACTTTGCACTTCCCCGGCTTGCGCGAACCGGTTGAAATCGTGCGCGATACGTGGGGTGTTCCCCATGTGTACGCCCAAAACGAGCACGACCTCTTTTGGGTGCAGGGCTATCTGCACGCCACTGACCGCCTCTTCCAGATGGACTTCTTGCGCCGCATGGGAAGCGGGCGGCTTTCCGAGGTCTTTGGTGAGGCGACGTTGGAACTCGACCGCTGGGCGCGTATTTTGCTCTTGCGGCGCACAGCCGAACGCCATTGGGAGCGCCAGGATGAACACACACGCAACCGTGTGGTGGCTTATGTTGCCGGCATCAATGCGGCGATTGACCGCATGGAAGCGACCGACGCCTGGCCGCCGGAGTTTCGGCTGCTGCGGTATCGCCCTGAACGCTGGACGGCTGTGGATACGCTGAGCGTGCTTGCGCAGGTGGTGCTGGGCTTCTCCGAGGATTTTGAGGTCGAACTGGTGCGTGATGCGTTGAAGCGCCTGGTTGGTGACGGCTGGGAAGAGATTTGGCCAGCGTACCCCGTGGATACGCCTATCATCTCCCTGCCGGGCGTCAAACGTGGGGTGAGCGCCAGCAACGCCTGGGTTGTGGCTGGGGAACGCAGCCGCACAGGCGCGCCCCTGCTGGCGAACGACCCACACATGACCTGCACAACCCCCGCCGCGTGGTACGAAATTCACCTGCATGGGGGTGATTTCCACGTCATTGGCGGCAGTTTGCCCGGTGTGCCCGGTGTGGTGATTGGGCACAACGAGCGTATTGCGTGGGGCATCACCAACAGCATGACGGATTGCCAAGACCTTTACATTGAAGAACGCCACCCCGACGAGCCGCACCTGTTCCGCTTTCGTGATGAGTGGCGTCAGGCGGAGATTGTCGAAGAGCGTATCCGGGTGCGCGGACGCAAGCAACCCGAAGCCCTGCGGGTGGTCGTCACGCATCATGGGCCGCTGGTGAGCGACTTTTTGCCCGACGAAACGCGCGACCTTGCCCTGCGCTGGACGTTCTACGACCCCGTGCTCTCGCTGGGCGGGATTTTTGCACTCAACCGCGCCCAAAACTGGGACGAATTCCGCGCGGCGCTCTACGAGATTGGCGCACCGCCGCTCAATGTGGCGTATGCCGACGTGGACGGCAACATTGGCTGGGTGGTGGGTGGTCGCTTGCCTATCCGCCGCGCACACGATGGCACACTGCCCGTGGACGGTGCATCGGGGGCGTATGAGTGGGATGGCTACATTCCCATGGATGAAATGCCCGCCGTCTTCAACCCCGACGCCGGCTATGTGGTGCACGCCAACAACCGCCCGGTGGATGATTCTTACCCGTATCCCATTGGCGAATCCTTCTTCCCAGGGTATCGCGCGCAGCGTATCAGCGAACGCCTGGAAGCCGAGCCGCAACATGACACCAGCACGTTTGCCGACATTCAACTTGACACCTATGGACGCCCTGAGCATGCACTGGCGCAAGCCATCGCCCGCCTCGAAGAGGTCCCGCCTGACCTGGTGGTGGCGCAGCAGGCGTTGGCGGCGTGGGATGGGCACATGAATGCTGACAGTGTGGCGGCGGCGCTCGCAGCCACGACGCTCTACCGCTTGCGCTGGCTGTTGGTGAGCGACAAACTGGGGGCGGTGGGTGTGCACTTTGTCGGGCGGCGTATGGCAGACCGCGCTCATTGGCCCACAACGCCACTGGTCTATCGCTCGGTTGCATGGGTGATTGAGAAGGTGCAGAACCCTCACGATACCTGGTGGCATGTCCGCGGCGACCCGTCGGCAACGTATGAAAGTATGCTGGTGCAAGCCTTGCAACTGGCGGTGAATGATTTGCGCGCACGCTTCGACGGGCGCTTGCCCACGTGGGGCGAACTGAACCGGGCGCGGCTGGCGCACCCGTTGGGGCAATTGCCGCTGGTGGGGCGGCTGTTTGAACCGGAAGCCCGCCCGATTTCGGGAAGCCCCAGCGCGCCGTTTGCGAGCATGACGGCGGCGTTCGCTTACGTGGCCGAAAGCGACCTCTACGCAGGGCCTTCGTGGCGTTTCATCGCCGACCTGCACGATTGGGACGCCTGTCGCGCGGCGTTGCCCGGCGGCGAGTGCGGTGTTCCCGGTACGCTGTACACCACCAATTTGCTGGATGAGTGGTATGTGGGGCAATCGCACCCGCTGGCATTCTCGCGGGAAGCGGTCGAACGGGTGCAGGCGCACCGCCTGGTGTTGGAGCCGGGCGTGGATTGACGAACCGCCACGCAAAGCGGACGGCGCGCTGCGGCAAGCGGCGCGCCGTTTTTTCTTCCTCACACAGCGCGCAATGTTGCGTTTTGTGCTATCATATTCGGACCAAGAGCCTATTTCTCACACCAACCACCATGACAACACGAAAGGGGTTTTTGTATGGCAACAACGGCGTTGCATTCCATTCGCGTGCTCGATTTGACGCAAGCCCTGGCGGGACCCTACTGTGCGCAACTGCTGGGCGACCTCGGCGCTGACGTCATCAAGATTGAGCATCCGCGCGGCGGCGACCAGGCGCGTGGGTGGGGACCGCCCTTCCTCGCCGGGGAGAGTGCGTACTTCATGGGCACCAATCGCAACAAGCGCAGCCTGACGCTGGACTTGAAGCAGCCGGCGGGGCGTGAGATTCTGTGGCGTCTGGTTGATGCGGCGGATGTGCTCATTCACAATGTGCCGCGGGCGTCCAGTCGGCGCGCGTTGGGGATTGATGCGGAAACGCTCATGGCGCGCAATCCACGCCTCATTTGGGTGAGTATCACCGGTTTTGGCTTGACGGGTCCCGAAGCCGAGAAGCCGGGCTATGATGTGCTGGCGCAGGCGATGAGCGGCACAATGGCGCTCACTGGCGAACCCGACCAGGGACCGGTACGTTTCCCGACGCCCATGGCGGATATCACCACCGGGGTGTATGCGGCGCTGGGGATTTTGGCGGCGCTGTTTGAACGCGAACGCAGTGGGCGGGGGCAGGTGATTGACATGGCGTTGCTGGATTCACAACTCACCTGGTTAGCGAATGTCGCTTCTGCTTTTTTGATGGCGGGCGTACAACCGCGCAAATTGGGCAACGCCCACCCCAACCTTGTGCCGTATCAACCGTTTGAAGCGGCCGACGGCTGGTTTATCGTGGCGGTCGGGAGCGAACGGTTGTGGCAACGCTTTTTGGACGCCATCGAAGCGCCGGACGACCTGCGTCAGGACCCCCGTTTTGCCACCAATGCCGACCGCGTGCGGCATCGGGATGTGTTAGTGCCGCGGCTGGCGGCGATTTTCAAGCAACGCCCTGTGGCGGCGTGGTTGCAGGCGCTGGAAGCGGCGGGCGTTCCGTGTGGGCCCATTTTGCGCCCCGAAGAGGCGCTGGCGCACCCGCACGTGCTCGCCCGCAACATGGTGTGGGAGATGGAGCACGTGGCGGCGGGGCGTGTGCGCACCTTGGGCAACCCTGTGCATTTACAGCGTACACCGCCGAGCGTGCATCGGGCGTCGCCGTTGTTGGGTGAACATACGGAAGAGATTTTGCGCGAACTTGGCTATAATCAAGAAGCGATTGAAACACTGCGGAGAGAAGGGGTGATTGTGTGAGTCGGACACGCATTATTGCACGGGCAAACGCCATTTCATGGGGTGAACGCGCCGCGGCGCAGTTGCATCATGATTGGCTGGCTCGTGTCTGGACGTCGGAAGCCGAGGGGGCGTTGCTGCTCACCGATGATGGTGAGATGGTGCGCATTGTGCCGCATACCATTGGCGACGGTGATTTTTACCTGGTGCTGGACGCCGACGCGCCCCCCTTGCAACGGCTGATTCCGCGCGGCACATACGCCTGGCGCGTTGGAAACGAGTTGTGGATTGGCGATAGCCTCACTGTGCGCCTGCCCGAAAGCCCCCCGTGGTCGGGGGCGTTGGATTGGCGGGCGTTCGACACCCCGCCCGACGTGCTGGCGCGTCGCCTGGCCTGGCTGGGTGATGCGTTGCTGGCACGGGCGCCCGAAGGCTCTTTCGCCGGCTTGTTGCCCGAACTCCTTGCCGAGCAACCCATGCCCGACCGCGCCGACCTTCCCCGCGATGTGCGGCTTTTCCGCTGGCGGGCGGCGCGTGTGCTCCGCGGGCTGATGCCGGCGTTGCAAAATGGCGACATGCGCACGGTGGAAACGCTGACGAACCGCGCCGCCGGCTTGGGACCGGGCTCCCCACCGGCGGGCGACCATTTTTTGATGGGGCTGATTGCCGGTTTGCGCTTGTGGCCTGCGGTGATTGAAGCGAGCGGCTTGCGCGTGGAACCGGTGTTGAAGCGCATGATTGCCGGTGCCGCAGAGCGCACCAGTTTGCTGGGCTGGATGCTTCTCAACGATGCACTCAACCACGTCTATGCCGAACCCTGGCATCATCTGGCGGCGTTGTTGCGTGAACCACCCGACGCACGCCCCCCGGATGAGCAGCGCGAGGCGCTGATGGCGCTCTTGCAGGCATGGTTGAAACGGCCGGACGCGCTGGCGTCGAGTGGGTTAGCGGGGTTCTTGTTGCCGTTTTTGTGGGATCAGCGACACGGGGAAGCGGAATAAAGCGGCTTCTTGTGAGATGCAAAACGGGGCACATGGTGTGCCCCGTTTTTTGTGTGTGCATGTCGTCAAGCGTTAGTGGCGTCGGCGCCACAGCACGAACATACCCATCAGAGTCAGTAATGCGCTAGCCACCAATGCCGTGAGCCGTTGATGGGCAACAGCCCCGTCAAAGGCTGTCAGCGTAATGGCTGTTGGTGCAAACTGCCATTGGTAGTCTTCTACTTCACCATTTGTTACTAGCCCTGTGGGACGTGCCAGCCCGTTTGTGCTCCGCTCGTACAGACGGAAGCGAGCATTGAAAGTAGCCCCAATGTTCGTACCGGACGGGATGTCGAAGGTGATGGTTTGCGTTCCGTTGACCACGGACTGGTCGGTCAGGATTTGTTCTCCGCTGTCGTAGAAATCGCCATCGTGGTTCCAGTCAATCCAGGCGCTCACGTAGCAGGTGCCGGAACAGCCGCTCACGGTGATGTCCACGCTTCCGCCATTGTTGCCTGCGCTCCATTTGACCCCGGCTGTGCGTGTCACGCCATCATCATCGTTGCTACCATCGTTGTCGTCGCCTGTTGCGTCAGGGCTTTCCTGTCCGTCCGGGTCAGTGTCTGCGACCGAACCCAGTTTTAACGTGCCCACAGTGTGGCGGGCGCCGTCCACCGCCAGTTTGGTCAAGTTGTAGGACGAAGGCAGGTCGCCCAAGTCCACAGTGGAGATAAAGCCGAAGTCGCGGGTGGCCGAATTCCCGCCGCCGGAGAAGGTAACCGCTGGGTCAGTGGCTGGGTTGCCGTCGTAGTCCGTGGTGGTTGTGGGGCTTGTACCACGCAGGCTGTAGGCGTTGGCGTTCGCCACCACGCGGTAGGTGCCATCAGCAAGGTTGGGGAATGCGTATGTCCCGTCGCTGGCCGTGGTGGTCGAGCCGACCAGAATGTCATCACTATTGCCGCAGGTGTTGTCGGCGCCGCAGTACCAGAGGTAGACTGGCACGCCGTTGTAGCGGACGGTCTCGTCGGCGTCAATGTCGCCGATGCCGCTCGTCTGCCCGCCGCTATCCGTGTCGTGCCAGACCGTACCGCTGAGGCTGTTCGTGCCGTCGAAGCGATAGCCGAAGTCCACGTCCAGATCGCAATTGCTGCAGGAATTCGTGCCAATTTGCGTCACGTTACCGCCACTGACGACCACATTGTCAGCCTGATTGTCAGCGTTGCCGCCGTCTGGCATGTAGGTTTGCGTCAGGCTACCCGGCCAATCGGGATCGCTGGTGTCCACCTGGACGTAATAGGTGCCGTCCGCTACACCGCCGAAGGCGTACTCACCGTTGGCATCCGTGCTGGTAGTTGCGACCACCGACGTGCAACTCGCATCGCTGCACAGCTTGATAGTGATGTCGGCAATACCCGGCTCGCCGGCGTCGCGCACGTTGTCTCCGTCGGTGTCAATCCAGAGCGTATCGCCGATGGAGGCTCCCGACGGCTTATAGCCGAAGTCGTGGCTCAGGTCGTTCTGGCCAAGTTGCAGGCCGTAGAAGAACGTGCTATCCGGCGCGGTGTAGCCTTCCAGGAGGCTAGTGTTGTCACAGTCGCCACCGGAGCAGGGCTGGCTGGGCGCGTCGGGGTCACCGGTTTGGGTGTAACCGTACAGCGTGCCGCCGGCGTTGAAGTTGCTGGAGGCCACCTTGACTATGTAGTTGCCCTCGCCCAAGCCGCCGAACAGGTAGTAGCCAGGGGCACCACTGCTGTTGTTCGCCGTGGTCGTGGTGGCGATGGCGGCGCCGTCGGGATTTCCGTCATTGTCGGTGTCAGCGTAGAGTTCGACCACCACGCCGTTGATGCCCGGTTCGCCGGGGTCGGGGTTGCCGTCGCCGTCGTAGTCGGCCCAGATGAAGTCTCCGATGGAGCTGGAGGTGTAGCCGAAATCGGCGTCCAGGTAAGACTGGGCAGCCGTGAGCGTCACAGCGTGCTGGCTGTCCTTTGTGCTGTCCGGGTCGCCGCTGATGGTCAGATTAGCCAGAGGTTGGCCCACGTTGAAGTTGCTGCTGCCAACCTGCACAATGAAGTCTCCGGCGGGCAGGTTGGAAAAGGCGTAGTTGCCACTGGCATCGGTGGTCTGGGTATCCACCAGGGCATCCTCAGGGTCAATGACGCCGTCACCGTCTTGGTCTTGGTAGAGGTTGACGACCACGTTCTGGATGCCGCTCTCGTCGTTGTCCTGCGTGCCGTCGGCGTCAGCATCGTTCCAAATGGTGTCGCCGATGCTACCGAAACCCTGAGGTTGATAGCCGAAGTCGGCGGTGTCCACGTTGGTCGTGTTCAGCGTGACGGATGCCTGGCTATCGCAGGTGCTGCAGGTGCCCGCCTCATCCGGATCGCCGGTCTGGCTATAGCCGCTGGGGATGTCGCCATCGGCCACCTTGACGATGTATTTCGCCCCGTTGCCGGGCAGGTTGCTGAAGCCGTATACACCGCTGGCGTCGGTCGTATCGGTGGCGAGCAGCGTGTCGTTGCTGTCAATCACGCCGTCGCCGTCCCAGTCGCGGTAGAGGTAGACGGTGATGCCGCTGATGCCCTCTTCGCCGCTCTCCTGCGTGCCGTCGCCGTCCCAGTCGGCATACACTGTATCACCGATGCTCAGGCCGCCAGTGTAGCCGAAGTTGTAGGTGCCCTCGACTTCGTTGGCGCTCACGGTGAAGCCGCTGGTGGTCGTACTATCACACGTGGTGCAAGCACCGGTCTCATCCGGGTCGCCGGATTGGCTCATGCCGGGTAAATCAGTCGTATCCACCCGAACGTAATAGGTGCCCGGCGTGACGTTGCCGAAGGAGTAGAAGCCGTTGGCATCGGTATTCGTCGTAGCTGTAACGGTGTTGCAGGAACTGTCGCTGCAAAGGGAAACAGTTACCCCAGCAATGGGCTCTTCGCCGGCATTCCAGTCGCCCTGGCCGTCGCGATCATTCCACACGTAACCGGTGACGGCCCCATTGTTGCTTGCGTTACGGTAGCCAAAACTGACGTTGGTAATGTTGTCCGAACCGCCGGAGTTGTCCACCGAGTTAAAGGTCCCGAGGTTCGCCGAATCGCTGTTCCACTGGTTGTCGCACGTGCTGCAGGTCGAGCCGGCGCCGTTTCCGGCCGGGTCGGCCTCGGCGCTGGTGACCGTGAAGCCCGCCGGTAGCGTGGTCGTATCCACTTTCACGTTGTAGAAGCCATCACGCAGGCCAGAGAACGTGTAGTTGCCGCTGCTATCGGTTGTGGTGGTGGCAACCAGTTTCCAGGTGCCGCCGTTTTGTCCGCAGTCCTTGTTCGTTGACGCATCCGCGGGGTGTAACAGCAGCCCGTTGGGCAATGTACAGGCGTAGAGTTGGACTGTTGCCTCGGGGATGAAGGTATCACTGCCGTCATAGCCTGTGGTACCTGCCCAACCGGTGGTACCGTTCGTATCAGCCCAGATGGTGCCGGCGATAGAGCCGGACGTCTTGATTTCGACAGTGGCGGTATCCGAGTCATCGTTGGCGCGTTTACCATTAGCCAAATATGCATTGGTCACCGTAGCCGTATTGGTTGTGGGCGTCGGCGAGGCAGTGTCCAGGGCACGGAAAACTACCTGCACATTGCGCCGCCCGCCAGCATAGAGCGGTCCCAGATTCTCCCAGGTGAGTGTGCCCACGCTATTTGGCGGCGTGCCACTGGTGGTAGCGCTTGCGGGAGCGGGATTGGCGCGCACAAATTCGAGAATATCTGCGTCGTAGGTATCAGTCAGCGGCAGAGTGACGATAGTGCTGTCTGCGCCGCCGCAGGTCTGGTCAGTGGTGATCACAAATGCGATTGCATCTACTCCGATGTCACCGTTGACGTTGCCGGTGCCTTTGTTAGCGTAGAGTTGGGCTTCAGTCACGTTATTCTGGAAATCGGCCCATGTCCAACCCCCAGCGGGCGGGGTTACTGTGCTTTCAAATGTGTAGATTGTACCAGCTGGGCCGGTGAAGTCGGTGGTGCCATCAAAAGTAAAGGTCTCGTAAGTGCTATCGTTGCGATACACGCGGATCTCGAATGTGTCACCACTTTGCAGATCCTTCAATTCCTTGACATACGCCATCACCTTGACGCTGGTGATATTCCCCAGTTTTCCGGCGGTGTTAAAGCCACTCAACCCAAGTAAGTCGGCGTTGTCGCTCAAATTCGTACTCGCATACTCGCCATCCGGTGGGGTCAGCGCGTTGTTGGGATTGATCCACTGCGCGTTGGCCGAGTTGCCACCTGGTGGCGTGCCGCTGCTGTCCGGAATGGCGATAGTGGCCCAGACGGGGTACTGGCAGGCGCCATTGGATGTGCCATCTCCAGGCAGCAGGTTGTTGAGGCTGATGGTGAAGGTAATCAATTCTCCGTTGTAGGCTGGGTCAAAGGTATTCAGCGTCTTGGCGATCTGCAAGATAGGGCCAAAACCGAAATCGGCGTCGTTGTAGTCCTGGCTGCCGCTGACGCTGACTGGCCATGTGGTTGTTGTGGTCGGACCATATCCTGTGGGGAGATCCGCGTCTGTGGTGTTTACCTGCACAAGGTAATTGCCGTCGGGCAAGTTGGCAAAGTCGTAATTCCCATTGGCATCTGTGTCTTGCGTTGAGATGAGTACGTCGTTGCTGTCTAGCGTGCCATCGCCGTTACGATCCCAGTAGAGGGAGACTTGCACACCACTGATGCCGCTTTCGCCTGTGTCCTGGATGCCATCGCCATCATCATCCTGCCAGACGAAGTCGCCAATGCTGTTCGTACCTTCGACCAATGTTGTGGCGCATGCTTGGGCAAAGGAAGGGGCATCCCCAAAGTGGCCTGTCGTGCAGTTTTCGACGAAGGGATCTCCGCCACCAGCAATATACCCTGATGGAATGGTCGCCTGGAAGGTGACCGTACCACTGTTCTTCCCACTGCCCTGCACGTCAAGTGGGGCATCCAGCCACCATTGGATGACGACCGGGTTCGTGCTGGTGCTTGTGGCGTTGCCGGGATCAGTGTTGCTCCAGGTCTGTCCGCCGTCGGTCGAGTAGCGGATGGTGACGCTGTTGCCGGCTGGGATGGTGTTGTTGGCTGCAGCGCTACCGCCAACATACGTGAGGCCGATAGGAACAGTGTCGCTGATCATCAACGTGCCAGTATACTCACCTGAGCTCAGGACCAATCCAGCCTGCGTGGTGCTGGAGGTGTTTTCAAAGGGGATGCTATAGGTGAAGGTGGTGTTTTCGGCCTGCGTCCCCGGTGCGGACTTGGAGAGTGTAACGGTGGGCGCATAGCTCATGGGGAAGGGGACACCAGTCCCATAGTCACCGTTGAATTTCTCGTTGTCCGACCCTGACGCCACTTCTTGATACGGTGAGATGGGTACAACGCATGGGCCGCGCAATGCCTGGAAAGTGTAATAAACTTCGCCGCGCACGTCTGTGTTGTCAGAGGGTAAATCGGTGAAGTAGAGTGTATGTTCAAAGGGAATAATGAGGTCTGGATTGCCGCCACTGCGGGTTACGGTCAAAACCCCTCTGGCCCCAATCAAGCGGAAACAGGATGGGTCGTAGGAGGGATCGCCAAAGGGTTGAAGCCAGGCATTGTAATCTGGAACGCCGTCATTATTGTTATCAAACCCTTGATTGACATTCCCCAAGCGATAGAGAACGCCGTTGGTTGTGATGATTTGCCCGGGGTACACCGTGCTTGTATCGGTGTTGAACCATTTGCCTGGTGGATTGCCATTGGGTTTGATCTTGTTAGCCATGGCGCTGATTTCATTGCGCATGGTAGCCGTGTGCGTGGCATTGGCCGAAAGTGTCGAGACCCCGTCTGACCCGATGGCCCACATGTCGAAGTCGAGCGACAGGTCGTCATCCGGCTTGACGGATGTGCCCCACGTTGGAATGGTGCTGCCGTCGGCATCGTTTACCGCGAGGTGTGGATACTCAAAAGACCAGTACTGGTATTTGCACTGGCCGGGGTTCAGCGTGCCGAGTGAGCGGGCTGCATCGGCACTGCCCCCGAGATGGATGAATACGTATGTGCCACTATACGTCAACCCACCGACTGTGGGGTTTGTTTTGCTGGGATATACTCCGGGGGTGCCGAGTAGAGAACCGCTTCCAGTGTAATCACCAATGTAAGCGGTGGCGCTGGTGATGGGGGTAGTGCCCGTATTACAAAATTTCCCAATGACGGTCGCTACTTTAGGGGCATAGGTGGCAGGTGTGAGTACATTTGAGTCAACAACGAGGTTGGGGGCGGCAATGATTTCCACAGAGAGAGTTCCGGCAGAGTGAAGTGGTGTCATATGAACAAATGTCCATAGGACACCTACCAGCAGGAAAAAAACAAAGACGGCACGGCGTGAACGCATGCTCTGCTCCTTGTATGTTTAATTAAGTTAAAAAAAGTGCATTGAAGTATAATAGAAATATATTACGATGTATATTACAACAAAAAGATTATTTGATTTGAGAAAGACTCCTGCAAAACGCCTATCAATACCGAATACGCGCCAGGTAGGTTTGTTCTGCCGCGGCGCGTACCTCGCCGAGCGTGCGCAAGCCTTGTGCTTCCAGCAAGGGGATGAGTTTCAGGAAAATGTGGGCGGTGGTAAGGGCGTCGCCCAGCGCCGTGTGCCGACGCACTACGGGCACGCCCAGGCGGGCGGCGATGGCTTCCAGGCTGTGGTCGTCATGTTCGGGGTGGACGAGCGCCGAGAGTAGCAGGGTGTCGAGCACCGGGTGATTGAAGCGCACATCGGCGGCTTGTTCAGCGGTGCGCAAGAAGCGCATATCAAACGCGGCGTTGTGCGCGACAAGCACATCATCGCCGACGAACGCATGAAAGCGGCGCACAACCGCTTCCACGGGGGGCGCGTCCGCGACATCTTCGGGGCGAATGCCATGCACACGTGTGGCGCTTGGGGGAATCGGGCGGCGTGGGCGCACCAGTTCGTCAAACGTTTCGTTTTCGAGCAGGTGCATGTTGACGATGCGAACCGCGCCGATCGCAACGATTTCATCGCCCAGCGGGTCCAACCCGGTCGTTTCGGTGTCGAAGACGGTGTACGCCAGTGTGCGCAACGGGGCGGCGTTCACGTCCGGGGGTGGTGTTGCCGTGCGGAACAGGACATCGAAGTCGTAGTATTCGGGGCGCGGTGCGACACGCGCTTCTGTGGGCGTTGGCGTGGGGAGCGTGGCGCGTGGGAGCAAAACCACCACATCCAGCCCGTCCGTGGTGCGCTGTGCCCAGATTTCGCCGCCGTGGTAGGCGATAACGTCGGCGAGGGCGGGCGTTGTGGGGCTGCTCGTCTGGAAGATGCGGCGCAGTCTGCCGGTTTCGGGCGGCGTCGTCGGGAAGTGAATGACCAGGCGCACAAAATCGCCGTCGCTGGTTGCGGCGAGATGGCGAGGACGCCCAAGATGGGCTTGCAAAGCCGCCAGCGCCTGCACCAGCGCGTGCGTTTCGGTGCGTACCCAGACGGCGGGGGGCGGCGTCTCGTCGAGGGGGGCGTTCAAGCGTTGCGCCAGCACATTCAAAAAGTCGCTCAGAGGAATGTCATCCAGCCGCCAGCGGGCGCGCAGCACATCGGCGTACTCGCGGAGCGTCTCATCCAGTTCGGCACTCAGGCGGGTGGCTTCTTCGGCGATGACGGCTTCCAGTTCCTCGCGCAGTGAGGCGTCCACCGCGGGAAATTCGCGCAACGTTTCGATGGCGGCGCGAATGGCGGCGATGCGCCGGCGCACGGCTTCACTCAGCGTTTGCACCAGTTGGTCGCGGCGGCTGCTGGCTTCCACCTGGTGGGTAATGTCTTCCAGCGCGAGTACAAAGCCGCGCACATGCTCGTCGGCGTCGAGAGCGGGGGCGATGCGCACGCGAACGAACCGCCCCGCATGTGTGCGCACAACCAGCGTGCGGGCGTGCGATGCGGGAGCGTTGCGCATGGCTTCCAGAATGGGCGCCAGCGTAGACCGGTCGAGGCTGTCGAAGAGGGAGCGCCCCAGGGCAATGCGCTGCCCAAGCAGGGTTTCGGCGTGCTGGTTGTAGAGTGCAATGCGCCCGTCGGGTGTGCAGATGAGAACCCCTTCGGCAAGATTGTGGAGCAGCGCCACCAGGCGGGCGTGCTCGTCCGCAAATTGTCGGCGGGCATGTTCAATCGCCAGGTGTTGGGTGGAAAGCAGGCGGTCATACCGGTTCGCCAGGGCGTTGACGGCGTGGGCAAGCGCGTCGAACCCGTCGGGGAGAGGCTCGGTTTTCAGGCGATGGGCGGTGTTGACGGTGGTAATCGTCTGCACGTCCGAAGCGAGGCGGCGCGCCAGCCGGCTTGTTTCGCGCAGGCGACGCCAGACAGCCCCCACCACCACCAGCAAAACCAGCCCCACCCCCAGGATGAGCGCCAGCCGTTGAGTGGGGGTGAAGCGCGTGGCGAGCGCCACGCCAAGCCCGACGCCCAGCGCAAAGCCGCCCAGCGCCAGCGCCGCCCAGGGTTCCACACGGCGGTTCATGACTCCTTGACGTTGCGCCGTTCACGCAACACGCGCTGGACTTCTTCGACCAAATGACGTGTGGAGAAGGGCTTGGTGATGTAGGCATTTGCCCCCAGGGCGAACCCTTTGGAGATTTCCACGTCGCGCCCTTTGGCGGTGAGCATGACGATTTTCACGTCGTCCCACTCTTGGTGTTCGCGAATCCACTGGCACACCTCGAAGCCGTCAATCCCCGGCAGCATGATGTCAAGAATGACGAGGTCTGGCGGGTTTGTGCTGATGAGCGCCATGGCGTCTTCCCCACTGTGGGCGACCTGCACGTCGTAGCCTGCCTGGCGCATGAGAAACTCGATGGAAATCACGATGTTCGGCTCATCGTCCACGATGAGCACGCGCGGGCGGGATGAGTTGGTTTCATGGTGCGACATGCGACAACTCCCTGGCTTGTTCTTCCGATGAAACGATGGGCAAGATGAACGCAAATGTTGCGCCTTTTCCGACTTCGCTTTCGACCCAGATGTGCCCACCAAGTTGGGTGATAATAGCGCGGCTGATGGGCAACCCCAAGCCGGTGCCGTGGGGGCGTCTGCCGTCGGGGAGCGGCACCTGGCTGAACTTGTCGAAGATGGCTTCACGGTATTCGGGGGCGACACCTGGACCGTCGTCTTGCACGTCCACGCGAAGATAGGCGTTTTCGACGCGCAGGCGCACCTGGACGTGCGAGCGGGCGAATTTGGCGGCGTTGGAAAGCAGATTGAGCATGACCTGCATGAGGCGGTCTTCGTCGGCGATGATGGTAGGCACGTCGTCGGGGATGGTGGCTTCGAGGGTAATCCCCCGTTCGTCGAAGAGTTGTTGGGTGGCGTGAATGGCGTTGCGCACGACGTTCGCCAGGTTGACCGCGCCCATTTCCCATTTGAACGTCCCCGATTCGAGTTTGGCGAAGTCGAGCACCTGGTTGATGAGGCGTGAAAGGCGTTCGCTTTCCTTGGTGATGATAGCGAGAAATTCCTGGCGTTGTTCGGGCGGCAGGTCGGGGTTATCGCGCAAAATCTCGGTCAGGGCGCGGATGGATGTGAGCGGCGTGCGGAGTTCATGCGTCACGGTGGAGATGAATTCATCTTTCAGGCGGTCGAGTTCTTTCAAGCGGCGGTTGGCTTCGCGCAGTTCGGCGGTGGCGGCTTCCAGTTCGCGCGATTTTTGTTCCAGGCGGCGGCTGTACGCCACCACCTGTGATGTTTCATCGAGCATGTGGATGACTTCGGCGATGTCCAGCGGTTCTTCGGTGACGATGCTGGCAATCGCCACCCGTGCAGATGCCGCCCCGATGGAACCGGCGAGCAGCCGCTCAACGTATTCCACCATTTCAGCGTCCGGTTCCAGGTCGTGCCAATCGTTGACGCCTTTGCGGGCGGCAAATTCACTCATCACCTCGTGGGCGCGCGCCCGCCCCAGGAAGCGTTCCAACAATGTTTGCAGGTCGAGCGGCGAGGCGGTGCCGCGCCAGAGGTGGAGTTGCGACGTGTCAATATGGCGGAACACGTCCACAAAGAGCGCCGCCTGGCGGTGTTCGAGCACGCTTTGGCGGCTCCACAACGAACCGAGGATGTAGAGCAGACTGTTGGCGGTGAGGCTCCAAAAGAGTGCGTGGACGATGGGGTCGTACCCTTCCAGCCCAAACAGCGCGTAGGGGCGCAGCCATGCCAGCCCCCAGGGTCCCCGGTCGAGCAGGGCGGGCGAGAGCCAGCCGGTGGTTTGGATGAAGGTGGGGAGTGGCAGGGTGTAGAACCAGATGAGGAAACCGCCCGCCAGCCCCAGGAAAGCGCCCAGGCGCGTGCCGCCTTTCCAGTAGATGCCGCCGAGCAAGGCGGGCGCAAATTGCGCAACCGCGGCGAACGAAATCAGCCCGATAGAGACCAGTGAGATGGTGTCGCCCGTCAGGCGGAAGTAGAGATAGCCCAGGAAGACGAGCATGACAATCGCGCCGCGGCGCAGGCGCAGGAGAATGGCGGGCAGGTTGTGCTCCTCGCGCAAGATGCCCGAACGCAACAGCAACGGAAAGATGAGGTCGTTCGAGAGCATGGTGCTGAGTGCGACGGTTTCGACGATGATCATGCCGGTGGCGGCGGACAGCCCGCCCAAAAACGCCAGAAACGCCAGCCAGTTGTGCCCTTGCACAAGCGGCAGAAGCAGGACGTACATGTCGGGCGGTGCGTCGCCTGCAAAGGTGAGCCGCCCCGCGAGGGCAATCGGCAAGACGAAGATGTTGATGAGGAAGAGGTAGAGTGGAAAGAGCCAGATGGCGGTGCGCACGTGCCGCTCGTCCACGTTTTCAACAACCGCCATTTGGAACTGGCGCGGCAAGAGAATGATGGCGAGCATGGCGAGCGTGGTCAGCCAGAACCAGTTTTCGTACACATGCGGTGTGTCGGGGAAGGTGAAGAGCGCCCGCAATTCAGCATGTTCCGCCGCCGCCTGAAACAGATTGCCCAGACCGCCAAACAGCCCGAAGGTGACGAAAACGCCAACGGACAAAAACGCGACCAGTTTGACAACCGACTCAAAAGCGATGGCGAGCACAAGCCCTTCGTGATGCTCCGTGACGTCAAGATGGCGTGTGCCGAACAGAATGGCGAAGAGGCTCATCATCAACGCGACATAAAATCCCGTGTCGCGCAAGAAGGGGATGGTTTCCAGGTCGGGCAGGGTGAGCGATGGGTAGTGCCATAACAGCGTGAAACTGACGGAGACGGCTTTGAGTTGCAAGGCGATATAGGGGGTAATGCCGAGCACGGCAATCAGGGTGACGATGCCGCCGAGCAAGGTGCTTTTGCCGTAGCGCGAGGCGATAAAGTCGGCGATGGAAGTGATGCGCTGGGTTTTGCTGATGCGGATGATTTTGCGCAGAACGAACCACCAGAGCGCCGCCATGAGCGTGGGACCCAGATAGGTGGGCAGAAAGTCCACGCCGCTGGTGGCGGCACGCCCGACGCTTCCGTAGAACGTCCACGCGGTGCAGTAGACCGCGAGCGAGAGGGCGTAGATGTAGGGATTGTTGACCAGGCTGCGCTCACGCTCGGCTTGTTGGTCGCCATAGTAGGCGATGGCGAACAGAATGCCGATGTATGTAAACGATGCCAGCGCAATGAGCAGAAGCGACATGGCGGCTCTCTCCGCAAGCCTATCGCCGTTCAAGCAAGAAAGCCATGCACCAAATCAATCCCAGCCAGACCCCGAACAGGTAGATGTACAGGACGGGAATCCCCCCCAGCAGATGGGGGCGGTTGACAAGCGACAAAATCGGGTAGTTGAGCAGCAAAAACCCAACGATGGCAAGCGCGGCAAGGCGTTGTCCGAGAAAACGTTGGCGGTTCATGGTTCCCCGTGTAGGTTCAGTTAGCCCAGCAAGTCTGTTTGATACCGCAAGCCGATGGCTTCTTGCATATCGCGAATGGCGAGAAATGTCTCTTTGAGCATGCGGCGTTCCAGCGATGAGAGCGATGCGAGCGTGATGGCGTTGCCAGGTTGCTGGTGGGCGCGCACGGCGTCAAGTTGGGCGCGCAAACGCAAGCGCATGAGAAAGCGAAAGGCTTCTTGCAACGTTTCCCCCCCTTCTTCACTGAGGATACCGCGGGCGATGGCGTCATGCAAGCGTTCGACTGTTGCGCGCGCGGGGCTTTGGGCTTCGAGCGCGTAGAGCCGCGCCAGCGCTACAATGGGCGCGATGCCCCCACGTTTGAGGTCTACTTTGCCTTGCTCATCGCGAATGCGGCGCAGGAACCCCAGCGGTGGCTGCCACGCTTGCGCGGCGCGCGCCATGTGTGCCAGAAAGCGCGGTTGCGTGCCGCTGTGGCGGATGATGGTTTCCAGCGGGGCGAGCGAAAGCGTGCCGTGGACGCGGCGCATGTCAAAGAAAATCCCCGCTTCAAGCAGGGCGTCGGGGGTGGGGGTGTCCACCAGCGTGCGGAAGAGCCGCTCCCACTCGTCCAGCGGACGCCGCCAATGGGTCGCCATGTAGCCCCCCTTGCAGGGGGGAAACCCCGCCGCCATCAGCCCTTCCACCACAAAGGCGGCGAATTGGGCGAAGTAGGCGTCGTGTTCGGGCGTTGTTTCGGCGTACACCAGCGCGTTGTCCTGATCGGTGATGAGGAGTTGCTCCATGCGCCCCTCGGAGCCAAACACCAGCCAGGCGTAGGGGCAGGGGGGCGCGCCCAGTTCGTGTTCAGCAAGCGTGATAAGGCGCGTGGTGAGGGTGTCGTTGAGCGTGGCGACAATGCGCCCGATGTGCAGCACGTCCAGCCCGTTTTCAAAGAGCCAGACGACTGTGGCGGTGAGGTCGCGTGTGTAGGTGCGCACGTCGTCCACCCGTTGGGCGCGGCGCAGGCGCTCGAACAGGAGCAGGGGGTTGTGCAACTGATGGTGCAGCAGGTCGGTGTCGGTGATGACGCCGATAATGCGCCCCGCTTGTTCGATGGGCAGGTGGTGAATGCCGTGTTCGATCATCACCAGCAGCGCCTCAAGCAGGGTGGCGGTGGCGGGAATGGTGATGGCGGGGCAACTCATCACCGAGTGCACGGGCGTTTCGGGGGGGCGTTCGGCGGCAAGCACACGGCTGCGCAAATCGCGCACGGTGAGAATGCCCACGGGGTCGTGTTCCACCAGCACAGAACTGATGTTGTGCCGGTGCATGGTGCGGGCGGCTTCGGCGACGCTGCTCTGCGGGGCGACAAACACGGGGGGGCGCTGGATGAGCGTTTGCACGCTGGTGGTGAAATCAGCCAATCCTGTGGGAGCGGTTGGCTCGATGGTGGTGGTGCGCCGCAGGCGTTCGCCCAGCCCCCGCAAAAAATAGTCGGCAAAAGCGGGGATGCGTTGCAAAAGGTCGCGGAACACGGGCTCGCGAATCTGGTAGATGACGCTCTCCTCGTCGGTGATGACGTCGAACACGGGGGGACGTTGGGCGAGCAAGGATGGAAACCCGAACAGGTCGCCTTCTTCCAGCAAGAGGACGGTGCGCCCGTTGCGTTCCAGCCGCACACTCCCGCTGTACACGATGTAGAGGAAGTGGCTTGGTTCGCCGCCGGCTTCCAGAATGGGCGTTTTGGCGGGGTAGCGCACAATTTTGAGTGTGGCGACAATCTGCTGGATGGTCGCCTCGTCCAGTTGGTCGAAAGGTGGTGTTTGGCGCAGAAAGTCGGACGGTTGCATGGCGCTCCCCCGTTGGTGCGAGCCCGTTTTGGGTCAGGTGGTACGCACAATGTAGCCTGAGCCCAGCCACGCGGCAAGTGCAAAAATCAAGTAGAGGGCGCGTTCGGGTTGGGGACCTTGCAGCCAGACATGCAGGGCGATGCCGATACCCAGCGCCGGTACCATGAGCAGACATGTGCGGACGACGCGCTCAAAGCCCACGGTGGGGGGCAGCGGCCAGACGCGGCTGAACGCCCACCCAAGCAGCACGCCGCCCGATGCGGTGATGAGGATGTGCGCCAGTGCGAGTGGCGTGGGAAAAACCCAGCCAAAGAGGTAGTGCCCGCCGATGTAGAAGGCGAAGAAAAAGAGCGCAACCCCCAGCGCCGTGCGTATCAGGCGCAAGGGCAGGTTGGGCAGAACAACGAATGTGGGTTCTTGTTTGCGCGTAGCCATGCGTCTACTCCTTGCCGGTTGCTGAAAGTGGGGGATGGCGCACGATGCGCCATCCCCCGTTTGCGGCTAGTGTTCGGCAACGGCGGCGCCTGCACCGCGCGGGACGCGGATGTCTTCCACCAGGTGCTGGATGTGTTCGGGCGGCGGCGGCGTCATGCGCGAGACCACATACGACACGATGAAGTTGAGAATTGCGCCGTACACCCCGACGCCTTGCGCGTTGACGCCCAGGAACGAGTTGAGGATGGGGGCTTCTGTACCGAGCAGGCGGTCGGAGCGGATGAGGATGATCATCACCAGTGTGAAAACCAGCCCCGTGAGGATGCCGGCAATCGCCCCTTCGCGGTTCATGCGCTTGTCGAAGATGCCCAGGATGATGGCGGGGAAGAGGCTGGCGGCGGCGAGCCCGAATGCGAACGCGACCACTTCACCCACAAAGCCGGGCGGGTTGACGCCAAAGTAGCCCGCGATGAGGATGGCGACAAAGATGGTGGCACGCCCCACCAGCAGGCGTTGGCGTTCGTCGGCGTCGGGGCGCAGGATGCGGTAGTAGATGTCGTGGGAGAAGGCGCTCGACATGGCGAGCAACAGTCCCGAAGCGGTCGAAAGTGCGGCGGCGAGCCCACCGGCGGCGACCAGCCCCACCACCCAGGGCGCCAGTTCCGCCACTTCGGGCGTGGAAAGGACGATGATGTCGCGGTCGAAGATGATTTCGCTGGTGGCGTTGTCGCTCGTCATCACCAGCCGCCCGTCGCCGTCTTTGTCTTCCAGTTTGAGCAAGCCGGTTTCTTCCCACTTCACCACCCAGTCAATGCTGCGGGCTTCCTGCACCGTCTTGCCGTTCAGCGTTTCCAGAATGTTGTACTTGGCGAAAACGGCCAGCGCCGGCGCGGTGGTGTAGAGAATGGCGATGAACAACAGCGCCCAGCCGGCCGATTTGCGGGCGTCGGCGACGCTCGGCACTGTGTAGAATCGGATAATGACGTGGGGCAAGCCGGCGGTGCCGAGCATGAGCGCCAGGGTGATGAAGAGCACGTTCAACTGGGAGAAGTTTTGGAACGGCGCCAGGTATTCCTTCAAGCCCAGTTCAATTTGAATCTGGTTGAGGCGGGGGGCAATGTCGCTGAACGTGAGCGCCAATTGGGGGATGGGGTTGCCGGTCAGGCGCGCCGAAATGGCGACAGCCGTGATGAGATAGGCGAGGATGAGCACGCCGTATTGGGCGACCTGCGTCCAGGTGATGCCCTTCATGCCGCCCAAAATGGCGAAAAAGGCGACAATCGCCATGCCAATCACAACCCCCATGATGATGTCCACCTGCAAGAAACGGCTGAACACGATGCCCACCGCGCGCATTTGTCCCGCGACGTAGGTCAGCGAGATGAAGACGGTGGCGACGGCGGCAACGGCGCGCGCACGGTTCGAGTAGTAGCGGTCGCCGATGAAGTCGGGCACGGTGTACTTGCCGTATTTGCGCAGGTAGGGGGCGAGCAGGAGCGCCAGCAGCACGTACCCACCTGTCCAGCCCATGAGGTAGACCGCGCCGTCGTAGCCCAGGAACGCAATCAGCCCCGCCATGGAGACAAACGACGCCCCCGACATCCAGTCGGCTGCGGTGGCGGCGCCGTTGGCGATGGCTGGCACGCCACGCCCGGCGACGTAGAAGCCGGCGGTTTCACGCACGCGGTTCAGATACCCGATGTAGAGGTAGAACGCGAAGGTGATGCCAACAATCAGCAGAGTCCAGGATTCAGTGTTCATGGCTGGCTCCTCTCATTCTTCATGCACGTCAAATTCGCGGTCGAGTTTGTTCATGCGCCAGGCGTAGACGAAAATGAGAATCACGAAAATAATCATAGAACCCTGCTGGGCGAACCAGAAACTGAGCGGGATGCGCCCAAAGGTGATGCCGCTAAGCGGCTTGGCGAGCAAAATGGCGGCAACGTGGGAGACGAGCGCCCAAATGATGAGCAATGTGGTGATGAGGCGTACATTGGCGCGCCAGTAGGCTTGCGCTTTCTCTTGTTGCTGCTGGTTCATCTGTTGTCCCTCCTCTCTGTGCTGGTTGATTGGGCTCACGACACAACACGCACGGCTTGGACTTGATGGCGTTTCTCACCCCCCTTCATTGGAAAATGGCAGCCGTGGGCAAACGGCTTGCTTACTCGGTGCGGCGCGCTTCTTTCATCGTGCGCCAGGCGGCGCGTGCTTCTTCCACAGAGCCTTCTTCCTCAATCGTGGTGATGTCGCCGGGGTCCTTGTCCAGAATGACGGCTTTGAGCACGCGGCGCATGATTTTGCCGCTGCGTGTCTTGGGCAGCATGTTGACGAAGTTGATTTCGCCGATGACCGCCACTGGTCCCAGAGATTGGCGTACCGCTTGGCGCAGTTCTTGCTCCAATTCGGGGCTGGGTGTGTGCCCCGGTTTGAGCACGACGAACGCCGACAGCACCTCGCCGCGCACCTCGTCGGGGCGTCCTGTGACGCCTGCTTCGGCAACGGCGGGATGCGTGAGGAGCGCCGTTTCGACTTCGATGGTGCCAATGCGGTGTCCGGCAACGTTCACGACTTCATCCGCCCGCCCGGCAAACCAGACGTAGCCGTCTTCATCGAGATGGGCAGCGTCGCCTGTGAAATAGACGCGCTGACCGGGGATGCGTTCCCAATAGTCGCGGTTGTAGCGGTCGTGTTCCCCCCAAAGCGTGGATGTCAGCCCAGGGAAGGGGTGCTTGATGGTCAGAATGCCTTTTTCGTTGGGCGCACAGGGCTGGCCTTCCAGCGTCATCACTTCAATCTCGATGCCGGGCATGGGGAGTGCGGCAGAGCCCGGCTTGATGGGGACCATGTTCAGCCCATAGGGGTTGCCGATGACGGGACCGCCGGTTTCGGTTTGCCACCAGTGGTCAATCACCGGCACACGGTCGAGCAAGACATGTTTTTGCAGCCATTCCCAGGCGGGGGCGTTGAGCGGTTCGCCGGCGCACACAATGCGTTGGAGCGAAGAGAGGTTGTGGCGGCGGGCGGGACCTGTGCCGTAGGACATGAGCATGCGGACTGCGGTGGGGGCGGTGAAGATGCCTGTGATGCCAAAGGTTTCAATCAGCGAGCCAAACATCTCAGGTCCGGGGTAATCGAGCGCCCCCTCATAGGCGATGGTGGTCGCTCCGACCATGAGCGGGGCGTACACAATGTACGAATGCCCCACAATCCACCCGATGTCCGATGTCGCCCACCAGACATCGGACGGACGCAGTTTGAAAAGCCAATCGCCCGTGCTCAAAATCCAGACGCCGTAGCCGCCGTGGCAATGGACGGTCAATTTGGGGCGTGCCGTTGTTCCCGAAGTCGCCATGATGAACGCGGGTTCGTTCGCTTCCATGGGCTGAACGGCGCCGCTTTGCTCCTCGCCACGTGCGAGAAATTCGTCCCAGGTGAGATCACGCCCCGCTTGCATAGGCAAATCCATGCCCGTGCGGTTGAGCACCACCACATGCTCCACCTGGTGCTCTCCAAGCGCGAGGGCGTCGTCCACAATGCCTTTGAGTGCGATATCGCGCCCTTTGCGGTAGGTGACATCGGCGGTGAAAACGAGTTTGGCGCCGCTGGCTTGAATGCGGCTGGCTAGCGCTTTCGCGCCGAAACCCGCAAACACCACCACGTGAATCGCCCCGATGCGTACCGCTGCGAGCATGAGCATGATGGCTTCGGGGCAGACGGGCATGTAGATGGTGAGACGGTCGCCTTTTTGTACACCCATGCCACGCAAGGCGGCAGCGACGCGTTCGACGTGGTGCAAAAGGTGGGCGTAGGTGAAAAGGCGTTGTTCGCCGCGTTCATTCGCGTAGATGAGGGCGGTGTGGCCGCCGTGTCCCTGTTCCACATGGCGGTCGAGCGCGTTGTAGCAGAGGTTGGTTTCGCCACCGATGAACCAGCGATAGCGTTCGGGGTAATTCCACTCGAAGACCTTGTCCCAGAGGCGGAACCAGTGGAGACGGCGGGCTTCTTGCGCCCAAAAGTGCTCCGGGCGCTCGCGGGCGGCGGCCATTTTGCGCCGAACGATGGGATTGATGAGATCAACGTTTTGCATGGTCCTGCTCCTTTGCAAGCGTGCAACCAGTTGCTGTTGGGTGTGGGTTCCCCGGTGGTGTTGCTGGCGAAAAGGGGCGATACCACCATAGCAAGCAGCCCGCACGCCCTCAACATGCCTGTGGATGGTTGTGGGGCTTGTGTCTGTGTAGTCGCCACCTACCCGTTCGTGTAGCCTTGTGGCGTGCGCAAAACAGGGGGTGTTGCTATACTGCCTGGCAAAAGATGCCCCAACAATGCAGGACCTTTGTCCTTTTTTTGAAAATAGTGCCTTTGTCCCATGAATTCTTTTGAACCATTTCCCCCCGAAAACAGACTCATAAGTAGAAGGGAATCATCAAACGTCCCATGAACCAGGACAAACGTTTGCTCGAACGCATTGCACATGGCGACCGGACAGCCTTTGCCGCTTTGTATGACGCGCTTGCGGCGGATGTGTATCGGTATCTGCTCATCCTCTTGGGAGAAAAAGACGCGGCTGAAGATGTTTTGCAAGAGACGTTTTTGGCGGTTTGGCAACAGGCGCGGCAATTTCGCGGTGATTCGCGTGTGAAAACGTGGATTTTGGGGATTGCACGCTACAAGGCGTATACGCGGCTCAACGGACGCTATGAAGAACAGTTGGATGAGCAGATGGTGGATGGTTTGGTGGGTGAGGATGGATTTGAGACGTTCAGCCGTATCTGGCGAGAGATGCAAATTGCCCGGGCTGTCGCGCAGTTGCCGGTTCATCACCGCGAAGCGTTGGAACTTGTCTTTGGGTTTGGGCTCTCGTATCGCGAGGCGGCTGACGTGCTGGGATGCCCGATCGGGACGGTCAAGAGCCGCGTCAGTTATGCGTTGAAAGCCTTGCGCGAACAGTTGCATTACTTGCGGGGAGCAGCGATACCCGCACGTGAGGAGGAAGCATGAAAACGCCGCATATGCAACAAGAAATCGAGGCGTTGCTCCCGTTCTACGTCAACGGTACGCTTGATGCGGAGGAAGCCGCGCAGGTGGAAGTCGCGCTGGCCACTTCAACGGAGATGCAAGAGGCCGTTCACGAGATGCGGATGCTGCAACAAGCGTGGACCACACGCACGCCCCCCGCTCCGTCGCCGCACCTGCGCGAGGCGCTTTTACACGCGGTCGAACCGCAACCCTCGCGCCTGCTGGCGTGGGCGTGGCACGCTTGCTTGCTGATTATCGTGGCGGTGCTGGTCTGGGCTGCGGTCTCGCCCGGCATTGTCCTGCGCTGGACGGTGGACCCCACAGCGGCGGATACCTACGCGGCGTTTGTGGTCTATCGGCAGATGGATGAGGGCGCGCCGGAGCAAATGGCGCTCTTGCCGGCTGGAGACCGCACGACCTTCGTGTTTGTGGATTCGTTCGTGCGTCCCGACCGCGAGTATGTTTATCGCGTTGTGGCGGTGGACGCCCAAGGGCGAGCCCTGGCGACACTTTCGGCGCATGAACGTGGACGGAGTGCCCTCTTCTATCAGGTGCTGACGCTGGCGGTCGCCCTTGTGGTTGGGTTGGCGTTGGCGCGTTTGATGACGCCCCTTTTGCGCGTTTCCCCGCGCTTGTCGTCTGTTCGGTTGTGAGCCTTTGCGGAGAGTGAGGTGTTGGGCTGTTCAACCGTCAACCGTGTAGTTTTCAAAGGAGGAGTAATGATGAAACGTTTTCTGAGTCTATTTTTCATGGTTGTTTTTGTGTCCCTGGTTGTTCTCGCTGGTCCTGTTGCTGCCTTCAGTGGGGTATCAGGGAAGGTCATTGACAGCAAAACGAAACAGGGCTGGACGTATGGAGGTGAAGTATGGGTTTACGATCCAAATACAGGAAATGTTTGTGCGACAGGTGTGTTGGGTGCCAATGGTAATTTCAATTTATCTTTAACGGGGTCTGATAATGCCTTGGGTGCGAGTGGAGTTGTTGATTGCACAGCGGCTGCTTATAATGGCAAAACCCTGGAGATTTTGATTGATTTTACATGTTATATGGGTGTAGGAACACCTTGTAATCCACCAGAAGGGACACCTGCTACCATTCAGTATCAATTTACCCAAAACGCAATTCCTGTGGTTTATAATGCTGGTTATCTCGAAACAGGCACAGGTCCCACCGCCGTCACGCTGGAAGTCTTTAGCGGCGCCGCCGCCACCGAAACCGGCCGCCCGGTTGGCGTGCTCGTTGGCGCGATGGCGCTCGCAGCCGCCGGCGTGGTAGCCCTCGTGGCGCGTCGCCGCCGCTAGGACGCCGGCGAACCACCTCGACGGGGCAGGCTCGCAAGAGCCCGCCCCGTTTTTGTTTGGTGCAACCTGAATGTGAGCGAACCCGCCGCGTTCACGCGACGAGCGCGAGCGCCACAAGGAGCGCCCCCGTGATCAGTGTGGTGGGAATGGAAAGCCCCCGCCAGGCGCGTTGTCCCAGCAAAGCAAGATGCCAGAGCGCAAGAGCGATGAAGAAGAGCAGCGGAACGCCGAGCGCAAGGGTGATTGTGGGTGTGGATGGCGTGGGGCTGTTGGCGTGCAACAGAAGCACACACCAGAACCAGAGCACCATGGGCGCCATGCGATACTCCGCCTCGCGCAAAAAGAGCCGCAGCGTGGCGTAAAACAGCCCGAAGAGGAACAAGGCGGCGACAAGGGGCGACAACGTCTCACGCGAGCCGATGGACGCCAGCGCATTGAGTGTACTCGTGAGATGGAGCGTTTGCGGCAACGCAAGCAAGGCGGCGCGTTGGGGCGTGCGCCACACAAATTGCAATAGTGGCGCAATGGTGAGGAAGAACGCCCCCAAGGCGATGAACAGACCATCGCGGTGGAGCACCCACATGGCGCGGCGCTCGGCGAGCAGAAGATACCCCAGCACCGCCAACACGACCACCCCCGCAAGCCATCCGCCGGGCGCTGTGTAGAACGTCGCGGCGCAGGCAACCCCCACCCATCCCCAGTCGAGGGGGCTGCGGCGGTCGAGGCCGCGTTGGAGCATGAGCGTGCTCAACGTGAGACCGAACAGCAGGGCGGTGGTGGGTTCAGCATGGTGCGAGGCTTGCACGTGCAAGGGCCAGAGCGCCACGAAGAAGGCCGTGAGCAAGCCAATCTGCACGCCTTTGAGGCGCGTACCAATCCAAAAGGCGTTGGCCACCGTCAGCGTCCCGATGAGCACCCAGACCAATCGCCCGCCGACGAGTGCGCCGCCCGCCAGACGGGTGGCGCTGCTGGTGATGAGCAGGCTCATTGTGGGGATGCCTTCGGGCGTGATGGTGAACGGGTTGCCGGTCGGCGGCGCGGGAAGCGTCAGGAGCGAAAGCGAAGTGGGCGGCGTGAGCGGCACAAGCCGCACGATGAAGGCAAGCGCCACAATCGTGAAGCCGGCGAGCGCAGTGCGCCGGTTGACTTCCCACCAGATGCTCCAATCCGTGCGCGGCCAGCCGCGCGGCGGCGCGACGGCGAGCAGATAGAGCGCGATGGCGAGCACCCAAAGCACCACATAGGCGCGATACGTCCCGCCAGGGGGCAGAATGGGCAGGCGATGCAGCACCCAGATGGTCAGCGCGAACGCCGCCCCCATGCTCACCGCCCGCCAGGGACGCTGGACGGCGGCGTCCCACAGGGCTTCCCAGATGGGCGGCAGTGTGGAGGCAGTGCGTGGGCGCTGAAACGCCGCACGTGCGGCCAGCATTGCAAGGAACGCCCACAACGCGCCGTCCAACCAGGGGGCTGTGGGGCTGGCAAAGGTCAGCAGGCTGGCCGTTGCGCAGAGCAACGCCAGCGCCCACCAGACCAGGCGTGCGAGCGATGGCGTGCGCATCATCCCAGTCGCTTGAATAGCGTGTCGCGCAGCGCGGTGGGCAGGCACCGCATGAGCGGCGCAAACCGCGACGCCCCACGCGCAACAACATACCGCGGCTTGGGGCGCGGCGCGGCGACCGCTTCTTCAATCACGCGCACAACGTGTTCAACCGGCATGGCGTTGCGTTCACTGGCGGCAATCCAGCGTTCCATGCGTGCGACAAGCCGCCCATACCATTGCATGCCCTCGGGGGGTAAATGTTCGCGCAAGGTTTGGGCTTCTTGCCGCCCCTTTTCCCAGATCGGCGTGGCAACCGCCCCCGGCTCGATCAGAATGACGCGGATGCCTTGCGGCGCAACTTCCAGGCGCAGGCTGTCGCTGAGCGCTTCCAGGGCGAATTTGGATGCCGCGTAGGGACCAAAGAAGGGGGCGGCGATCAAGCCGCTCACACTGCTGATATTGACGATACGCCCGCGGGCTTGCCGAAGCAAGGGGAGCGCCGCTTGCGTGACGGCTACCACGCCAAAAACGTTGACCTCGAATTGACGCCGCCAGCGTTCCAGTGGCACATATTCCACCGGACCACCCACAGCGATGCCCGCGTTGTTGACCAGCGCATCCAGCCCGTGATCGCCGACGGCTTCGCGCACCTGGGCGAGCGCCGTGGCGACTTGTTCGCTGTGCGTCACATCGAGCATGAGCGGCGTGAGCCGCGTGGAAGAGGCTTCGCGCAGGCGTTGCGCATCCGCTTCTTTGCGCACACCGGCAAAAACGCGCCAGCCCAATTGGTCGAAATGGCGGGCGGTTGCGTATCCAATGCCGGTTGAAGCGCCGGTGATGAGGATACTTTTCATGCGCGCACCTCCCTCGGTGGGTGTTGGCGTTTGGCGGGCGTGGGGGGATTGGCGTAAGCCGACAGGTTCAGCAGGATACCAACGGTGGCGTACATCGTCATGATACTGCTCCCCCCGTAACTGATGAAGGGGAGCGTGATACCCGTCAGCGGCATCAGTTTGACCGAGCCGGCCATGATGATAAAGGCTTGCAAGCAGATGAGCGACACCAGCCCCGCGCCAAGCAAGAAGTAAAACGAATCCGCTTGACGGCGCGCCAACCGAAAACCGCGGTCGAGCAGAAACATGTACAAAGCAATGACCGCGCAGACGCCCACCAGCCCAAACTCTTCGGCGATTGCCACAAAAATGAAATCGCTGTGCACCACCGGCACCAGGTCCGGAAACCCTTGCCCCAGTCCTTGCCCCAAAATGCCGCCGGCGGCGATTGCCAGCAAGGCTTGCACAATCTGGTAGCCGGTCGTGGTCGCCGTGCTCCACGGGTCGCGCCAGACGGCGATACGCACCTGCACATGGCTGAAGAGCATGGTTGCGAGGAACGCACCGCCGAGGAAAAGCCCCATCCCGATGAGGACATAATCCGCGCGTTCGGTTGCCAGGTAGGTGAGGATGAGGAACGTGCCAAAGAAGAGCAACGCCGCCCCGAGGTCGCGCTGCGCCACCACCAGCAGCATCGCAAAGCCCCACATGATGAGCATGGGGAAGTAAACCCAGAGCCAACGCCGGTCGCGCCAGAGCCGCCCCAGCCGAATGTGCTTGAACTTTTCACGGTGAAAATCCAGATACCCGGCCAGAAACGCCACCAGCAACACCTTCAGCGGTTCGGACGGCTGAAAACCAAACGGACCAATCCGCAGAAAAAGGCTTTGCCCATTCCCCAGTGGGGTGAAACTGAGCAAAATCGTGAAGAAGAGCAGCACAATCCCCGGCAAGATGATGGTGTAGCGATACCGTTCCAGCGTGCGCAGTAAATACGGCCACCCCGCCAGCCCCACCATCAGCGCAATGCCAACGCCAAAATTGAGCAGGTGGCGCAGGGTGAAATTGGGGGCAAGGCGCTCAATCAGCAACACGCCGATGGTGGTCAGGGTGATGGCGATGGGGAAGATGGTTTGGTCGGCGGTAGGCGCAAAGCGCGCCAGCCCGACATGCCCCACCAGCACCAGCCCCACAAAGAGCCAGCAGGGCCACCAGCGAGGTCCGAAGGCGCTGGCTTCCAGCGTGTTCAACAGCCAGAAGCCAGCGACAGCGAGCGCCAGCGGGAAGAGCAAAAGCGCCGCTTCCCGCCAGCGCCAGGTTGGCAAAGCGGTTGCGAGTGTCTGTTGCCAGCGTGCCAGCATACGCGTTTACTGCTTCCAGTATTTGTCGAG
Organism: Ardenticatena maritima; assembly: GCF_001306175.1. Taxonomy (NCBI): domain Bacteria; kingdom Bacillati; phylum Chloroflexota; class Ardenticatenia; order Ardenticatenales; family Ardenticatenaceae; genus Ardenticatena; species Ardenticatena maritima. The sequence goes on from NZ_LGKN01000003.1 coordinate 303,591, forward strand.
CAGAAGCGACAAGCGGCGGCGCGTTTCAATGGGTACCATCTCTGGCGCCGTCATCAACGCATCGCGCAGCGCGTCCCACGCCGGGCTGGTGAGGTCGGGCTGGCTGCTCAGCAGGCGCACGGCGTTGCGCACCGCTTCTTGCGCGTGTTTGACGTTTTGCTTCAGCGTGCGAATGACCATCTCGACGGTGACCGGTTCTTCGCTTTCGTGCCAGACGTCGTAATCGGTGACGTGCGCCATGACCGCGTAGGCGATCTCGGCTTCGCGCGCCAGTTGCGCTTCAGGGACGGCTGTCATCCCGATGATGTCCATGCCCCACGCGCGGAAGACGTGCGATTCGGTGCGTGTGCTGAAACGCGGTCCTTCGATCACGATGAAATTGCCGCCTTTGTGCACGGTTGCGCCGGTCTCTTTCACCGCCTTGTAGAGCACGTCGCTCAACACCGGGCAGAAGGGGTCTGCCATGCTGATGTGGGCGACAATCCCATCGCCAAAGAAGGTGAGCGGGCGGCCACGTGTGCGGTCGAACAAGCCATCGGGAATAACGATGTGCCCCGGCGCATAGTCGGCGCGGAGACTGCCGCACGCGCTGACGGCAATCAGCCATTTCACACCCAGCATCTTCATGGCGTAGATGTTGGCGCGGGTGGGAAGTTCGCCGGGCAGAATGCGGTGCCCGCGCCCATGCCGCGGCAGGAAAGCGACACGCTGGCCTTCGAGCGTGCCGATGACAATGCTATCACTCGGCTTGCCGAAGGGGGTATCAAGGTCAACTTCAACAATGTCGGTGAGACCTTCCATCTGATACAAGCCACTCCCGCCAATGACACCGATTGTGACTTCTTCCATGGGGGTGCCTCCTTGGATTGTTGGACTGTTTCTGGTGGTTTGGCAGGCGCGATTGTAGCGGATGTGGAAGTTTGCGACAAAGTGTTTTGGAGAAGCGTCGGCGTATGTGGTCGTTGAGCGCAGATTGTTCGAGATTGCCTTCCCCCCAAAGGCGTTGATAATACCAACGTCAACCAACCAGACAGAAAGAGGGAGAAGATGGAAACCTTTTCGCACCGTACCTTCATCAGCCCCTTCACGTGGCGATATGGTTCGCCCGAAATGCGCGCCATTTGGTCCGAAGTGGAAAAGCGCCGCTTGTGGCGTCGCATTTGGGTGGCGCTGGCGGAAGCCCAGGCAGCCGCGGGCTTGGTCACTGCCGAGCAGGTGGCCGACTTGCGCGCCCACATGGATGAAATTGACATTGAGCGGGCGCACGAAATTGAAGCCGAAATCCACCACGACCTGATGGCGGAAGTGCGCACGTTTGCCGAACAGTGCCCCGTGGGGGGCGGCATCATTCACCTGGGCGCAACCAGCATGGACATTGAAGACAACGCCGACGCGCTCCGTATCCGCCGCGCCCTGGATGTGCTGATCGAGCGGGTGCGCGGCTTGCTTGCCACCCTCGCCGACCTCATCGAGCGTGAAGCCGACCATGTGTGCATGGGCTTCACCCACCTGCAACCCGCCGAACCGACCACCGTCGGCTATCGGCTGGCAAACTACGCCCAAGACCTGCTGGCGGATTACGAATTTTTGCAACAGGTGCGGGCGTCTATTCGCGGCAAGGGCTTCAAGGGCGCGGTCGGCACGGCGGCTTCCTACGCGGAGCTGCTGGCGGGCACAGGCATGACACCGCGCGAAATGGAACGCCGCGTCATGGAAGCGCTGGGGCTGGAGCCTTTCCTCATTGCCCACCAGACCTACCCCCGCCGTCAGGATTGGCTGGTGCTGAACGCGCTTGCCGGCGTGGCGATGACGCTCTACCGCTTGGCGTTTGATGTGCGTCTGCTGCAATCGCCCCCCTTTGGCGAATGGCGCGAACCCTTCGGTAAAAAGCAAGTTGGTTCATCCGCCATGCCCTTCAAGCGCAACCCCATCAACGCCGAAAACATTGACAGCCTGACGCGCTTTGTCGCCGCTTTGCCGCGTGTCGCGTGGGACAACGCCGCCCATTCCCTGCTCGAACGCACGCTCGACGACTCCGGCAACCGCCGCGCGGTCTTGCCCGAAGCCTTCCTGGCGACCGAGGAAGCGGTTTTGCGCGCGCAGCGCATTCTCGCACGCCTGACGATTGACGAGCACGCTGTGCAACGCACGCTGAGCATCTACGGCACCTTTGCCGCCAGCGAGCGCGTGCTCATGGAAGCGGTGCGCGCCGGGGGCGACCGCCAGCATCTGCACGAAGTCATCCGCGAGCACAGCATGGCGGCGTGGGCGGCGGTACAGCGTGGCGAACCCAATCCCTTGCCCGACTTGCTCGCCAACGACCCCCGTTTGACAGCGCTTTTGCCCGCTGAGACAATTCGCACATTGCTGGACGCCACCACACACATCGGCGACGCCCCCAACCGTGCGCGCGAACTCGCGGCGCAGATTCGGCGTCTGCTTGAAAAGGCGAATGCATCGGCGTGAGAGCACCTGGCAAGACCTGGCGGCGCACACAACCCCCCGTCAGGTCTTTTCGTATACGCGCTTCGGCTTTTTTTGAAAATGGAGCAGAATAGCGCTCCGTATGAGGATTGAATGTGTACATGGAGGCTCACATGTCCCGCGAAAACAACCATGCTGTTGAAGTCTCCCTCAGCCGCGACCTCGGTTTGCTCGACATTACCATGATTGGCGTGGGAGCGATGATTGGCGCCGGCATCTTCGTGCTGACAGGCATTGCCGCCGGGCATGCCGGGCCGGGGTTGATGCTCGCGTTTTTCTTGAACGGCATCATCGCCACGATTATCGGCTCCGCCTACGCCGAATTGGGGAGTTGCTTCCCGGAAGCAGGCGGCGGCTATCTCTGGGTGAAGCAGGGCATGAGCGACATGTTTGGCTTCTTGTCGGGGTGGATGTCCTGGTTTGCGCACGCTGTCGCTTGCTCGCTCTACGCCCTTGGTTTTGGTTCGTTCGCTGCCGAACTCTACAAAATCTGGTTTGGGACGCCGCCTGTTGAACAGCATCTCTTTGCAGTTGGCGCGGGTGTTGCGATTGCCGCGCTCTTCACCTTTATCAACTTTCGCGGCGCTTCTGAAACGGGGTTGGTGGGCAACATTGTCACCAGCATCAAAATCTTCATTCTGCTGTTGCTGGTGGGGTTTGGCTTGGTGAAGATTTTTGGCAACCCCACCTCGTTCGAGCACTACACGCCCTTCTTGCCCGAAGGCTGGTTAGGCGTCTTTGTGGCGATGGGGCTCACTTTCATCGCCTTTGAGGGCTACGAAATCATTGCGCAAAGTGGCGAAGAAGTGAAAGACCCCGCCCGCAACATTCCACGCGCCATTTTTCTGAGTATCGTCATCGCGGTGACCATTTACCTTTTGGTGGCTTTTGTGGTGCTCGGCGCGATTGAACCGCCGCCGGGCGTACCGATTTACAAGTATCTGGGGCAGTTGGGCGAATTGGGGATGGCGGAAGCCGCCGGGCAAATCATGCCCTATGGGAAAGTCATCTTGTTGTTGGCGGGGCTTGCCAGCACCATGAGCGCCCTCAACGCCACCATTTACAGCAGTAGCCGCGTCAGTTTTGCCATGGGGCGCGATGGCAACCTGCCCGACATTTTCGGGCGCATTCACCCCATCACGCATACGCCGCACTGGGCGGTCTTCATCAGCGGCGCCCTCATCATCTTGATGGCGATTGCCCTGCCCATCGAAGACGTTGCCGCCAGCGCCGACATCATGTTCTTGCTGCTCTTCATGATGGTGTGCTACTCGCTCATCACCTTGCGCGAACGCCGCCCCGACCTCGACCGTCAGTTTATGGTGCCCTTCTTCCCCTATCTGCCTTGGCTGGGCATCATTCTCTGCCTTCTGCTCTCGCTGACCCTCTTCGAGTTGAGTCCTATCGCTTGGTACACCGCCCTGGGCTGGATTCTCGCGGGTGTGGTGATTTACTTCTCGTATGGTGTGCGCCAGCGGGAACGCCGCGCCGCCGAGGAACGCCCCATTTTGCTGGAAGAAGTTGTGGCGGTGAAAGAGTATAGCGTGATGGTGCCCGTGAGCGACTTGGGGCAAGCCGACCGCCTGGGTGAGTTGGGGGCGATTTTGGCAAAGGTGCACGATGGCGAACTCTTTGCGCTGCATGTGGTGCGCGTGCCACGGGCGTTGACCATGAGCGAGGGGCGCGTGTTGCTGAAAGAGCGCCGCCACGTGCTTGACCTGGCGATTGCCAAAGGCAAGCAGTACGATGTGCCCGTGCGCACCATGATTCGCCTGGGGCGTCGCATCGGCGAGACGATTTTGCAGACGGCGCGCGAACGCAAAGCCAACCTCATGTTGCTGGGGTGGCCGGGCTACACCCGCTCGCGCGATGTGGCGTTTGGCTCCGTCATTGACCTCATCAGCAAAGACCCCCCGTGCGATTTGGCGGTGGTGCGCTTCCGTGGTGCGTGGCAACCACCCAAGCGCATTGTCGTGCCTTTGCGTGGCGCCGGTTTGAATGCCCGCCTGGCGCTCTCTATCGCCCGCGATTTGCAAACCTTCTACGCCGACCCGGCGCATGGCGGCTATGAGGTAGAAGTTCAACCGTTGCACTTGCGCTTGCCTTCAACTGATGCACGCGAAACAGAGCAGTTCTACCAGATGGTGAACCGCGTGGCGGATGAATTGGGGGTGCGTATCTCCGCCATTGAGTACGAGGCGGACAACGTGGTGGACGGCATTGTCGAAGCAAGTCATGACGCCGACTTGATTATCATGGGGGCGTCGGAACAGGGGTTGTTTGAACAGCGGCTTTTCGGCAACATTCCCGAACAGGTGATGCGCCGCTCGCCGCGTACCGTGGTCATGTGCAAGGCGTACCGCGGGCAGGTGGCGAGCCTGTTGCGGCGGTTGTTCACCCCGGAACCGATTGACCTGACCGACCCAGAGTTGCACGGGTTGAAGAAAGAAAACGCCTGAACCGCCGGGAAAACCGCCAAAAAAAGAGCGGCGCACATGTTCGGTGCGCCGCTCTTTGCTCTCAGGCAGGTTTAGCACTCGCTATAGCCGCACGAGTAGCACTTGCGGCACCCTTCTTCGTTGACAAGGCTGGCGTGCCCACAATCGGGGCAGATGTCCGCGTTCAACACCCCACGGAAGAGATCGGGTTGCTCGGCGCTGGGCGGCGGCGTGGGCGCATGTGAGCCATTGCCGTTGCCCGTTTCATGCACGGGAGCGCCATGCTTTTGCAGGTCTTCTTTCAGGACGCGCGCCAGCGCATCGGGCAGGCTGAGCACGCGGTTCGCGCCAAAGCCCATGGGGCGACCACCGCCAATGCCGCTCAACTGGTCAATCACTTCTTCCAGCCGCTTCTCAGGCGACATGGGCGAGGGCAGGCGCAAAATCAGGCTGATGAGCCGCCCAATCGCTTCACTCACCGCCGCAATATCCGAACCGGCTTTGCCCACGTTCGCGAACACTTCAAAGGGTTGCCCCTCTTCGTCGCGGTTCACCGTCACGTAGGCTTTGCCCAGTGGTGTATGGATGAAGTAGGTTGTGCCTGTCAGCGAGCGTGGACGCGCCTTGCGCTGTGCCGTCTGCTGCTCGGCGGCTTGATAAACGGGCACGCTTTGCTTGAGAGCGTCGCTCGCCTTTTCGCCCTTCTTTTCGAGCAGGGTTTTCTTGGTTTCCAGCACCACCTTCTCGCGCGAGCCTGTGACGTAGACGGTGATCCCTTTGCATCCCAGTTCCCACGCCAGGAAATAGGCTTTGGCGACATCTTCCACCGTGGCGGTTTCGGGGAAGTTGATGGTCTTGGAGATGCTGTTGTCCACAAAACGTTGCAGTGCGGCTTGCATGCGCACGTGCTCTTCGGGCGTGATGTCCGACGCCACGACAAAGACATGGCGCAACGCTTCGGGGACGCCTTCCACGTTTTGGCAACTCCCCGTCAGCGCCACCGCTTCTTTGATGCGCGTGCGGGTTTCTTCGTCCACGCCTTCATGCGTCAGGGCTTGCTCGAACAACGGGCTGAAGTAGTAGAGGTCGAGCGTCTTGTCGCCGTCGCTCACGTGGCGGACGTACGAAAGCGCGAAGACGGGTTCACAGCCGTAGCCTTCCACACCGCTGACCGTGCTGAGCGTGCCTGTTGGCGCAATCGTTGTTTGGGCGGCGTTGCGAATCCCATGCCGCTTGATGCCCTCCACAACGCGCTCCCACTCGACGGCGGGGCGTCCCCAATCGTGGGTGTAGGGTTCCAGCGGCGTGGGCGGCTGCCATTTGAGGTTGTTCGGGTCGTAGATGGAACCTTCGATAGCGGGGAAGGGACCACGCTCTTGCGCCAGTTCGATGCTGGTGAGCATGGCATGGTAGCGCACCCATTCCATGATTTGCGCTGCCAGTTCTTGCCCTTCGGGCGAACCGTAGCGCACACGCAGCGCGTAGAGCACATCCGCCAGCCCCATAATGCCCAGCCCGATACGGCGGGCGCGTTCCGCGGCTTCACGCAGTTCGGGCACGGCCGGCACGTACTTGTTGGCGGTGACCACATCGTCAAGGAAACGGGTGGCTTTGCGGACGGTCTGCGCTAGTTTCTCCCAGTCGAGGCGGGCGCGGCCGTTTTCCCACGCCAGGTGGCGCGCCAGATTGACCGAGCCGAGGCAGCAGTTTTCGTAGGGACCAAGCCATTGTTCGCCGCATGGGTTTGTTGCTTCTAACTCATACAAATGCGGCACCGGGTTATCGCGGTTGGCGGCGTCAATGAAGAGCACGCCGGGCTCGCCGTTGTGGTGCGCGTATTTCACAATCTCGTCGAACAACTCACGGGCGCGCACGCGCTCCCACACACTGCCATCTTGTGGACTGACCAACTCGAATTCAGCGTCGTTCTTGACGGCTTCCATGAAGGCGTCGGTGATGGCGACGGAGATGTTGAAGTTTTCCAGTTCGCCTTCCTGCGCTTTACACGAGATAAATTCGCGGATGTCGGGGTGGTCAACACGCAGAACCCCCATATTCGCGCCACGCCGCGAGCCACCCTGGGCGATTTCACCGAACGCTTTATCGTACACCCGCAAGAACCCCACAGGGCCTGTCGCGATGCCTGCGCTGGAATGCACAGGCGCTCCTTTGGGGCGCAAGCGGCTAAACGAGAACCCATTGCCGCCCCCCGTTTGCTGGATGAGCGCCGCGTTGCGCAACGTGTCGAAAATACCGCCTTCGATTTTGCCCATGTCGTCTTCGATAGGAAGGACGAAACAGTTGTGGGCGGCGATACCTTCGGTGATGTAGGAATGATCTTCGGCGACTTCACAGTTATAGACTGTGCCGCTGAATGGAACAATTTCAATGCGTTCGATTTCAAAGAAGGGACGCCCATCAATCTCCGTGACATATGTTCGCACAAAACGTTCATCTGGCTCTGGTAGTTCGATACCAAAGATACGATGAATCAAATCACGTGATTGGAGTGGCGGCATGCTGACTTGGGCGGTTTCACTCGCATTGGGCGTGACGTAAGTGGTATCAGTCGGGCGGATAGCCGCGTGGTAGCCGAGACGAAGAACCATTTGCCAAATTTGATGTACCAGCCCGGGATTGGCGAGCGTGATACGGAAAGATCGGAAAGTCTTTGGGCTTTTCCGTCCCTTGACAGTGTAGATGCGTTCAAAAAACAAGCCATCTCCACGGAACAAACCGACGAGAAACTCTTCTTGCACCTCACGCGAAGCAAAGAGGAGCCAGGCTGGAAGCCGCTTGTGCGCCGAACCACGCCCGAAATGAGCCTGGAACCAGGTCGCAATGGTGCGGCTGTACAGGTCAATATTCGTCCAGCGCCCTTGCTGTGAATCGTTGACGGTAGGCGAGATGCCGAACGTGGACTCAATGAGGTTCACGATGTCGCGCTGATACTCGCGTTCTTCGGTGCTCAATGTAAATCGTACGTAACGCCCTTCAGTATCAATCGTTCCTTCAGCGACATAGTACCCACAGAGACGTGCAAATTCTGGTGTGAGTGTGATAAAACGCCGGCACCATTGCGATTGACGCCCCGAATGTTGGTACGTTGCAGGGCGTCGTGCACGCACTTGGGTTTTAGTGGCTTCGCTTTCAATTTCTTCAGGAAACGGCAATTCAGCGAGGTCGAACGTTGGCGCTGGGATTTCGCCCTGCGGGAAGCCGACTGCTACCTTATCCCCCACACGCAAATCCTCGACGCGTGTCCAACCGGTTGGCGTCAGAAGCGGGTGTTCAGGTGTTACCTCTAACGTCGTTCCAATCAGTTTGACCTTGATGCGATACAGCGGGCCATTGTATGAACGTTGCATTGTTTGTGTGACTGGACGGAAACGCCCTTGATGGGTCAAAACCAAATCGCCCACTTGCAAATCGGCAATGCGTTTGAGCCCATCAATGGTTGCCACGCGCATATCGGCTGTGAAACATGCCGCAAGCTGCCCCAAAGGCGTTCCCGCGCCCGTAAACGTGGGGCTATTGGGCAAGAACTCCAGGCGCGTCAGCATATCAAAAAACGTTTCGGCCCATTTTTGGCGGTCGCCTCCCAGCACATCTTCCGCCGCCGCCACATGCCAGGCGACGCGCCAGAACATTTCATGAATGGTTTCAATCGGCTTGCCGTCCAGCCCTTTGCGCAAATAGCGTTTTTCCAGCACTTTGCGCGCGTTTTCGGTGAGCGGAATCTCGCGTTGCAACAAATGTTCTGGGACAGGCGGTGTTTCCAGCGTTTCGGTTGGCGTGTGCGATTGCACCATGTGAAAAAACCTCCTCCAATTCATCCTGTGGATTGGCTGACAACAGACAACAAAAACCCCACCACGCACGTTTTGGCGCGTGGTTGTGCGATTGTGGTCCTCGTTGTGGGGTGGGAACGCGAAAGGATGGTTTACAGGTTCAGCGCCAATTGGCGTTGCCGTTCGGCTTCCAACGCCTTTTGTGCTTTCCGTCGCTGAATTTCTTCGGCGAGGCTGTCGAGGTCGGCAAAGCGGCGGTAGACGCTGGCGAAGCGCACGTAGGCAACGTCATCCAATTCAGCCAGTCGCTCCATCACCTTTTCGCCTATCAACTTGCTGGGGATTTCCGATTGCCCCAGGCTGTACAACTCGGCTTCGATTTCATTGACGATGCGGTCAATCGCTTCAATGGAGATGGGGCGTTTGGCGCAGGCTTTCTTGATGCCCATGAAGATTTTGTCCTGGTCGAACTCCTCACGGCGCCCGTCTGCCTTGATGACCATGAGGTTGGCGCGTGCAATGCGCTCGTATGTCGTAAAACGCTGCCCGCACGCCAGGCATTCGCGCCGTCGGCGAATCCCTTCACCGACCGAGCGCGTATCAATGACGCGGTGTTGGTCTTCTGCGCAAAAGGGGCATTTCATCTTTGCAAAACCCTCCTCAATGAGCCCACTTGTTTTAGAAGGATAACCTCAATAGCTTGAAAATTGCAAAAACTATATGTTGTGGTTTTCGTTGAGGTTGAATACTACATGTAGTGGTGTAAGCGAGCGCCATTCTAGCATAAAACTGAACGGTGGGCAAGCCCTTCACGCCCGATTTGGCTTAAAATTCTTGTTCTGCATGATGACAATTTTTTCATTGAGCGTTTCAGCCTCTCGCGTAAGCGTGTGCACATGGGCAAAATACCTTGCGTGATGCCCCATCCCGATTATACTGACCGCCGTTTCAAAGCAATGTGGAAGAACTGAGGAGGCTTTTTCAATGAAACGCAAGCAAACCGTGAGCCTGATAGCGCTCATGTTGTTGCTGGTTCTGGTTGCTGTGGCGTGCGGTTCTGGCAGCAATGGCGAACTCGCCCAGGCGCAATTTACCGCCACACCCACCAAGACGCCAAAGCCAACTTTCACGCCAACCCCTGAGGCGACCGCAACGCCGACGGCGACGTTTACGCCCTCGCCCACGCCGACGCCCGAAGCAACGGCGACCCCGACGCCGACTGATACGCCTGAACCGACGGCGACCCCATTGCCGACCAACACGCCGCGGCCACTCCCCACGGCGACCCCCGCGCCGCCGACGCCAACACCGACACCAACGTTCCCCTTCCCCTACAAGGGCACGTTGACGCAGTGGGAACCGAACTGTGGGGGCAACCAGGTCAAAGGCTATGTCTACACGTCGGGCGGTTCACCCGTCAACGGGTTGGTCGTCAAGGTGAACCTGTATGGCACCATCATTGATGCGCCGACCGGTCCGCAGTATAGCTACCTGGGCGAAGGTGGTTGGGACTGGGGGCGCTGGCAGCAAGGCTTGCTTGAAGACCCCATTTCGGTGGCGCTCTACTCGCCCAATGGCGAGAAGATTTCCAACGACGTGGTGGTGGACTTCGATACCGGTCCGTGTGAGCCGGGCGGCAGTGGCCACCAGGTCGCGACGGTGATTTTCCAGTGCGTCAAGCCGGAGATTTGCGGCTAGTCACGTTGCATTGAAAATGAGCCCGGTGTTTCTGCGGGAAGCACCGGGCTTTTGCTTGAATGAAGGTGAGGCAGCGCATGGCACGCCGAGCACAGAGACGCCCAACGCGATACCGTCTCACGAACCGCCAGCGGACACTCCTGACACTGGGGTGGCTTCTGGTGCTTGCCGCCGCTTTGCGTGTCCATGCGCTCAATCTCCAACCGCTTTGGTGGGATGAGGGCTACTCGATCTTTTTCGCCACCGAGCCGATTGGGCGGCTGGTTGAGTTGACCTCGCTGGATATTCACCCGCCGCTCTACTACGTCCTCTTGAAAATCTGGTTTGGGTTGGTGGGCGTGGGCGCACTTCAAGCCCGCTTGCTCAGTGTGGTGCTGGGCGTGCTGGCGGTGCCGCTGATGTGGCGTGTCGCGCGGCGCCTTTTTGGCTGGGATGATGCGGTGCTGGCAACGGCGCTTCTGGCAACCGCCCCCTTTCACATTTACTACTCCCAAGAAGTGCGCATGTACGCCCTCTTTTTGCTGCTCACCATCCTCGCCGTCTCTGCGCTGGTTGAATGGAGTGAAACGCGCCGCCCTGTTTGGGGGGCGGTGCTCGCCGGCGCGCTGACCGCCTTACTCTACACCCAGTACTACGCCGCGTTCATCGTCGCCGCGATTGTGCTGATGTGGGCGTGGTGGCGTCGGCATGCCGCACACGCGCCCTCACTGCGCCATTTGAGCATGGCGCTGGGGGCGAGCCTGCTCGCTTATGCGCCCTGGGTGCTCTATGCCGCGCCGCGTCTCTATACCTACGTGCGCGGCAAAGTCGCCATCGAAGCCGATGAGCCGCTGACGCCCCTCATGTTCCTCTGGCGGCATGTGCGCACGTTTGCATTGGGACATCTCATGCCGCAGCAGGAATGGCTTGCACCGGCGGCCGCTGTGGTGCTGGGCTTTGCCATCGTCGGAGGCGTGTATGGCTGGCGTACCTATCGCCGCCAGACCGGGCTTCTGCTCATCTGGTTTGGTTTGCCGTTCGTGGGGGTTTTCATCGTCAACCTGCTGGCTCCATTCACAGACCCACGCATTGAGCGCCAGTTGATTCCCGTTTTGCCCGCCTATCTCATGCTGGTGGTGCTGGGAATTCAAGCCATGTGGCGCTTTGCCACGCGCCCCGGTGTTGAACCACGCCGCGCCATTACCGGCGCCACCGGCATGCTCATGATTCCGACCCTGGCCATGGCGGTTAGCCTTGCGGGCTTCTACACCATTCCGCGTTACGCGGATGAAGACTACCGCCCGCTTCTGGCCTACATCGCCGCACATCAGACCGATGGCGACGCCTACCTCTGGACGTACCCCTGGCAAGAAGGCTACTTGCGCGCCTATGTGCCCGACCGCCGCTTGAAGAGTATCGAAATTCCGCTGGTGTGGTCGGATGATGAAGCCGCACGACGGGAAGGCGTGCAACGCCTCTATGCGGAACATCCGCGCATTTGGTTTCCCGCTTATCAGGTCAAGGGGCGCATTTTGGAAGAGCGCCTCGCCAAAAGCCTGCACACCGCGGGCGTCTATGTGTGGGATGAATGGTATGGCAACACACGTCTCTGGCTGATGGCGCGTGCGCCTCAATCCACCCCGCAGACGCTCAACCTTGCCTTTGCCGATGGCGTGCGGTTGACCACGTTGGCGACATCGTCTCCCCAGGTGGCTTCCGGTGTGGGGGTCTTTTCCATGCTTTTGGGGCTGGACGTGGAAGCTACCCAACCGCGTGCCGTCATCAAAGCAGTGGATGAGCGCGGCAAGGTCTGGGGCGAGATGGACGTTCCCACCGAGTCGCCGCTGACGCGCGTCGGATTGCTGATTGACCCCGGCACACCGCCCGGCTCCTACCACATCGAACTGCGCTTCTACCGTGCCGAAGATGGGCGCACGCTCGACGTACTCGACCCGCAGGGCGCACCAATCGCCCCCGCCTGGCGTCTCGCCGACATTGAGGTTGTGCGCCCCCCGCACGCCCTTCCCGCCGAAGCCGTGCCCGCCACCCAGTGGTATCGGGCGCCGTTGGGCGAGGCGGTGGAACTGATTGGCGCCACGGTCTTTACCGGCACCGTGCGCACGGGCGATACCTTGCCGCTCACGCTCTTCTGGCGTGCCCAGCGCAATCTCGAACGCGACTACTGGGTGTTTGTGCAAGCCTTTGCCCCCAACGGCGAACTGCGCGCCGCCCGCGACGTGCCGCCGGTGGATGGCGCTTTCCCCACCACACGCTGGCGCGCCGGCGACCTGGTGCGCGACCCGCATACCTTGCGCATTCCCGCCACGGGCCCCGCCGGCGAGTGGGTTTTGCAGGCGGGATTGTATGACCGCGAAACCGGCGCACGCCTCACGACGCCCGACGGCCAAGACCACATCATCCTGGGGCGCTTTACGGTTGAAGAACGCCCGCACACCTTCACGCCGCCCGCCGTGGCGGAGCAGATGGACGTGCTTTTTGCCGATATGGTCGTGCTCTACGGTGTCAACATTGCCTGGCCCCGCCCCGACGCCGTTCTGCACCCCGGCGACACGGTGCCCATCACGCTGGTGTGGCAGCCGCGCCGCACACCTGAACCATCGTTGCGCACCTTTGTCCAACTGTTGGACGAGCAAAGCCGACTTTTTGCCGTGAGCGACCATCTGCCGCTTGTGCCTTCTTCGGCGTGGGTGGCGGACGAATACATCACCGATGACCATCAACTGAGCATACCGCCGCATGTGCCCCCCGGTACGTATCGCCTTGTCGTCGGCGTGTACGACGCCGAAACCGGGCAACGTTTGCGCCTTCCTGATGGCAGCGATATGCTGGTGATTGCCCACGTGCGTCTCGAAACCCCGTGATACAACAATTCCCCAACCAAACGATTGTTTGGTTGAATTTGACGCCCTTTGCAAGGCTTGATACAATAGCCGCGCCGTCAAACAACAAGTGATAGAGCAACCCCCGATGGAGGCTGGCAATGAGAATCATCATTCCGATGAAGCGCGTGCCCGATACAGCGGACCCCGTGACGGTGCGCGATGGGCGCGTGGACCTCGCAGCCGTGCAAACATGGGCAATTGGTCCCAACGAAGAGTACGCCATTGAAGAAGCCTTGCGTCTGGTCGAAAAACTGGGCGAAGGCACCGTGACGCTGCTCAACATTGGCCCCGAAGAAGCCCAGGAAACAATTCGCAAGGGGCTTGCCATGGGCGCCCACGACGCCTACCAGTGCCAGGATGAAGCCTTTGAAAACCTGGACGCACTGGGGCGGGCGCGCGTGCTGGCCGCCGCAATCGAAAAAATTGGCGAGTATGACATCATTTGGGGCGGTATGCAATCGTCCGACACGAACGACGCCCAAACCACCATCATGCTCGCCGAACTGCTTGATTTGCCGCATGTCTCGGCGGTGATGACCGTCGAAGAAGTGGGCGACGGCTACATTATCGTGCGTGCCGAAGCCGAAGGCGGCGTGAAGAAGGTGAAAGTGCCCACGCCCTGCGTCCTCGCCGAAGCGCAGGGACCCAACGAACCCCGCTACCCCAGCCTGCGCGGCATTATGGGTGCGAAGAAGAAACCGCTCACCGTCTGGAACGCCGACGACCTTGGCGTGGACACTGACGAACTGCAACCACTCGTTGAAGTGGTAACACTCGAACCGCCGCCGGCGCGTACCGCTGGTCGCATTCTCGAAGGCGAACCCGAAGAAGTGGTGCGCGAACTGGTGCGCCTGCTGCACGAAGAAGCCAAAGTCATCTAATCGCGACGATAACCGCCCAGTGTGGCGTTTGAAACAAGCAGAAGGAGTTTTCCCATGGCAGAAACAGTGCTGGTTGTGGCCGAACTGGCGGACGGGAAGCCGAAGAAGATTACCTACGAAATGCTGACAGCCGCTCGCGAAGTGGCTGATGAACTCGATTACGAAGTGGCGGTGCTCGCCATTGGCAACGAACTGGACGCCGACGGCCTGGCTGAAACCTTTGGGGCGCGCGGCGCTGACGTGTTGTTCGTTGCCGATGACGAAGGGCTGGCTGAGTACGCCGTCGAACCGTATGCCGCGATTCTCGCGCAACTCATCGAAGATGAAGAGCCCGCCTTGGTCTTGTTTGGCTTCACCCCCACCGGGCGCGACCTTGCGCCTCGCGTGGCGGCGCGTGTGAAAGCCGGCCTGGCGACCGACATCACCGGCTTGCGCGTGGAAGACGACGACATCCTCTTCATCCGCCCCATGTACTCCGGGCAGGCGATTGCCACCGTCAAGATTGCTAGCGACGTGAAGATGGCAACCGTGCGTCCCAACACCTGGCCTGTCGCCCAGCCCGGTGATGGTGACGCCGCCGATGTTGAAGAACTCGACGTGGACGACTTGCCCGAACCACGCACCGAAGTGCTCGAAGTGGAAGTCTCGAAGAGCGAACGCCCTGAACTCACCGAAGCCTCAATCGTGGTGTCTGGTGGGCGTGGCGTCGGCGGTCCTGAAAACTTCAAGATTATCGAAGAACTGGCCGACCTGCTCGGCGCAGCTGTCGGGACAACCCGCGCTGTGGTGGACGCCGGCTGGCGCCCCTACGAAGAACAGGTGGGGCAGACCGGGAAGACGGTCTCGCCGCAACTCTACTTCGCTATCGGCATCAGCGGCGCGATTCAGCACATCTCCGGTATGCGCACCAGCAAGTACATCGTGGCCATCAACAAAGACCCCGAAGCGCCCATCTTCAAAATCGCCGATTACGGCATTGTGGGCGACCTGCACAAGATCGTGCCGTTGCTCATTGAGGAAATCAAGAAACTCAAAGAAGCCGAAGCGTAAATCGGCGTGAGCGCACCCAACAAACCCCCGTGTACCCACACGGGGTTTGTTTATGGGGCGGAGTGTTCAGGCACTTGCGGCATACACGAGGGCGACGCCCCCTCCAAAGAGCGCGTGCCCTCTTTCCTTCCCCCATCATACCCGAAAAACCGGCTTTTGATGCCTCTTGTTTTGTGCTATCGTGTAGCGTGCAATGCAACCATGCAGGAGCAAGCGCATGACCACGCGCAGTGTGGAAGTTGACGGGCGCACAATCGAAGTGCCGCGTTGGGACAAGGTGCTCTTTCCCGATGATGGGCTGACCAAGGGCGATCTGGTCTGCTATTACCAGCGTATCGCCCCGACCATGTTGCCGCATGTGCGTGGTCGCCTCGTCTCTCTACAACGCTTCCCCAATGGCATTGCCGAAGCGGGCTTTTTCCAGAAAGAAGCCCCCGACTACTTTCCCGACTGGATGCCCCGCTGGTCTGTCTATGTGCATGAAGATGAGCGCCACCAGCCCCAAGTCTATCTCGATACCGCCGCGACGCTTGTGTACCTGGCGGCGCAAGCCACCATCACCCCCCATGTGTGGCTGAGCCGTGTGCCGCACATCACGCGCCCCGACCGTCTCATTTTCGACCTCGACCCACCCGAAGGCGCGTCGTTTGAGGTGGTGCGCCGCGCCGCGCTCGACTTGCGCGCTACATTGCAGCAACTCGACGTCCCCGCGTTTGCCATGACAACCGGCTCGCGCGGTTTGCATGTCGTGGTGCCGCTCCAAGCCGACGCCGTGTTTGAAGAAACACGCGCACTGGCGCGCGCCATTGCTGAACACCTGGCGCGGCAATTCCCTGAACGCTACACCACCGCCCTGCGGCGTGAAGAACGCCGGGGGCGGCTCTTCCTCGATTACCTGCGCAACGCCTACGGGCAAACCACCGTCGCCCCGTACGCCGTTCGGGCGCGTCCTGGTGCACCGGTTGCCACACCGCTTGACTGGCGCGACGTGCAACGTCCCGACATGCACGCCCAACGGTTCACCGTGCGCACCATTTTTCGCCGCCTGGCGCAAAAACCCGACCCCTGGCGGGAGATAGACCGCCGGGCGGTTTCAGTGCGTTCCTTGCACAACGCCCTTCAGCGCCACGGTATCAATCCTAGCCCAGAGGATGAGAGACGATGACCGAGCGAGAACCGACCACCCTGTTATTGGCAACCAAATGGCGCATTCCCCCCACGCGGGAAACACTGGTTGTGCGCACGCGCCTGCTCGATGCACTCGACGCCGCTGTGCAGAATGCCATCACGCTGGTTTCGGCGCCCGCTGGGTATGGCAAAACCACCTTGCTCGCCCATTGGGCGCGTGAACGCCGCCAACCCGTCGCCTGGTTCACCATTGACGAAACCGACAACGAGCCGGTGCGGTTTTGGGCGTATGTAGTGCAAGCGTTGCGCACCCATTGGCCTGCTGTGGCACAGGTGGCGCATTGGCTGGAAGCCCCCCAACCGTTCGACGAGCACGCCTTCGTGATGAATGTGCTCAATGTCCTGCTCGACCTCGGCGAACCCGTCATCCTGGTGCTTGACGATTACCACCTTATCCACCATGCGGGTATTCATCGCGCGCTCACCTTCTGGCTGGAACACCAGCCGCCCAACGTGCATGTCGTGTTCGCCACGCGCAGCGACCCCCCATTGCCGTTGGCGCGCTGGCGCGTGCGCAACCGTATCAGCGAATTGCGCGCCGCCGATTTGCGCTTCACCATCGAAGAAGCCGGCGCGTTTCTCAACGAAATCATGGGGTTGCACCTGGCGGATGACGTGGTGGCGACGCTGGAAGCCCGCACCGATGGCTGGGCGGCAGCGTTGCACCTGGCGGCGCTTTCGTTGCAAGAAACAGGCGACGTCCAGCGCCTGCTCAATTCGTTTGAAGGCGACCATCATTACATTGTTGACTATCTCGCGCAGGAAGTGTTGGTGCAACAACCGGAAACGGTGCGCACCTTCTTGCTCTTCACCGCCCCACTCGACACGTTCAACGCTGATTTGTGCAACGCCGTGCTTCAGCGTGAGGATAGCCGCGCACTGCTGGATGAACTCGAACAGCGCAACCTGTTCATCGAACCGCTCGACGCCCGCCGCGAGTGGTATCGCTACCACCCACTGATGCAAACCTTCTTGCGCGCCATGCTGAAACGCGAACACCCTGAGGGTGTGCGCCTGGTACACCGCCGCGCTGCGCACCGGTATGCCGCGCGCGACATGGTGCGCGAAGCGGTTCACCATGCGCTTGCCGCCGAAGAATGGCCCCTGGCGGTTTCACTCTTACAGCACGCCGGGCCGGTCATGTTGCTCAAAGGGGAATGGCACACCGTGCGCACCTGGCTGGAACGCTTGCCCGACGCCTGGCGGCGGCGCGAACCGCACATGGCGATGCTCTTTGCGTGGACCATGCTCGACCCCACACACCGCCACCTGCTTGATGAACAGATTGCCCTTGCCGAACAGGTGCTTTCACAAGCCGAAGGGCTTCCCCCTGATGAACGCCGCTTGCTCGAAGGGCAACTGGAAGCCCTGCACGCATACGCCGCCCTGACCGACGGCAAGCCTGACCTGGCGGTGGAGCATGCCGAAGCCGCGCTGGATTTGTTGCCGCATGATGAAACCTTATTGCGGGGGCTGCTTTCGCTCATGCTGACCTACGCCTACCGCCTGCAAGGTGAAAACGACGCCGCCAATGAAGCCCTGGCGCGAATTGAAAGGCTCTCACAGCGCGCCGAAGGGACGCCCATTCGCCTCATGCGGGCGGCGTTGCACCTGATGCAGGGACATTTGCGCCTTGCCGCCGAGCAGTTTCGCTTTCTGCTCAACCAGGAAGAAAGCCCTTTCTATCGGAGCGTGGCGGCGTTTGGTTTGGTGCAATTGCTCTACCAGTGGAACCGTCTCGACGAAGCCGAGGCGCTCATCCAGCAGACATTGGCGATGGTGGGCGACGAGATGCCCGTGCTTGTCATGGGCTTGCACGCCATGAGCGCCTTCATCTGGCAGGCGCGCGGGCGAGCGGAAGAAGCGTCGCAGCAGATGGAGATTGTGCGTCAACATGTGGCGCGGTTGCCCCTGCTCTCCGCCCAGCGTGATTTGCAGGCGCTGGATGCGCTTCTGGCGTTGCGCCAGGGGCGTTTGGAAGAGGCGCGCGCCTGGGCGGCACGCCAGCCCAACGGGCGACAGAGTGAGCATTTGCCCGCCATGCACGAACTCACCATGCTGGTGCTCGTGCGCGTCTATCTTGCCGACCGTCAGCCGGACAAAGCGTTGGAGATGTTGGAACGCGCCATGCCGTTTTCGCCTGGGCTGGCGGGGCGGCACCGTATTGAACTGCGTCTGTTGCGTGCGATGGCGCTCTACCAGAAAGGCACTTTGACGGCGGCGCTGGATGTGCTGGAAGAAGCCTTGCGCCTGGCTGCTCCCGAAGCATACGTGCGCCTCTTTTTGGATGAAGGCGAACTGATGCGGCAAATGTTGCTGGCGTTTCGCCGCCACAAACCCGACAGCGATGCTTGGGCGTTTGCGGCGGACCTGCTGGACATGATGCAGGGCGAACACATGCCGGCGTCTGCAATGGTGTTGGAAGAACCATTGACCGAGCGCGAAATCGAAGTGGTGCGCTTGCTCGCCGCCGGTTTGACAGCCCCCCAGATTGCTGAGCAACTGACCGTTGCCCCAAGCACTGTACGCACGCATATCAAGAGCATTTACCGCAAACTCAACGTGCATAACAAAGTCGAAGCCGTGGAAGCGGCACGCCAACTTGGGTTGACATAAAACCAAGAGGGGGACATGCAATGAGCACAGGCACAATTCGCGTTGGGATTTTGACCGTGAGCGACCGCACAGCACGCGGCGAATACGAAGACCGCAGTGGTCCCGTGATTGCTGAACTCATCGAGACCGAATTGGCGGGGGCGGTGGTTGCCGAGCGTGCCGTGGTTCCTGATGACGTGGAGGCGATTCAGCGGGTTTTGCGCCATTGGGCGGACGATGTGCGCCTCGACCTTATCCTCACCACGGGGGGCACAGGCTTCGCCCCGCGCGACCGCACCCCCGAAGCCACCCGCCCACTGCTTGATCGTGAAGCGCCGGGGCTGGTGGTGGCGATGCTCGTTGCCAGTTTGCAGGTGACGCCCCATGCCATGCTGAGCCGCCCGGCGGCGGGCATGCGTGGGCAAACGCTCATCATCAACTTGCCGGGAAGCCCCAAAGCCGTGCGTGAAAATCTGCAAACAATTTTGCCTGCCTTGCCGCATGGGCTGGAATTGTTGCGTGAAGCGCCGGGCGCGTCCGAACGTCACGACCATCGGCGGTAGCCGCTCTTCTCCGTTTGGGTACCCCTCTGACGAATGTTTGCGCACCTTGCACAACTGAACAGCGATCTGTTTTGCCGCTCTTGCCCGTAGCAAATCCTTTTGTGCAACAGTACCATAGAAGCACGATGGAAGCCGGCAGAGCGCTCAATGCCGAGTGCACCCCCAGCAGGGGCGTGCACTTTTTGCTTTCACCCTGTCAACCTGAACGGAGGAGGGTTTGTTTATGCGGAAACGTCTCATCACGATCGGACTGGTACTCACGGTGCTCTTGGCGGTCTGGAGCACGCCGGCCTTTGCCCAAGGCGGCGATCCCGACGGTGCGGCGACGCTCGCAGCCGACCCCTGGGCGCCGGTCAACTTTGTGTGGGTGTTGCTGGCGACGGTGTTGGTCTTCTTCATGCAGGCGGGTTTTGCCCTGGTGGAAGCCGGACTGACACGCGCCAAAAACACCGTCAACATTCTGACCAAAAACCTGTTGGATTTCTGTATTGCGGCACTGGCGTTCTTTGCCTTCGGCTTTGCGCTCATGTTTGGCGGTTCGGGTGCGCCGGGGTTGGAATCCGGCAACGCCTTCATTGGCACGTCGGGGTTCTTCCTGCTGAACGCCGCCTATGACGTGAACACGATTTTGCTCTGGCTCTTCCAGATGGTGTTTGCGGCGACTGCGGCAACTATTATTTCCGGCGCGATGGCCGAACGCACGAAGGTTGAAACCTATCTGGCGTACTCGTTCCTCGTGAGCGCGCTCATTTATCCCGTCTATGGTCACTGGGTCTGGGGCGGCGGTTGGCTGGGTGAATTGGGTGCGGTGGACTTTGCGGGGTCTGGTGTGGTGCATGCGGTGGGCGGTGTGTTGGCGCTCATCGGCGCTTGGAAACTGGGACCGCGCAAAGGGCGCTTTGACGCTGAAGGCCGCCCGCAGACGATACCCGCGCATAACGTTGTGTATGTGGTGCTAGGGGTCTTCATCCTCTTCTTCGGCTGGTTCGGTTTCAATGCCGGCAGCACATTGGCAGCGACTGAATTGCGTATCTCGATTATCGCCGCGAATACGGCATTGGCTGGTGTGGCGGGTGGCGTGCTGGTCATGTATGTGGGCTTGATGCGCACCGGACGCATTGATGTACTGGCGACATGCAACGGCATTCTGGCCGGGTTGGTGGCTGTCACAGCGCCGTGCGCCTTCATTGCTCCGTGGGCGGCGATTGTCATCGGGGCTATTGGTGGAGCGATTATGCTCTGGGCGACTTCGTTCACTGAGCGCACGCTCAAAATTGACGACCCTGTGGGCGCATTTGCAGTACACGGCGCAACGGGCATTTGGGGTGTCTTGTCGGTCGCGATTTTTGCGGATGGCACATATGGCGATGTGGCGGGTCTGGTGGCAGGCAGCACCAGCCTCATCGTTCCGCAAGTGGTGAGTGTGGTGGCCTTGCTCGCCTGGACGGGGAGCGTCGGGTTCGTGCTCTTCACCCTGCTGGACAAGACCATGGGCTTGCGTGTCCCCGACGAAGACGAAGAAAAAGGCCTGGATGTGAGTGAGCACGGCTATCCGGCTTACGTCTCTGAACCGCAAAGTGCGTAAACAAGAAACCAAAGGAACAGAAAGGAGCAAGCACAATGGAAGCCATTTTGGGAGCCGCAGCGTTTGTCGTCATGTTCGGGATGTGGGTGATTGCCCCCCGCTACTTCCGCGCCGAAGAGCGTGAGTAAATCAACACACACCGCCAAGCCTTCTCTTCACGCAAAAAGCGACGCACCTGCATGGTGCGTCGCTTTTTTTATTGGCGTTCTTTGGCGGTTTGAAGCGCGTTTCAAGACGGACGGGAAGAAGCCGGCAGGGGCGCGCCTTCTGTGGCGGGCATGCGAACCAGGACAAAAAGCCCCACGATGAACAGCACAACAGCCGCGGAAAAGTAAGCCGCCCAGCCGCCAAACCAGCCCAGCGCGCTATTGCCCCAAACAGGGCCGATAATGCGCCCCAAACTTTCCAGAGCGCTGCTGGCGCCTTGCACGCGCCCTTGCTCGCGGGGGTCGGCGGATTGGCTGAGCAGCGCGATGAGTGCCGGTTGCGCCATGGCTTGCCCCACGGCTGCAGGGACAAGAATGGCGACGAAGATGATGGGGTGGTAGGTGAAGGCGGCTGCCGCCAGGGAAATGGCCCCCAAGAGCAAGCCGTACGCCAGCGTGCGGCGTTCACCGATGCGGCGCGCAATGATGCGTACAGCGCCGCCTTGCACCAGCGCGCCAATCGTGCCCACAATGCCAAGCACATAGCCGACTTCTTTCACGCCAAAGCCGAAGCGTTGAGCGGCAAAGAGCGCAAATGTGGTCTGATACACGGCGGCGGCAGCCCAATAAACCAGGTCAATGACCAGCCATTTCCCAAGCACCGGACGGCGCAGCAGTTCGGGAATATCGTGCCAGGGAAACTGGATGCGCATAGGACCGCGTTCGGTGTGGCTTTCCGGCAAGCCGAAGAAAGTCATCACAAGGGCAATCGCCGCCAGAAGCGCCGCACCCCAGGCTGGAGCGGCAAGCCCAAAGTTGGCAAGCAGACCGGCCAGCACCGGCCCCAAAATGAACCCCAACCCAAAGGCGGCGCCAATCAGGCCGTAGGCACCGGCGCGTTCTTCCCGCGTGGTGATGTCGCTGATGTAGGCGCGTGCTGTGGGAATGTTCCCCCCCGAAATGCCGTCCACGATGCGCGCGAGGAAGAGCATGGCGAGCGAGTTGGCCAGCGCCATCATCACGAACGAGATGACAGTGCCCAACAGGCTCAGGAGCAAAATGGGGCGGCGACCATATCGGTCGGAGAGTGCGCCCAAAACAGGTGTGGCAATCAATTGTGCCACGGAGTAGGAGGCGAAAAGTAAGCCCACTTGCCACTCGGTAGCGCCAAATTCGACGGCGTAGAGTGGCAAGAGGGGAATGATGATGCCAAAGCCAATCAGGTTGACAAAGATGATGGCAAAAATAATCAGCAGTTCTTTTTTGCGTTTCATAGGGCTGGCTTTCCTCTCCCGCTTGTGAAAGTAGGCGCAATCGTAGTAAAGAGAGGCGAAAAGGCAAATTGGGGAGAGGAAATTGGTGAGTGGAACATGCAAAACGATGCCGTCATGGGGGCGTTTCACCCGTTGGCTGTTTGGCGGTAGAGCGCCACTGTTTGTTGGGCGGTGGCTTCCCATGAAAAGCGTGCGGCTTGCGCCAGCCCTTGCGCCGCCAGCGTCTCGCGGAGTGTTGTGTCGTACAGGAGGCGTTCGAGCGCGGCGGCGATTGCGTTGGCGTCGTGAGGGTCGAAGAGCAAGGCGGCCTCGCCGGCGACTTCGGGCAGGCTTGAGACGTTGCTGCATGCGACGGGGACGCCACACGCCATGGCTTCAAGCACGGGGAGCCCAAAGCCTTCGTAGAGCGAGGGGAAGACGAACGCCAGCGCGGAGGCGTAGAGCGCGGGCAGGTCGTGTTCTTCCACAGGGCCGAGGAAGCGGATGTGTTGCTCGCCAAGCCCCAAATGCATGGCTAGTTGGAGCGGTTCCGGGTAGGCTGGTAGCCACGCGCCGGCGATAATGAGTGTGGTATCGGGGGGGCGCAGGGTTGCCCACGCACGGACAAGCCGCGTGAGATTTTTGTGTGGCTTGTTCGAGCCGACATAGAGCACGTAGCGCGCAGGCAGCCCCATGCGCGTGCGGGCTTCGGCCTGTTTTTCGGGGGGCAAAGGGCGAAAATGGCGGTCGGCGGCGAGTGGAATGACGTGCATACGGGTTGGATCCACGTTGAAAAAGGTTTGCATGTCGCGCGCGGTGGCGTGTGAAATGGCGATGATGGCGTCGGCGGTGCGAATCGCCAGGCGCTTCATGAGGCGGAACAGCAAGCGCGCCCGCCATGAGACGTAGTAGGGGTAGCGCAGGGGGATGACGTCGTACACAGTCAGCAAGGTTGGGCGTTGTGGACGGTAGGGCATGAGGTAGTAGGGGCTGTGGTAGAGAGTGGCGCGCAGGTGATGCAAGAGCGATGGGATTTGCCATTGTTGGGGCGGCGTGAACGGCGATGTGTTGATGGGCAGGCAGGTTGTGCGTTGCCAGGCGTGTGGGCAGACCGGCTGACGTGCGGGAGCGTTGGGGCGGTAGAGCACCGTCATTTCTTCATCGGGCGTCAGCAGGCGGTCGAGGGCGTGCGCGAGGTGCGCCACATAGCGCCCAATGCCGGGAAAGTGGTTGGTTGCTGTGCGTGCGTCCAACACGTAGTGGTGTTTCACCGGTGCGCTCCTGTCGCCTCTTCCAGCAGGGTGGCAATGCGCGTCGCAGTGGTTTCGATGGAGAAGGTGTTTCGGGCGCGTTCACGCCCTGCAACGCCCAATGCGTGCGCTCGTTCGGGCTGTTCCAGCAGCGCGAGAATGGCGTTTGCCGCGGCGCTGCTTTCGGTAGGGGGCACAAGGATGCCGGTCTGTTCGTGTTCAACCAGTTCGGGCAGTGCGCCGTGTGCAAAAGCAACAACGGGTTTACCAGCCGCCATGGCTTCGAGCACGACCATGCCGAACGGTTCGGGGTCGCCGGGGTGGACGAAGATGTCCATGGCGGCGAGGGCTGGGCGAACGTCTGTCAGGTGGCCGGTGAAGTGGATGAAGCGCGTCAGGCCGTGTTCGGCGACGCGCGCACGCACGAAGCGCGGGTATTCCATATCGCGTGTGAGCGGTGTGCCGCCTACGATGACAAAGTGAACGTCGGGGCGGTGCGCGTGGACGTGGGCGGCGATTTCCACAAAGCGGTGTGCCCCCTTCCAGGGACGCAAGCGCCCGACCATGCCCACAAGGGGCGCATTGGGCGGGATGTGGTGCTGGCGGCGGAAGGTCTCGCGCCAGGCGGGGTCTTGCGCGAAGGCGTCAGCCGCGAGCCCGTTGTACACCACCTGGGCGGTGTTGGCGCAAGGGAGATACGCGGCGGTGGCGTGTGAGTTGGCTATAACCAGCCGAGCAGTGGCGCAGAGCGCGCGCTTGATGAGGGTGTCAGCCCATGTGAAGCGTGGGCGTGATTCGCTGAGCCAGAAATCGCGCATGTGCCAGATGAAGGGACGGCGAGCGATGCGGCTGGCGGGCGCGGCGAACATGGCGGCGCGTACTGTGTTGGCGTAGAGGGCGTCTGCTTCGATGGCGCGCGCGACGTGTACCAGCCCCCACGAGCCGATGTGCCAATCGAGAAAAAAGCGCAAGGGGTTGCGCAGGCGCGGCAACGGGACAATGTGCACAGGAACGCCAAGGTGGCGGGCTTCTGCCGCCAGGTCGCCTTCGACCGTTGCCAGGTGCGGTTTGATGCGCGTCTGGTCGAGTGTGCGCAACAGCAGCAACAGACTGCGTTCGGCTCCACCAAGTCCGGCGGCGTGGTCAACAAACAAAATGCGTCGGGTCATGGGCTTGTTCATCCTTACTGTGTGTGTTGGGGCAAGTGGTAGCATGAGAACGGGGAAGATGCAAGCCTGTTGAATGTTCGACATGATGAGCAATCATGCATATACTGACCTCTGCATTCCACAAAGAAACCAACAGGAAAAGGTTGTATGCAAAGCCCAACACGTTTTTTGATTACCGGCGGTGCAGGGTTTATCGGTTCGCATTTGGCCGAAGCTTTGCTTGAGCAAGGACATGTTGTTGCGGTTGTGGATGACCTTTCCACAGGACGTTTGGAAAACATTGCCCACTTGTTGCCGCATGAGCGGTTTCATTTTGCGCGTGCCAGCATTACCGACGCGATTGTCATGGACCGTCTGGCGTCGCAGTCGGATGTGATTGTGCATTTGGCGGCGGCGGTGGGGGTCAAATTGATTGTTGAACACCCCGTGCACACCATTGAGACCAACATTATGGGAACGGAGGCGGTGCTCAAATCGGCGTTGCGCTATGGGTGTCGTACCCTTATCGCCAGCACGTCCGAAGTGTATGGGAAGGGGAGCAAAGTCCCCTTTGCCGAAGAAGATGATGTGCTTTTGGGACCTACAAGCCGTAGCCGCTGGGCGTATGCCGCCAGCAAGATGGTGGATGAATTTTTGGGGCTTGCCTACCAGCGTGAATTTGGGTTGCCTGTGGTGATTATGCGCTTTTTCAACACCGTAGGCCCGCGCCAAACGGGACGCTATGGCATGGTGATTCCGCGGTTTGTGCGCCAGGCGTTGCGTGGTGAGCCTATCACCGTCTATGGCGACGGGGAGCAGAGCCGTTGTTTTTGTGATGTGAGTGATGTCGTGCAGGCGATTATTGGGTTAGCCTTTCATCCCGATGCGCCGGGGCGTGTGTACAACATTGGGTCCACCGAGGAGACGACAATCAATGCATTAGCGCAGCGTGTGCGCGCCTTGGCGGAAAGCCAATCGCCGATTGTGCATATCCCCTACGAGCAGGCGTATGCCGAGGGGTTTGAAGATATGCAGCGGCGTGTACCTGATATCACACGCATTCACACGCTTTTGGGCTGGTCGCCCAAGTTGGGCTTGGACGATATTTTGCGGCGGGTGATTGCATACGAGCGCGAGCGGCTTCACGCATGATGTTGGCGGAAAGATGGCGACAATTGTCGTTGCGCGGGCGTGTGGGGCTCATGACGCTTGTTGCAAGTCTGGCGGGTTTGCTTTTGACAGTGCCACACGCGCGCGAAAACCTGTTGTTGGTGCGTGCTTTGAAAGAAGGCGTGCCCACCCCATTGCCTGATGATGCGCCTGCGGCGTTGCACCTGTTGGCAGCCAATACCGCCTTCAATGCAGGCGAGTGGGATAGCGCCGCATACCATTGGGAACTGGCGCGCCATGATGCGCGTGCGGCGTTTCCCGCCCAAAAGGGGCTTTGCCGTGTAGCGTTGCGCCGTCTCGACCGGCCGGCGGCGGAACGCTATTGTGCGGGCAATGCCATGCAGCCATTTTTGCTTGTGATGGAGGCGCAAGCATTATGGCGGGATCAACAGCGCGAGGCGGCGATTTTAGCGGCCGAAGTGGCGACGCAGCGTGATCCGCAGAATGGCGAGGCGTGGAGTGTGCTGGCGGGGTATCTCCTCGCTGAGGAACGGTATGCGGAAGCCTTCGTAGCGAATGAGCGCGCCCTTGCCTTGAGTCCGGATGCGCCGTGGCTCTATGAGCGGCAGGCGCGTATCCTTATGGGATTGGAACGCTGGGATGAGGCGGCCGCATTGTTGGATGATGCTGTGAGGCAATTTCCGGATACGGCTGGTTTGTATTTCCTTGCGGCTGAGGTAGCGCGCAAGCAGGGGGATACCGCCGCAGCGGAGCAATGGTACACGCGTATCGTTGAGCGTTGGCCTGATGATTGGCGCGCCTGGAATATGCTGGGGGTTCTGGCACGCGAACGCGGCGAATGGGAAACGGCACTGGAGCATTTTCGCCGCGCGGTTGAAAAAGGCTCGGATTCGCCGTGGGTATGGTATAGTTATGCACAAGCAGCCATGCAAGCCGAACGTCCCGCCGAAGCCGAGCAAGCGTTGGATGACTTGTGGGCGTTCGACCCACCGCCCAATTTGCAATTGAACATGGCGCGACTCTACTGGCAGCTTGGCGCTGCGGCAAAAGCGGAACAAACGCTTGACCGTATCGCGCCGCTGGATATTCCTGTGGATTGGCAACTTGGCGTTGCCCGCTTGTATCGCGATATGGGGCTGATAGAGAAAGCACGCCGCGCCTATGAACGGGTGTTAGACGCAGACCCGCAACACGAAGCGGCGCGCAAAGAACTGGATGCCTTGCAGCAATCTCCCTAATGGAGATGCACCAAACAAGACGATCAAATGGACGAAGACGTATGCACAACTTTTCCTCATCACCTCAGGATGAATCAGAGTGGACACCCCTGTTTGATACAACACCTTTGCCAGCGCCCGTTGAGCCGATTGACTTGCTCGGTGTGCGTATTCACCCTGTGCACCTGCATGAACTGCTTGACTATATTTCGCGCACCATTGCCGAAGACCGCCGCGCTATTGTCACGAACGTCAATGTGCGTGCCATGAATCTGGCGTATGAACAGCCCTGGTTTCGTGAATACTTGAACACAAGCGCTTTGGTGTTTTGCGATGGATTTGGCGTCAAATGGGGGGCGGCGTTGGTGGGGCGGCATTTGCCCGAACGCATGACACCGCCTGATTGGTTGCCGGATTTGGCGCGGCTGGCGGCACAACAGCGTTGGCGTGTTTATTTGCTTGGCGCACGCCCAGGTATTGCGAGTGAAGCAGCCATTGCCTTGCAGCGTGATGAAGCCGCACGAGGTTTGTTCGTTGTGGGGACGCATCATGGCTATTTCGACAAGCGTCGTGAAAGCGCCGAGAACCGTGCCGTGGTAGCGCATATCAACTCTGTTCGACCCCACTTGCTTCTTGTGGGATTTGGGATGCCGCTCCAGGAGCGCTGGTTGTATGAAAATTGGCATGATTTGCACGTGAACGTGGCGTTGCCCGTGGGGGCAGCATTTGATTACCTCGCAGGCGTTGTGCCACGCGCCCCCCGCTGGATGACAGACCACGGTTTGGAATGGTTGGGGCGCTTGCTGATTGAGCCGCGGCGGTTGTGGCGTCGGTATTTGATAGGCAATCCGCTTTTCTTGTGGCGCTTGCTACGGTGGTCTGTGTTCTCATCTGCTCAATAAGGCCCGGGGCGCTTTTATGAACCAACGACGCGCGTTCAGCATGTCTGCGCTGCCCATACGTCCTCTGGTGTGGGGGTGCCTCACCGGCTTGCTCACTTGGGCAACAATTCAGGGAATCCCGTGGGCGGATGTATGGCGTGCGATGCGGCATGCCCATTTGGGCTGGTTGGTGTTTGCTTTGCTCAGTGTGCTTCTCAACAATGGAGCCAAAGTATGGCGTTGGCGCGCTTTGCTTGGTGAAGAAGGCCCACGCTTGGGGTGGGGTATCCTGGCGACTGGGCATCTTGTGGGACAATTGGTCAACACGTTTGTTCCTGGTCGGGTTGGTGAAATTGGGCGGTTGTATTTAGTCAATTCCGAACAACGGGGGCGCGCCTTTGTATTGGGGACGATTGTGCTTGAGAAAACCATTGACCTGATAGCGTTCGGGTTAATTTTTGGCCTTTCCCTGGTGCTGGCGCCCCTCCCGACGCAGTTTGCGCCCCCCTCAATACAAGCCTTTGTGATTGCTCTGGTGCTTGGGTTGGGCTTGGCAGGGGCGGTTATCGCCCATGAGCCGCTTGCTCGCTTTGTCGTATGGCTGGTGAAGATGGTGCCAGTGCGGGGGCGGCAACGGATTGCATCACGCCTGTTGGCGATGTTGGATAGTTTGCAGGCTTTGCGGGAAAGTCGTCACGCCTGGCAGATTCTCCTCGCAACGGTAATTGTGTGGTTCACCATGGTGCTGAATAACTACGCGGTCTTGCGCGCGTTATACCTGCCTTTTGGGTTTGATGCAGCCCTGATCACCATGTTGGTCTTGCTGGTTGGGACCTCAATTCTCACTGTACCGGGGCGTATTGGTGTTTTCGAGTATTTGGCGATGGTGGGATTGGGGTTTTTTGGTGCGGAAACTGTGCAGGGCGTCACGTTTGGGGTTCTTTTGCATGCTGTGGTGATTCTGCCGCCGACGATAGGCGCGCTTTTGCTTCTTGCATGGTATGAGGCTGGTCAGCAGAAGCGCGTCCATGCCTCATAAAAAAACCTCCGCATATTCGCGGAGGTTTTGTATTTGTGCAACCTCTTGTCTTATGAAACAGCATGATGGCGATTTTCATGGAGTGTTGTCTTTCCTTCCAGCACCCCGTTTTGCATCTCCCACAACCACTTTTCGGGGCCTTCAACATCGAGGTTGGATTCCCGCCCGATGAGGAGCATACTCAACATAATCAGCGCCGCGCCGACCCATTGCCAGGCTGTCATGCGTTCTCCCAGGAGCAAATAGGCCAGGAGAAGGGCAATCACCAGCTCAGCGACACTGAGGATGCTGGTTTGAATGCCACCCAAGCGGCTGAGCCCGGCGAAAACAAGCAAACGCGCCAACGCCATGGGAATCAACCCCAACCCGATGATAGCGAGCCAGCCTTCCAGGGAGATTGGTTCAAGCGGCTGCCCGATGGCAATACGGGCGATGCTCACAACAATGGCCATTGTAGTAATCACGTACAAGGTCACGCTGCGCGAATCTGCGTCGGCCAGTGTCCATTGCCCCAAAACGAGGTGCCAGCCATACATAGCGCCGGCGGCAATAAGGAGCATAGCGCCGAGGAAATCAAAATGGGCGCCGGGCGAAAATGTCAGGAAGAAGACACCGGCCAATGCTATCCCCAGCCGTACCAAGGCGAGACGCGAGATGGGATGGCCGGCGGCGCTCAGAAAGATAAACACCCATACCGGATAAAGCGCATAGAAGAGTTGCGCCAGAGAGGCATCAATGCGCGCCAGCCCAGGATAGTACATCAGCGAGCCAACACCATTGGCAATACCCATGCCGATGCAGCCAAGCAAGTGTTGCCATTTGATGCGGATAGCATCGCGCCAGAAGAGCAGATAAAAGAGCCAGAGTGTCGTGGCAGCGACAACCGTACGAAGCGCAACAAGCGTGTAGGGTGTCACCGATGCCCGATAGGCAAGTTTCCCAATGATAGGCGCCGTCGCCGCTGCAAACGTTGAAAGCAACGTGAGCGTGATGCCAACCGTGTAATCTCGATTTCGCATGCGTTGGGCTCCTGTCGGCAAGCGTCGTTTGATTGTGACAGGAGACACCATATTGTTTTTACGTTTCATTTGCTTGAAGATGCGTATTTGTTTGATTGGTAATTTTTTCATTCGGTTTTGCTGATGAAAAAAGTTTGACATAGTTTTACTGGCAAAGCAAAAAGGCAGGCTTGATTTGGTTTCTCTTGATGGAAACGTATAATCGGGCGTCTGAATGCGAGGAGTGTAGCGATGGATGCCATACGTTTTGAACATGTTTCCAAAAAATTTATTCTGCGTCACGAAGAGACGCGCTCATGGCAACAACGTTTTGTTGACTTGCTTGCACGACGTTCCCACGGACATGATGAGTTTTGGGTTTTGCGTGATGTCTCATTTTCAGTCCCATATGGGCGTACTGTGGGGATTATTGGCCCGAATGGAAGTGGGAAAAGTACGGCGCTCAAAATGGTAGCCGGCATTTTACAGCCCACCGAAGGGCTGATTGAAGTCAATGGGCGGGTTGCAGCATTATTGGAATTAGGGGCTGGTTTTCACCCAGAATTGACGGGGCGTGAAAATATTTACTTGAATGGTTCACTCTTGGGATTCTCCAAAGAGTATATTGACCAACGGTTTGATGACATCGTGGATTTTGCCGAATTGGGGCGTTTTATTGATACACCCATCAAAAACTATTCAAGCGGGATGAAAGCACGGTTGGGATTTGCCATCGCAGCGCATGTTGATGCCGATATTCTGGTGATTGATGAAGTGCTTGCTGTAGGTGATGAGCGTTTTCAGCGGCGGTGTCTTGATTTATTACGTATTCGTCAGGCGCAAGGAAAAACGATTTTGATGGTTTCACACAATTTAGGGCAGATGGTGGAATTTTGTAGCCACGCCATTTGGTTGCAAGATGGTGAGGTGCAGGCGTCGGGCGCGATTGAAGATGTTGTGCGTGCCTATGTGGATACCGTCAACGAGCGTGAAGCTGAGGAACTTATTCAGCGCAACGAAGCAATCAAACGCATGCTTTTGAAGGAAGCAGAGGAGCAACAGGCTACAGGGGATGGTGATCTCTCGGGAGAAGTTGATGAGGCGTTGAGTAAGTGGGCGCGTCGTTATCCCGTCAAAGTGCCCGATCATCCGCCTCCGCGCCGTTGGGGGAATGGGCCTATCAAGATTACGAATGTTGAAATGCGCAATGCCGAGGGGGCGGCGACGTGGTCGGTTGAATCGCTTGCACCTGTTGAGTTTGTGATTGAGTATGAAGCAGTTGAACCCGTAGAAGAGCCAATTTTCAGCGTGCTTATTCACAAATTAGATGGTCATTATCTCTGGGCGTCAAATACCTATGACAACCCAGTAGATCCTATTTTGTCACCTGGGGCAGGGCGTGTTGTTGTGCGTGTGCCGGTTTTGGCCTTGCCTATGGGGCGGTATTATTTGTCTGCTGCGTGCTATCCAGAGCCGCAGTATCCACGTTGGCAGCGTCCAAGTGATTTTCATCAATGGCTTTATACGTTCCAAGTTGTTTCAGATATGCCAGCTCACGGTGATATTGCCATGCCGGTGGAATGGAAGCATGAAGCCCCACATATGGTGATGGAACATTCACAGCCATCGAGTGAATAAGTCGAATGCATGTGGGGTTGGTTGTTCATCGTACATATCCAGCCCCATGGCATGCGTGATTTGTAAAATGTCGGCCACCGCTTCGGCCGGCATTTCTTTTTTCCATCGCTCCAGGATGTCTATCCTTTTTTCACGTGCGTGGATGCGTTGGCGTAAGTGCGTCCATGTTTGTTCATCAACATCCCACTCCAAGAAAGAGAACACACGTTGTAATTCCTGTTCTGTATTCAGCACGAGTTGCTCATAGCTGACCACGAGCAAAGGAAGAGTGCGCGCATAGTGAAGAGGTACAAGATTATCAATTGCCCAAAAAAGCGCCCGTTGTTGCCATTCGGTTCGGTTGTACTGATGGATAATGGGCAAATAGGGGTGCAAATGATCTTGGAGCAATTTTTTATCCGCGAGAAATTCATCAATGGACATTTGCCATCCCTGCTGGTATTGGCTCCAAATAGTGGCACATGGGTGGCGAATGATAAAAACGACTTTTGCAAGATTGCGTGCAGCAATCCAGCCGACCAGCAAATTTGAGCGGATAGCCTTGACAACAACGTGTTCTGCATATCTGAGCTGTTGCCACCGTTGCCACCGGGGCGCTTTCTGCTTGATTTTGGGGGCAGCATACGTATAGACAACCCAGTCATTCAAGAAGAACCCCGCGAAAATGGATTTGATAAAAAGACTCCACGTCAGAGAACTGCTCTCAGGTGGTAAGTAAGGACGCGAATGGGTCGTTCGCACGGGTGGGCGCAATGGAGGAAGCCGCACAAAATCGGGGTTGAGTGGCTCAAATAGTTTCATTGTTTTGGGGACAAGGCCGAGTAGATTGTGAAACCAGGTTGTCCCACTACGACCACTTCCTGCGAGCCAAACATGCTTTTGTGGCATTGTCTTCTCCTGCTTCACTCAATGCAACATGCGTGGTGATGGCAAAGGATCTTCGTCATACACTGAGACCCCCAACGTATGCACCACCTCAAGGATGGTCTGGATGGTTTGGGGATCGAGTGTATTTCGCCAGGCAGCAAGATGTTTTGGGCTTGCCGGCCTGAGCAAGCGGTGTTGCACATGCCGCCATCGATGTTCATGCCAGGTATAACCAAGTTGGTGAAGAAGGGATTGCAATGTTTCTTGCGGTGAGCACACAAGATGCTCGTAAAAGACAATGGGGATATCAAATTGTTGTGCTAGTTGCATTCCAACCAGGTTTTCAATTGCCCAAAAGGCGGCACGATGTGCCCAAGCCCCTTGTAAATGAGCAATCTGGTTGACATACGGTTGGAGGTAGTCCTCAACAAGAAGGCTATCTTCCAGGAATTCCTGGGCGTTCATGAACCATCCAAGGCGCGCTTGACTGCTCACAACAGCACATGGATGGCGTATGAGAAAAATAATTGGTACATCAAAATGGGATTTGAGCCATCCCAGAAGGAGTGTCGCACGAATCGATTTGATGATTCGCGCTTGAAAAGGTGAGCGAATCATCTGTTGCAAGCGATGCCATTTCCATCGCCATCGTGAAGTGGTATAGCCTACATCCAGCCAGGGGGAATGCACTTTCCCCGTCTGAATGATCTGAACAAATGTAGCCCACGAGGGTGCGTGCTGTGTCGCGCGAAGATAGGGGCGACTGTTTGAATGTTTGATTGGTGGGTGTAGGTTGGGGAGGTTGACGTACTCTGGGTGAAGCGGCTCAAAGCAAATTTCACCATCGAGAAGCGTCGCCAAGACGCGCTGTAGCCAGGTTGTGCCGCTTCGGCCACTACCGATAAGCCAAAGAACGCGTTGATTGTTGGTTGACATGGGCTCGCAACACCAGATGTCTCAAGGATAGCAAACCACTATCATATGAGAAAGGCGTCTTTCGTCAACAGAATTTTCAATAAAAGAAGTGGGGGGATACGTGTTAGGGGCTTTTTACCTTTTCTGGAACATAAGATGGAGTATGTGTGTGGTGGTCTCTTGAACAGCCGCATCGGCGCTGATGCGTACACCCGCTACCCACAAAATGCGATCGTTGGCGTCAACAAGCAGTGGGAGAGCATCGCGGACAGCCTGCGGCACTTTTTGCGCCGTGAGAAAATCGGCCAGATTGACATCGCCCGGCATGCCCAAGGGGTGAAAGCGGTCGCCTTTTTGACGTGTGCGGAGCCGCACGGGGAAGTGAATGCGATTGGCGTCAAGGAAGGCTTGCCAGCGGTCTGTGTTCTCGAAAGGCGAAACGTCCAAAGCCTCTCGAGGTATGGTGCGCAATGTCAGCGTCCAGTCTCCAATGGTGAAAGTGGCATTGGTATCGAGGGGAGGTGTCATTGGTTCGGACAATTGCGGCCACTCTTGCACAACGGGGTCGCTTTCGATGCGAATCTGGTCGTATTCGCGGCGAAGCATGAGATGCCCTGGTAAGGTGGCCTGCGCCCCAGTTTCACCGTGGGTGGCGATGAAAAGCGCGTTGGTGATATGGTCCCATGCCACATCGCGGAGCAGTGGGCGCAATGTGAACAGAGCGCGCCGCACAAGCCGACGTTGAAGTGCCGGGTGTAGCGCCAAAAACGCGTCGCGCGGGAATGTGATGCTACCTGGATGGATTTGGGCAAGTTGCTCCCAGGCGGTGTTGACCGCCTGCTGGATGAAGTCCCAGTCAACGGCCAGTGTTTCGGCGGTGCGCGCCAGACGTGTGCGCAGTTGGGGTTGATATTCACGTTCCAAAAGCGGCAGCAGTTCGTGACGCAGGCGGTTCCGATGAAATGCCGTGTCGAAGTTGGTTTCATCTTGAACCGGATGCAGCCCCTTGCGTTCAAGATAGGCTTCGATGTCGCGCCGAGGGGTGAAGAGGAGGGGGCGTACAAGATCAACAGGCGGTTCTGCCGGCGTATCTGGTTCACGGGGGGGCAATACAAGGCGGCTGCGTGCAAGCATGCCTTTCAAACCGCTGAGCCCCGCACCACGCAGGAAATGCATCAGCACCGTTTCAGCCTGGTCGTCGGCGGTATGCCCTGTTGCGATGACGGTTGCTTGTGTGGCGCGGGCGACCTGCGCGAGAAACTGATAGCGCACTTCGCGGGCGGCTTCTTCCAGGCTCAAGCGGTGTGCTTTGGCATAGGCACGCACATCTTGCCGTTCGCGCACGCAAAACAGCCCCAGTTGCGCGGCAATACGTCCCACAAAAGCGGCGTCTTCACGCGATGTGGGGCGCAGGGCATGGTCGAGATGGGCGACAATAAGCGTGAGGTCCCAGTGTGTGCGCAAGGTGTGCAAAATGTGCAGAAGCGCCAGGCTGTCGGGGCCGCCGCTTACAGCGACAACAACCCGCTCGCCTTGGCGGAGCAGGTTCAATCGTTGTATGACCTGCTTGACGGTTTGTTCCAGGGCGTCCATACCCTTTTCCTAGCCGCGTGGATTGGCGAGCAAAACGATGTCGCGCAGCATGGCGGCGGCGGTGGGTGTAGGGTCTTCTTCCTCGATAGCCAGGAAGATGCGCCCATTGATGTCGGTCTCAAAGACAACGCCCATTTGGTGCCCTTCGAGTATGGCAAGCGGATGGGTTTTCGGAAGAGCGCGTGGCGCGACACGCAAGCGGTATGTTCCATTTGCCTGCCGTTCTGCGCTCGCGACCAGCCGGATCGTCTGCCCGTTGGTTTCAGCATCCAGGAGTTGCTCGCGTGTGAGGTGTTCAATGCCTTCTACGTCAACATCGTGGCGTGTCGCGTGAATGTGCAAAATCGCGTTCGCCATGATGATGAGTTTGTTGGCGGCATCCCACCCACTCACATCGAGCGTCGGGTCGGCTTCGGCGATGCCGGCGTGTTGGGCTTCACGCAAGGCTTCGTCAAACGAGCGCCCTTTACGCATTTCACTGAGAATGTAGTTGGTGGTGCTGTTGACAATGCCTTCGATACGGGTGATGGTGGCATGGGCGAGGTCGTAGCGTCCGACATTGATAACAGGAAGTCCACCGCACACAGTGGCCGAAAAAGCAAGACGAGCATGGCGTTGATGGGCGATTTGCACCAGGTCACGGTAGGCGAGCACCAGGGGGGCCTTGTTGGCGGAAACAACATCCCATCCGCGTTCAAGGGCGGTGCGCATTGCACTGAGCCCCGGTTCCCCCGTCTCAAGGTTGACCGGCGTGGCTTCCAGCAAGACAGCGTGCGTGCGCACATTTGCCATGACACCTTGAAGCGTCATGCCGCGTTGCCCATGTGGCGCTTCGGCGACCGAGCCGGAGCGCTGTTTGGCGTCGAGGAGTGCGGCAATGTCAAGCCCGTTGAGGTTGAGTGCCGCTCCACGGCTATCCACGGCAGCGATGACACGTACCGTCAGGTTGTGGCGTTCGCGCAACAGGTCGGCTTGTGTTTGAAATAGGCGCAGCAGATGCCGCCCAACATGACCAACACCGTGCAAAACAACATCAATAGTCTGCATGGTTTGCTCCTTGTTGTCAGGGAATGCGGGTGTTTTGATTGTATGGGGCTTAGCGGAAAATGTAAACCTTGAGTAAGAGGGGCAAGAAGACGTTTTGGCGTGAAGGCGTGTTTTCGTATAATGAACCCGCCCCACAGATGTGGGGCATCTTTTTGCACACATGGAGTGTATCGTATGGCAAACGATGTAGAGCATCAATATTACGAATACCTCTATACACGTGGATACAGCCGCCCCGAAGCCTTGCAACGTGTTTTACAGGCCTATTTGCCGCTTTTTGAAGGGTATCCTCGTGTCGTTGATGTCGGATGTGGGCGCGGGGAGTTTCTCGCACTGCTCGAAGCCAATGGGCATGAAGCCATTGGCGTTGATATTGACGAGGGCATGATAGAAGCGTGTCGTGCTCGTGGACTGACGGCGTATCATGCTGACGCGATCGAGTGGTTAGAGGCGCAACCGCAAGCCTTCGATGCGGTTTTTTCAACCAATGTGGTAGAACATATGTCGCCTGAACAGGTGCAGGCGCTCATCCGTGCGGCGTACACTGCTTTGCGCCCAGGCGGTCTTTTGGTGATTGGGACTCCCAATGCGGCCTCGATTGTGGTGCATTTGCATGAATTTTGGCGCGACCCAACGCACGTGCGTCTCTATAGTTCCCAATTGCTGGAATTTTTCTTTTATGCTGCGGGATTTGAGGGGATAGAGAGCGGCTCTCTTGAGGTAACGAAGTGGGAAGGTATAGACAAAATACTCGGTGAACGCCCGCCGTTTCCCAAGAATTTGCCACACGGCACGTCCCTCCCATTTCCCGCGCTCGATGTCCCTACGCCGCCTCCCTTTGAGTGGCCGAACACGTGGCGCGGGCGTTTGTGGTCTATCCTTTTTCCGCGCTTGGGGCGTTGGCTTGCACCACTTTTTGTAGATATGCGCCGCCAATTATCTTTTCAGCACATGTATTTGCAAGCCATGGAAAACATCTTGCGCCACACTTGGGAACAGCAGCAAAGCCTTACACAGTATGCTGAAGCATTGGAGCGGTACACAGAACGCCTTGAACGCGCTATCCGCTGGCTTCATCCGCCGCGCGAGGTGTATGTAACAGGACGCAAGCCAGCCGATCCTGAGAAAAGCGAGGGGGCTCTTTCATGAAAGCCGCAGTCGTCACCCCATTTATGCCTTGGCCTGCAGATACAGGTGGAAAACTGCGCTCATTCCATTTGTTGCGTGGGCTGGCGGAACGGGCGGATGTAGATCTCTTTACTGTGCACTATGGAGAACAACCGCCTGAGCCCGGACCACTTGCAGAGATGTGCGCACGTGTTGAGAGTATTCAATTGCGGCGGCGTTGGTCGCGCTATGAGCCTTACCGGCGCGCCCTGCGTCCATTACCGCGTTTATTGCAGCATTTCCATACAGCGCAAAGTTTGCTCTATCTGCAAAGTGAATTGCTGCGCGGGTATGACTTGGTTGTCTGTGATGAATTAGCCATGTGGCCGTATGTGGCACATTTACCACATGTTGGTGTGCCACTGGTTTCGATTTTACATAAAATAGACTGGATGCATTATCGAGAGCTCGCGCAAGCCCGCCCCTGGGGGGTTGACAAAGTGCTGGATTGGGTGGAATCGGTGAAATTGAAACGTATGCTGCGTCAGGTGGCGCCTTTTTTTAATGGAGCCGTAGTCTGCTCGCCGGAGGATGAGGCGCTTTTGAAAGATTTGTATGCCGATGTCCCGACACGTGTCATTATCAATGGCGCTGATACCGATTTCTTTACGCCTGCCCAGCGCCAGCCGGCTGATGAGCCAACGATCATGTTTATGGGCACGATGTCCTACTATCCCAACATTGATGCTGTGCGCTATTTCTTTGATGAAATGTATGCTTTGTTGCAAACCCGTGTGCCCAATGTGCGCATTTTGATCGTGGGGCAAAATCCTGTGCCTGACATTCGCGCATTGGAAAAGCAATATGCGAATGTCATTGTCACCGGCAAGGTGCCCGATGTACGTCCTTATTTAGCGCAATCACATGTCCTTATGGTGCCGTTGCGTCTCGGTGGGGGGACGCGCCTCAAAATTGTTGAGGCGATGGCGGCGGGCGTGCCGGTAGTGAGTACAAGCGTGGGCGCACAGGGGTTATTGGATGTGGCCGAGGAAGGCGCTCTTGTGCTGGCTGATACCCCACACGCATTTGTCGAAGCGCTGGTGCGCCTTTTGCAAGCTCCCGCCGAAGAAATCACCGAGATGACGCGCAAGGCGCGCCGTATTGCGGAAGAACGCTATTCCTGGCGCAAACTTGGCGCCGATTTTGCCGATTTTTGCTTTGAGGTTGCCCAACACGCCAAACAACAGGTGCGGACGCATGTCTGAATCCATTGAACCTTTGACGATTGCTCTTATTTGCAACTTATACCCGCCTTACATTGTTGGTGGGAACGAAATTTTGGCGCGTGATGTAGCCGAAGCCTTGCGCGCCCGTGGGCACACAGTCCATATCCTGACCGGGTATGGTGAACAACTTCCCCGTGATGGGTTCACGCATGGTGTGCTTGATATCAATTTGGACCGCAAGGAGGATCTGTTTTTAGGCGGTTTGCCATTGACGGCGGCGCGTGTGATGCGTTGGAAAATTTTCAATACACGCACGTATCGCAACGTTCGCGCTACATTGGCGGCATTGCGCCCTGACATGGTCATCGCGTGGAATTTATACCAGGCTTCTATGTCGCCGTTGGCGGCGGCGCGTGGTGGCGATTGGCCTGTTGTGGCGCATCCGGCGGATAAATGGCTGGTGGCCGGCTTGTGGGATGTCGGTTTGCAAGTGCCGGTTCACAATCGCAAGCAACAGATGGCATTGACGTTGTTGCGCTCGGGTGTTCAGCCTGTGGTGCGCCGATTTGCCATGCCTGACTATGTGTTAGCCGTCTCTGAGTTTATTCGTCAACTTCATATCGCGCGCGGTTTTCCCGCTGAACAAAGCCTGGCGACGTATCTTGGTGTACCGGCGGATATGTTCGCTTACCGCGAACGCACATTCCCCGGTGAACGCCCCTGGCGGCTTGTGTTTGCGGCGCAATTGTGGCATGGCAAAGGTCCGCAAGTGGCAATTGAAGCTGTGGCACGCTTGCGTGCACGCAACGATATACCGCCGGTGATGCTGGATATTTACGGTTCCGGGACCGACAATTTCATGGCGTTCCTGCACAAGAAGATAGCCGATCTGGGTGTTGGCGATGTGGTGCGTGTGCATGGGTTTGTGCCGCGTGCGCAATTGGCGCGTGTCTTCCAAGAAGGTGATGTGTATCTCTTCTGCTCGATTTGGGATGAACCGTTTTCGGGAGGGTTGTTGGAGGCGCTGGCAACTGGAATCCCCACCATTGCCACAACCACAGGCGGCACACCAGAAGCGATTCGCGATGGCGAAAATGGCTTGCTTGTTCCCCCGGATGACCCCGCGGCGCTCGAACAGGCGCTTGTACGGCTCATGCACGATGCCGACTTGTACCACCGTTTGAGCCAAAATGGTGCTGCTGATGTGCGACATCGTTGGACATTCGATCGCTACATTGACCGCTTAGAGCGGGTATACACGGCGATTGTGCAAGCACATCGGCGTGGTGAACGCGCCAACTTGGTGCGTTTGGCGGCACAGGTTGCGCCACACATTCATGGGTAGCCTATGACACGCTTGACGAGCCGCACAGCGTTGGGTGGCGCCTTGGCGGTGTTGGCGCTGGTCCATTGGGTGCTCATTGGACTGGCGGCGTGGGGCATGTTTCGCCAAGGCTGGTGGTTGGCGTGGCCTCTGCTGGTAGCTGCTGCGGGGCTTGCCGTGGTCGGGTGGTGGCGGTTAGCGCCACGTGAGCGGTGGACTGTGGCGGGATTGTCATTCGTAGTGCTCCTCTTTCTTCCCCCCGATACGAACATTGCTTTACATGGCGACGCCTCCATTTACGTGAATGAAGCCACCTGGATTGCACGCACAGGCGCTTTGCATGGTGTGTATGAGCCGCTGGCGCCCCTTTCCACCAGTGAGAGCGACCCCTTTTGGGTAGCCGATACCGAGCAAGCCCATCGTCGCGACCTGCGCTCGTATGATGGACTGCTCTATGGCGCCTGGTATATCCTGGATCCGGCCACCATGCGTATCCACGTCAGCCGCCCCCCACTATGGAGTACCTGGCTGGCGTTCGTGTTCAAGTGGGGGGGCTTGCGTGCCATGTTGTTCAGCACACCGCTCTTTGCTCTTCTGGGGATATGGGCTGTGTATGCCGTCGCACGCCAGTTTGTGATGCGCTGGGCGGCAGTGGGGGGCGTCCTGTTGCTGGCGTTGAGCTTTCCGCAGGTGCATTTTGGGCGCATGGCGTATGCCGAAATTGTGGGGCAATTTTGGATGATGGCGGGCTGCGCCACGCTGTTGGTCTGGTTACGCACGCGTGATGAGCGCTGGCTATGGCTGACCTTGTTGGCATGGACGACAACGTGGGCGGCGCGTCTCGATGCGTTGCTCTTGTTGCCCACGGTCGCGCTGGCGTTGTTTCTGGCAGGGCTTTGGCATGAGCGGGGACGCGCACCTTCGACTCTGCTTGTGCTGGTGGCGATGGTGTTCCTGCTGGGGGTGGGCACAAATAGGGCGTATGTTGGCGCTACGTATGAACTCGTTGCGGCGCGATGGTGGTGGTTTGCATGGGCTGTGCTGGCGGCATTCTTGGGCTGTGTCGTCGCGTGGCCGGTGGGGTGGTTGTGGGGGAAACAAGTTGTTCGATGGATGGAGGCAGCTGCGCCGCTGTTTGTGTGGGGGGCCGTCGTAGCATGGTGTGGGCTTGTCGTGTGGGGAACGTTGCCCTTGGTGATTCCTGGCTGGGAAACCCCTGCGCCTTTGCAGGAAATTGTCTGGTTTACGGGATCGTACACGTCGCCCCTTTTCTTCTGGCTGGCGGGGTTAGGGTTGTTTGCGGTGGCATGTCGTGGTGTGCGCCTGCCGCAAGGGGTATTAGGGTTTTTACTCATCAGCCTGAGCGCAGTGTTCCTCACACGGTATACTTCCGCACCTGTCTACCCTGTCTCGATGCGCCGTTTGGTGAGTGATGTTCTCCCATTGATGGCGATCTTTATCGCTTGTGTATTTGATGTTCTCTTGCAGATGCCACAACGCCGCTGGCGCTGGTTGGCTGGTGTTGTCATGTGTATAGCCATTTTGTGGGAAGGCGCCCTGAGCTGGCCACGTATGGACGTGGCGACGGGACAACAAACACCGGAAACCATTGCGCGTTTGGCAGAGAGTCTCCCCGCCGATGCCGTTATTTGGTTTGAAGCCCAGGATAACGATTCCTGGGTGGGGTGGTTGGCTGCACCACTGTATGCGTTTGATGGGCGGTGGGCGCTTCTTTTGGATAG
The DNA here is from genome assembly GCF_001306175.1 of Ardenticatena maritima. Lineage (NCBI taxonomy): Bacteria > Bacillati > Chloroflexota > Ardenticatenia > Ardenticatenales > Ardenticatenaceae > Ardenticatena > Ardenticatena maritima. Next base: position 345,268 of record NZ_LGKN01000003.1, read on the forward strand.
CGACAGCCCTGATGCGCTCGCCTTGCGTCGGGCGGCTGATACCTATATCGCGTTGGGGCGTCCGTTGTACCTTGTAGCGCAAAAACCTGAACCGCCGCGTGCGCTCGTACCAGAAGGCTACACTGTCGAACAGGTTGCTCGCGATGTTTGGGCGTCCACGATGATTGGTCAACAGCGAGCCCCCTATCCGTTTCTCGTGTGGCAATTTGCTCATCCAATTTACGTGTATAGACTCATACCGCGCTAGAAGGGTACGGAAACGAGATTGATATGCGTATTGCATTTGTTGTACATAAATTCCCCCCCGAAAGTTTGGGGGGAACCGAAATCTACACATGGAGCCTGGCGCGGGCTTTGGCGCGTATCGGGCATGACGTCCATGTGTTCTACCCGTTTTGGGTGGAACCAGATGCCGCCGTTCCTGCCCGTCTCGAGCGGGATGGCATACACGTATGGCGTGCATTGCTTCCTCACCAGCAAGAAAACGCCGCTCGTCAATTTTGGCATACATTCCGTAATGGTGCGATTGAGCGACAGTTCACGCAATTTTTGCAAGAAGTGCACCCCGAGATTATTCATTTTCAGCATGTGCAAGGTGTTTCAGCACGTCTGCTGGAATTGGCAAAGGCGATTCCAACACTTTTGACACTCCATGACTACTGGTTCTTTTGCCCCAATAGCCAGCTGATTCGTCCTGATGGGCAGGTGTGTGGGGGGCCACAGTGGGGGCTCAATTGTGTAGATTGTGCAACGGTGCGCGCTGATTTGCGTGCGCTTCGTTATGCACGCCCATTAGTAGCGCTTCCTTTTGTGTATCGCAATGCCTATTTGCGTCGTCTTTTGAAATATGTGCAGGTGTTTATTGCCCCAAGCCAGTTTTTGCGGCAACAGTACATTGCGCATGGTTTTCCCGCGGAACGTATCATCCTGCTGGAAAATGGTTTGGACACATCACGGTTGCAGGAGGCCGGGGAACTGCCACCTCCCCCACGGCGTCCCCACTTTGGCTTTTTGGGGTCGCTAGCGTGGCAAAAAGGGGTCCACGTGCTGATTGAAGCGTTCAATCGTCTTCCTCCCGATGCCGCCGCACTGACGATCTACGGCAGCGACCAGGCGTTTCCCGACTATGCGGACTCGCTTCGTAAACGCGCCCGCCATCCCCTCATTCGGTTTGCCGGCGCGATTGATTATCGGGAAACGGGGGCGGCTTTGCGGCAGATGGATTGTCTTGTTGTGCCATCACTCTGGTTTGAAAATTCGCCGCTGGTGATTCAAGAAGCCTATGCCATGAACGTACCGGTGGTTGCGTCGCGGTTGGGAGCATTAGAAGAGAAGGTGGTAGATGGCAAAACCGGGCGGCTCTTCCCACCCGGTGATGTAGATGCCCTGGCCGCTGTACTTTACGACCTTATTATGAATCCTCAGCAACTCGTGGAGATGCGCACCCACATTCCGCCGGTGGTCACGATCGAATCGCATGCCACTCTCTTGCTCGATGTGTACGAACAGTTGTGCCGAGGCGAGCCGGTCTATCAATCTACTGTAGCGCTCCCCGCATTTACCCCCGAAACTTGAATATCGCGCGCCCCACTTGCACGAGGTCGCCGCTATCGAGTGGGGCGGGCGTGTTGGCGGAAAGAGGCCGCCCGTTTAAGCGTGTGGGGTTCGTTGCGCCCAGGTCTTCAATCCACCAGCGCCCCTCACGAAATTGAATGCGCGCATGTTCGGCGGACACATACGTATCCGGGACGACCACGTCGTTGCTCAGGTCGCGCCCGATGGTGGTGATCGTATGCACGGCGAAACGTTGCCCCTCAATCAGGTTGGCTTCTTCGCCTTCAATGACTTCGAGCAGGGCGCTCTGCTGGCGTGGCGCGGCGGGTATCGTTTCCCCCTGTGCGCTTTGCTTGACGTCACGCCAAACGAGTTGCGCCACTGCGAAGAGGAATGCATACAACAACAGCGCAAGCCCTATGCGAACGATGAAAATGGTTAGCGTGAATGCTTCGGTTGCCATGTCTCCGGTATCTCAAAAATCAGTTCCACGTTTGCAAACCGAATACGGTCGCCATCTTGCAACACGCATTCATCTTGAATGCGTTGCCCGTTGACAAATGTCCCGTTTGCACTTTCCAGGTCGCGTAGCACGTATTGCCCCTGGCGTAATTTGATTTGCGCGTGATGACGGCTTACCCCTTCGCTTTCGATGATAATGTCGTTGTCCATACTGCGCCCAATCGTCATAAATGGGAGATCAAGAGGAATCAGGCGGTCGCCCCAGCGCAGGCGTGCGCCAGTCGCCATCACCGAAGGCGTTTCGGGCGTTTCAATCGCCATTGGGGCGGTGAACATCATGGTTTGGTCTTGGGCGGAGAGGTCAACTAATTTGGCGTCAACTTCAACGCTGCCGCGCGAAATAGCCGGGTCGGGTTTGAATTCAATATGCGGGCGCCCGGCAAATGTCAGTCCGCGTTTTTCGCCCAGTTTCAACAAGTAGGAAACCATTTCACGCTCGAGAGTCTGCCAGTATCCCTCAAACTCTGCCGCATCTTCCGGATTGAGCCGCACAACATAATGGTTGGGCGCCAGCAATTTGCCGGCGGTGAGGATACGCCCATCTTCCATGGCATACCCCAGCCGCTTGGCGATATCGGCCGGTTCCAACCGCCCACCAAAGAGCCGGAAAAAAGGCTGCTCTAGCAGGCGCTCGATTTGCTCTTCCAGGGATGACCATCGTTTGGACATACGGGTTCTCCGCACATGTGGTTTGCTTGACGTGCATTATACGCCCCTCACCACGGCAGGCAAAGCCCAAGCCGCATGGGGTTTTCGCCGAAGATGAAGAAACAGGACAAAAGTTTGTTGGTTTCAGGGACGAGGGACAATTGTTTGCATTTCTTTGTGAGAAAAAAGCACTCTTTTTTGCCTAAAAAATATGCTAGATTATTGACATAACCGCCAATTTACTTTACAATAAAGCGCGCATGGATTTGTTGAAAAATCGAAGAGAGGGATGAGGATGTCCACACCATCCACACGCCTGTACCCACGGGCGGCACGCACATTCGAAGAAGCCTACGCCAACGCCGATTACCGCCTGCCCTTGCAAGACGAGCAACTGGACGCCTTCTATGTTGCCCGTTTTGAAAGCGGCGCACGCCTGCGTCTGTTGAAGCAAGAACTGGTATGGGGAGCAGAACGCGGTCTCACGACGAAATTCCTCATCTCCGGGCATGTCGGGTGTGGCAAGAGCACCGAATTGAACCGCCTGGTGCGCGAGATTGAACGGGATGAAACCTTGCGCCATCGCCTCTTCGTGGTCTCCTACTCTGTCAATGAAATTCTCGATCTTCAGGATGTGGACTACACCGACATTGTCTTTTCGATTGTGGTGGGCGTGTACAACCACCTGGAAAAGCTCGATCTCAGTTTCCCGCGCGACCGCATTGACGCCGTGATTGAATGGATTCAGAAGGAAATTGAGCGCTTTACGACAACCACACTGGGCGCGGAGATTGAAGTGGGGAGCGATGTCGGGGTCTCTAAATTGCTGCGTTTCATCAATGTGCTGGGGGTCAAGGTGCGGGGCGGTGGCACGATTGGGCGTGAGGTGCGCTACAAGGTGAAAAAACGCGCCCCCGAGTTGCGCGAATTGGTCAATGAGGTGTTGCGTCAGTTGAAGGCGCTGAGTGGGATGAATGTGCTCCTGGTCATTGACGACCTGGACAAACTCCCCAAGCGCGAAGCCTTGCGTGTGTTTCGTGACGATGGCCCCTTCTTGACCTTGCTGGATTGCATGGCTATCTACACCGCGCCCGTGTCGCTCATGTATGAGCTTGGGCATAGCGTGGTCACCGAAGCTTATCACTTCTATCCGGTCCCCATGTTCCGCGTCTCTTCGCGCCAGCCGGGGGAAAACAGCCACTTGCACGATATCGAGAAGATGAAGGAGATCGTCTATCGGCGCGTTTCCCCGGAGTTGTTTGAAGATGGCGTGGTGGACCGTTTGGTACGCCTGAGCGGTGGTGTGGTGCGCCACCTCATCAAAATGGTGCAAGATGCCTCGCTCTATTGCGCAACATTCGGACACCCGCGCATCTCTCACGAAGTTGTTGAATGGGGCGTCAATGAATTCAAGCGCGATTTTAGCCGCCGACTTTCGCTCAAAGATTACGCCCGCTTGAAGCGTATTCATGCGATCAAAGCGTATGAGGATGGCGAAGAAGCGTGGGAGTATCTACAATCGCTGTGCGTCCTTGAATACGTGGACGCTGACTATTGGTATGATGTGCATCCCATCGTTCAACTGCTGATTGCCGAGCGAGAACCGTTCTTGAATGATTTCATGGACACGAACGGATGAAGCGCATGGCGGCTGATGACCATCTGACAACTCGCACAGCCCTGGAAGCCCAATTCGGGCATCAGATTGCGCTGTTGCTCAAGATGATTGAATTGAGCAACCTGGGCGGTATTGCGACGGTTGAGTGCAACAACTTGCAACTGCGTCGCCGTCTCTTCCGCTATTTCGATGAGCGCCTTGCCGAACGCGGCATGTTGCTCTACCCCTTGCGCATTGACCGCCATGACTTGAACCTGGTGCGTGTGTTGCGCAATATCACCGACCAACCCGGTTTCAAAGACTTGGAATTGTTGGGGCGGTATCGCCGTATTGTTTTCTTCGTCTATGGGTTGGAAGACTACACACCACGCCAGCAAAAAAAGTTTTTGGAATTTCTCAACCTCTTCCGCGATGCCACCACCATCATCAAAGAGCCCATCATCATCTGGGCAACCAGTGATTTCATCGCCCGCATGGCGAGCGAAGCCCCCGATTTTTGGTCATGGAAGGGCTTGCTTTTCTCGTTTGATGACGATACCCCCCTGCAATTCGACGAAGCCTTACTGCCCGCCGAACAATACCTCTACAACATCGCACGCGACCCTTCCATTGCGGTCTGGTCGGAAGTGTATGTCCCCTTGCAACTCACGCACGTGCGTTTGAAGGAAGAACGCAACGGGAACATTGCCCGCGAAAAAGAACGCAGAGCTCCGCTGTATAGTCGCCTGCAAACGCTTGGCGAAACAACCGCTGTGAAATGGGAGCGCTTCGAGCGCCACGAAGCCCTTGCGGTACTTCGTGAGTGCCAGCGTGGGGTTGTGGTTGGCGACCCCGGCGCGGGGAAGACCACGATTTTACGCATGATGGCGCACCGTATGGCGGTTGAACAGTGGGAACGCATTCAGCAAGGTGCAATCGCGCCGCACGAGCCGCGCTTGTTGCCCATTTTTGTGCGCCTGAATGCCTTGCGCAAGGGATACACGCTTGTTGAGTTGATTACCGAACAGTTGATGCGTACCACCGGGCTGGACACATTCACCGTAGACGACGTGCAGGCGCTGCTGAAAGGAGAGCGCCTTACGTTGCCCGATGACCCCACGCCCGTGCGATTGCTCTTGTTGCTGGATGGGCTGAACGAAGTGGAATTTGATTTGCAGCGCGATGTCCTCTCCTGGTTCTACCAACTGGGGCGTGAACACCGCTTGATTGTGAGCACGCGGAATGATTATGCCCGCTTTTTGCCCCGTTTTTTGACGATGTACCTAGTGGAGCCGCTGGGTGATGAGGAAATCAAGGCGTTTCTGGAACGCTATGTGGGGCATCGCAATAGCGCCACCTTGTACCAGCAAATTATCGAGGATAATTCTTTGCACGACCTGGCGCGCTCGCCGTTGTTGCTCTTCATGTTGACGCAGATTGCCGATGAGGCAACCGGCTTCAAATTGCCGTCCGACCATGCCCACCTCTATCGCTTGTTTACCGAGCAGTTGCTGGCGCGCATTGAGGAAGAATGGTGGAATATTTTTGGGCGTAGTAAAGCGCGCATCAAACTGGATGTTTCGCGTGTGGCGTTGGCGCGCCTGGCCATCACCATGCAGCGCGAACGTCGGGCGACCTTGAATGTGCGGCGTTGCTTCTGGCTCATCAAGGAAGCCGCCTATCTGCAAAGCGCCCAAGGCTCGGTGCAAGATATTTTTGAGGGCTTGCTGTTCAGCGGGCTGATTCGGCTCACACCCAACCGCAAGGCGGTTGAATTTATGCACCAGGCGGTACGCGAATTTTACGCCGCCTGGTATTTGGTGACATACGAGGAGCCGATTGAATTCTACCTTGATGAGAGTGGGTTGACGCACTGGCAGGGCACAGCGGCGCTCTATTTGGGATTGCACCCCGATAAAGGCATCGCTTTTCGCCAGTTGCTGGGCGAGGAAGGCGCATACCAGCGCTATTGGCTGGCGGCGCGTGCATTGGAGCATGTGGGGCTGGAATCAAAAGCGTGGCAAGAGATAGAGCAGGCGTTTCTGCATGATGAGAAATGGTTGGCGCGCTTCAAGTTGGCGTGCGGGTTGGCGATGGAATGGCGTGGGAAGTTGAGCGACGCCGTGCTCTATTTGCAGGACGCCATCGCATACGACCCCGAATTGGCTATTGCGTCTTACGAATTGGGCATTGTCTATCGGTTGCTTGGCGATTTGGAGATGGCGGCTGTCGCGTTGCGCTCGGCGATTCGCATTGACCCCACTCTGGTTGATTCGTACAACCAGTTGGGCATTGTCTACTTCGAGATGCAAGATTACACGCGCGCCATGTATGTCTTCCAGGCGGCGATTGACCTGGAACCCGAGAACCCGCATCACTACTTCAACTTGGGGCTGGCGTACAAGATGCTGGGGCAGTACGATGAAGCGTGGGCGATGTTTGAAGAAGTCCTGCGTCGCGATTCCGGGTATCGTGAAGCGCGTGAACAACAACAGTTGATTGCCCTGGCTCGCAACTTTGACCGAATCGCTTTTCTGGAACGCATCTTGCTCTTCCGTTCCCTTTCATTGGAGCACCTTGTCCTGTTGAGCCACTCGCTGGAAGAACGCACCTATGCACCTGGGGAGATGATCGTCTGGCAGGGTGAAGAAGGCGATCACCTTTTCATCATCGAATCCGGCGAAGTGGAAGTGATCGCGCGTGACGCCGAGACGGGCGCTTTGCGGGTGCTCAACCGCTTGGGCACAGGGGATTACTTCGGCGAAATTGCCTTGCTGGAAGAGGGCGCGCGTCGCACGGCGTCGGTGCGTGCTGTGACGCCGGTGCGTGTGCTGGCGTTGCATCGCACAGATTTCATGCGCATCAAGGAAGAATCGCCTGACGTGGTCAGTATGCTTGTGCAGACACGCAATGACCGCTTGGAAGCCGATGTGCGCCACACGTTGGAAGAAAATATCCAGCGTTTTCGTGAGTGGCGGCGTCAGGCGAGTGAGCATATTCAGCAATACAAGCAGGGCGAGCATCAGATGACGGTGTTGGCGGCGGATATTCGCAATTCTACGCCGCTGACGCAACAATTTGGCGCCACACGTTGGCTGCGGTTCTTGAAAGATTTTTATAGCGACATGATCGAAGTGGTGGGGAATCGTGGCATCATCTATCAGTATGTGGGCGACCAGATTGTTGCTTTGTTTGAAAAACCGTTAGATGCGGTTGCGTGTGCGGTGGATATGCAAACCACCTACATGCGTTTGTTGCACCAGTGGGAAATGCGCCTGGAAACACCTCTGGAAAGTGGGTTGGGGGTTGGTATTGCCACCGGCACAATTGCGATTGAGGATACGGACTTTGATGCGGTGTTGGCGGGTACGCCCGTTGTGCTGGCAACGCGGTTGAGCGCACGCAGTAAAGAGCGTAATGCAGTGTATCTCGATGAAACAACGTTCAAAGCCATTTTGGGAAGCCCTTACTGGGCGGAGATGTTGGAGCATCCCATCTTGCTGAAAGGGTTTCATGAACCGGTGCGTGTCTATCGGCTGGCGCGTGTTGCGGGGCAGCCAACTGAAAGTGTTGTGTGAGCAAGACGGCGCAGTGTGCAGACGAGGCAGCCCTGACAGGGCTTTGGGGCACCTGTCAGGGCTGTTGGCGTTTAGCGCGGACGTTTGCTAATGGTCATCAACATGCCATGTGCGGGGCGCAGTGTCACCGAAGGCCAGAGCGCAATGGGATGCCCCGGCACCAAATTCAATTCGTAGTGTTGTGCCAGGCTCGCCAGAATCAGCATGATTTCTTGCATGGCGAAATGCTTGCCGATGCAGATGCGCGGTCCGCCGCCGAATGGGAAGTAGGCAAAGCGGTGCGCCGGCTGACGGGTTTCGTCGAGCCAGCGTTCGGGGTCGAAGCCTTCGGGGTTGTCCCAAAATGCTGGATGGCGGTGTGTGACGTATGCGCTGGTAATCACGAAGCCCCCGGCGGGAATGTGATACCCCATGATACAATCTTCTTCGCGCGCTTGCCGCCCCACGACCCAAGCCGGCGGATAGAGCCGCAAAGATTCTTTGATGACCGCCTCGGTGTAGCGCAACTTGGGGATATCTTCCCATGTCGGCAGACGCCCGCCAAGGACTTCGTCCAGTTCCGCGTAGAGCCGTCGGCGCACGTCTGGGTGTTGTGAAAGCAGCATCCATGTCCAGGTGAGGGCGGTGGCGGTGGTTTCGTGCCCCGCCAGGAAGATGGTCATCACCTCATCGCGGAGCATGGTATCGTCCATGAAGGTGCCGTCGTCCTCATACCGGGCGCGCATCAGCAAGCCGAGCAAATCTTCGCGGGGTTGGTTTGCGCGTCGGCGTTGTTCGATAATGCCATACACAATTTCATCCAGCGCGGCGACCGCGCGTTCAAAGCGGCGTCCGGCGGGGGTGGGAATCCAGCGTTCGGGGTAGATAGCCATGGGCATGCGGGTATGGGCGAACGCCAGGATTTCATCCAGCGCGGCGCGTATGGTGGCGGCGGCGTCGCCAACGTCCACGCCAAACATGGTGTCGGCGATGATGTCCAGGGTGAGCCGCATCATTTCCTGGGCAATGTCAAGCGGCTGGTTCTCTTCGAGGGTGTCCCACGTTGCCATGAAGGCGCGGATGTGTGTCCGCATGGTGTCGGCAAACTGTTGAACGTGGCGCGGGGTGAAGATGGGCTGAATGAGGTGGCGTTGACGCCGCCAATGTTCCCCTTCCGCCGTAATCAAGCCTTGCCCCAAAACGAGCGCAATGCGTTGGTAGGCTTCGCTTTTGACATAATTTTGATGATTGTCGCGCAAGATGTGTTGCACGCCGTCGGGATGGGCAACGAGTGTGATGGTGCGCCCTGGAAACTGTATGGCGACGATATCCCCATGTTGCGCAAATGTTTCCAGTAGAGCGCGTGTGCGGTGGCGGGCAAACTGGCGAAAGTCGCCTTTCCACCAGGAAAGTTTGACGACCGGCGGTTGGAGCCCTGTCGGTTTAGCGTGTCTCACTGACATGGATGAAGTACCCCCCTGTGTCAAATCCTACGGCATCACGCACCAGTACAAAATACGTCCCCGTTTTTGGGGCTGTGAATGACACTTGCGCATCCAATCCGAAAAGCCCCCCGCCGCTGTCATCATCGCTGGCGAGGAACTCCTCGTTTCCTAGCGTGATTTCGTCAATCAAAATGTTGGCGTCTATGGCGATGGATTCAACGCGCAGCGTGACCTCTTCGCCTTTTTTGAGCGGCAGGAGAAAGGTATCCATGTCGCTCGGGTAGTCAATGGCGCCGGTGTAGGTTGTTCCGGGCGTCAATTCTGTGTCATCGTCGGGGTCAGGAAAGCGGGCGATGGGCACACTGCTGGTCAGCTCCACATCGGCCGAGTATGAATTGTACTGATAGACTTCCACCCAATGGGGGATGGGGTCGAGTGGGGTGAAGGTGGCGTTTTCGTCGCCGGTGAGTGTGTTGTCGGTGTCGGTCACGATGTATGCCAGCGCGTCCACAATGCGCACGCCCAAATCGTTGGCCGATGTAGCGGTGACTTCAATCTGGTCGGTTGTTGTGGGCCACATGACCCAGACCGCCGTGCTCCAAATGGTTTGCAGTGTGGCGGTGTCCTGATAGGTGGCGTTTTCCAGCGAGAAAGCGGGAAAACGCCCCAACCCGTCTGTTGACTCGCCTTGCGCCAGACGTTGCAGATGAGACGCAATATCGGGGCTGGAAGCCGCCAGTGCAAACTGTCCATTGCCAAACGAAAAACCGCTCAGCCCGATAACGTCGCCGCGTGGAGAGACCAGTGCGCCCCCGCTTTGTCCCCCCGTGACGGCAGCGTCGGTTTGCAAGTAGGTCAGATTGCCGGGCGTCCACTCACGCAGACGCGCCAACAGCCCGCGCGTGATGGTCGGTTGCGGCTCGTGCTCAACTTCGGCGGGGTAGCCGACCAGATAGACTTCGCTCCCAATCGGCAACGTTTCCCCATCCGTCAGGCGCAGCGGTGTGTGAGTGTCGTTGGGAAGCGTGATGACGGCGAGGTCTCTGAGCAAATCCCAACCCACAACATGGGCTTCGGCGTACTCCGTTCCATCAGGAAAACGAACGCGCACCGTCTCAAAAGGCCACACAACATGGGCGTTTGTTGCGAGGAGCCCTTCGGCGAAGACAAAACCGCTACCGGTGGCGGTAGGCGTTTCAATGAACGCTACGGATGGCGCAACACGTTGGAAAATCGCCGCCGAATCCAAAACCGCGGGGGTGGGCGACGGGGTTGGTGGCGGTGTTTGTGTGGGACGGGTGGCGGTTTGGGTGGCGTAAATCGCGCCGGCGACTTCGGTGGCAATCGCGGCGCGCTCGCTTTCGGAGACGCCACCGCACCCGATGAGCACCCAGACGCTGGCGAGCAAAAACCCCAAAGCCAAGAGACGCTGCATGTTTCCAATCCTTATTCTGCTCCGTTTTCAATCGTGAAATCGTGGGTCAGTTTGGTGACGCCGCGAATGGTTGCCGCAACCGAACAGTACTTTTCTTCGGAAAGGGCGATAGCGCGGGCGACTTTCTTTTCATCCAGGTTTGTGCCGCGGATGGTGTAATGCAGGTGAATATGCGTGAAGGCATAAGGCGGTTCTGTTTGCTGAGTCGTCTCAGCGGTGATTTCGAGCGCGCGTATCTGCTGGCGTTGCCGCTTCAGAATCATCACAACGTCATAGGCGGAACAGGAAAGCAAACTCAATACAAGCAAATCGGATGGCTTGGGGGCTTTCCATTCCACCCATTCTTCATCTTCGCGCGGCCATGAACCGGAAACAACGACATGCCCGAAACTGTCGCGTCCAATGAAGAGTTGGCTGTCGTCGCCAATCCATTTGAGTGCTACGCTACCCATTTGATGCTCCTTCTGCTTGGTTTTGATGATGGTGAAAAGATGCGTTCCAAGTATATCACACAGGCGCAAAAAACGCGCAGTGCGGAGGCAGAAACATGAAAAAACCGGGGGTTCTTCCCCCGGCAGGTGAATGTATGGCGAAAAGACTATGATGCGGCGAGCCCGAAAACCGTCAGAATGATGGAGATACCTATCCTAACGATGAACTGGACAACCCACGCCACAACAGTCGTAATGATCGCGGGCGTTGATTCAAGATTCATGCTCGCGCGGACCGCCAGATACGTGAGGTAAATCATGTAGATTTGGATGAGAAAGGTAAATAGCAGTGCCAGGCAATTGAGGAGGGGAATGCTGCCAATGATGCTATTGAATGCCAGAAGCGGAGCGCTGATGAGTGCGATCGTGTAGAAGACTTCATCTTCCGTTCCCGTGCCGCCTTGCTGTTTGCCAATCAAGTGCACCAGATAGGCGAATACATAGAACCCTGCAACGGGAATCACAAGCCCCCTGATGAGCGCACCAATAACACTCATCATGCTGGCGTTTCCCACGACGGCGAAAATGAGGGCTATGACTGCGGAGAAAGCAGCGCTCACAACAGCCGCTGCGATGACATATTGGAGCGCATCCTGTTTTGTGCCGTTGCGCTCAACACGTTCAAACGTAGCGACACTCGGACTCGTGAGAACAGCGATACTTTCATTCAACATTTCAGTGATTGGGCGGCTCATCTAGGCACCTCCTGTAAAAGGTTTGAACTTGACGGAGTGCACCGAAAGCGGGGCGGGGAAGTGTGTGCAGGTTGATTGTATCAAATACAGGTAGGGTTTGCAACCCTATATTGAATCGGCAAGAAAAAAGCCCCCTTGCGGGGGCGATGAGATTACTTGCAACGACCTACTCTTGCGCGCTTCGTCCTACATTGTTGCCAGCCAGCACGAAGAAGAGTGCCAGAAGAAGCAATGTTGTCTGAAACTCCATGCCACCCATCGGGTGTGTTTCCGAAGGGACAAACGACCATTGCCCCCAGTGGACTTTGGCAATCGCCCCAAGCATTGGCGGAATGAGCAGCAGTCCGCCGATACGTGTGACGATGTCATTTGGCAAGAAGCCGCCCACCAACACCAGCAGACCGCCCCCCGCTTCCATCAAGCCCACCAATAGCCAGACCGCCGATGAAAGCCCCATCATTGCGCCGCCGCCGGGGTTGGTGATTTTGCCCCAGCCGTGATAAATGAAGACAGCCGCCAACGCAATGCGCAGCAACCAGTGGGCGTACGGCGAAAATCGTTTCAAAGCGTCCATAGCATTCCCTCCTCATGGATTGATTGTGTGCACGGGGATGTGCATACTTCATAGAAGCCACAGCCTCACATAATCTTACGTCTTGCAGGCGTTGAATGGATGAATTTTTGTGTTTTGCCGGCATTGGGCACACAGGGCTTGCCTGAGATGCCGCCCGTGATACAATCGCCGACGGCACAGCGGCGTGCCTCCACCTGCAACTCAACAGACTTCAAAATGGAGGCCTGCAATGCGTAAGAAGACGATTCGTGATGTGGACGTCAACAACAAACGTGTCCTCGTTCGCGTGGATTTCAACGTCCCGCTCAAAGATGGCGAAGTTGCCGACGATATGCGTATTCGTGCCGCACTTCCCACCATCCAGTACCTGCTTGACCACAACGCCAAAGTGATCTTGATGAGCCACTTGGGACGCCCAAAGCCCGAAAACCGCGACCAATTTCGCATGGACCCCGTTGCGCGGCGTTTGGCTGAACTGCTGGGGCGCCCCGTCAAGAAGTTGGACGCCGTCGTGGGACCCGAAGTGGAAGCCGCTGTAGCGGCAATGCAGCCTGGCGATGTGATTCTGCTGGAAAACACCCGCTTTGAACCGGGAGAAAAGAAGAACGACCCTGAACTGGCGCGCCAGTTGGCGGCGCTTGCCGATGTCTATGTCAACGATGCGTTTGGGAGCGCCCACCGCGCCCACGCCAGTACAGCCGGCGTGAAGCAGGTGCGCCCCGACCTGCCCGCCGTGGCTGGCTTCCTCATGGAACGCGAACTGGAATTCCTGGGGAAGGTGCGCGAAAACCCCGAACGCCCCTACGTGGTCATTCTGGGCGGGGCGAAAATCTCCGACAAAATCGGCGTCCTGGAACGCCTGGCGCAGATTGCCGATGCGGTGCTCATCGGCGGTGGAATGGCCAACACCTTCTTCAAGGCGCTGGGCTACGAAACAGGCACCTCGCTGGTCGAAGAGGATGCGGTGGAGACCGCGCGCGACCTGTTGCAGCGCTACGACGGAAAACTGCACCTGCCGGTGGATGCCGTTGTTGCCGACCGTTTTGCGCCGGACGCCGAGGCTGAGGTGGTGGACGTGCAGGCTGTGCCTGCCGACAAGATGATTCTTGACATTGGTCCCAAGACAATCGAACACTTTGGCGACATTCTGCGCTCCGCCAAAACCGTCTTCTGGAATGGTCCCATGGGCGTGTTTGAGTTTGAACGCTTTGCCAAAGGCACCTTCGCCATTGCCGAACTGCTGGCGCAGCTCGACGGGGCGACGACTGTCGTAGGGGGCGGCGATTCGGCGGCGGCGGTGCGCAAAGCCGGCTTGAGCGACAAGATGACGCACGTCTCCACGGGCGGTGGGGCGTCGCTGGAATTCATGGAAGGCAAAGAACTCCCCGGCGTGGCAGTGCTGGATGACGCCGAAAACGCCTGACCCTGCAAGCGCCAAGCGATTGGTTGGCATACGCCGACCAATCGCTTTTTTTTGCTTTGTGTGTCCGGAAAATGTGAGTGAGAATGTGAGGAAGTCGGTATGATTGACGAAACAACACATCGAGAACCGTTGCGGCGAACCAAAATCGTCGCCACTATTGGCCCCGCCTCGCGTGAGCCGCATGTGCTTGAAGAACTCATCCGCGCAGGCATGAACGTTGCCCGCCTCAATTTCTCGCACGGCACACATGCGCTGCATGCTGAAAACATCGCGCGCATTCGCGCGGCGGCGATGCACGTGGGGCGCCCTGTGGCCATTCTCGCCGACTTGCAGGGGCCCAAACTGCGCGTGGGGCAACTGCCCGACGAGGGGCTTCCCCTGGAAGAGGGGGAAACGGTCGTGTTGACCCCCTTCCCCGACCGCGTGCAGAGCCCGCACAAGGTTATCCCCGTGCAGTACGAAGATTTGCCCCGCGCCGTCGAACCAGGCGACCGCATTTTGCTGGACGACGGCATGCTGGAACTGCGCGTGCTGGCGTGCGATGAGGAAACCGTCACAGCCGAGGTGGTCATTGGCGGCGTGTTGAAGAGCCGCAAAGGCTTGAACCTGCCGCGCACCACGCTCAACATTTCCGCCATTACCGAAAAAGACCGCAAAGATTTGCTCTTTGTGCTTGAACAACAGGTTGATTGGGTGGCGCTCTCGTTCGTGCGCACCGCGGACGAAGTCTACGAACTCAAAGAGATCATCCGCCGTTCCAGCCCCTTTGGTCGCCCTGTGCCGGTGATTGCCAAAATCGAGAAGCCCGAGGCGCTGGAGAACCTGGATGCGATTATCGAAGCCGCCGACGGCGTCATGGTGGCGCGCGGCGACCTTGCCATTGAAACATCCAGCGAAGTGGTGCCCCTGGTGCAAAAGGACATCATCCGCCGATGCAACCGTGTGGGCAAGCCGGTGATTACAGCGACCCAGATGCTTGAATCCATGATTCAGAACCCACGCCCTACTCGCGCCGAAGCCAGCGACGTGGCGAACGCCATTTTGGACGGCACCGATGCGGTCATGCTTTCGGCGGAGACGGCGGCGGGCAAATATCCCGTGCAAGCCGTCGAAATGATGGCGCGCATTGCCCGCGAAGCCGAAAACGTCCTGTTGCGCGAGGGACCCCGCTATTACGGGCATACGACCCACAAGGGGCGCTATGCCATTGCCGAAGCGGTTGCCCACGCCACCGTCAGTACAGCGGTTGAACTGGGCGCGACGGCGATTATCACCCCGACAATGTCGGGGAGCACGGCGCGCCAGGTGGCGAAGTATCGCCCCCCGCAAGTGATTGTTGCCACGACGCCCAACCCGAACATTCAGCGGCAGTTGGTGCTCTTTTGGGGCGTCTATCCCCTGTTGTCGCGGCGCACTGAAAACACCGACGAGATGATTCACAATGCCGTCAACATTGCGCTGGAAGGCGGTTTTGTGCAGGAAGGCGACATTGTGGTACTGACAGCGGGCACGGCGGAGAGCCCCCCCGGCAGTACCGATTTGATGAAAGTGCAGTACATTCGCCGCGTGTTGGTGCGTGGGCAGGGGATTGGCAACCAGGTGGTGACGGGACGGGTGCGGCGTCTGGAATCGCCGGTTGACCCACACCTGATTGTGGATGCGTCGGATATCATTGTGACGAGCAAGACCGACCGCTCGTTCATTGACGTGGCACAGCGGGCGGCGGGATTGATTAGCGAGCAGGAAGGCATGAACGCCCACAGTGCCATTTTGGCGATTGAACTCGGTTTGCCGGCGGTGGTGGGCGCCAAAGACGCCACCAAAATTTTGCAGGATGGGCAGATTGTGACGATTGACGCCCGCCAGGGCGTGGTGTACGAGGGGGATTGATGCGCCGTTGGCTTTTGGTGCTTGGGTTTTTGGTGCTGGCGGCGTGCCGGCAGATTCAGCCGCCCCCGCCCGGCCCGCAGCCGCCGTGGGATGCACCGCCCCCGACGCCGACGCCCTCGCCGCAGGGTGTGGTGCGTGTGCTTGCCTCGTGGCGGGGTGGGGAAGAAGCGGGCTTTTTGCTGGTGGCAGAAGCGTTCAAGGCGCGAACGGGTATCGTGGTCGAGTATGTCAGCAACGCCGAGGTGGCTGACGGCTTGTTGGCGGAAATCGAAGCCGGAACCCCGCCTGACATTGTCTTTCTCCCAAAACCCAATTGGCTCACGGAATTGGCGTCGGCGAACGCGATTCCACCGCTTCCCGAAGACGTCGCCCGCGCGTTGCAAACACACTACGCCCCCGCGTGGGTGGCGCTGGTGACGTATGAGGGGCAACCGTATGGCGTGCCGTTCCGCGCCAACAGCAAAAGTTTGCTCTGGTATCGTCCCGACCGTGTGGGAACGGAGACGCCGCCCGCCACATTGGACGACCTGGACGCGCTCGCCGACCGCCTGGCGGCGCAGGGAACCGCGCCGTTGAGTGTGCCCGCCCGCGACGGCTGGCCGCTGACCGACTGGTTCGAGAACATTTTGCTTGCCGAAGCGGGGCGTGCCACAACCGAGGCGCTGGCGATGCACCGCACAACATGGACCGCGCCCGAAGTGCGGGCGACCGCCGAGCGGTATGTGGCGTTGCTGGAAGACCGCCACTTGCTGGGGGGCGCGGTGGGCGCGCTGGACTTGGCGCTTGCCGAGAGTACCGATGCGTTTGTGCAGGGGGACGCCGCCATGTGGTTGGGGCTGGGACCCGTGATGAAGAATGCGCTGCAAAAGCGCCCCGACGTGCAGTTTGGGCGCGATGTGCGCGTGTGGGATTTTCCCGCCGATGGCGGCGTGGTGGGAATTGTGGATACGGCGGTGGCGCTCAACACCCGCCCCGAGACGGCGGCGCTGTTGGCGTGGCTGGCGACGCCCGAAGCCGCCCAACTCTGGGTTGAAGCCCCGCCTGAACAGGGATACTTCATCTCGCCCAACCGGGATGTGCCGCTGGAGGCCTACACCGACCCCCTGCAACGAACCGAGGCGGCGCAGTTGCAGCAAGCGCGCACGTTCGTGTACGACCTTTCCGACCGTTTGCCGCGCTTGCTGACGGCGGATGTGCAAACGGGTTTGCAGCGCCTTTTGCGCGAACCCGATGCGCTGGATGACGTGCTGACGGCGATAGAAACCACTGCCGCCCGCGAACAAGGGATTCACGAGGCGCGCTAAAAACCAGACGGAGGGAGGGCGTATGCCAACACCACGGGAGCGAATGCAGGCGCGTTTGCGTTTCATCTACGGCGAAGAGACGGCGCGCGCGCTCTGGCCACGGGTGGCGGCGTTGCTGGATGCGTACCGAACACGCCACCCCGAATGGCGCGCCGCCGTGGTCCCGCCGGAAGAACGCCTGACGGAGCGCGACGCATTGGTCATCACCTATGCCGACCAGATTCAGCGCGAGGGGGAACCGCCGTTGCGCACGCTTGCCCACCTCTTGCCCGACCTGGTGACGCCTGACATCAATTGGGTGCATTTGTTGCCCTTCTACCCCTACTCGTCAGATGACGGCTTCTCGGTGATTGATTACAAGGCGGTCAATCCCGAGTTTGGTACGTGGGACGATGTCGCCCGTTTTCGTCCACGTATGCGCCTGATGTTCGATGCCGTCATCAACCACATTTCGAGCCAGAGCGCCTGGTTTCAGGCGTTTTTGCGTGGTGAACCCCCCTACCGCGATTTCTTCATCGTGGTTGACCCGAACACGGATTTGTCGCAGGTGGTGCGCCCCCGTACCACGCCTTTGCTCACGCCGTTTGAGACGGCTGAGGGCGTGAAGTACGTCTGGACGACGTTCAGCGCCGACCAGATTGACCTGAACTATGCCAACCCCGATGTGTTGCTGGCGGTGCTGGATGTGCTGTTGTTCTACGTAGAACAGGGCGCGGAACTGATTCGACTGGACGCGATTGCCTTTTTGTGGAAGGAGATTGGGACGCCCTGCATTCATCACCCCAAAACACATGCCATTGTCAAACTCTTTCGCGATGTGTTGGATGATGTTGCGCCCAACGTCATGCTCATTACCGAAACGAATGTGCCGCACGCCGAAAATATTTCGTACTTTGGCAACGGCTATGATGAAGCGCAGTTGGTGTACAACTTTGCGCTGCCGCCGCTGGTGTTGCACACCTTCGCCACCGCCTCGGCGGCGCAGTTGAGCGCATGGGCGGCAACGTTGCACACCCCTTCACCCGCCACCACCTTCTTCAACTTCCTGGCGTCGCACGACGGTATTGGTGTGCGTCCTGTGGAAGGCATTTTGTCGGCGGAAGAGATTGAGGCGCTGGTGGCGCGTACCCTCGCGCATGGGGGGCGTGTTTCGTACCGTGCTTTGCCCGATGGCGGACAAAGCACGTATGAACTCAATATTACCTATTTTGACGCGCTCAACGATCCGGCGAACCCGTCGCCGCTGGATGTCCCCCGTTTTCTGGCGGCGCACGCTATCATGTTCGCCCTGGCGGGCATGCCCGCCGTGTATGTGCATAGCCTCTTTGGCTCGCGCAATTGCCAGTGTTGTGTAGAAGAACGGGGCTACAATCGCGCCATCAACCGCGAAAAGTTTGCCTACGAACCATTCATGCGTGAACTGAACGACCCCCAAAGCCTGCGGCGGCGCGTTTTTGATGGTATGCGCCATTTGTTGGCGGTGCGGCGCACGTTGCCCGCTTTTCATCCCACGGCGGCGCAGGAGGTGCTCACGCTGGACGACGCCGTTTTTGCGCTGGTGCGGCGTCCTGTGCATGTGGAAGCCGCGCCCGTTTTGGCGCTCATCAACGTGACGCCGACGCCGCGCCGTGTGGTGGTGCCTGTGGACGTGTTGGGGGCGGGCGTCTGGCGCGAAACCCTGGCAGGGGTGCGCTTGCATGTTGATGGCACGAGCCAAACCGTCGAACTGCCGCCCTACGCCGTGCAATGGTGGACGGTGTAGGGCGGCACGCCCTCACCCCTGGCGCTTGCGGCGCACATAAAGCACTTTCTTGACCTCGGCAACGACTTCACCCGCCTCATCTACAACATTCACCATAAACGTTGGGCGATACGGCTTGCCGTCGGCGGTGGCGCGGCGGATATCCTCGATTTGCGCCTCATTCAGCGTGAACACAGCGCGCACTTTGCCGCGCCCCGGTCGGCGGAACACAATTTCAGCCGCCTGGTCCCACACCACGTAATCGGGCCCCAAAATGTTGATGAGCATGAGCATGTAGAAGGGGTCTGTCATGCTGTAAAGACTTCCGCCGAAGTGTGTGCCCACGTAATTGCGATTGTACCAGTGCAGCCGCATTTCAACTTCCACATAGCGGTAATCGGGGCTGATGGTGCGCACTTTGATCCCCGCTCCAAGATAGGGTGGGTAGATGTTGAGCCCCCAACGAAGCCAACGGGGATCGCGCAGCCAACGACGAAACCACCTTTTCATGATGCGCCTCCGATGTCAGGGATGGGTGTTGGTGCCATGTGCGGGGTACTATAAAACAGCTATGCTCGGCGGCAAGCTGTGCACAACGCGTGTTGCCTGTTTGTCTGAGCGGTCTATACTCGCCGGCTGATTCCACGCTGAGGAGGGAGAGAAGATGACAGTGCGTGACGAGATGTCCCAAGCTGATGTTCCCGCACCTTCACAATGGGCGCTTTGGGTGGAGCGGCTGGCGGCTATTGCGCGTTGGCACCCACCCGAAGAAGTGGTGTTGTTGAGCACAGCGGTTTTCGTAGGGGTTGGCACAGGGTATGGTGCGGTTGTTTTTATCTGGCTGATTCAGCAGATTACCAATTTGCGGCTGACGTTTGAGCAGCAGATGGGGGTCGTAGGGCTGATTGCCTTTATGGCAATCGCTGGTGTTATTGTGGGGGTGATGGTCTCGCGTTGGGCGAGTGAAGCCAAAGGGCATGGTGTCCCCGAAGTGATGGAAGCGGTAGCGGTACGTGGTGGGCGCATTCGCCCCCGTGTGGCGCTGGTGAAAATTCTGGCGTCGGGGTTGACCATTGGTGCCGGTGGGTCGGCTGGGCGTGAAGGCCCTATCGTGCAGGTGGGGGCGGCGCTTGGCTCCACAGTGGGGCAATTCTTGCGTTTTTCAAACGACCGCGTGCAGACACTTGTGGCGGCGGGCTCGGCGGCGGGGATTGCCGCAACCTTCAACGCGCCCATTGCCGGCTCGATTTTCGCGCTGGAAGTGATTTTGGGGCGTTTTAGCGCCCGCAACTTTGGGGCGGTGGTGATTAGCGCCGTCTCGGCGAGTATTATCAGCCGTATTTACCTCGGTGATCAGCCGGCCTTTGCTGTACCGGCGTATCCCCTGCACCATCTTGGTGAACTTCCCATTTACGTGGTGTTGGGACTGTTGGCGGCAGTGTTGGCGGTCATCTTCATTCGTGTGCTTTATGCGTTGGAAGATTTCTTCGACAATTGGTCTGTGCCAATGCCCATCAAAACCGCTTTGGGGATGGTGCTCACGGGGGCGGTCGCTTTGTTGCTGCCGGGGCGTGAAGTGCTGGGACCCGGCTTGCACATGATTGGTGAGTTGATTGCTGAAAATATCCCGCTCACGTTGCAAATGATGGCGGTCTTGCTCCTGTTGAAACTGGCGGCGACCAGTTTCACGCTTGGTTCGGGGAACTCGGGCGGTGTTTTTGCGCCGAGCCTCTTCATGGGGGCGGTGCTGGGTGGTATCGTCGGGCAGGTCGCCCATGCCATTTGGCCTGATGTGGCGGTGAACCCTGGCGCGTATGCCATTGTTGGCATGGCGGCGACGTTTGCCGGTGCGGCGCGTGCGCCCATTACGGCAGTGCTTATTGTGTTCGAGATGTCGAACGATTACAAACTGATTTTGCCGCTCATGCTGGCAACCGTGATTGCAACCTTCTTTGCCGAAGCCTTGTTCAAGGAATCCATCTACACGCTCAAACTCAAACGCAAGGGCATTACCATTCAGGCCGGGCGCGATGTGGACGTGCTGCAGGCGGTGACGGTGGGCGAAGTGATGAGCCGCGACTTTGGCGCGGTTTCCACGAATACGACCCTCACCGAATTGTCGGACTTCTTTGCCCGCACGCACCGCCACGGTGCGTTGGTGTTGGATGACAAAGGCAAACTCTGGGGGCTGGTCACCGTCAGCGACCTGGACCGCGCGGTGGAGGAAGGTTTGCCGCGGAGCACACACGTGACGGAAATCGGCACACCGCGGGCGCGTTTGGTTGTTGCGTTCCCCGATGAAACCCTCGCCGAAGTGTTGACGCGCATGGGGATTCGCGGCTATGGGCGCTTGCCCGTGGTTGCGCGTGAAGACCCCACGCATGTGCTGGGCGTCATTCGGCGTGAGGAAGTCATACGGGCGTACAACATGGCGTTGGCGCGCCGTGCGGAACTGCAACACCGTGCCAAACGGGCGCAGTTGCGCAATATTGACGGCACTGAATTTGTTGACATTACGTTGAATGAGGGAGATGCGGCGGTTGGCAAACGGCTTGTCGAGATTGCGCCACTCTTGCCGCAGGACAGCATTATCATCTCTGTGCGCCGTGATGGGCGCATGCTGATTCCGCATGGGCAAACCGTTTTCCAGGCGGGGGACAGCATTACCGCATTTGTGCGCACCAGCGATATCGAGCAACTGTTCAACGCGCTCAAATCTGGCGCGGAAACGGCGCAGCAAAGCTGAAACAGGGCGCGCAGAGCGCACGCACATGTTCAACCTGGCAGGTTGGTACACGCCTGCCAGGTTTTTTATGCCAAAAAGGCTTGACGCAGCGGGCGTTTGCTTCTACTGTTTTGGGGAAAATCGGCGGTCAGATACCGCTATGTGCATGGGAGGAGCGCGAAATGGCTTTCGACGAAACCATCCCAATGCGTCCGGGTGAAGAAATACCGGTTGAGCGTTTGGCGACCTATTTGCGCGGGCGTTTGCCGGGGAGTGAAAACCCTTTGCGTGTGCGTCAGTTTGGTGGCGGTGCGGCAAACCTGACCTACCTGCTCGACTACGGCACGCACCAATACGTCTTGCGCCGCCCACCCCAAGGACCGTTGCCGCCCTCGGCGCATGATATGCACCGCGAGTATCGCGTGCTTTCTGTGCTCTGGCAGGCGTTCCCGCTGGCGCCGCGTGCTTTTCTGTTTTGCGAAGATGAAAGCGTCATCGGTGCGCCCTTTTTCGTCATGGAGCGGCGCGTGGGTGTGGTGGTACGCCGCGAGATGCCGCCCCAGTTTGCCGCTATCCCCAACGCGGCGCGCTTGATGAGTGCGGCGCTGGTAGATGCGTTGGCTGATTTTCATGCAGTGGATTTTGCAGCCTTGGGGTTGAGTGATTTGGGCAAGCCGCAGGGCTTCATCCACCGCCAAATTGAAGGCTGGTATCGGCGCTGGCAAGCCGCCCAAACGCACGATTTGCCGCTGATGGATGAGTTGCATGCCTGGCTGTTGGCGCATGAACCGCCCGAACAGCCCCCGACGCTTGTACATAACGATTACAAACTTGACAACGCCATGTTTGCCGAGGACGACCCCGCGCGCCTGGTGGCGATTTTTGATTGGGATATGTGCACGCTGGGCGACCCATTGAGTGATGTGGGGGCGCTGCTGGCCTACTGGACGGAGCCTGACGACCCACCGCATATGCGGGCGATGGCCGCCTGGATTATGCCCACGGGGTATGATTTTATGCGTCGTGAAGAGCTGGTTGAACGGTACGCCCAGCGCAGTGGCCGCGATGTTCGGCATATCGGGTTCTACCACACATTGGGGCTCTACCGCATCGTGGTCATTCTCGCGCAAATTTACAAACGCTATGTCGCGGGGCAAACGCAAGATGAACGCTTTGCCGCCTTTGGGACACTCATTCCACTGGTTGCGCAAGCCGCTGCGGATGTTGCAGCGCGGGTGTAAAGCAACAAAATGCGCTCCTGTATGAATGAACGATCATTTTGCATTTACAATCCGTTCACGCTTTTTTGATAAACCATTTCTACCATGGGAGCAGAAACGCCAACCGAGTGATGAAAGGAGGCTCCCATGGGCAAGAAGAAGGATCCGCGCAAGATCGCCGAGGAACTGGACAAGAAGTTGGGTCCCAGCAAGGATATCCGCGACATCGTCAAGAAGAAAAAGAAGAAATAACCCCGTTTGCCGACATGCTGCCAATCCTAGCCCACCAACACGGTGGGCTTTTTTGTTAGTGCCAGATGTCTCTGTTTTCAAGGAAATATCCCCCACAAGCGTTTTGGCGCATCGTCCACTGTGTGGCATAATTCGCCAGTCCCACAAATCCCGAACCTGGTAAAGTAACAGATGCCTGCAACGATGTCAGAAGAACCGGTTTTGAGCCCGCGAGAACTGGAAGTTTTGGAATTGGTCGCCAAAGGGGCAACCAATCAGGAAATTGCCCGCGAACTCCACATTAGCCCCAACACCGTGAAGGTGCATTTGCGCAATATCTATGAAAAATTGGGCGTCTCTTCGCGCACCGAGGCTTCCATGGTCGGGTTGCGCGACGGCTTGATTACATTGCCGGGGGTTGAACAGCCCGCCGAATCACCCGAAGCCGAAACAACACCCCCGCCAGATGCAGCGCCCGCGTCTGAAGCCGTCTCGCCCACCGTGTCTGAGCTGCCTGTCGCCGCGTCGGAAGGAGCAACGGACGCAACAGCCCCAGCCCCAGCCTCAACTACCGAGACGGCGCCTGTTGTGCGCCCGCGTGAGCGCGCATGGACGCAGTGGATTGTAGGGAGTGGTGTTGTTGCGGTGATGCTTTTGCTCATGGTGATCATGTGGCGGTTGTTCCAGCCTTCTGCTGAAGAGCAGCCGGCAACCGTATTTGTGAGTGCCGAGCAACTTGTGCAACGGTGGGTGGCGCTTCAGCCAATGCCCGCCCCGTTGGCTGATATGGCCGCTACGCCGACCGACCGCTTCTTGGCGCTGGTTGGTGGTGAAAGCGAAAATGGGATGACCAGCGCCTTCTGGCTCTATGACGCCCAAGCGGATACATGGCAAGAAAGTGTTGCTGTGCCGCTTGCGCTACGTCATGCACAAAGCGCCTGGCTTGGCGGGCGGCTTTACCTTGCAGGTGGGGAAACAGCCGACGGCAGCGTGAGCGATGCCGTGTGGGTCTATACGCCTGACACAGAAACATGGGAACAGGGCGCACCGCTTCCCGCACCGCGCAGCCGTGGCGCAATGGTGGCGTTTGAAGGCGCGCTCTATCTCATCGGCGGGTGGGATGGCGCGCAGGCGCAGGCAACGATTTGGCGCTACTCCCCGGATGAAGATGCCTGGACGGAAACGGCCACGCTTGAAGAAGCACGGCTCTTTCCCGCGGCAGCCGTTACGCGGCAAGGGCTCTTTGTCTATGGAGGGGAAACGCCCGATGGTGCTCCAACTGATGAGGGGTGGCAGATACGCAAGGATGGTACGCAGCTGCTCCTTGAGCCGGTGCGCCCCTTGCCTGTGCCCATGGCGCGTGTCTCAGCGGCGGTGCTCGCCGAAACATTGTACTTCTTCGATGGAAAAGGTATCTGGCATTCCAACCCCAATACACAAGAATGGACGTACATACCGCTACCGGAAGGGCAAGCACAAATAGGGGGCGCTTTCCTTGCCGCCGACCCCTATCTCTACATCATGGGCGGTCGCGACACCGATGGGCGCCTCACTGCTGCTGTTTGGCGCTACACGGCGCTTTTCCGCACATTTGCGCCCATCGTGCCGGGGGGGCAGTAAACAGCCTGTTTACAGCCCCCGCTCGGCCAGAATCGCGATTTTCGGCTCTGTCTCGCGCCATGTAATCTCGCTCAACCCCAATTTGCGCCGTAATCGCTCCGGCGGCATTCCCGCTTGCCAATCGCGCACGGCGCAGGTCATGCGCAGCATGGCGAATGAACACCCCTTGACAACCCCGGCTTCTTCGGCAAGCCCCTGCAACACGTATTCCAGATTGCGCGGCGTGCACTCGAAAAGGTGCTCGTCTGGCTCGTACTGTGCGAGATATTCACGCAACACCTCGGCAAAATCACGGGGCAATGCCAGTTTGCGCTCTTTGTGGGCATGGCGGGGGTCTTTGTAGCGCACATACAGTTCGGGGGCGTCCGCGTGACTGGTGTCAATGTCGGTCAGTTTAATGTTTGCGCATTCCCCTTTTTTGATGCCCGTTTTGAGAAGCAGCGTAAACAGCAAATAGGGGCGTGCGTCGGGCGTGTCGGGGTCAAAGCGGCGCCGGCGTGCCACGGCCAAAATGCGCTCGATTTCGTCATCGTACAGAATTTCGGGGAGCGGTGTTGCCGCACGTTGGTGAATGATCGGCGCGGCGGGGTCGGTCGGCAGAATGCCTTCATCGTGTAGCCATTTGAAGAACGATTTGAGTGTGGTGATACGCCGTTGATACGACTTGGGAGAGCAGGGAACGCCTCGTTCCTCGCGTAGCCACGTCAGGAATTGTTTGAGATGGGCTGTGCGAATCGTGTTGATAGGGGTTGTTTTGCCCAAATAGCGCATGAGAAGCCGCAAATCGCTGGTGAAGGCTTTGATGGTATGCTGGCTGAATTTTTTGCGGAGCATGTAGTCGCGGTAGGCGTTGATAGCGGCAGCCAACGTTGCCGTGGGGCGCAATGGTGGCGTTTCGATGATAGGCGCTGATTCATTTGATGGTGTTTCATCGTCGGTGGAAAAGAGCGAAAGTTGACGTGGTTTCCCCATACCGCCTCCTTTTTTTTCGTATAGCCATTTATGCTACACAGAAGCATAGGCCACACGGCGCAACTTGTCAACGACAAGGAAGAAAGCAAAGGAGTGCAAAGTACAAAAGTCCCTTTGATTGAAAAAAGGGACCAGCAAGCCCCATGACCCTTTTCCTAGGATTTTCAACAAAAATACCTTTTCTAATTGTTCCATTTTTGTGCTTTTTCACGTATACTTACAAGGAGACAGTTCAATCACCAAAGGAGTCTCTTATGAGCGCACGTATTCTTGTGCTGGAAGACAATCAGGAACTGCTCGCCCTCTATCAGAAAATGCTCTCTGCTCTAGGCGGCTACGACGTCGAAGCCGTTTCGACAATATACGATGCCACGCGCGCCTTACAGACACGCCATTTTGACTTTTTCATCTGCGATTTGAACCTTGTGCAAGAAAACAGTTTCGACTTCCTGCGCCGTTGGACATCCATGCTGCAACATGATGGGACCCACATCCTGGTTGTCTCCGCGGAGTCGCAGTATATGCCGATGGTGCAGGAACTGGGGATTGAGTTTTTCCTCGTGAAGCCCATTGACATGCAAGCGCTGCTTGATTTACTCGGACGCTTGAAGCACCAACCTCTTTCATAAGCCCCGTCCAACGTCTCACACCCCGCACTCGAAATGCCACGCATGGCGCGTGGCATTTTTGATTCACACACCATACTTGACAGGTCTCCCCCTCTCTTGGTAGAGTACAAGCACGCCCCACACGCCACCCATCCGCACATTGAAAGGTCGAGCAAGTCACGGACGAAAGGAGTAGTCTATGGCATATCTGACCCGCGACCAATTACGCAGCCTCATGGAGTATCGTGCCCCATCATGCGTGACCATCTACATGCCCACCCTTGGTGTGGGACCGGAGACGCAAAAATTCCCCATCCACCTCAAGAACTTGCTCGCCGAAGCCCAGGAGCGGCTGATTGAACGAGGGATGCGCGCCCCCGACGCTGAGGCTTTGTTGCAGCCGGCGCGCGCCGTTCTGGATGATCGACTTTTCTGGCGGAATGCGAGTCGTACACTGGCGATGTTTGTGGGGCCCAATCTGTTTGAGACGTATCATTTGCCGCACGATACACGTGAGCTCGTGTATGTCGCCGACCGCTTTGCCATCAAGCCTTTGTTGCGGCTGTTCGCCAATGATGGACGTTTCTATGTCCTCGCACTCAACCTGGGGGGCGTGCGGCTGTATGAAGGCAGCAAATACACGTTGCACGAAGTCGCCGCCGAGAGCATGCCGAAGAGTTTAGGTGAAATTTTGCAGTACGATGAATTTGAACGCACATTGCAATTCCACAGTGGCGTGGTTGCTCAAACTGACCGCGGGACAACCGGCTCGGTCGTCTTCCACGGGCAGGGGGGCGGCGGCGATGAGAACTGGCGCAAAGAGGCAATGGTACGCTACCTCAAAGCCGTAGATGCGGGGCT
This sequence comes from Ardenticatena maritima, assembly GCF_001306175.1. Lineage (NCBI taxonomy): Bacteria > Bacillati > Chloroflexota > Ardenticatenia > Ardenticatenales > Ardenticatenaceae > Ardenticatena > Ardenticatena maritima. Next base: position 372,381 of record NZ_LGKN01000003.1, read on the forward strand.
TCGCGAGATGTTGGGCGCCGAGCAGCCTTGGGTTGTGCTGGCTGGGGTGGCGCATTTGCGTGGTATTTTTCGCGAAGTTTCCCGCTACCCGCGCCTTGCGCCCAACGATATTGACGCGAACCCGGACACCCTCTCGTCTGACGAATTGCATGCACGCGCATACGGCATTATGCGCCCCATTTTCATGGAGCGCGAAAAGGATGCCATTGCGCTTTTTGAGCACTTGCTGGGCACACAAAGCCCCCGCGCCGCCACCGAGATGCGCGAAATTGTACCGGCGGCTTATTTTGCCCGCGTTGAGGTACTCTTTGCCGATGTTGATCGCCCTGTGTGGGGGACGTTCAATCGTGAATCGGGCGATGTGAGCATCCATGCCGAACAAACGCCTGAAAGCATTGACCTTCTCGATTTTGCGGTCGTCCATACGTTGCGCAACGGGGGGACAGTGTTCGCCTTGCCATCCGAGCGGATGCCCGCTACAACGACGCCTGTCGCCGCCATCTTCCGATACTGATGGCGCACCTGGCAACAAAAAACGGCTCTCGCACAGAGAGCCGTTTTTTCATGCAGCAAAGTGGCGGGCGTCATTCGCGATTTTCAAAACGAAAACCATGCCCCCGAATGGTGAGGATATATTGATGGTCGGGGTCAATCTCGGCCAGGCGTTCGCGCAGGCGGCGCACAAGGGCGTCAATCGCCTGGTCGCTCACGTGGTCGGCTTCATGTGGCGGCCAAATCAGGCTGACAATCTCTTCGCGTTCAACAATTTCACCAGCCCGCCGAAGCAGAAGCAGCAAGAGCGTGTATTGGGCTGTGCTAAGTGGTGGTTCAAGCAATTGCCCGTTGACATACACTTCATGTGCTTCCGAATCAACATGCACGCCAATCAACCGCCCTGATTTGATAGTGGGTTGTTTGATATAAAAAAGCAACTCAAAATGTGGGGGAATGTAAATAAGATCGCCATTGTGGAGCGGTTGAGAGGAGTGCACACGTTCACCATTCACAAACGTTCCATTGTCGCTTCCCAAATCCTCAATCACAAATCCATCGCTTGAACGGTGAACCGAGGCATGATGTTGGGCTACATCACGATGGGCAAGCACAATATCGTTGTCAGGCCAGCGCCCAATCGTTAGCAACTCGCCATTGAGAATCCACTCATGCGGTTCTGCAAACCCGGCCTGACTTTTCAAGGCGGCAATTTCATCGAGCATGGAAAACTCCCATCGGCACTTGCTTCATAGGTTTGACGGGTGAGTTAGGCACATGGTACCGAAAAACAAAACACTCGACAAGCCCCCGGCCTTTGCGAACATGAAAAAAGGGGGCGCATCGCCCCCTTTGCCAGTCGTTTGCCTGTTAGATGAGCAACGGTGCCAGTACCAGCGCCACAATGCTCATCAACTTGATGAGAATGTTCAGCGACGGCCCGCTCGTGTCTTTGAAGGGGTCGCCCACTGTATCACCCACCACGGCGGCTTTGTGGGCGTCTGACCCTTTGCCGCCCAGGTTGCCTGCTTCGATGTACTTCTTCGCGTTGTCCCAGGCGCCGCCGGCGTTCGCCATGGTGACCGCCAGCATGAAGCCCGAAGCAATCGCGCCAATCAGCAAGCCGCCCAGGGCTTCCGCGCCCAGCACAAAGCCCGTCACGATGGGCGCAATCACCGCCAGTGCACCGGGCAGCATCATTTCGCGCAACGCCGATTCGGTGCTAATGCCCACACAGCGGGCGTAGTCGGGCTTGGCGGTGCCTTCCATAATGCCCGGAATTTCGCGGAATTGGCGGCGCACTTCTTCGATGATAGCGCCCGCCGCGCGACCGACCGCCGTCATGGTCAGCGATGAGAAGAGATAGGGCAACATAGCGCCAATCAGCAAACCGACAACCGTTTTTTGCGTCAGCAAGTCCACAACTTCCAGGTTGACGGCTTCGGTGTACGCAGTCATCAGCGCCAACGCCGTCAACGCCGCCGAACCAATGGCAAAGCCCTTCCCGGTAGCGGCAGTGGTGTTGCCCAGCGAGTCCAGCGCGTCGGTGCGGTTGCGCACTTCCGGCGGCAGGTGCGCCATTTCAGCAATTCCACCAGCGTTGTCCGCCACGGGGCCGTAGGCGTCGGTCGCCAGTGTAATCCCCAACGTCGAGAGCATCCCCACAGCCGCAATGGCGATACCGTAGATGCCGGCAAACTGATACGCCACAAGAACCGCCACCGCTACAATCAACGTGGGCGGCACAGTGCTCAGCATCCCCACAGCCAAACCTTCAATGATGTTCGTAGCCGCCCCGGTGAGGCTGGCTTTGGCAATGCGTTGCGTGGGCGGGTAGGTGTAGGCGGTGAAGTATTCCGTTGAGTAGGCAATCGCCAAACCAGCCACCAAACCCGCCAGAATCGCCCACACGACATTCCAGCCCTGGTTGAGGTAGAGCGTCACGCCAATGGCGAGCACCACAAAAATCGCCGAAGCGCCATACACACCGGCGCGCAAGGCTTTCAGCAAATCTTCTTGCGAGGCGTCTTCCTTCGTGCGCACAAAGAACGTCCCGATGATTGCCGCGATAATCCCCACGCCGGCAATCCAGAAGGGGAGCGCGATGGCGTTGGTGTCTTTCAGGTTGAAAGCGCCAATCGTTGCGGCGGCAATGATTGAGCCGACATAGGACTCGAAGAGGTCAGCGCCCATACCGGCCACGTCACCCACGTTATCGCCCACGTTGTCGGCGATGACGGCGGGGTTGCGCGGGTCGTCTTCGGGAATGCCGGCTTCCACCTTCCCGACCAGGTCGGCGCCGACGTCGGCGGCTTTGGTGTAAATCCCGCCACCCACACGGGCAAACAGGGCAATGCTCGACGCCCCAAACCCGAAGCCGGCCAGCGCTTCAATGTTGCCGCCGGTAATCAGGTAGAGCAACGAGAGCATGAGCACACCGAACCCAACGACCGAAAGCCCCATGACTGCACCGCTCGAAAAGGCGACACGCAGCGCCGGGTTCAACCCTTCACGGGCGGCCGAGGCGGTGCGCACGTTGGCGCGAACGGCAATGTTCATGCCAATAAAACCGGTCAAAGCGGATGTAATAGCCCCAACGATAAAGTTGAACGCCGTCAATGGCGCAATCGCCACAGCCAGCAGCACTGCTACAATGACAACGAAGACGGCAAGATAAGTGTATTCGCGGCGCAAAAAGGCTGTTGCGCCTTCCTGCACAGCACTGGCAATCTGTTGCATCTCCGGCGTGCCGGTATCTTTGGCCAAGACCTGGCGTGCCAGAACAAGCACCATCATCAAGGCCAACACACCGGCAACAAGGCCAAGCATGACTTCGTTCACGGTTCACCCTCCTTGTTGCTGGTTCGCATAGAATTTGAGGACACAGCGCTTGAAACGGCCGCGATAATATCATACTTCAAGCAAGCGTACAAGTACGGGGTGAAAAATATCACAAACGCTAAAACGCTTTGTCAATTTTTTTCGTATTCATATACTCGCTAACACTGTACATACCCTTCAACTCACAGGAGTGAAGCACGATGGCCCTACACCTCATCCTGATTGTCATTGGCCTGGTTGGGCTCTTTTTTGGCGCTGACTGGCTGGTGAAAGGCGCGGCGCGTCTCGCGCAGTCGTTTGGCGTTTCGCCGCTGGTCATTGGCTTGACCGTTGTCGCATTTGGCACGTCAACTCCCGAATTGCTCGTGAGTTTGACGGCGGCGATACGTGGGTCGAGTGATATTTCCATCGGCAATGTGGTTGGCTCCAACATTGCCAACATCGGCTTGATTCTGGGGCTGACCGGGCTTATTTTCCCCATCGTTGTGCATTCGCGCATTGTGCGCCGCGAATTGCCCTTGATGATTGGGATTTCGTTCGCCCTGGTGATTTTCATGTGGGATGGAAGTATCGGCCGGTTGGACGGCTTGCTGATGGTGCTGGGGTTGATTGCTTTCAATGTGGGGGCGTATTGGGAAGCCGAGCGCGGGAATGGACTGGCGGAAGAGTTCGCCGAATTTGAGGAAGTCGAGGAATTGATTGAAACGAGCGGTGAAATCAACCGCTTGCAGGAAGTCGGACGGTTGGGAGTGGGGTTGGTTGTGCTCATGATTGGTGCGCAACTGACGGTGGACAACGCTGTGGCGATTGCGCGCGCGATTGGCGTCAGCGAGTTGGTGATTGGTGTCACGTTGGTGGCGTTTGGAACCTCGCTGCCTGAATTAGCGACCTCGCTGGTGGCAGCGTTCCGCCGCGAAAGTGATATTTCTGTGGGGAATATCATCGGCTCGAATATCTACAACATTCTGGCGATTTTGGGGATTACGTCACTGGTACGTCCCATCAGCATTAGCCAGAATGTGCTCACGGTGCAAACACCGGTGATGTTGGCGTTTGCCATTGGGCTGTGGCCCCTGGTGTACCACGAACACATTGACCGCAAACGCGCCGCGTTGATGTTTGCGGGATATGTGGCATACATTGTTGCGCTTTTTGTGTTCAAACCGGCTTGAAAGTGCCTTTGTTCTGATTTACAATAGCCATTGCAGGGAGATCAATCACGGGGAGCTGCCGGGGTATGGGTGAAATTGACTACTTGCTGGTCTTTATAAGCGCCGCCATTGGCTTTTTGTTTGGCGTGCTGGTGATGTGGTACACACGCCCCGGTGATGAGGCGCCTGCTTCGTGGGAGACGACCGACCAGCAGGCCATCCCCATTTCCAGCCTCATGACAGCGCCAAACGAGGTGATAGGGCGCGCTTCATCGGTGCCCAGCCGTCAGGACCAGGCGACCGGGCAGCGTTCCGCTCCTGTGGGCGTTCTCAACGCCATTCGAGGTCCGTTGCGTGGTCAAACATTCTTGATTCGCCCCGGCACAACCTTGACGATTGGACGTGCGGATGATGCGGACATTGTCATCCGCGAAGAAGGGGTTTCGCGGTTGCATGCCCACATCACCCACCGTAATGATCCCACATCTCCTCACGAGTTCACGATTATTGATTACTCCACCAATGGCACCTTTTTGAACGGCAAGCGGATCAACGCTGTGGCCTCCTTGCAAGATGAAGACATCATCCGCATTGGGTCGAGTGAGTTTCAGTTTCGACGAGTGCGCCGCGCCATTCACTCGCGCCCGCGTGCCGCCTTCTAGGGCCGATAGCGTGTTTGCACGGCTTGTTGCCACGCCGTGTTGAGTTCCTCAGGCGTTTGCCCGCGCCATGTTGTCAGCAGATGCTCTATTTGCTCCGATGAAGTGGCTTCGACGATTTGTGCGACCTGCCCCGTTGTTAGTCCTTCGCTCAGCAACCAGAGGTATGCGGTTGTTTGCAGGGTTGCGGGCGCTTCTCCCGACAGGACAGCGGCAAGCGGGGGGACATCTGCGCCCCATGTTTCGACTTCGCGAATGAGGGCGGTGTCGAAGAAGGGGTGCACCTCGTTCACCTGCCCCACCCAAAAACGCGCTACGGCTTGCAACGCCGCGCGTTGGCGGGGTGAAGCGGTTTCTACGGTCTGCAAAATCCCCCAGGCGATACGCGCACGCAACTCGGTTTCGGGCGCTAGGAAACCGTATGACGTCCACGGTGAGCGTGCCGCGATAAGCATGCCTTCATCCGTCTCTTGAAGCGTGACAGCCTCGAAGGGTTCCAGCGGGTCAATGGCAATCAGTAGAAGCGCCTCGTCGCGACTGCCCGTCAGGCGGCGCACATCTTCCAGGAAGGTGAAAAGGTCTGACAATGCGGGCGGGACGTCGCGCGCTTCATCCAGCCGATAGGTGATGCGGATGCCTTCGGCAAAAGGCAAAGTGGTTTGCGGACCCCACGTGGCGGTGACATTGGGGAATGTAGGTCGCCATTGCTCGCCGTCTTGCACAAAGTAGAGCCGCCAATACGCTGAAACAGGCACGCCGTCGGCGTCAAAAGTGCCGTTGAGCGAAACTTGTACAATGTTCGTCCCTTCGAGTTCAGCAACACGCTCAATGTGCCACTCCGTAAGAGGAACCCACAGGCGGCGGGGTTCGGTCGCCAGAACCGCCAGCCAGGCGGGGTCGGCGTTGGGGTCGGCCATGCTTTGCAAGGCGGCGGTGTCGCCCGCTTCCAGCGCTTCCAGGTAGGTCGCCACGTAGGGCGTGACGTTCTCGCGTGTACCGCCGACATTGCGCCCCAGGCGGACAGCCTGCCAGATGCTGCCCAGAATGGAGAGCACCAACAGCAGCAAGACCAGCACGAGCAAGCGCATATTCGCGCGTGAGCGTTCGCGTGTATCAATCATCTGCTTCCCTCAATCCGAAAGGTTCAAGCCACCGACAAACCAAAACCTGACAGGTGGCGGCACCCGTCAGGTTTCAGAAACGGCTCACACTATAAGCAGAATGGCGCGACTGTCGAACGTGGTATGCTTGTTTGCTTAGCGTCGGCGGAAAATTGCCAGCAACAGAACCGCACCAATAAAAGCGGTCAGGAAACTGGCGAAAATGCCCGGGCGTGTGTGAAAGCCCGCCAATCGGAGCAAGAACCCGCCAACAATCCCACCGACGATGCCAAGCAGGATATTCGTCAAGCAGCCCTGGCGGTCATCTGTGCCCATGACGACACTGGCAGCCCAACCGGCCAGACCGCCAATCAAAATCCACATCAAAAATCCAAGGCAACCCATAGCGTCCTCCTCGTTGTGTTGGGAATGTGTGGGAGCAACGCCCCACATGCGAATATACGCGAGGCGAGCGGCGGCTGTTTCACCCCCTTCTTCCATTTGCCGCGCGTTCCATTTTTCGATAGTATGCCTTGCTAACTAATCTTGTCAACAAGAATGCCTATGACCACACCAGCGAAAGAACCCAAGCCCAAACAACTTATCGTTGACCCCAAGCGCGCGCTCATGTACGTGCGTTGGCAAGATGACCATGAAAGCCTCATCCCGCTGCATGTGGTGCGCGAAGCCTGCCCATGCGCCTTTTGCGAGCAGGCGCGTCGTCGCCTGGCGCAGGGCGAGCCCGATGAGACGTTTTCGCGCGCCAGTATCGAACCGACGGCGGTGAGCGAAGCGGGCAATTATGCGCTTCACATCTACTGGGCGGATGGGCACAGCGGCGGCTACTACACATGGTCGCTTTTGCGCTCGTTGTGCCCATGTGAAGCGTGCCAGGCGTCGCGTTCGTGACGTACCGAATTCTATCAACCGAACAAAGGAGTTCTCCCATGCAAGACCTTGTTCAGCGCGCTGTGGATACGGCTGTTGCCCTTGGCGCGCAGTACGCCGATGCGCGAATCGTCCACCAGCGGCACCAAAACATTCTCGTGCGGAACAGCGCCGTCGAAACGTTGCAGGAAACCGAAAGCCTCGGTTTGGGCGTGCGGGTGGTCGTAGATGGCGCGTGGGGGTTTAGCGCCAGCCATCTGCTCACCCCCCAGGAAATTGACCGCGTCGCCGCCGAGGCGGTGCGCATCGCCCGCGCCAGCGCCCGCGTACACAAACAACCTGTGCGGCTTGGTCCACCGGTAACCTCGCGCGGCTTCTACCAGACCCCCATTGAGGAAGACCCCTTTGCGGTGTCGCTGGAAGAAAAAATCGCCCTTCTTCTGGAAGCCGATACCGCTATGCGCCGTGTCAATGGCGTGCGCATCACGCTTGCGAAACTTGCCGCCATGCGTGAACATAAATTCTTCGCCAACAGTGAAGGGGCGCTCACCGAGCAGGTGCTCTACGAGAGCGGCGGCGGCATTCAAGCCATTGCCGTGGGGAATGGCGACGTCCAGCAGCGCAGTTATCCGGGGTTGTTTGCCCAGCAACAAGTCACGGGGGGCTTTGAGCATGTCCGCCGCCTTGACCTGGTGGGCAATGCCGAGCGCATTGCGCATGAAGCCGTTGAATTGCTGCATGCGCCGGTGGCACCGAGCGGGACGTTCGACGTGATTATTGACTCAACGCAGTTGGCGCTTCAAGTCCATGAAAGTTGTGGGCATCCTATCGAACTCGACCGCGTCTTTGGCACCGAAGCGGCGTTTGCCGGCACCAGTTTCCTCACGCCCGACAGGCTCTACACGTTGCGCTACGGGAGCGACGTCGTCAATATCGTTGCCGACGCCACCGCGCCGCTGGGGTTGGGCACCTTTGGCTGGGACGATGAAGGTGTGCCCGCGCAACGGGTGGATATCGTGCGCAACGGGCTCTTTGTGGGCTATTTGACCAGCCGCGAGACGGCACAACAATTGCACGAAATTGTGCCGAATGCGCCCCCCACCAGCAACGGCACCATGCGCGCCGATGGGTGGAACCGCATCCCTCTCATTCGTATGACCAACATCAACCTCGAACCGGGGACATGGCGGCTTGAAGATTTGATTGCCGACACCGAGCATGGGCTCTATCTTGAAATGAACCGCTCATGGAGCATTGACGATAAGCGGCTCAACTTCCAATTTGGGGTAGAAGTCTGCCGCGAAATCAAAAACGGGAAACTTGGGCAACTCTACAAGAACGCGAATTACACCGGCATCACCCCTGAATTTTGGAGCGCGTGCGACGCCGTCTGCAACGCAGACTACTGGACACTCTGGGGCGTCACCAACTGCGGCAAAGGGCAACCCATGCAACTCAGCCATGTGGGGCATGGCGCTGCCCCCGCCCGTTTCCGCGGTATCCGCGTCTTCGGCACCCAGTAATGCCGGGAACATGCAGGCAAAACGTGAAGGACAAAGGAGCCACCCATGTTGAACGAACAAACCTTGCGCGACCTTGCCCAGACGGTGTTGCTCGCCAGCCGCGCAGATGAAACCGAAGTCGTCTTGCTGGCTACCCATGCCCGCCTGACCCGCTTCGCCAACAATGAAATTCACCAAAACGTTGCCGAGCATAACCTGGAAGCCCGTATCCGCGTGGTAAAAGGGGGGCGCGTGGGCGTGGCAATCAGCAATAGCGCCGACCGCGACGCACTGCTGAAAACGCTCGAACAGGCCGAAGCGCTTGCCGCGAATACGCCGCCTGTGCCTGATTGGCCCGGCTTGCCGCACGATACGCGCCCCACCCCTGAAACCGAAACGTGGAGCGAAGCCACCGCCTCAGCCACGCCCGAACGCCGCGCCGACCTCGTAGGTGACGTCTGCCGCACTGCTGACGCGGCGGGGCATGTGGCGAGTGGGGCGCTCGAAACCAACACACAGGCGCTCTACATCGCCAACTCGCACGGCGTCGAACGCTATGTGCCGCGCACCGTGGCTTCGTTTGTGACCGTGGTGATGAGCGACACAGGAAGCGGCTACGCCGCCGGCGCCCACCGCGACCTGAACGCCATTCCCGTTGCCGACCTGGGGCGTGAAGCCGTTGAAACGGCGACGCGCAGTCGCAACCCTATTGACCTGGAACCCGGTGTGTACGACGTCGTGTTGGACACCTACGCCATGGCGGATATCCTCTCGTTTGTCTGTTCGCTGGGCTTTGGGGGGCAAGCCTACGCTGAAGGACGCAGTTTTGTGAGCGGCAAACTGGGCGAGCAGGTGCTTGGTGAAAACATCACCATCATTGACGACGGCTTGTCGCCAGACGGGTTGCCCTTGCCGGTTGACTTTGAGGGGGTTGTACGCCAGCGCCTGCCCCTGGTTGAACACGGCGTTGCCCGTGCTGTGGCGTGGGATTCGCGGTGGGCGGCGCGCGCAGGCACAGAGAGCACTGGGCACGCCCTGCCCGCCCCCAACTGGTGGGGACCTGTGCCGCTGCATCCCCACCTGGCGGCTGGGGAGACCCCGCGCAGCGAACTGGTGCGCCATGTCGAGCGTGGTATCTACGTGACGCGCTTCAACTACACGCGCACCGTCAACCCCGGTCGCGTCATCGTGACGGGGCTTACGCGCGACGGCACGTTCCTGATCGAAAACGGCGAAATCGTCGCCCCTATCAAGAACTTGCGCTTTACCCAAAGTTATGTTGAAGCATTGCAAAATGTTGTGGCGTTGAGCCGCGAACGGCGCATACTGGCCTCTTTTGGCACGGTCGGCGCCATGAAAGTCCCTGCCGCCGTCATTCGCAACTTCACATTCACGGGGAAAACGCAGTTTTGAAGCGCAAACATCGTTCAGCCAAATCAAAATCCCGCCGCAGGCGAACCGAGGCGACGCAAAGCGCGCTGCCCGCCCCGCTCTACGAAGCCGACGTCGCGGATGGGCTGGAAGCGCTGGCGGCGGAAGAGGTGCGCAGACGCCTTCAGCCGCACGTCTCGATGGAGCCGGTGGCGTTGCGTGGTGCGGTGCGCTTCCGCTTTGGGGATGCGCCGCGCCGCCTGTTCGATTTGAAGACAGTGCTGGCGGTGTTCCAACTGCACCGCTTGGATGTGCCCCGCCCGCGCGCCTTGCTGGGCGACCAACATTGGCGCGCGCTCTGCACCGCCGCTGCTGCCATTGTGCACCTGCACCCACCTGGCGCATTTGAAACGTTCTACCTTAGCGCGGCGGGCGCGCACACCGCCACCATGCAGCGCATCGCCGAGGGAATGGCGAACCATCTGGGCTTGCGCCGCGTGCAAACACCCGACGAAGGGCACTTTCTCATGCGTATCCGTCGCCCCCCTGAAGGGAGTGCCGGATGGGATGTCTTGTTTCGCTTGACGCCACGCCCCTTGTCGGCGCGCGCGTGGCGCGTGTGCAACTACCCCGGCGCTATGAACGCGACCGTTGCCCATGCGATGGCGTTACTTACTGCGCCGCATCCTGATGATATCGTCTTCAATCCCTGCTGCGGCTCGGGGACGTTGCTCATCGAACGGGGGTTGATTGCACCTGCGGCGCGCTTGCTGGGGTGCGATATCGAACCCGCTGTGTTGGCGTGCGCCCGCGAGAATGCGCTGGCGGCGGGCTTGGCGGAGCGCATCGAGTGGGAAGCATGGGACGCGTGTCAAACCCCACTTCCTGAGAAGAGCGTGGATGTCATTCTCAGTGATTTGCCGTTTGGCGGCTTGGTCGGCTCGCATGCTGAGAACGAGCGCTTGTACCCCGCTTTTGTGCAAGAAATGGCGCGCATCGCTCGCCCTGGCGCTCGCGGGGCGCTCATCACCCACGAAGTGCGTTTGCTGAACACCGTTCTGGAAGCGCAAACAGCGTGGCGTGTGGAACAGGTGCTCAAAGTGACACTGGGGGGGCTGCACCCACGCATTTTCTTACTGCGTCGCCAAGTGTGGTGAAAGGAGCGCGGGCATGGCTTCTCAAAAACCGCCAACCGATATGCGCCGCCAACGACAGCGCGATGAGCGCGCCTATGTGCTGGCGTTCGTTATTCTGCTGGTCTGTGTCGGAGGGGCGCTGATTGCGTGGCGCTACGGAACCGGCGCCGCTCTCTTGGGGATCACTTGCGCATTGAGCGTGTTTTCGTTGGTGGGGCTGTTGTGGCTGGTGCTGGTGTTGATTGAACGCTGGACAGCGTAAGCGTGCGCTGCGCCCTCTTTTCGCGTGTATGTTTGCGTTTTTTCACCCCGCATTAGTACCACGGGCACATTGACGCCTTCCACTTCTCATGATATCCTCGCGCAAGGTGGAGAGACGAAAGTCTCTCAAATCCCACCACAAACAGGACGAAAGTCCTAAACCAGAAGGAGTTGGGTGTGAACGTTTCACCCTTGCGTTATGAAGTAATTAAGCGTACTGGCAAGCATCCGTTGCAAGACGTTTTTGTCCGTATTCACATCACCGATACCAATGACCCGACGCATTCGCTTTTCATCGAAGGTCCTTTGGGAATGGAACTTTCGTATCTCATGCATAGCTTCATTGCCCTCTACAATGACCATGAAGACGAATTTTTGTTGCCGACCAATCGCCAGCCTGTGCGGATTACACGCTTGCCCAACGGGCTTGAATTTCACGTCCTGGATGAAGCCTTCGACACAGCCACCTGGCAAGTCAGCGCTCCCATCACGCTCGACCACCGTACATTTTTGAGTGGGTTGAGTGCGCTGGTAGAAGAGGTGCTCTCTTCGATTGATGAAGCCTTTGCCGAAGACGATTTCGTCCACATTTTGGTCTATCAGTGGGAGCAACTTTGGCAATTGGCAAGCCGTCTCATGACCGGGCGTGTGATTGCCCTTCCCTGAATTAGAAAACGCTCCTTTCCTCACACAAAAGCCCCGTGGAAGCACGGCCACGGGGCTTTTGGTTTGGCATCTTGCCGCTTTATCCCAGATATTGAAGAAAAGCCTGCTTGGTCTGCTCAAACGCCTTTTCGACCTCTGGGAAGCGGGCTTCGATAGTATCCCATTCTCCATCACGCCCTAACGCCTCTAATTCGCGACAGATTTCCGAAAATGGCATAGCGCCAATCGTGGCTGCGCTCCCTTTCAGGGTGTGCAGACAGCGCACAAATGTCTCTTGGTCGCGTGTGGTGATGGCGTCGCGGGCTTCTTGCAAGCGTTGGGCGGCGTCTTCCAGAAAAACGGGAGCCATATCGGGCAACATTTCTTCAACCAGATCGCCCAGGCGCTGGTGCAGTTGCTCAAAGTCAATGAAGGCGGCGGGCGTTTTGGGGGCGTGTGTGCTGTGATGCGCGTCTTCGTGGGGTGGACAGCGCAATAATGCTTCTACGAGCTCTTCAACCAGAATGGGTTTGCTAATGTAATCGTCCATGCCGGCTTCAATGTATTCTGTGCGATGGTGTGGGAGGGCGTTTGCCGTCATCGCAATGATACGGGGGCGGTGTTCACCCCATTCCTCAATAATGCGTCGCGTCGCTTCGACGCCGTCCATTTCGGGCATTTGTACGTCCATGAGCACAACATCGTAGGGTTGTCGGCGTAGGGCGGCTAGCACTTCGTGCCCGTTTGCCGCTACGTCGGCGCGGTAGCCGAGGCGCTCAAGCATTCGCAGCGCAACTTTTTGGTTGACGACGTTATCCTCGGCGAGCAAAATGCGCAATGGGTGGCGCTCGCCCAAGGTCGCATCGAAGAGGCGCGTGCTTGATTCTTGAATATCTTGCGCGGAGATGACGTCTTGTTGCTCGCCCAACACGTCGAGCAACGCGTTCATCAATGGTTCAGGCTTGATGGGTTTGACGAGGTATTTTTCAAACAACCCCGACTCGCGGACTTCACGGCGCTTTTCAATGGATGTTAGCAAGATGAGCGGTAGCCCGCGTGCGGTGGGAATGGTACGAATTTGATGCGCAAGCATGAGCCCGTCTATTTCGGGCATTTGCATATCGAGAATAGCAACATCGAAAATATCCCCCCGATACAGGAGCGCCAATGCTTCCTGCGCTGAGGCAACTGCAACCACCGATATCCCCCACTTGTCGAGTTGGCGGGTCAGAATAGTGCGGTTGGTGGCGTTGTCATCCACTACAAGCACACGTTTGTGCAGGAGTTGGCGGGGTTGCGCCATGCGACGTATCACTGTTGTGGGGCTTGCGGCGACGCGCGCCTGGATGGTGAAGTAGAACGTTGACCCTTTGCCGACTTCACTTTCCACCCAAATCTCGCCCCCCATCAGTTCGACCAGACGCTTTGAGATGGCAAGCCCCAAGCCTGTGCCGCCATAGCGGCGGGTGGTGGAACTATCAACTTGCTGAAATGCCTGGAAGAGCCGATCGCGTCGTTCTGGGGGAATGCCGATACCGGTATCGCGCACCATGAATTGCAGCTGATACTGCTCGCCTTCCCGTTTGACCACGGAGACGCCAACAAACACCTCGCCCTCTTCTGTGAACTTGACCGCATTCCCCACCAGGTTGACAAGCACCTGTCGCAAGCGTGTCACGTCGCCTTCGATGACGGGGGGGACGTCATCCTCGATGAAGTACGCCAGCTCCAACCCTTTTTCTTGCGCCTTGGCGACCAGCAGGTCGAGCGCGGTTTCCACACAATCGCGCAAGTCGAAGGGGATGGATTCCAGCTCCATCTTGCCCGCTTCGATTTTGGAGAAGTCCAGAATGTCGTTGATGAGAGCGAGCAGTGTGTCGCCGCTGTTGCGAATGGTCTCGACGAAGTCGCGTTGTTCGTTGGTGAGCGGTGTGTCAAGAAGCAGGTTGGTCATGCCGATGATACCGTTGAGGGGGGTGCGAATTTCGTGGCTCATGTTGGCAAGGAATTCGGATTTGGCGCGGGCGTAGGCTTCGGCTTCTTCGCGTGCGCGCACAAACTCGCTCACATCGTGGTAGATGCCAATTGCGCCGACTTGCTGACCGTCAACGAACACGGGCACGCCAAAAATTTCTACGTCGAACTCGCTGCCATCTTTGCGTTTGCGCCGCGTGGTCAGATGCACAACCTCGCCGGCGGTGGCTTGCGCCGTGGCTTGCAGGGCTTCATCTTTGCGTTCTTCACTCACAATAAGGTCGTCTAGTGTAACGCCAATTACCTCTTCCGCTGTGTAGCCAAACATGCGCTCGAAGGCTGCGTTGCATGCGGTGATGCGTTGCTCCAAATCAAGCGCGACAATGGCGACAGGACTGTGGTTGAAAATGGCTTCAAAGAAGCGTTTTTGGCGGCGCAATTCACGTTCGGCTTCAACTTCGCGGGTAATGTCGCGTGCTGAACCGCGCACATAGCGCTGTTCACCGTTTTCTAGCAGTACAGAAGTGTTGTAGCGCAGAAGACGTGTGTCGCCTTGCTTTGTTTGGACGTACATCAGCCCGGCGGCGTGCCCACGCCGTTTGAGAATTTCCAGATACGTGGCAAAACGGGCGCGATGTTCAGGAACAATGAATTCGGCGATGGAGCGACCAATCACTTCTTCGGGGGTGTAGCCGAGTGTGCGTTCAACGGCGGGGTTGATGCTCAAAAAGACGCCGTCCATATCGTGCATGAAGAGCAAATCGCTGACGTTCTCGAAAATATCGCGGTAGAGCGCTTCCGAACGACGCAGGGCTTCTTCGGCGGCAACTTGGGCGCTGATGTCGCGTGCCACAACTTGGATGGCCGGTTTGCGCCCCCATTCAGTGGGCATGGCGGCCACCTCTGCGTCAAAAGCTGTGCCGTCAAGGCGTACCAATTTTTCGCGCACAAGCGGGGCCGGCTCGTCCCACTCCGTCAACGCGCGAATTCGCTCCCGTACCATGTCCAGGTTGTCTGGATGGACAAAATCAAGAACGGCGCGGCCAATCAGGTCCTGTGGTGAATGCGCTCCCAGCATGACGGCGGCGGTTTCGTTGGCGAAGACGATACGCCCTTCACAATGCACAATGACCGCATCGGGGAGCATATCCACTAATTGGCGGTAGCGGTTTTCGCTGCGGCGCACTTGTTTGAGGGCGTCTTGCAGGGCGATGGTGCGCTGTTCAACTTCCTGTTGCAGGGAAGCGCGCAGGCGTTCCAGTTCGGCGTTGGTGGTGGAGAGTTCGGCGTTGAGTTGTACAAGGTCATTTTGCATGGCGAGCATGTCTGCGATAACGCGCAAGGTGATGTTCCGCAAGGCGTACAGAATGACCAGAATAAAGAGAAAAATGCCGCCTTCCAGTAACCAGTTCAGTGAAGAGGTGGGCGGTGAGAGTCGCCATGCCGTGGGGATTGGCAAAACCGGCGTGCTGTTGAGCCAGATAACGAGACCGAGCGCGAGAGCGGCTTGAAGCGCACCGTGGAAAACCCCAACAATGGTGGCGGTGAGGATAATGACCAACAAAAAGGTGAGAAGCGTGGCTGTGGAGATGGTGCCCATGAGGAGCGAGATACTGACAAGCCCCAGCCAAAACCCCCACCCGAAAAGGAGCATGGCCGCACGTTCTTTGCCGCGCCATGCCAGCCACGTCGTTCCCAGAGAGAAAAGTGTGAAGAGAGCGGCAATGCGACTACTGAGCGCCAAAGGGGTTTGGGTTAGAGCGATGAAAAGGGTGACAAGCGCGTCGAAGAGTGTGTTGCCCAAGAGCAGATAGCGCGCAAACGGTGCGAACGAGAGGGACAAGACCTGTTCGACGTTCTTTTGCTGGTGGTCTACTGGTCGTGTCTCGTTGACTGACGGCTGCATACGTCACGCTCCCGCGAAATATGTGTTATGCTCGATCGACATAAGCGACTATAGAAAAGAAAATGCCCGATGTCTATGGGAACATCGGGCGATGCGGCACCATGCTCTCCCTATCCCGCCACGATGTAGGAGCCCAAAAAGATGAGCGCCCCGCCAATGAAATCGCGTGGGAAGCGTGGTTGTTCGCCAAACACAAGAAACGAGAAAATGATCATCATCAACAATGAGAGTTCAGCCGCAAGGGCGGAGCGCGCAATACCAATCAGGCTGAAAAGCGCCAGCCGCACGACGGACGCCGTGAGGGCAAGCGCCAGCCCGCTGATGAAGAAGGGATTGGTTACAACGCGAAACACGTAGGTAAGCGTTGACATAAGGTCGCGATCCATCGGCATAGCGCCAATGCGCGTGAATGCCATGCCATACATCACGTACGAGATGGCAACTAACGTCGCAAACAGGAAGTTGACGCCCCATGTGAGCAAAAGTGTCTTGTCCATATGCCTGCTCCGTTTTTCTTCAAGATGATCGAGTGTCTCGATGCGTTGCATTTCACAACACCTCCCCCGCACGTTCAAGCAGTGCGCGACTGCGTTCCAGTACCGGGTCGTTTTCTGGCGGCATGAACGCTGTTGGCAACGGGAGCATGCCGAGTGATGCAAACAGCATTTCCGAGCGTGAAAGGACCAGCGAGAAGGGCGGCAGGTGCTCCAAAGGAAGGGTTGCCGCCTCTTGTTCTTCAGGCGGTAGAACGCTGCGAATGACGGCGGCGTCCTCTGACAGGTTGAAGAGCACGCGCGCGAGCGTTGCACGGGCATTTTCAGCGTCAAATGGGACGCCGGCGCGTGCGCTGATTTGCGCCATGAGATTGGCGATTTCCCTGGCACGCAACCGTTTGCGCGTGTTGGGGGCGCGGATAAAGAGAGGGTCGCTCGCTTTGAGATTGTTGCGCTCTATCCACGCGTGCAATGCTCGCGCTGCCCGTTGGTTGAGCGGTACGATGGCATGATGGCGAAGCCCGCGGTGGAGCATGAGCCAGCGCCCATCGGCGCTGATGTCGCGTACATGCAAGCGTGCCATGTCGGCGGGGCGCAACCCTGTGTTGAATGCCAGCGTCACGATGAGCGCGTCGCGTTCACCTTCCCACGTGCCGGTGTCGCAAGCGGCGTAGAGCCGGGCGACGTCGTCAGGTGTGAGTGCGGGCAGCGACATGGTCGTCCTCCTTTGGCGTCTCTGTCGAGCGCAGGAGCGTTTCGACGGTTTCAATCAGCCGCCAGGAACTGACCGGCTTGGTCAGATACCCGTCAACATGTTCTTGCTGAGCACGCTCACGGTCGAACTCATCATTGCTGGCTGTGAGCATAACAACGGGCAGGTTGCGCCATGTTTCATGCGCGCGCAGGTGCGCCAGCAATTCCCATCCGTCCATCACGGGCATTGTCACATCGACAATCACCAGGTCCACGGGTGATGTTTCCAACAGCGCCAGAGCTTGGCGGCCGTTGGCGGCGGCAAGCACATGAAAGCCATGCTGGCGCAGCACAAAGCCGATGGTGCGTGTGATGACAGGTGAATCATCTACAACGAGAATGGTTGCCATAGCGCCTCCTAGAAGCGTTGCAACGCCTCCTCTGGTGTTTCGGCGATGTCAAAGACACGGTCGAACTTCGTCAGGTGCAGAATGCGACGCGCCGCCTCATGGTAGGGCCACACAAGTTTCACGTCGCCCCCTTTTTCACGGGCGCGTTTCAACAGGCTGACGATGACAGCCATCCCGGCACTATCCATGAATGGCACATCGCGCAGGTCGAGCACGAAACGGGTAACGCCTTCATCGAGCAGGGCATACAGACGTTCGCGCACGTCCGGCGCATTGAAGGCGTCTAGACGTTCTGTCAGTGTCACAACGGCGGTGCGGACCACGTGTTCTTTCACGGCGATACTCATAGGAGCCTCCTCTTTTCACCATTTGACGACAAGCCGCCAATGATTGCGTGATGCTTCGGGAGTGTACACCACTTCATCAACCAATTGGCGCACCAGAAAAAGCCCGTATCCGTGCACTTGCGGTTCATCGAGGTTGGGTTCACGTACACTGGAAGGGTCAAAGCGTACACCGTAATCGTACAGATTGATTTCAAGCTGCTGGGCGTCTTCATCCAGGAAGAAGAGCACTTGAATGCGCCCGTTTTCAATGTCCTTGTAAGCGTGGTTGACGATGTTGGTGCAGATTTCATGCACCGCGAGTTGGGTGTTGTAGGTTTTGATTTCGCGCTCAGGAATATTGGACATCCGCTCAAACAGCGCCTCCACACAACTCCCGACAACATTGAGGAAGCGGTGTTCGGCTGGGATGTTGAGCTCGACGACATGGTAGGCGTGATCGAATGTGGCTGTCTGGTTTTGAGATGATGGATTGCGTCGCCAGAATCCCATTGCTACACCCCTTTCAGAACTAACAAGGTTTGGTCATCCAGCATGGGGGTGCCTGCGGTGAACTCTTGCACTGCCTGATAGAGTGCGTTGCCAATCTCAGCCGCCGAACGGTGCCCCACAGAGGTGAGGATGTCGAATATGCGTTTCAATCCGAACATTTCTCCGCGCGTATTCGTGGCTTCATGGAAGCCGTCTGTTGCCACGACAAAGACATCGCCGGGGAGCAGTGAAACCTTGCGGTCCACGTGAAAACTCTCCGGCAAAACGCCCAGGGCGGTGCCGTCGGGTTCAACCAGGCGCGGCCCTTCGCCGGCGGGCATGTAGATGATGGGAGCATGCCCCGCGCTGGCGAGAAGAAATGTGCGCGAATCTTCCCGATAGGAGCCTACAAATGCCGTGGCGAACATGCTCACGTTCGTAAAATCTTCGTATAAGTCCTCATTCGCGCGCGCCAGAATGTTTTCCGGCGTAGGTGTGGGCAGGAATTTGGCTTTGGTGCGCAGGACGGTGCGCACAACCGCCATCAGCAAGGCGGCTGACATCCCCTTGCCGGAAACGTCGCCGACTGTGAAAATCATCCAACCATCGCCTTTCGGCACGAAGTCGTAAAAATCACCGCCAACGTGCAGCGAAGGCACCGATTTGGCGAAGATGTCGAGTGTCTCGAAATGGGGTGTTGTTTGCGGCAGCAATTGCGCTTGCACACGTTTGGCAAGCTCCATCTCGGTCAACAATCGAATGCGCTTCAGCTTTTCCTGATGAAGGATCTCATTTTCAAAGTACGCCCCTACCTGTTCGGCAATCGTCATAGCCAGCTTGACATCGGGTGTGGAGAAGGCTGATGGACGATTGCAAAGGACGAGAACGGCTTGCACTTCACCTTCGATACCAATCGGAATAGCCATCAGCGTTTGGACGTTGGCGGGGACAATGTGCCCTGTGGCTTGTGATTCGGTCAGGATTTCCTGACGTTGGCTTACACGTTGCAAGTATTGGTGCAATGTTTCATCATCAAAGAGCGGTGTGGGGTGCCAGTGCACAAAATGCCCGTTGGGCACTTCGACCAGCATCCCCACGCTTTGCACGCGAAACAGACGTTGCGCCACGACGGCAATGGCGTGCGCCATATGGCGCAAGTCGGACGCCTGGCGTACCGACTCGGCCAGCTCATAGAGCGCCATCAATTGGTCCTGATATGTGCTGAGCTGGGCGCTCAATACGTCAAGTTCCTGATGTTGCGTGAGCACCTGGGCGACCAAGTGGGCTTCTGCGGCCAGGCGTTGGCGGTGGGCTTGCGTCGGCGGGACGCCGTAGAGCCGCATTTCGCCCAAGATGTTTTCGGCGTGGCGAATGGGCGCCCGCAAAGATGGAGGCACGTTGCGCCAGGGAAAATTGCTCGGTGAGACAAAAACGGCATGTTGGCGCGAAACAATGCTGACGGCGTGCGCCCCATTTTCATGCCAGCTATCCGCCCACATCGCCAGGTAGGTTGACAGGCATTCCCAACCCTGTTCTTCGGTAGAGAGCACCTCGGGCGTAAACAAACTGCCTGATGTGAGGAGTGGCTTGGTGCTCATCCTGTGGCTCCTTTTCGGCGGTGCGTTATTCGGCAACCGGCTGGAAGTAGGCAAGCGCCTCTTCCTCTGTCTCGAAAATGCGGAAGGCTTTATCCAGGCGCGTCAATTCAAAGATGATGCGCACAGGCTGTTGCAAGCGGCAGAGAACGAGGTCGCCGCCATGCTGGCGTGCATGTTTCATGGCCTGCACCAGGGTGGCCAAGCCTGTTGAATCAATGAAGTTGACGCCGCTCAAATCAATGATGATGTTGTGCGTGCCGGCTTTCATGGTGTCGTCCAGCCATTCAGCGACAGCAGGCGCCTGATAGGCGTCGAAGCGCCCTGCGAGGTGCAACATGGCTTTGCCTTCTTCATAGCGCGGTTTCAGTTCCATAGGTATGCCTCCTTGTACTTTCAGTTGTGAGCAACAGTTTGTGATTCCTGCTTGGTCATCTGCGGTGTTTCGCCGCCATGCCGTTGTGCAATCAGCGTTTGGAAGTGCAACAGATACCAATCCACCACGTCGTCCATGCCCAGCCCTTTCGACGCGAGATAGTTGCGCCACCCCACTTCACGGCGGTATTCATCATTCAGCAGGAATGTTTGAATAGCGTTCGCCAGGCTTTCGATGTCCCCGGGGTCAAAAAATTCGCCGGCATAGCCTTCTTCACGCACCAATTCGGCAAGGTCGCCAATATCCGGCAGGACGGCGGCTTTGCCATAGTTGCCTGCTTGGTGCAACACCCCGGAGCTCCCGGTGGTGGCTGTGTAAGGGAAGACCACCACGGCGGCTTCGCTGAAAATACGCGGCACATCCTCTTCTGGAACGTAGCCCGTAAACCGAATGTTGGGCACGTCGCGGTATTGCTCGCGTACACGTTCCAGGTAGCCGGGGGCGTTCGGGCTGTTGGTGCCTGCAATCACCAATTCGAGCGGCATATCGAGCCGTTCTTGCAACAGGCGAAATGCTTCAATCAGCATTTCGACTTTCTTGTATGTGCCGAACTTGCCAAAGGCGAGAATGCGGCGCGGTCCATCAGGCAAATCAAGTGAGGGTTGCGCCACTTCGTCGAACGAGCCATGCGGGGCAAGGATGACGTTTTTGGCTTTATACTTGGTTTCCAAAATCTCCACGTATTTGGGAATGGTGACCGCCACCAGGTCCGCCATCAAAATCATGCGAGTGACAACCGTGCCCGCGGTACGAATAACCCATTCAACCAGCGGGTTGGTGGCGAAGCCGGCTTTTTTCAGGTCAACCGTTTCCATAATGTTGTGGAGCAGGACGACGCTGGGAATGCCCAACATACGCACCAGGAGAGGCGTCATGAGCCCCAGGGTGGCGGGGATTTTGCGGTCGCCAAAACTGGCGAACTGAATGTTGAAAAGCACCACGTCGGGGCGTGTGGCGCGCACGGCTTGCATGATGCGCCAGGGATTGCGCCAATCGTTGAAACGCCAGCAGGTGCGGACGTGTACCGGCGCGAGCGGGTGTTGCGGCGTTCCCTCTGGGAACGTGTAGGTTTGCCCTGCTGGCAATTCGTCCGCATACACAATCACTTCGGCGACTTCCGGTTTGGCGCGCAGGTGGCGCACAAAGTGGTAGCCATACTCGTTCAACGTGCCTTTGCCGGGCGGATGGGTTGTCACAACACCAACACGCATGCTCATGCGATGACCTCCTGTGGATACCCTACCTGGCGGATGTAGAGACCGCGCCAATCGTTGACTTTGATGCGCACCATGTCCGCGAGGAATTGCCGCACGACCTTGAACGACTGCACTTTGGAGCCGGGGGCGTCTATCCATTCCACGGGTACTTCGGCAACCCGATACCCGAACTTGTGGGCGAGGTAGAGAATTTCGAGATCGAATGAAAACCCCATGATGGTTTGTGCGCGGAACAGGTGATGGGCGGCCTCTCGTGTGAAGAGTTTGAAGCCGCATTGCGTATCGTGAACGCCAATGTGCAGAATGTTGCGCACCATCCAGCGCAAGCCGGCGCTGAGAATACGGCGGTGGAGTGGGCGGTACTGTTCTTCGGCGCCCTCCACCGCACGCGAACCGACGGCGATGTCGTAGCCTTCGTCGGTGAGTTTGGTGAGCAACTTGTTTAGTTCTTCAATGGGGGTGGAATTGTCAGCGTCGGCAAAGAGAATGTAGCGCCCACGCGCCGCCAATACGCCGCGCCGCACAGCACTGCCTTTTCCGCCATTGCGCGGGGCTTGCAGTACGCGCACGTTGGCAAACCCCAATGATGTGACCAGTTCCACCGTCTTGTCGCGTGAGCCGTCGTCAGAGACAATGAGTTCCCATGGGAAGCCGAGACTGCACACATGTGCGGCAATTGCGCCGATGGTCGGCAAAATGCGAATTTCTTCGTTGTAGGCTGGAATGACAACCGACAAAAAAGGCTCGCCTTCAATCGGGGTGCTTTTCCAGCGTTCATAGGCTTCAAATGTCATCACAACCTCCTTGCCCCTTCGCACCTTTCCTATGTTTCAAGTACACATGTATTTGATGAAAAGAAGATGAACTTTTGATAAGAAAGCGTTGCCCAATTGTTCAAGTGGATATGGGACAAAAGGACTATTTGGAAGGGCAAAGAGGCGCTTTGTATGAACAAGGTGTGATTGAGAGGGAAAGATGGATGAAACGGCTGTGAACAGCCGGGGCTATTGCGATGCGGAAGGGGTCTCTTCTTGATGTGCCAGGTGTTCGCGCCAGATGTGCAGGGCGTTTTCGGCACGCGCTACATGTTCCTCGTTCAGGGGGTAGGGTGTGTAGCGGGCGCGCTCAAAGACAGCGGTCATGATGTCGAGGGGCGGCGCGGCGTCAGGGCGTTGGCGGCTGACGGTTTGGGCGTATTCGTGCGGGGTTTGGGTGGGAAGGCGCGGCAAGCCGTGTTCCGCTCCTGTGTTGAGGGCGCGCTGATAGAGCGCAAAGATATGTTCGCGTGGGGTGCGGGGTGTGGCTGGGCGGCGCGGGTTGGAAGCGCTTTGGGCGGGGGTGGATGTGGCCAGCCGCGCATTCGCGATGAGGCGGCGCGTTTCCGCCTGAACAGCGCGCCCCATGCGGCGCAGCCAGTGCCAGAGGCGGCGCAACCACGCTATGGGGCGTAAAGCGTGCAGGGCGGCGACGGCTTCCGGATGGTCTGCCAGATAGGCGCGAAAGAGCGCGCTGACCGCGTAGAGCAGTAGCCCCCAAAAGATAATGGCGCGCAGAATGTCAAACCAGACGCCGGGGGGGCTGCCGCTTTGTTGCGCCAAAAATTCGGTAGGGGGTGGCGGCGCTTCGGGTTGGAGCGCCGACCCATCGTCAAACCGCGACATGAGCCAGGCGAAAGGCAATGTGAACAAGAACATGAGGAGCAACACAACATAAAACAGCATGGTGTACAGCAGCCAGAGGATTTCAACCGTGAACGAGACAATCTCGGAGAGCGAGCGAAACGCGCCGGTGCCTACGGGCGGCAATAGAAGTGCCAGGACGCCGGCGGTGATGAGGAGCAACGCCGTGTAGAGTGCCCACCGCAGGCTGAGCGTGGCGGTGATGTGGGCGCGTTCGTGCGCCCACATGTGCACTTGTGTGGCAAAGTGGACTTCCGCCAGCAGCATGAGCCCAAAAACGAAGTAGGTCATCAGGATGGCGAGAATGACCCACGCGGGCGGCGGCGTGATGTTGGGCGATGTGCGGGCGTCGGCGAGCAGCGCGCCGAAGACAAAGAGCAAGACCATACCGCCCCAGAAGAAGCGTGTGGCGATGGCGTGCAGGGGTGGGGTTTCGTCCTGGTGCTGTTCGGACGGCATGCCGGCGCGTTCAAAGTCGCGGGCGGCGTCGAGGGCGAACAACCACGTGAGCACCACAAGCATGTAGGTGACCACGACTTCGACCGAAAGCATGCGCAACGGCTCGCGAGGCCAGAGCAGTAGTTCGTGCAGAATGTCGCGGGGTGTGTCGCCGAGGAAAACGCCTACACGCACGAGCACGAGCAGAACAAGCAATTCAATCAGGCGAAAGCGCCAGAAATCATTGCCGCGCTGGGGGCGCAAGCGCAAAATGTGGTGGGAGAAAATCGCTTCGGCGGTGGCGAGCAGCGGCGCAAGCAGGATGAAAAGCGTGTTCCATGAAGGTTTGATTTGCCGCACGAAAAGCGCAATCGCCAGTGCGATGCAGGCCGTCATGCCCGCCAACGCAACCGAGCGAAAGACCCACTGCCCCAATGTTGTTTCGGGAATCTCTTGTTGTTGGGTCATGGCGCACTCCCCACACCACCCAAGGCAAATAAGTGTTCATCCCACACGACATAAAACGGTACGCCCAACAGGTCTGTGGCGCGTCGGGCTTCGCGCACGCTCAGACCGGGACGTACCGCGATGAGGGTGACATGAAACCCCAAGCGCCGCCAGGTAGCCACGTGTTCAAGTGTGGCGGCGTCCACATCGCCTGTAACCAAAACAATTGTCGCGCCCCATGCCAGTTGGGCGATGGCGCGCCGCACGTGCGGCAACACGGAGACATCGTCGGCGGGCTGAATGCGCGCAAGCAGTTCCAGCATGTGGACCAGGTGCGCGTGCCCGCTTTGCACGGGAAGCCAGTAGAGGGTGCGTGTTTGTTCCAAGCCGTCCATGCCGTGCGCGAGAAGCCCAACCGCTTGTTGCGCGGTTTGCACCAGGTGTACCGCCATCGAAGCCACGGCGGTGATGGCCAGTTCCGTCGCGGTGTAGCGCTGCCCGTGGGCGTACCGCGCCAAATCAACATCCAGCACGAAAAGCGTTTCGCGGGCGATGGTAGGCTCAAAGGTTTTGACCATCAAATCGTCCAGATGCGCCGAAGCCGACCAGTGAATCATGCGGGGGGGATCGCCTTCGGCGTAGGGGCGTACCCCCACAAAACGGGATGGGTCGTGCAGAAGTGGCACGCGGTTCTTCATCCCAACGAACGGCGCATGGGCAGGCAAGCCCAATTGGGCAAGCGGCACCACGCGCGGATAGACGATTATGGTGTCCACATCGCCGCCGATGATGCGCGCCGGCACCAGCCCGAAAAGGTCGCCCAGGCGCACCGTGAGCGGCCCGACGGTGTACACGCCCCGTTTGCGACAGACGAGGCGGTAGGTGATGGTATGGCGCTCATGCCCCAGCAGGGAGACGACTTCATGGGGAGATTCGCCCGAGGCAAGCGCCACGGGGAGTGATTCGTGCACATCAAGCCAGGCGATGGGCAAGCGGCTTTTGTTTTCCAGCCAGACTTCACCTTCGACGGTCTCACCCCAAAACGCCCGCTGGGGAAGGCGACGCCCAAAAACAAGCGCACGCATACTTTGGCGCGCCCACAGCCGCGACAGCAGATAGACCAGCGCGACCAGGTAGAGCACCGAGAGAAAGGCTTCCACCTGAAAGAACGCCGCCGCCGCCAGGAGCAGAAGCACGAGCAAGACAAAAATTTGCCACATCAGGCGCTTTCTCCCAGCGACACTTCGACACGTTCCAGCACATCGGCGATGATATGCGCCCCGGTTCGTCCCCGCAGTTGGCTTTCGGGGCGCACAATCAGGCGGTGTTCCAACACGTAGGGCGCAAGGTGTTTCACATCGTCGGGGAGCACGTAGTCGCGCCCGCGGAGCGCCGCGAAGGCTTGGGCGGCTTTGTAAAGCGCGAGTGAGCCGCGGGGGCTGGCGCCCAGCAAAAGGTCGGGGTGGGCGCGGGTGGCGTGGACGATGTTGAGGATGTAGGTTTCAACGGTTTCATCCACATGAACAGCCGCCACGCGCGGTTGGAGCGCGAGCAGGTCTTCACCTTGCACGACCGGTTGCACCTGTGAGATGGGATGCTCGCCGCGCAAACGGCGCAACATGGCACGCTCTTGCTCCAAATCAAGATAGCCGAGCCGCACACGCAAAAAGAAGCGGTCGAGTTGGGCTTCGGGCAGGGGGAATGTCCCTTCGTATTCGATGGGGTTTTGTGTAGCGAGCACGAGGAACGGGCGTTTGAGGGGGTGGGTTTTCCCATCCACAGTGACCTGGCGCTCTTGCATGGCTTCCAGCAGGGCGGATTGGGTGCGCGGCGTGGCGCGGTTCAATTCGTCCGCCAGCAAGACATTGACGAAGATGGGACCGGGGCGAAATTCAAACACGCCTTGTTGACGGTTGAAGACGCTCACCCCCAGCACATCGTTGGGGAGCAGGTCGGGCGTGCATTGGATGCGGCGGAACGAAACCCCCAGACTGGCCGCCAACGCGCGCGCCAGCATGGTTTTTCCCGTGCCGGGGACATCTTCCAGCAGGACGTGCCCCTCACACAACAGCGCGATGACGAGCAGTTCGATGGCGTCGCGTTTGCCGACGAGCACGGTTTCGACGTTGGCAATCACGCGCTCTGCAAACGCTTTCACCGGCTCGACATCAACACCCTGTCCAGGCATGGTGGTGCTCCTTTGGTCATTGGTCAGTGTTGTATGCAAATGTTCCCCAAACGGGCGGAAAAGGCAATTTTGCGGCGGGAATAGGCTCCATACTTCACAGAAGCCGCGTTTCACGTATCATCTTTGTTTGTGTATCCAGCAAGCAAACGGAGGGGCTATGTCGCGTTGGCAAGCCGACCTGACTCTTGTTTTCATCACCGTCATTTGGGGGTCCACATTCGTCATGGTGAAAAACGCGCTGGACGATGTTCAGCCGATGACGTTTGTGGCATGGCGGTTCTGGATTGCCACGTTGGTGCTGGTCTTTTTGTTTCGGCAACAGGCGCGCACCATCTCGCAGGCGGAATGGCGCGCTGGTATGCTCATCGGGCTTTTTTTGGCGATGGGCTACATTTTCCAGACGATTGGGCTGCAATACACCACATCCGCCAAAGCGGGCTTCATCACGGGCTTGAACATTGTGCTTGTGCCCATTTTTTCGGCGATGTTGTTGCGCCAGGCGCCGGGGCGCTGGGCGGTGCTGGGTGTTGTTTTGGCGACGGTGGGGCTGGCGTTGCTTTCGCTCAATGCCGATTTGACCTTGCAACGCGGCGATGCGTGGGTGATGGCGTGCGCCGTGGCGTTTGCCCTGCATATCGTCAGTATTTCGCATTTCACGGCGCGCCATAGCGCCATTTCGCTCGCCATTGTGCAGATTGCCACGGTGGCGCTCGCTGCCACGCTGGCGGCGTTCGTCTTCGAGCAACCGCGGGTGCGCTTGCCGTTGGACACGTGGGGCGCGATTGCGTTCACCGGCGTTGTGGCCACCGCGCTTGTTTTCAGCCTGCAAACGTATGTCCAGCGTTTTACCACCGCCACCCATACCGCGCTCATCTTCAGCCTCGAACCGGTGTTTGCCGCGCTGTTTGGCTGGTGGTGGGCGGGCGAAGTGCTGGGACCGCGCGAAGTGGTCGGCTCGGCGCTGATTTTGGGCGGCATGCTCGTGGCGGAGTTAGGGGCGCTGGTTGTGGCGCAGAAAAACCTGGAATTGGAAGAAGCGTGAGACCTGTCAGGTCGTCTCCTCATCAACGACCTGACAGGTCTGTTGGTGGGGGTTAACCCCGTTTCACCACCACACGGTCGAAGTCGCGCACGACATACGCTTCGGGAAAGATGGTGCGGGCTTCGGCTTCTACTTCGGGACCGCGGTAGCGGCGGCTGATGTGGTTCAGGTAGAGTGTCCTGACCCCCGCCTCACGCGCCAACCAGGCGGCTTGTTTGGCGGTGATGTGCCCATGTTGCGCCGCCATCTCGCGCTCTTCCTCGGTGTAGGTCGCTTCGATCACCAGTGCGTCCGCCCCGCGTACAATCTCCACCAGCGGCTCGACGGCGTCCACGTCGCCGACATAGACCAGTTTGGTGCCTTTCTCAGGGGGACCCAGCACGTCGTCCGGCGTGATGACGCGCCCATCGGCAAGCGTAATGGATTCGCCGGCGACCAGCCGCCCCCGCTCGGGACCAAACGGCACGCCCAGCGCGGTGGCGCGTTCGTTCAGGAAGCGGCGTTTGGGGTGCTCCTCGAACACAAACCCGTAGGCGTCCGCGCCACGGTGAATGACGGGGAACGCTGTGACGCGAAAAGAAGTGTCTTCGTACACCACAAACCCATCTTTCAAGGTGTGGTAGGTGATGTTGAGCGGGCTATTTTGCTCCTGAATGACGATGTTGAGCAGGCGGCGCACCCGTTGCAGGGTTTTTCGCCCGCCGTAAATGTGCAAGGCTTCGTGCAGTTCCCAGCGGGCAAACGTTGACGCCAGCCCCGCCAGCCCCAGAATGTGGTCGAGGTGGGAGTGGGTGATGAGAATACGGTCGAGTTTGCGGAAACCCAGTTCACTTTTCAGCAACTGCCGCTGCGTGCCTTCGCCGCAATCAATCAAAAAGCGGTTGCCGCGGGCGAGTACCATTGTTGCGCTCACGTTGCGCGTCACCGACGGCGCAGATGCCGATGTGCCTAAAAAGACAATCTCGAACATGCATACCCCCAACAGAAAGCGGCTGATACGCCGCTTGTGGTTTTGTCCTCTCTTCGTTTCATCGTATCATAGGCGCTTGCAACCGGCGCATTATACGAACTCTGTCAATCTCGACCAATGGATGCAACATTTCGGCTGGCAATCTCATACAGCGCACACCTGCTCGGCACCATTCTTTGGATTGGGTGGAGTTTTTTGCTTGTTGTGGCAAGCACCACGCAAGATGACGTTTTTGTGAACCGCTTGCGCCGCTGGATGCCGTGGGCATTGTTGGGCTTTGCTGTGCTGGGTGGCAGCGGCTTCTACCAGATGGTGGTGGATGCCCATTACGAGGATTTGCTCGCCATCACCAACGCATGGAGCCGCGCCATGCTTGTCAAACACCTGTTGTATGGGCTTGAATTGGTGTTGCTTGTGTGGTTGGAACTGGTTTTCTTCCCCGAATTTGGGTTGCAACAACGTATCCGCGACGCTGGACGTTTCGCGCCGCACTATGAAACCATGCTTCGCCGCTTGCGCCTGGTGGCGTGGGTGAATGGCTTGCTGGCGGTGTCTGTGCTGGTGGCAACAGCGTACATGACGGCGCTCCCATGATGTGGCAACGTGGACGGCAATCGGGCGGGTGGGTTTTTCTGTTGCTGGTGAGCCTCGGCATGGCGGTTGCCTGCACGGTTTCGCCCACTTTGCTTGAACCGACCCCAACACAGCCACCCACGCTCACACCCGCGCCCACATTCACGCCCGCGCCGCTGCCCAGCCCAACCCCCACGGTGGAACCGCTTGCCCTGCATGTGGCGTGGTCGCCCAAACAGGTTGCCCAGGGGGAAACCGCCTTGCTTCTGGTGCGCACCACGCGCCCGGCGACCATCAGCGCCATTTTCGACGGGCTGCACCTGGCGCCCATCCCCTTCGCGCCGGATGCCGCGTGGGCGCTGATGCCGATCGCGCCCTGGAATCGCACGGGCGAGCGCCCGCTGGTGGTGCAAGCCGCCACCGCCGAGGGGGAAGTTGCCGAAGTGGTGGTGCGTGTTCCTGTTGTCGAACAGGCGTTTGAAATTCAGTACCTTGAAGTTCCCCCTGACCGTGTTGACCTGCTCGACCCACAACTGATTGCCGAAGAACGCGCCATGCTCTCGGCGATTTACCAGCAAGCCACGCCGCGCCGTCTCTGGAACAGCGCCTTTGCCTGGCCCCTGGGCGACGTGCTCGGCATTCTCACCACCGCATTTGGCACGCGCCGCAGTTATCAGGGCGAACCGCCGGGCGCGTATCACGCCGCCCTGGATATTGCCGCCGAAGAGGGGACACCCGTCTATGCGTCCGCCGACGGCGTTGTCGCCTTTTCCGACGATGTGCATGTTCGCGGGAAACTGGTTATCATAGACCATGGTGCGGGGCTCTATTCGGCGTACTTCCACATGGCGGAGCGCCTGGTTGCCGTTGGGCAAACCGTTTCACAGGGCGAACAGATTGGCACTGTCGGCAACACCGGTTTGAGCACTGGTCCCCATTTGCATTGGGAACTGCGTATTCTGGATGTGCCCGTCAATCCGCGTCAGTGGATGCAACAAACCTGGCTTCCGCCCAACCCATAACCATCTCGCAAGACTATGCGATAACGAGAGAGAACGACCATGCATGACACGACAACGCCATCGCTGACCATTGTTCTCAATTCGGCGATTGAAGAAACGCCCGAAGGGTGGCGGCATGGCATTCGCCCCGCCGCCGCCGCACGCTTTCGGACGCTTATTGACGCTTTGCGGCTCGATGAAGCCGAAGGCGTCCATCTCATCGAAGCCGAACCGCTTGATGAAGACGTGTTGGGCGCGTTTCATGCGCCCGAATACCTGGCGACCATCAAAGCCGTCGCCGAAGAAGGCGCGAGTTTGCTGGATGAAGCCGCCTACGGGCTTGATGACGCCCAGGTGCCCATCTTCCCAGACATGCACGCCTATTTCGGCGCGCAGGTCGCCACGCTGCTCACCGCCGCCCGTCAGATTGCGCTGGGGCGCACGCGCCATGCGCTGACGCCTGCGGGGGGAGCGCACCACCCGCGCCCCGCCGAAGCGCGCGGTTTGAGCCTCTACAACGATGTAGCGCTGGCGCTCCATCTGCTGGCTGAACACGGCTTGCGTGTGCTCTACCTCAACCTGGACGCCCACCACCCCGACGCCGTGCAAGACGCCTTCTGGCAAACCGACCGCGTGGTGGTGCTGTCAGTCCACGAAGGGGGCGATTTTCTTTTCCCCGGCACCGGCGAACCGGAAGAAATTGGCGACGGTCCCGGACGCGGCGCGACCATCAACCTGCCGTTGCCGCCGCTTGCGGACGATTCCCATTTGGAACGCCTGCTCAACGAGGTCATCGTCCCCGTTGTCCAACATGTCGCGCCCGACGTGGTAGTGCTCCAACTTGGGGCGGATATCCACCCCGCCGACGACGTGGCGCATTTGCGCCTCACCACCAACGGGCTTGATGCACTTTTTGAAGCGCTGACGCCGCACGTGCCGCATTGGTTGGTCATGGGTGGAGAAGGCACCGACCCCGCCGTCCCGCCCCGTTTTTTGCTGGTGGCGGCGGCGCATTTGGCGGAAACCATCGCCCTGCCCGCGGAGATGCCTGCGGCATACGTCTCTATGTGGGAAGCCGGCGCACTGCGTGATGAACCGCCAGCGCCGTTGCCTGCGTCCTATGCCGCTTATGTGGACGCCTATTTGCAAGCCCACTTGACCCGTTTGCAAGCCGCCCTTGGGGAGAGCGTGCCGCTTGCCATCTCCTTCGAGGAGCGGAGCGAAACCGCCCCCGAAGCGTTCTCGCGTTGGCAAGGTTTGACCGAATACACCACCAGCCTGCCCGACGTGCAGGTGCCCCAATCCGTGGCGGAACGCATTGCTCGCGATGAAGCGCAACGCGCTGCGCAAGAGGCTGCGCCGTCTGAGGAAGTGGAGGACGGGGAAGAAGAAGACGCGTCCGAAGCAAGCGCACCATCTGGCAAGAAGAAGCGGCGGCGTGGCGGCAATCGACGGCGCAGGAGCGGTGGGGGGAGCGCCGCCGGCAGCGAACCGTCGGCAACGGCGCGCAAGAAAGGGCAAAAATCGAAATCGAAAAAGCGCGGTGGTCGCAACAGCCGCCGCAAGGGCAAAAAATAGCGTGAGGCGTCTATGAACACGATACAGCGACAAGTGCCCGGTTGGTTGATTGACCTGTTGTTGGTTGCAGGCATGATTGCCCTTTCGATTGCCGTCGAACGCGCGACCCAGGGGCGCATTGCCAACACGTCCATCATCGTTTGGGTGGGCGCGGTCTATTTTGTGCTCCTGCGTGTCGGAGCGTTTTTGGCGCGTGTGGGGCAAACATTGGGATGCCTGGGGGCGCTGGTGATGGCGTGGGTACTCCCGTGCGGCTTTGTCGGCTGGTTGGCGCTTTCGCCCGACCGCCAGGCAATGGCGCGTGATTCCATTTACCTGTTCGCCCTGCAAGGCGTTTTCATCATCATCGTCATGTGGATGACCTTCGAGCGCATTCGCTATCACGATCAACAGCGTTTTGGAAACCACACGGGCTAACATGCGTGCGCCGTCTGTCGTCTCTTGAAACCACAGGATGTACCGATGTCTGCACTTGACGTGCTTGTGCAAACAATTGTCACCAGCCGTGAGTACGAGGGGCAAGTTGCCCACACGCGCTACCTGCCGGCGCGTGAGCCGCGATTTCGCTCCCTGTCGCGCCCCATCAAGCGACCGGTGGCGCAGGCATTGCGTGCGCTGGGTGTGCGGCGACTCTACACCCATCAGGCGCACGCCATTGACGCGGCGCGTGAAGGGCGGCATGTTGTTGTGGCTACCGGCACAGCCAGCGGGAAAACGCTCTGCTACAACGTGCCCGTGCTGGACACCTGGCTGCGTGATACCAACAGCCGCGCGCTCTACCTCTTCCCCACCAAAGCCCTCGCGCAAGACCAACTGCGCACACTCGAAACGCTATGCGCCACCGAGGGGCTCGAATCTGTACGTTTTGCCACATACGATGGCGACACCCCCAAAGCCGACCGGGGGCGTATTCGTCGGCGGGCGCATATCATTTTGACGAACCCCGACATGCTGCATGTGGGCATTTTGCCGAACCATGCCGCGTGGGCGCACTTTCTCGCCAATCTGCGCTACGTGGTAATTGATGAAGCCCACTACTACCGCGGCGTCCTTGGTAGCCATGTCGCCAACATTCTGCGGCGGCTCTGGCGCTTGTGCGACTTCTACGGAAGCCGCCCGGTGGTGATTGCCGCCTCGGCGACGATTGCCAACCCCGGTGAGCATGTCGAGCGCCTGATTGGCATGCCCGTCGAAGTGGTGAATGAGGACGGTGGACCGCGTGGGCAGCGCATTTTTCTGCTCTGGAATCCCCCATGCCTGGACCGCGCCTGCCTTTCGCGGCGTAGCGCCAACACCGAAGCCGCAAACTTGCTCGCCATGCTCATGCAGAATGATTTGCGCACCATCGTTTTCACGCGGTCGCGCCGTGCCGCCGAACTCATTTTGCGCTACGCCCGTGATCGGCTTGAAGCCCATGCCCCGGAGTTGAGCGACCGCGTGGCCGCCTATCGCGCCGGCTACCTCGCCGAACAGCGCCGCCAAATCGAAAAAGCCCTGTTTGATGAAGAGTTGCTGGGCGTCACCGCGACCAACGCGCTCGAACTGGGGATTGACATCGGCGGGCTGGACGCTGTGCTCACGGTGGGGTTTCCCGGCACGATTGCCAGCCTTTGGCAGCAAGTGGGGCGCGCCGGGCGCGGCGCGCGCGAATCGCTTGCCGTGCTCATCGCGCAAGACAACCCGCTCGACCAGTACCTCATGCACCATCCCGAAGCCATCTTTGAACGCCCGGTTGAGCAGGCGCTGATTGACCCCGAAAACGAGCACATCCTGCGCGACCATCTGCTGTGCGCCGCCTACGAACGCCCCCTGGACGAGAGCGACCGCGAGCGTTTTGGCGGCGACGCCTTCGATGAGATGGCACGGCTGCTCGAAGGCGTGGGGCTGCTGCAAGAACGCCATGGTCGCCTCTTCTACACAGGGCGCGACGAGTATCCCGCCCAGCATGTCAACATTCGCAGTTTGGGGGGCGACCCCTACCTGCTTTTGTTGCGCACGCGGCGCGGTGAAACCATCACCTTGGAAACATTGGAGCCTGCGCTGGTGTTTGAACGCGCCCACCCCGGCGCGGTCTATCTTCACCAGGGCGAATCCTACCTTGTCGAAGAAGTGGACATGGCGCGGCGGCGTATTTGGCTGCGCGATGATGACGTGGATTACTACACCCGCCCGCGCCTGGAAACAGATTTTCGCTTGGAGCGCGTTTGGGAACAGAAGCAACTCGGCGCTGTGACCGTCTTCTTGGGTGAACTGACTGTTGTCCAGCAAGTGGTTGGCTACCGTCGCCATCGGCTGTTCACCGAAGAAGTGCTCAGCGAGCACGACCTCACACTCCCCCCAACTGAATTCCGCACGGTAGGCGTCTGGTGGACGGTGCCGCTGGCTTGGGCGCCCGAAATGGCGCGCTTGGGGCTGGATTTTGCCGGCGGGCTACATGCCGCTGAACATACCGCCATTGGTTTGCTGCCCCTGTTTGCCATGTGCGACCGGTGGGACATTGGCGGCGTCTCAACCCCCATGCACCCTGATACCGGCACACCACTCATTTGTATTTATGATGGGCATCCAGGCGGCGTCGGCATTGCTGAACGGGGCTATGAGCAATTGGAAACACTTTGGCACGCCACATTGGACCATCTGGAGACATGCCCCTGTCAGGATGGATGCCCTGCTTGTATTCAAAGCCCAAAATGTGGTAATAATAATTTGACGCTTGATAAGCATGCCGCCCGCTGGCTTCTTCGACGCCTGCTGGCATCTCTCTAATGTACCCCGCTGTTGATCAACCAAACTGAGGAGGCTGTATGAAGCAAAATGTGGCCGTTGTCGCCGCCATGACCGCTTATTACATTTTTCGGGGGCGCGTTGTGACTGGGAGCAAACGCCTCTCGGATGTGTTGAACGACCGCCTGACGGATTACGTGGATATCGAAGATGTCCGCGTGTACAATCTTAAATCCCCCCAGACGCCCATTGATACGCCTAAAACGCTCTATCTGCGCAAGCGCGAAATTGAAGTCATTGCCATTCTTGAAGAACATATTGCAGACCCCTCAGGGCGGCTCTATTCCTATGTTGAGCGTGTGAAGAAGCCCGCCATCATGTACGTGCATACCTATCGCGTCTATGGATTGATGGCGCTGCGTTCCAAACGTGAATCTATGGGTCCCCTCATCCGTGAAGGCGATGTGTTTACGCCGATGATTCAGGCGGAAATTCTTTCAGCGACTAACCCACATATTCGCGTCAAAACACCTGTGGCGCTTGTCAACGTCAACTCGTTTGAAGCATTTTCATTTGTGGAGGAACAGGCATGAGCCAAGCGTCCATCTTGGCGACACTCCTCGTGCCGCCGGGCGCTGATTGGTGGCTGATGCGCAAACTCTTGGCGCGTCGTCCCCCCGACCCGGCGCGTAATCCGGCGGCGTTTGGATTGGCGTACGAAGTCGTGACCTTTCCCGCCCGTGATGGCACACGGTTGATGGGATGGTGGATGCCCGCACCGGAGCCGGCGCGTGGAACGGTCGTCATCCTGCATGGGCAAGCGGGGAGTATGGATGGCGATCTCCATTATGCGCCCCATCTGGTGCGGCGCGGCTTCAACGTGCTCATGTTCGATTTTCGCGCCCATGGTCGTTCGGACGGCGAGATCGTGACCTTTGGCTACTGGGAAGTGTGCGATGTGCGCGGCGCACTGGATTGGCTTGCCGCGCGCGGTATTGAGCGTGTGGGCGTATGGGGCTGTTCAATGGGGGGCGGCGTGGCGTTGACAACCGCCGCCCATGATGCACGTATCGCCGCCCTTGTGCTGGATTGCCCCTTTGCGGTGCTGCCGCATGTTGTTGCCGGGGCGCTGCGTGAGCGGCATGTGCCGTCATGGTTTGCCGACGCGTGGGTGCGCCGCGCTTTGTGGCTGGCCGACCGCCGTTTGCATGTGGCCTTGCGCGTGGCCGAGCCGCTGCGTTGGGCGGCGCGGGTGCGTGTCCCTACGTTGATGTTGCACGCTGGGCGTGACCGGTTTATCCCGCGTGAAGACCGGGAGGCGCTTTTTGCCGCATTGGGGGCGTCGGTCAAAGAGCATTGGGTTGTCCCAGAGGCAGACCATCGCGAGATTGAGCACGTCGCACCGAACGAGTATTTTTCGCGCATCCCCGCCTGGTTTGAGGCGCATTTAGCCTCGTAAGCCATTGGGGGGGACGCAGACAAAAAGGCGCTTCGTGCGAAGCGCCTTTTGTCTTTCCGCCGTGTATTCAATTACGAGTCGCGACGTACCGTTTCCAGCAACTCATCCACACGATGCCCCAACCGGTGCCGCATGCTGACAAAGCGCGCGCGTTTGTCGTAGAACCACGAACGAGCGGTTGTCGTGCGCTTATGACCATTGGGCAACGGTTCAGGCCATTGGACAACCGCCGCCGCCCAGGTCAGCCCTGCACCAAATCCCACCATCACCACGGTATCGCCGGGTTTTAGGCGTCCTTCTTCGGCGGCTTCGGCACAGGCAACGGGAATACTGGCTGCGGATGTGTTCCCGTAGCGGTGGATGTTGACATAAACTTTCTCCATGGGCAACTGCAATTGTTTGGCGGCGGCTTCGATGATACGCAAATTCGCCTGGTGGGGAATGAACAAATCGATATCTTCGATGGTCAACCCGGCGCGCTCAATGGCTTTCTTGGCGGCAACGCCCATCACACGTGTTGCGAACCGATAGACGGCGCGCCCATTCATGTAAATGTAATCAGGCGAATTTTCCGGCCCGACGGCCGGCACGTAGCCACGCCCCACAAGCGGCCCCGTCAGCAACGCGCCGCCGGAACCGTCCGCCCCCAACTCGAAACCGAGCAACCCACCCGGTCGCTCATCCGCTTCAAGGAAGAAAGCGCCCGCCCCGTCGCCGAAGAGCACGCAGGTGCTGCGGTCTTCCCAGTTGACAAGGTGGCTCAACGTTTCCGCGCCAATCACCAGCGCGTTGCGGTACGCCCCACTTTCAATCATCTTCGAGGCAACAGAGAGTGCATAGACGAATCCACTGCACCCCGCGCTCAAATCGAAAGCGGCGGCGTTGGTTGCCCCAATCAAATCTTGAATGACACACGAGGCTGAGGGAAACACCCGGTCGGGCGTGACGGTGGCAACGATAATCAACTCAACGTCGGCGGGGTCTGCCTGGGCGCGTGTGAGGGCTTCGCGTGCGGCTTTTGCGCCCATGGTAGCGGTTGTTTCTTCCTTGCCGGCCAAACGGCGCTCCGCAATGCCTGTTCGGGTGCGAATCCATTCATCGTTGGTGTCCACAATGCGTGCCAGGTCGTCGTTGGTCATCACATTGGCCGGCACATATTTTCCCCACCCGCGAATATGGGCGTGTGGCATAGAAGCCTCCTTACTCGTTTTTCGTGCTGCCGTTTTCAAATCGGCGGAAGATGATGCTGGCGTTGTGTCCACCGAGCCCCATGGAATTGCTCATGCCGACGCGCACATCGGCTTTGCGCGCCACATTGGGCACGTAGTCCAAATCGCATTCGGGGTCGGGGTATTCGTAGTTGATGGTGGGGTGGATGATGCCCGTTTCAATGGTTTTCACAGTCACCAGCGCTTCCAGCGCGCCGGCCGCCCCCATCAAATGCCCGGTCATGCTCTTGGTGCTGTTGACCGCGATGTCGTACGCCGCTTCGCCAAACACGGCTTTGATCGCGCGTGTTTCATTCACATCGTTCAGCGGCGTGCTTGTCCCATGGGCGTTGATATAGTCCACTTCGTGCGGTTCAAGACCGGCTTCGGCGAGGGCTTCTTTCATCGCGCGTTGAATCCCTTCGCCGTTTTCGGCGGGTTGCGCCAGGTGATACCCATCCACGTTGGTGCCGTAGCCCACCACTTCGGCGTAAATCTTGGCACCGCGTGCCAGCGCATGTTCCAGCGTTTCCAGCAGAAGCACAGCCGCCCCTTCACCCAGCACAAACCCATCGCGCGTGGCGTCGAACGGGCGCGAGGCTTTTTCAGGCTCATCGTTGCGTGTGCTCATCGCCCGCATCACATTGAAACCGGCAAATGCAAGGCGAATCATGCTTGCTTCGGAGCCGCCCGCCAATGCCACATCAGCAAGCCCGTTCTTCAACATGCGGAACGCTTCACCAATGGCGTTCGTGCCTGTGGCGCATGCGCTCACCACACCAAAACTGGGGCCCTTGAACCCGTAGCGAATGGCAAGATACGCCCCGGCTGTATCAATAATCATGGCCGGCAGGAAGAAGGGGCTGACACGTTTGACACCGCGTTCCTTCATAATGTCATATTGCTCAAAAACCGTCTGAAAACCGCCGATACCACTCCCGATGATAATAGCCACCCGTGTGGGGTCTTCGTTTTCAGGCTTGATACCGGCGTCTTGTATGGCTTGGTCGGCGGCGGCAACCGTCATGTGAACGAAGCGATCATGGCGGCGCACTTCCTTGCGGTCCATGTATTGCAGGGGGTCGAAGTCTTTCAATTCACCCCCAATGCGTGTATCAAGGTCGCTCGCATCAAACTGCGTGATGGGCCCAATCCCTGATACACCGTTGACCAGATTGC
This sequence comes from Ardenticatena maritima, assembly GCF_001306175.1. Taxonomy (NCBI): domain Bacteria; kingdom Bacillati; phylum Chloroflexota; class Ardenticatenia; order Ardenticatenales; family Ardenticatenaceae; genus Ardenticatena; species Ardenticatena maritima. The sequence goes on from NZ_LGKN01000003.1 coordinate 410,453, forward strand.
GCCATGTGGTTTCAACGTCGTTCCCGACAGGTGACACAACACCCAAACCGGTGACAACAACACGTCGAGCACGGTTCTCCATGGTCAAAAATATCCCCCCTTGGTATGTTCTAGAAGAAGGTAAAAAGCGTGGCCACAATGCCGGAGTTCATTCATGAAAACACACATCCTTGTGAAAAGATACGCAGACGGTGGCTATAATGCGCAAAGTCTCTCCCTTGGCAAATGAGCGCGTTGCTTGTGCATTTGGTCACATATTCACCTTGTGCTATACTCCGCGATTGGGCTTGTCCCTGCCGTATCAAGCACGCACTTTCGACTCCGCCGGGGGTGCCACGTCGCGCACGTGGTTCTGGCGGGGGATGAGGAGTGCGGAAGTCGAACCAACTTTTTCAGGAGGATTTTCTATGCCTACACAAGTTACCATGAAAGACCTGCTGGAAGCAGGCGCCCATTTTGGCCACCGCACCCGCCGGTGGAACCCCAAAATGCGCCCCTACATCTTCACGGAGCGCAACGGGATTCACATCATTGACCTGGCGCAAACGCTCGAAGCCATGCAGCGCGCCTATGAAGCCGTGCGCGACGTGGCGGCTGATGGGGGCTATGTGCTCTTTGTGGGCACGAAGCGCCAGGCGCAGGACATTATCGCCGAACAGGCGCAGCGCGCCGGCATGCCCTATGTCAACGTGCGCTGGTTGGGTGGCACGCTGACGAACTTCCAAACCATTCGCAAGCGCGTGGAATACATGATTGAATTGGAACGCCAGCGCGCGAATGGGGAACTTGACCACCTGCCCAAGAAAGAGCGGCTGAAAATTGACCGCCTGCTTGAAAAACTGGAACGCCGCGTGGGTGGTTTGCGCAACATGGAAACGTTGCCCGATATGCTCTTCATCGTGGACCCCAACCGCGAACACCTGGCGGTGCACGAAGCGAACATCTTGGGCTTGCCCATCGTGGCGCTGGTGGACACCAACTGCGACCCCGACCCCATTCAGTATGTGATTCCGTCCAATGATGACGCCATTCGTACCATTCGGCTGATGACCTCGTACATCGCCGACGCGATCATCGAAGGCAAGCAGATGCGCGAATCGGCTCTGCTTGAAGAAATTCGCGCCGAAGCCGAAAGCGCCCTGCCTGAACAGCGCGTCTTCACGCCCGAGGACGAACCCGACTATGCCGATTTCGATCTCTTTGATGAAGACGAGGAAGAAGAAATCCTTGTGCGCCGCCGTGGGCGTGGGCGTGCTGGTGAAGAAGATGATGAAATCCGCCGTGTGGATGCCAAGCGTGGCAAGCGCAAGCCGCGCCAGCGCACCCACAAGGATGAAGCCGAAGACTAAACCAATCGGAAGTGAGGGAGAACCGTGGCTGAAATTACCACTGAAATGGTCAAAGAACTGCGTGAACGCACCGGTGCTGGTATCCTGGAATGCAAGAAGGTGCTCCAGGAAACCAACGGTGATATGGACAAGGCGATTGAATTGCTGCGCGAACGCGGTATCGCCAAGGCTGCCAAGAAAGCCCACCGCGTGGCGATGCAGGGCGTCATTACGTCCTACATCCACGCCGGCAATCAGATTGGCGCCATGGTCGAACTGAATTGCGAAACCGACTTCGTGGCGCGCACGCCGCAATTCCAGGAACTCGCCTACAACATCGCTATGCAGATTGCGGCAACCAGCCCGCAATACGTCTCGCGCGAGGATGTGCCCGCCGAAGTCATCGAAAAAGAAAAAGCCATCCTCATGGAGCAGGCGCGCCAGGAAGGTCGCCCTGAGCACATCCTGGAACGTATCGTGGAAGGGCGTCTCGACAAATTCTTCCAGGAAGTCTGCTTGCTCGAACAACCCTACATTCGTGACCAGAGCGTGACCATCCAGGACCTCATCAAGCAGCACATTGCCCAGTTGGGTGAAAACATCGTTGTGCGCCGCTTCTGCCGCATGGCGGTGGGCGAAGTCGAAGGCTAATCAGCGCATTGTTGACGACCGGCGAGTCCTCAGGCTCGCCGGTCTTTGTTTGCCCAAAGCCCCCTTTTGACGTACTCTATTCCAAACCACAGTTGGAGAGCAACCCATGTCCCAGTTGAAATACAAGCGCATTTTGCTCAAACTGAGTGGCGAAGCCCTCGCCGGTGAAGGCGGTTATGGCATTGACCCGGAACGTGTGCACGAGTTGGCGCAAAAAATTAAGCGCGTGCGCCATCTCGATGTGCAGGTGGCGGTTGTCATTGGTGCAGGGAACATCTGGCGTGGCCAGATTGGCATGCGCCATGGCATGGACCGCGCGACCGCCGATTACATGGGCATGTTGGCGACCGTCATCAACGCCCTTGCCCTGCAAGACGCGCTCGAACAGATTGGCTGCGATACCCGTGTGCAAACCGCCATTGAAATGAAAGCCGTCGCCGAACCGTATATCCGTCGCCGCGCCATTCGCCACCTCGAAAAAGGGCGCATTGTCATTCTGGCGGCCGGCACAGGCAACCCCTACTTCACCACCGACACGGCCGCCGCCCTGCGCGCCATGGAAATTGACGCCGAAGTCCTCATCAAAGCCACCAAAGTTGACGCCGTGTACGACCTTGACCCCAAAGTCAACCCCAACGCGCGCCGCTACGAGCACCTGACCTACCTCGACGCGCTCAATATGCGCGTCGGTGTGATGGATTCAACGGCGCTCAGCCTGTGCATGGACAACGATTTGCCCATTGTGGTGGTTGACTTGTGGGGTGAATCGAGCATCGAGCGAGTGGTGCTTGGCGATGACATCGGAACGCTGATTAGTTCCTGAAGACGCAAGAACACAACGATGCAAGGAGAGGCACTATGTACCGGGAATTTTTGAAGGACGCCGAACAACGTATGGACAAAGCCGTTCAGGCGCTTGACCATGATTTGCGTAGTTTGCGCACAGGACGTGCCACACCAGCCTTGCTTGAACGTGTCAAAATTGATTACTACGGCGTGCCCACGCCGCTGACCCAGGTGGCGTCGGTTACGGTGCCCGAAGCCCGCATGTTGCTGATCAAACCGTGGGACCCCGGCACACTGAGCCTGATCGAACGCGCCATCCAGGAATCTGACCTGGGGCTCAACCCCAACAACGATGGGCAAGTCATTCGCCTGGTGTTGCCCCCCTTGACGGAAGAACGCCGCCGCGAATTGGTGAAGGCTGTGCATCACCGTGTTGAAGAAGCCCGCATCGCCATTCGCAATATTCGCCGCGATGTGTTGCACGACCTGGAACAGTTGAAAAAGGAAGGCGAAATCAGCGAGGACGACTTCTTCCGCGCCAAAGAGGAATTGCAGGAATTGACCAATAAGAAAATCAAGGAAGCAGAAGAAGTTGGACAGGCGAAAGAAGAAGAAATCATGGAAGTGTAGGCAAGCGCATGGGACAAGAGATGAGCGAACAGCCGTTTGATTTGCCCCCCGAAAAAATCCCGCGCCATGTCGCCATTATCATGGACGGCAACGGGCGGTGGGCGCAACAACGCGGTTTGCCTCGCTTGGCGGGGCATCGTGCCGGAACGGACAATTTGCGCCGCATCCTGGAAGCATGTGTCGAGTTTGGCATCGAAATCTTGACCATTTACGCGTTCTCGACCGAGAACTGGAACCGCCCACCGCGCGAAGTGCGCGGCTTGATGAGCATTTTGGAGCGTGTCATTGACCGCGAGTTGGAATCGTTGCATGCGCAGGGGGTGCAGATTCGCCATATTGGACGCATGGAAGGTATCGAGCCCCGTTTACAGAAGAAAATTCGCAAGGCGGTGGAATACACCAAAGACAACGACCGCCTGATTTTGAATGTCGCGTTCAACTACGGTGGCCGCGCCGAGATTTTGGATGCGTGCCGTCGCATTATGAAAGAAGGGCTCGATCCTGATACGCTCGACGAAGAAACGTTCAGCCGCTACCTCTACACCTACCCGTGCCCGGACCCCGACCTGGTCATTCGCACGGGCGGAGAGTATCGTCTGAGCAATTTTTTGCTCTGGCAAGCGGCGTATTCCGAAATTTATTCGACACCGACGTTTTGGCCAGACTTCGACAAAGAAGAGTTGCGCAAAGCCATTCTCGAATACGCTCGCCGCGAGCGCCGCTTTGGGCGTGTGCCGCAAAAAGCGTAAGCATGGCGCGCGCAACAATTTGAGGAAGCAGTCTTCATGCGAACTCGCATCGTTAGCGCCCTGGTCTTGATTGCTCTCATAGCCCTGCCACTCTGGCGGGGCGGTTTTCTGTTTGCGGGTCTTGTCTTTGTCGCTACATTGCTGGGCACGTGGGAATTCTTGCGCATGGTGTTGAAAACGCGCTATCAGCATCTGCTGCTGCCGGCCGCCGCCGCGTTGCTGGCTTTTGTGAGTGGTGCAGCGCAAGGCGATCTGGTCGTGGTGGCGCTGGGGCTCTCTGTGCTGGTCTTGGGGGGGCTGGTTTTGCAACTGGCGCTTGATGACTCCCATGACAAAATCCGTGAATGGAGCACCCTCGTCGCCGCCACGCTCTATCTCGGATGGCCCAGCATGTTGCTTGTGCTCCTGCGCAATCGTGAAGATGGGTTATGGTGGGTGGTGCTGGTGGTCATTGCCACGACCGCAACAGACAGCGGCGCCTATTTGACGGGGCGGATGTTTGGTCGGCACCTCTTTTCGCCACGCTATAGCCCGAAAAAGACATGGGAAGGCGTCTTTGGTGGTGTTTTCACGTGTATCGGTGCTATGCTGGTGTATGGCACACGTGTGCTTGCGCTGGATTGGCGCTTGACCATTCTCATCGGTGTTGCTTTATCGCTAGCGGCTGTGTATGGCGATTTGGCGGAAAGTATGCTCAAACGCCGTGCGGGCGTGAAGGATAGCAGTCATCTCATTCCTGGGCATGGTGGGGTGCTCGACCGTGTGGATAGCCTGATTTTCGTGACCACTGTGGCGTTTTTCCTTACCTACTGGTTGGGGTAAGGTCTCACTCACGGCATCGAGGCTTGCAACGCGCACGGTACAATGCCCATGAATTCCAATAATCTGTTGTTAGAACTGCTCAACCGATTGAATTTGGCAATTTCAGCGGCGAATTTGCTGCTGACATTTTCGCTGTTCGTTTACATCGTCACGCATAACTTCCGCAATTCCGCCGCCCGCGCGTTTGCCGCTTTGCTGGGGTTTGTCACCATTGTGAATGGCGTGGATGTGGTGATTGCCCAGGTCAATAACCCCGAAGCGGCGACGGGCTGGCTCAAATTGCAGTGGATTGGCATCGCGATGGTGCCCGCCGCCTACCTGCATTTTAGCGACGCGCTCTTGCGCAGCACGGGCAATGTCTCCCGTTTTCGGCGCTGGGCGACCGTCGTGGCGTATGCCACAGGTGGGCTCTTTTTCATCCTCGTTTGGACAACCGACCTGATTGTAGACCGCGCGGTTGCTTACGCACCGTGGGCGACCCAACTCACCGCGGGTCCCTTCTTTTGGGTTTTCGTGGCGTACTTCTTCATCACCTCGGCGTGGGGCTTTGCCAACACGCTGTGGGCGCGCCAACGCGCCTTGACGCCCACCTCACGCCGCCGCATGACCTACCTGGTGGCCTCGTTCGCCGCGCCCGGCCTGGCGGTTTACCCCTATTTGTTGCTGGCGAGTGTGCCCGCCCGCTTGCCGCCGATGGTGATTATCATCCTGCTTCTGGTAGGCAACATTGGGGTTGGCACCATGATCGTCGTCATGACGTACAGCGTGGCGTATTTGGGCGCACTCGCACCCGACCGCGTCATCAAACATGATTTGGTGACGTACATCTTCCAGGGGCCCCTCCTTGGGCTTTTCGTCTTGACGGCGGTCTTGTTGTTGCCGCCGCTGGAAGAGTGGTTGGGGCTTCCACGCGAAACCGTGCTCGTCTTCATCATCGTGGGGGGGATTATCTTCTACCAGGTGATTTTGGAGTGGCTCAAGCCCGTGTACGACCTGCTGGTTTACCAGCGCGACCGCTCCGAAATTCAACTGTGGCGGGCGTTGCGCGACCGCATGCTCACCGCCAGCGACATCAATCAAGTGCTGGAAAACATTCTCACCTCGATTTGCGATTTGCTCCGCGTTGAGCACGGTTTTGTGATTGTGCTGGATGAAGGGCGCTTTTCGGTGGCGGCGTCTTCGGGCGACCCCAGCGTTGCCCAAGCGTTTCTCAACGCTTTTGACTTGACCGAACTGGCGGGGTTGAACGGCGACATTGCAGCCGACGACCTGACAACATGGCCTGAACGCCACGGCTTGCGGCTCTATCCGCTCCGCTCGCAAGATGGCGCGTTTCTGCTGGGGTTGCTGGCCGTGCAAATGCCCACCCAGTTGGGCGAAATGAGCGACCGCGAACGCAACTTGCTCGACCGCTTGCTGAAACAAGCCCAAATCTCGCTGGAAGACCGCCATTTGCAGCAAGGGGTGCTCACATTGCTGAAACAACTGCAACCCCAATTCGACAATATCCAGCGTTGGCGCACAACCGTGCCCTACACCGCGCCAACAGCGGTATTGCAGCATACCCCGCTCCAGGCCGCCGATTTTCCCCAATTTGTGAAAGACGCCTTGCGCGACTACTGGGGCGGTCCACGCCTGACCCAAAGTCCGCTCTTGCATTTGCGCGTGGTGCGCCAGCGCCTGCGCGAATTCGACAACAACCCCGCCAAAGCCTTGCGGGCGGTGCTGACCGAAGCCATGGAAGCCTTGAAACCGCCCGAAGGGCAGGCGCATAGCCAGCAGGAGTGGTTGCTCTACAACATTCTCGACCTCAAATTCATTCAAGGGTATCGTTCTCGCGACGTTGCCCAACGCCTTGCCATGAGCGAAAGCGACCTGTACCGCAAACAGCGTGCGGCCATCGAAGAATTGGCGCGTGCGATTCTGGCAATGGAGCAAGCCCTGGCGGAAGAAGAAACTCTGGCATCCGCAACCGATGAACATGCAACGGCTGACAAAAACGAAAAAGGGACGAACCAATGACGACAACGCCTTTTAGCGGATTTTACAAACTCTCTGTTGAAGAACGTGTGGCGCGCATTGCTGAATTTTGCCGCCTGTCGCCCGATGAGCAACGCATCTTGCACACATGCCTTGATTTGGAGCGCGCCGACCGCCTCATCGAAAACGTGATTGGCATTTTCGCCTTGCCGCTCGGTGTCGCGGTGAACTTCATTGTCAATGGGCGCGAAGTGGTTGTGCCCATGGCGGTTGAAGAACCGAGCATCGTGGCGGCGTGCTCGTTTGCCGCCAAACTGGCGCGCGACGGCGGCGGTTTTACCGCCGAAAGCGATCCCCCCATCATGATTGGTCAAATCCAAGTGCTGGACGTGCCCGACATCGAAGCCGCAACCCGCGCCCTGCTCGCCGCTGAGGAAGAACTGCTGGCGCAAGCCAACCGCCTGCACAAGACGATTGTGGCACTGGGGGGCGGTGCGAAGGGCATCGAAGTGCGCCATTTGCCTGATACGCCTGCGGGACCCATGCTCATCGTCCACATTTTGCTGGACACGCGCGACGCCATGGGGGCGAACGCCATCAACACCACATGCGAAGCGCTGGCGCCGCGCATTGAAGCGCTCACAGGGGGGCGCGTCAACCTGCGTATCCTCAGCAACCTCGCCGACCGCCGCCTTGCCCGCGCCCGCGCTGTCTGGACGCGCGACGCCTTTGCCGCCAGCGGATTCGACCCCGACCGCGTCATTCAAGGCATCATCGAAGCCTGGGCGTTTGCCGCCGCCGACCCCTACCGTGCCGCAACGCACAACAAGGGCATTCTCAACGGAATTGACGCCGTCGCCGTCGCGACGGGCAACGACTGGCGCGGTATCGAGGCGGGCGCACACGCCTACGCCGCCCGCGAAGGACGCTACACCTCGCTCACCCGCTTTGGGCGCACGCCCGAAGGCGACCTCTTCGGCGAAATCGAACTGCCGCTGGCGGTGGGCGTGGTGGGCGGTACGACCAAAGCCCACCCCACCGCGCAAGTGGCGCTCAAAATGCTGGGCGTGCAAAGCGCCAGCGACCTGGCGCAGATTATGGCGGCGGTTGGGTTGGCGCAGAACATGGCGGCGTTGCGGGCGCTTGCCACCGAGGGCATTCAGCAAGGGCACATGGCGCTCCACGCGCGGCAAGTGGCGCTCGCGGCGGGGGCGACGGGCGCCCTGGTGGATGAAATCGCCGCGCGCCTGGTTGCCGAGCGCAACATCCGCGTGGAACGTGCGCGCGAATTGCTTGCCGAATATGAGGCGTAGCGTGCAAACACCCACAGGCACACAAAAGGGGGCTTTATGCGATTGATTGACTTGCGTAGCGATACGGTCACCCAGCCGTCGCCCGCCATGCGGCGCGCCATGGCCGAAGCCGACGTGGGCGACGATGTCTATGGCGAAGACCCCACGGTCAACCGCCTGCAAGCCATGGCGGCGGAACTGCTCGGCAAAGAGGCGGCGCTTTTTGTGCCCAGCGGCACCATGGGCAACCTTATTTGCCTGCTGGTGCATTGTGGGCGCGGCGATGAGTACATCGTCGGCAACGCCCAGCATACCTACCTCTACGAAGCCGGCGGCGCGTCGGCGGTGGGCGCCATTCACCCCTGGGTGATTCCCAACCAGCCGGACGGCACGTTGGACCCCGCCGAGATTGAAGCGGGCGTGCGCCCCAACGACCCCCACGACCCGCGCACACGCCTTATCTCGCTTGAAAACACGCACAACCGCATGGGCGGGCGCGTTCTCCCCCCCGATTACCTCTGGCGCGTGCGCCAGATTGCCGACCGCCACGGTTTGCGCCTGCACTGCGATGGCGCGCGGCTCTGGAACGCCGCCGTGGCGCTCGGTGTGGAGCCGGCGGTGCTGGCGGAACCGTTCGACAGCCTGAGCGTCTGTCTCAGCAAAGGATTGGCGGCGCCGGTGGGAAGTTTGGTCGTCGGTAGCCGCGACTTCATCGCTGAGGCGGTGCGCAAACGCAAACTGCTGGGCGGTGGAATGCGCCAGGCGGGGGTGCTGGCGGCGGCGGGCATTGTCGCGCTGACCGAAATGCGCGACCGCCTGGCGGAAGACCACGCCAACGCTCAGCGCCTTGCCGAAGGGTTGGCGGCGTTGGGCTACCGCATTTTGCATCCCGTGGAAACCAACATCGTCATCTTTGAGCAACCGGATGAAACCGACCCCGCCGCGCGGGCGGCGCGCTGGCGTGCCGAGGGCGTGCTCATCAACCCCATTGGCGGGCGGCGCTACCGTGCGGTGACGCATTACGGCATCACCGAGGCGGACATCGAGCAGGCGCTGGATGTCATCCAGCGGGCTGAATGAGGGCGCATGCGGGCGCTTACGCTTGAGACGGTGCGCTTTTTGCTGAGCGAACGTGCTCAGCGTGCGCTGGCGCGGCTCGCCGATGAAGACCTGCGCGCGGAAAACACGCTGGCGCTTCTCACCCACCTGCGCCGCGAATTTTCACCCGACGAAGCCGCGGCGTTGCTCGACCAGGCGCGCTTGCGACGGCGGGCGGTGGGCAAATTCCCGCACGCCGACGCCTTGCTCTACACCGACGAAGCCTTGCAGCAGGCAAGCAGTCGGGCGGTGGCGACCTACCGCGCTCAACGGTTTGCACCTTTCGCCCATGTGGCAGACTTGGGGTGCGGCATTGGCGCGGATACGATTGCGCTTGCCGAAGCCGGTTGCCGCGTGCTCGCCGTCGAACGCGACCCCGTGCGGGCGGCGCTGGCGGAAGCCAACGTGGCGGCGCTGGGGCTGGCGGCGCGCGTGCGCGTGGTTTGCGCCGACTGGACAACGTTGCCCCTGGAAGGCGTTGAAGCGGCGTTTGTGGACCCCGCCCGTCGGCGCGATGGTCGGCGGCTCTTCCACGTGCAGGCGTTGGAACCGCCGCTCGACCGCATTCTCGCCTTGCGGGCGCACGTGGCGGCGCTGGCGGTCAAACTCCATCCCGGCGTGCGCGATGCGGAACTCCCGCCCGATGGCGCGCTTGAAATCATTTCGGAAGCAGGCGCATGCAAGGAAGCCTTGCTCACCTTCGGCGCGTTGCAACCCACAGCGCAACGTCTGGCAACCTGTCTGCCGGGGCCGCACCATCTGGCGGCTGAGACGCCCGCCCCCGATGTGCCCGTTGCGCCGCCGCACGGCTGGCTCTACGAACCGGATTGCGCGGTCATTCGTGCGGGCGCGGTGCGCCACCTTGCCGTTCGCCTCAACGCCGCCCTGCTCGACCCCACGATTGCCTACCTGAGCGGTGATGAAGCCGTTGAGACGCCGCTGGCACGGCGTTGGCGCATTGTGCAGCATGGCGCGTTTCACCTGAAAACGCTCAAAAAGTGGCTCCGCGCCCTCAATCCTGGCGACGTTGTCGTCAAGAAACGGGGGTTTGCGGTGGACCCGATGGCGTTTCGGCGCAAGTTGCCGCGCGGTGCGGGTGAGCAGACGTTCACCGTCTTCCTCACACGTTGCCAGGGTCAACCGTGGATGATTGTGGCGGAAGAGGCGACCTGAACGTAGTAAAAAAGGCGACGCACCCATCGCGTGCGTCGCCTTGTGGTGTGGCGGGGGTTAGTTCAGCAGTTCTTCGGCTTCTTCGTCTAGCCGTTCTTCCTCTTGTTCGGCTTCTTCATCTTCGGCTTCGTCATCAAACGGGGCAAGGTCTTCTTCCGGCGGCCATTCGCCGTAGGTGGCGCGTTCCAGCACCGCTTTCAGGTAGTAGCCCGTGAACGAGCCGGGTGTAGCGGCAACTTCTTCGGGCGTGCCCTGCGCCACAATTTGCCCGCCGCCCGCCCCACCTTCGGGACCAAGGTCAATGATGTGGTCGGCGACTTTGATGATGTCGAGGTTGTGTTCGATGACCAGCACGGTGTTGCCTTTGTTGACCAGGCGGTTGAGCACGCGGATGAGTTTGGCGACGTCGTGCGTGTGCAGCCCCACGCTCGGCTCGTCCAGAATGTAGAGCGTGCGACCGGTTGCCACACGCGACAGTTCTTTCGCCAGTTTCACGCGCTGGGCTTCGCCGCCTGAGAGCGTGGGGGCGGGTTGCCCAAGCCGAATGTAGCCCAAGCCGACGTCGTAGAGGGTTTGCAGTTTGCGCCGAATTTTGGGCACATTCTCGAAAAATTCGAGGGCTTCCTCGACGGTCATGTCCAGCACGTCGGCGATGCTTTTGCCTTTGTATTTGATTTGCAGGGTCTCGCGGTTGTAGCGCCGCCCTTTGCAGACTTCGCATTTGACATAAATATCGGGCAGGAAGTGCATTTCGATTTTGATTTCGCCGTCGCCCTGGCAGGCTTCACAGCGCCCGCCTTTCACGTTGAACGAGAAGCGCCCCGGCTTGTAGCCGCGCATTTTGGCTTCGGGCAAGGTGGCAAAGAGTTCGCGGATGGCGGTGAAGACGGTGGTGTATGTGGCGGGGTTGGAGCGCGGCGTGCGCCCGATGGGTGATTGGTCAATGTTGATGACTTTGTCAATGTGTTCGATGCCCAGAATGGCGTCGTGTTCGCCGGGGTGCGCTTTGGCGCGGTGCAGAAGTTGCGCCAGCCGCTTGTACAAAATTTCAACCACCAGGGTACTCTTGCCGCTCCCGCTGACGCCTGTCACGCAGATGAATTTGCCGAGCGGGATTTCGACGGTGATGTTTTTCAGGTTGTGTTCGCGTGCGCCTTTGATGATGAGTGATTTGCCATTGCCGTCGCGCCGTTTGGGGGGCACGGGAATGTAGGCTTTGCCGCTGAGGTAGCGTCCGGTGATGGAGTTGGGATTGTTCATGATATCTTCGACGGTGCCCGTCGCCACCACGCGCCCCCCATGTTCCCCCGCGCCGGGACCAAGGTCAACAATCCAGTCGGCGGCGCGGATGGTGTCTTCGTCGTGTTCAACCACGATGAGGGTGTTGCCGAGGTCGCGCATTTTTTCGAGCGTGCGGATGAGGCGCTCGTTGTCGCGCTGGTGCAAGCCGATGCTGGGTTCATCGAGGATGTAGAGCACGCCCACCAGCCGCGAGCCGATTTGAGTGGCGAGGCGGATGCGCTGGGATTCACCACCTGAAAGCGTGTTCGCCGAGCGGGAAAGCGTCAGGTAGCCCAATCCTACGTCCGCCAGAAAGCCGAGGCGGGCTTCCACTTCGCGCAGAATTTGGTCGGCGATTTGGCGCTGGGTGGTGGTGAGTTGGGAGAGCGTGCCTTCCTGTTCGACAACCATGTTCGGGTCAATGGTGGGGGCGTTCATCACCTCGCGCACCCAGGCAAGCGCCTCTTCGACCGACATGTTGACCACGTCGGTGATGCTTTTGCCCGCCACCAGCACGGCGCGCGCTTCGGGTTTGAGGCGTGTGCCGTTGCAGGCGGGGCAAGGGTATTCAGCCATGTAGCGCTCGATTTCGGAGCGCATGTAGTCGCTGGTGGTCTCTTTGTGGCGGCGTTCCAGGTTCGGGATGACGCCTTCAAAAACGGTTTCGTAGATGCGCATTTGCCCGTTGCGGGCTTTGTAGCGCACTTTGACGGGTTGCCCGCGGCTTCCGTAGAGAATGATGTTTTGGTGGAAGGGCGACAGGTCTTTCCAGGGCGTATCGAGTGAGAAGCCGTAGTGTTCGGCGACGGATTCCAGCAGGTTTTTGAAGAACGATTCGGTGGTGCTGGCGCGGCTCCACGGGGCGATTGCGCCCTCGTTGAGCGAGAGATCGGGGTTGGGCACAACCAGTTCCGGCGCAATTTCTTGCTTGATGCCCAGCCCCTGGCATTCGGGACATGCGCCGTGGGGTGAGTTGAACGAAAAGGTGCGCGGCTCGATTTCGCCGATGCTGATGCCGCACTGTACACACGCAAATTGCTCGCTGAAAATCAAATCGCGCGATTGCGAACGGTCTTCGGGGTCAATCACGTTGACCACGACCAGACCATTCCCCAGTTCCAGCGCCGTTTCGACGCTGTCCGCCAGGCGGGTTTCATCATCGTGGCTGTGCTCGTGCCGAATGACGAGGCGGTCAACCACGATTTCAATCGTGTGCAACTTGTAGCGGTCCAGTTCAATCTCTTCGTTGACGTCATAAATTTCGCCGTCCACACGGGCGCGCACAAAGCCCGCTTTGCGAATATCCTCAAACACTCGCTGGTGGTGTCCTTTGCGCCCCCGCACCACCGGCGCCAGAATCTGAATGCGGCTCCCGTCGGGCAGGCGTTGCAGGGCGTCCACAATTTGCTGGACGGTTTGCGACGTGATGGGACGACCGCATTGTGGGCAGTGGGGCGTCCCGACACGGGCGAAAAGCAAGCGCAGGTAGTCATAAATTTCGGTGACAGTTCCCACCGTGGAGCGTGGGTTGTGGCTGGTGCCTTTCTGGTCAATCGAGATGGCGGGCGACAACCCTTCGATTTGGTCTACGTCGGGCTTTTCCATTTGCCCGAGGAATTGGCGGGCGTAGGATGAAAGGCTTTCGACGTAGCGGCGTTGCCCTTCGGCGTAGAGCGTGTCGAACGCCAGTGATGATTTGCCGGAGCCCGAAAGCCCCGTGAAGACGATGAGTTTGTCGCGCGGGATTTCCAGGTCAATGTTTTTCAGGTTGTGAACACGTGCGCCACGTACAATGATTTTGTCCGTCATAGGTTTCACACGTCCTGTTTGGTCTTTTCAAAAAGAAACACGGCTTACAGACGAAGCCGTGAATGTGTGTGGGTCGGAATCGCACGGGGATTATAGCCACGATGCTGGTTTTGGCGAAGCGGCGATGCGGGGATTGGGGCGGTTCAGGCGGGCGAAAAGATGTGGATGGCTGTGGCTTTGAAGGCGGCTTGCACAGGCGCGCCGGGGCGCAACGCCAACGTTTCGGCGGATTGGTGCGTGATGAGCGCCACCAGCGTCATGCCGTTGCAGGCGATGAAGACGCGCCGCAAGGCGGTTCCCACGGCTTCAATCCCCACAACCGTGCCGCGCACGCTGTTCCGCGCGCTCGACGGCGGGATGGGCGCGTGCGCCGCCCAGAGCACCACGCTTTCGGGGCGCAGCCCCAGCCGCACATGTTCGCCGGGGCGAAGCGGCGCGGCAACGTCCAACGTTGTGCCGCCCACTTGCACGCGGCTCACGCCCCCGTGTGAAGCGAGTACACGCCCCTGCCAGATGTTTTCGATGCCGACGAATGCCGCCACGTCTTCATCGCAGGGGCGCCCGAACACCTCTTCGGGCGTGCCCACCTGGCGCACGCGCCCCCCAAACATGACGGCGATGCGGTCGCCGAGCATGGCGGCTTCGTCCCGTTCGTGGGTGATGAGCACGGCGGTTTGCCCAGTTTCACGCAACAGGCGCGCCAGGTCGGCGCGCAGGGTGTGGCGGGTGGGTGCGTCAAGGGCGCTGAACGGTTCATCGAGCAAGAGCAGGTCGGGTTCGGTGGCGAACGCACGGGCGAGCGCCACACGTTGGGCTTCACCACCGGAGAGCGTGCGGGCGCGGCGTTCCGCCAGGTGCGCGATGCCGAGGCGTTCCAGCCAGGTTTGCACGCGCTGCGTGCGTTCGTCTGCGTTCAGCCCGCGGAAGCGCAAGCCGAGCGCTACATTCTCGGCGACCGACATGTCGAGCAAGAGCGGCGCTTGCATGACGAGGGCGAGCCGTCGGCGGTAGGCGGTGGGGGGGCGGGGTGGCAACGGTTCGCCGCACCAGACCAAGCGCCCTTGCGTGGGGCGACGCAACCCCGCCAGCAGGAGCAGAAGCGTGCTTTTGCCTGCGCCGTTGGGTCCCATGACGACGAGGGTTTGCCCGTCGAAAATGTCGAAATGGGGAATGTCGAGCAGGGTGCGTCCGCCTTCTTCCACGCGCACACTGTGCAGGTGGACGCGGGGGCGTGCGTCCGCCGTGTGGGGGCGTGGCGGTGGAAGCGGTGCAGGCGGGCGCGGCGGCGTGGGGGGTGGTGCGGGGGGCGCGGTGTCGGGCGTGGTGCGGTGTTGCAGGGTGGTGAGCGCAAAGGTGACCAACCATGCCAGCAGAAGAAGCAACAGCCCCAGCGCCATGGCGGTGGCGAAGTGTCCGCGGCTTGTTTCAAGCACAATGGCTGTGGTGAGCACGCGGGTTTGGTGGGCGATGTTGCCCCCTACCATCATGGAAGCGCCGACCTCGGAGAGCGCCGCACCAAAGCCCGCCATGACCGCGGCAAGGATGGGCAAGCGCGCTTCCCACAGCAACGTTGCGACCAGTTGCGCGGGGGAAGCACCCAAGCCGAGCAGTTGCCAGCGCAAGCGGGGGTCCAGGTGTTCGAGCGCGGCTTGGCTCAACCCGATGATGAGCGGCAACGCGAGCAGGGATTGCGCCAGAATCATGGCGGCGGGGGTGTAAATCAACCCCAATGCACCCAGGGGACCACTGCGCCAGAGCAAGAGCGCCACCACCAGCCCGACGATGACGGGGGGCATGCCCATGCCCATGTTGACCAGGCTGATGAGGAGTGTGCGCCCACGAAAACGGGTGAACGCCAGCAAGGTGGCAATCGGCAACCCCACTAGCAGGCTGAGCAGGGTGGCTGTGCCGGAAACAAAGAGCGTCAGCCCGGCAATCTCGCGGATGGCGGGGTCGCCGCTGAGGAGCAGGCGGATGGCTTCGGTGAGTCCGTCAAGAAGTGTCTGCATGGCTTACGGTTGAACGGCGTCTGGAATGAAGAGCGGCTCGCCGTAGGTTTCGACGCCGAACGTGCGAATGAGGGCTTGTGTGTCGGGGGTGGTGAGAAAGGCGGCAAAGGCGCGTGCGCCTTCAACGTTGACGTTGGGGTGGGCTGTGGGGGAAACGATGATGACGTGATACGGGTTGAAGAGCCGTCGGTCGCCTTCAACCAGAATGTCGAGCGCCAGCGTGTTTCGTATAGCCAAAAATGTACCTCGGTCGGCAAGCGTGTAGGCTTGTTTCTCCGACGCAATGGTGAGCGTCGCCCCCATGCCTTGCCCGGTCTCGTTGTACCACGTCGCCCCCTCAGGCGAGATGCCCGCTTCCGCCCAGAGCGCCCGTTCTTTCTTGTGTGTGCCCGAATCGTCCCCGCGCGAGATGAACCGCGCCCCTTGCGCTGCGATGTGTTGGAGCGCCGCGATAATCGAACGCCCGCGTATGGACGCGGGGTCGTCGGGGGGACCGACAAGCACGAAGTCGTTATGCATGACGGGGAAGCGCGCCATGCCATGCCCTTCGCGCATGAAGGCTTCTTCGGCTTCGGGCGCGTGAACGAGCAGCACGTCGGCGTTGCCGTCGCGCCCCATTTGCAGCGCCGCCCCCGTGCCGACGGCAATCATCTTCACCCGATACCCACTTTGGGCTTCAAAACGGGGGATGAGCACGTCGAGCAAGCCGCTGTCGCGCGTGCTGGTGGTTGTCGCCAAAAGCACGTCGCGCTGTGCGGCGGTACGTCCTGTGCAGGCGGTCAGCACCAGCACGCCAAGCAACACGAAAAGAAACCCGCCAGGCGTTCGCCCACCTGGCAGGTTTTTTGCCCATCCACGCACTTTTTCAAACTTCTTCAATGCTGTACTCCACAATCACAACGTCGGGACGCTCGCGCTCAACCCACGCCACCACTTGTTCCAGCAGCCCTTCGGCGTAGCGGTAATCGTTGCTCACAGTCACAAAGCAGAGCGTGGCTGAACCGACAACATCCTGCAACTCCATTTCCGCAGCGGCGACATTGAAATGCTGGCGCACACGGTTGACAATGTGTTTGACGATGCTCCGCTTCTCTTTGAGCGTGCGCGAGGGCAAGTCGAGTTCAAGCCAGCATGAGACGATTGGCATACCACCCTCACAACAATGATTTGACTGCGCCGCCGTCCACCTGAATGGTAGCCCCCGTCACAAAACTGGCGCGTTCGGAGCAGAGGAACGCCACCACGTCGCCAAACTCCTCAGGGCGTCCAAGGCGTCCCATGGGAATGGTGCTCGTCCAGCGTTGGCGGGCTTCTTCCCATGAAATGCCTTCCCGTTCCACGGCGGCTTGCATGAGGTGTTGCAACCGTTCCGTTTCAATGGGACCAGGGCAGATGTTGTTGACGGTGATGCCCTTGGGCGCGAGAACATTGCTCAGCGTTTTGGCGAACGCCACCAATGCGGCGCGTGTGGCGTTGCTGAGCACGAGCGTGTCAATCGGCTGTTTGACCGACATGGACGTGATGTTGACGATACGCCCCCATCCGGCGCGTTCCATGTCAGGCACAGTCAGCCGAATGAGCCGCAACGCGCTGAAAAACACCTGGTTGAATGCGGCATGCCATTCTTCATCCGTAAAGTCAAGCGGCATGCCTGACGGCGGTCCGCCGTTGTTCGTCACCAGAATGAGCGGCGCGCCCCACGTCTCGCGCACGGTCGCCACCAGCCGCTCAATCTCTTCGGCGCGGTTCAAATCAGCGACAACCGGCAGAACGTCCGCCCCCGTTTCGGCGCGAATACGCTCGGCTGCGGCGTTGACCCGCTCTTGCGAATGAGAGCAAATCGCCACACGCGCGCCTTCCTGCGCCAGACGGTACGCTGAGGCGAATCCCAAGCCACGGCTGGCAGCGGCGACAAGCGCCACTTTGCCCTGAATACCAAGGTCCATAGCCTGCTCCTTTAGTCTGGTGGTTGGTGGGTCTCTGCGTGGGGATTATATGCACGCCTTCTCTCCACACAAAGCCGTATTCCACTTTGTTGCACGTGCTTTCATCCAAAAGTAGCAATTTGTTCGTATCAACGGGTAGATGTATGCTCCCAAGAGAGTGGCATGGTGAAAAAACCGAGGAATTGCCTATGCAAGCCCGCCTGCGTCCCGTAGCGTATAGTTTGCTCTTGTTGCTCCCGACCTGGGTGTGGCTCTTCTTCACACTCGTCCCCGCGCTGGACGTGCGTTTTGAGAACCGTCTTCTGCATTTCTACCTGGTTTCGTACACCAGCCTGTTGATGGCGCTCAGTGGCTGGTTGCTCTTCATCTTCCTGCACGATGTGCGCAACGTGCGCCTCTTCTGGATTTTGCTGGGGAACGCCCTGCTGGCGAGTTTCTTCCTCGTCCACGGCTTGACCACCCCCGGCGCACTGCTTGCCGGCTTCAACCCATCGGTTGCATGGTCTGTTGGGCTGGCGGTGCTCAGCGCGACCCTCTGCTTCTGGGCGGCTGTTCTGGTCTCGCGCCCCGCTTTTGCGGCATGGACCGAGCAGCACCAGCGCGCCATTTTGGCGACGGCGGTGGGGGCGTACCTGCTCTGGCTGCTGCTCACCTTTGCCGCAGATGATTGGCTGCTTGACCTGTATGCCCGACTTGGCGACGTGCTGACGCGCTTCATCGAATGGAGCACGCTTGTTCTGCTGGCGGGGTTGCTTGTGGCGGCGTTGCGCCTGATTGGTGAGCGCGCCACCGCCCAGCGGCGCATTCTGCTGGTGGCGGCGCCGCTTCTTTTGCAAACCTTGCTCATCGAACCCAACGCCCCGCAATGGCAACTCTCCTGGTGGATGTTCCATGTCTGGCTGTTGGTCTTCTTCGTTGTCTCGGTGCTCATTCTGCTGAACGAATACGAGAACCTGCGCCGATTTCGGCTTCTCCCCTACTACGCGGTGTTTAGCCTGGCTATCATCGGTTTCCTCACCATCGTGCTTTCCGAAAGTGTCTTCCGTCTGGCGCGCGATGTCTTGCTTGAACAGGCGCGCGCCGAAGCCGAAGACCTGGGTGCCCATTTGGCGGTTCTGCTCAGCCAGCAGGTGGATTTGGAGATGTTGCGCGGCAACACCGAAACGCCCGGCAGCATGGCGGATATGGTCTTGAAGCAGGTTGAAGGGTTGGGGCGGGTGCGCTTGCTCAGCCTTGCCGATCCCCAGGGACGTGTTCTCCTCAGCACGAACCACCAGCAAATTGGGCGGCGACTCCCCCTTGACGCCCCTTTGACGACGCCGTCGCACACCTTCTTGCCCGTGGGCGCGCCAATGCCGTCGGGGGAATACGGCGACCTTGCGCCAAGCGAAGCGCCGCTTTTGCAGTCGGTGTTGCCGGTGCAAATAGGCAACGATGCCGCGCTCATGCTGCTCATCACAGACGTGAGCGGGCTGATTCAGCGCGCCGAGCGCCTGCGCTGGCGGATTGTGGGAACGGGGGTCGGGTTGATGCTGGTGTTGTTCACAGCGTTGCTGGTGCTTGTCTATCGCGCCGATACATTGCTCGAAAAGCGTTCGGCGGAACTGCGCCAAGCGCTCGATTCACTCAAACGCGCCGAACAAGCCCGCCTGGACCTGACGCGCATGATTGTGCACGACTTGCAAAACCCGCTCAACGTTATTCTGGGCACGCTTGAAATGGTGCGCGAAGGTGTTTTTGGCACATTGCCGGATGAACTGGATGCGATGCTGGCACGCGCCGAGCGCGCCAGCCATTCCATGTCGCGATTGGTCAACGATATGCTGGAAATTGCGCGCCTCGAAAGCGGCTCTTTCACGCCGCGCAAAGAGGAGATTCACGTGCCGGCGTTGCTGCAAAACGAAGCCGATGCGTTCCGCCACCGCGCCGCGCAAAACGGCACCGACATTCACGTGGAAGCCGACCACGACTTGCCACCCGCTTATGGCGATGCGGGGCTTCTCACGCGGATTGTGGACAACCTGCTGAGCAACGCCATTCGCCACACCACCGATGGCGCAATTACCCTGCGCGCATTCGTGCATGATGGCTTCATGCATGTGCAGGTCGCCGACACAGGCGAAGGCATTCCCCCCGACGAACTCCCCCACATTTTCGATCGCTTCCGCCAGGGCAAAAATCGGCGGGGCAGTTTGGGGTTGGGGCTGGCGTTTTGCAAAATGGCAACCGAAGCCCAAGGGGGGCGCATATGGGTTGAAAGCGAAGTGGGGCGTGGAACGACCTTCACCTTCACCATCCCCCTGACGCCGGCGCAGCGCCTGGAAGCCCACCCATGATGAACGTTTCGTGCATTTGGCACTTTGTGGTATGATGAGCCTATCTCAACGCCGCCTTGTGCGGCGTTGTTTCTGTGTCAAGCCCAACTCTCAAGACTTCGAGGCAGAGCGATGAAAATCGGCATTATTGGTTTACCAAATAGTGGCAAGACGACCGTCTTCAATGCGTTGACGCGCGGCGAAGCCGAAACGGCGGCGTTTTCGGGCGGGCATTTGCAAATCAACACCGCCGTGGTGGATGTGCCCGATGAACGGGTAGACCGCCTGAGCGCCATGTACAACCCGCGGCGTACCATCTACGCGCAAGTGACCTACAACGACATTGCGGGCATGACCAAAGGGGCGGGGGAGCGCGGCATTAGCGGCCCCTTGCTCAACGCCATCAGCGCCAACGACGCCCTGCTGCACGTGGTGCGCGCGTTTGAAGACCCCAATGTGCCCCATCTGGATGATACCATTGACCCTGTGCGTGATTTCCACGCGCTGGAAGATGAATTGGTGCTCAACGACCTGATTACCGTTGAAAAGCGCCTGGAACGCTTGGCGGACGAACTGCGCAAGCAAAACCTGCAAAAAAGCGCCCGCGAAGCGCTGGAAGAGGAAAAAGCCTTGCTCGAACGCCTGCGCGACCATCTCGAAGCGGGACACCCCCTGCGCGAACTCGACCTGACGCCCGAAGAAGAGAAGCGCATTCGCAGTTTCTCGTTCCTCTCGCAAAAGCCCATGCTTGTTGTCATCAACCTGGGAGATGAGCAACCCGAGCCTGATTTGAGCGCCTACCGCATTGGCAAACGCGCCATGATTACCACGCTCCGCGGGCGATTGGAAGCCGAGCTGGCGGTGATGGAGCCCGAAGAAGCGGCCGAGTTTCTGGAAGAGTTTGGCATTGAAGAACCCGGCTTGAAGCGCGTCATTCGCATGAGCTATGACCTGCTCAACCTCAAAACCTTCTTCACCGTTGGGGAAGACGAAGTCCGCGCCTGGACGGTGCCCGCCGACGCCACCGCTCCCGAAGCGGCGGGCGCGATTCACAGCGACTTACAACGCGGCTTCATTCGCGCCGAAGTGGTGCATTACAACGATTTGATTGAAGCGGGGAGCATGGCGGAAGCCCGCAAGCGCGGATTGGTGCGACTGGAAGGCAAAGAGTACGTCGTGCAGGACGGCGATATTTTGAGCATTCGCTTCAACGTCTAACCGCAACGTCTCGCCAACGAAAACGCCCTGTCAGGTGTGCGTCTGACAGGGCGTTTTTTCTTCATGGAAGGGCGGCGACGGCGGCGGCGATACGCGCGCGTTGCGCCTCATCCACAGGCGAAAGCGGTGGGCGTGATGGACCAGCCGCCCAGCCGCGTGCTTCAACCCCCGCCTTGATGCCCCCAATGCCTGTTCCGGCAAGCGCCTCATTCAGTGCGAGCAAGGCGCTGTGGAAGCGCCGCGCCTCTTCGATACGCCCGGCGCGCGCCGCGTTGAACAAAGCGACACACGTTTCGGGCGCGATATTAGCCAGCGCCAGAATCAACCCGTCAGCTGCGCCGTCGAGCAACGCCCCCAGGGCATAGACCGCCGAACCGTTCAGGATGCGAAACGTCGGCGGCGTGGCGCGGCGAATGGCGAGCAGGCTGGCGGGCGCGCCGCTGGAATCCTTGATGCCGACAATGTTGGGATGCGTTGCCAAATCGGCGACCAGCGCCGGCGAGAGCGTGATGTGCGTGAATTGCGGAATGTTGTAGAGCAAAACCGGCACCGGGCTGGCGTCCGCAACGGCTTCGTAATGGCGGCGCAGGGCGCTTTGGGTGTACTGGGGCGTGTAGTAGGTGGGAGCGACGACCAGCACTGCGTCAGCGCCCGCCTCGGCGGCGCGCAGCGTGGCTTCAATGGTAGCGGCGGTGCTGTTGCGCCCCGTGCCCACCAGCAACAGGCGGTCATGGGGAACGGTGCGGCGGGCGATTTGCACCAGCATGCCCTGTTCAAATTCGGTCAGCAGCGGTGTTTCGCCTGTCGAGCCCAGCACCAGGTAGCCCGTCAAGCCGAGGGAATTCCAGGCGTGCAGGTTGGCTTCAAAACCGTCAATGTCGAGCGTGCCATTCTCCAGCATGGGCGTGACGACGGCGGGAATGACGCCTTGCAACGCGCGGAGCACGTCTTCGCGGTTCATGTCTCGTCTCCTTCGGCAAAATCTTCAAAGGCTTCGGGGCGTGTGTAGCCCTGTTCAACGGCTGAATAGTCCAGCCCCGGCGTCAAAAAGCGTTCCAGCACGGCGTTGAGCGTGCCTTCAAAGCGGCGGCTATCCACGCCTTTGATGTAGGAACCGCAGGCGTCGCACACGTCAATGCGGTACACCTCATCCTCGGTGGTGTAGAACCCCAACATGTCGGGGGAATCTTCGCCGCAGAAGGGACAGACGCCGTTGGGGAAGCGCCATTCCGCGGCGCAGCGTTCGCAGAGCAGACGCCGCCATTTGTTGGAAACGATGACTTCAAAATCGGGAAACCCGCCGCAAACGGGGCAGTAGCCGCGCAGCCACTCATCCAGCGGCAGATGGGGCGTGAGTTGCGCGGCGGCTTCCCAAAGCCAAGGCGTCAAGGCGCTTTGCATGAGCGCATCCATGGCAGCGCCTTTGCCCGTCGTGTTGTCGTGGTAGTAGCGTGCCGCAAGTTCGACGCTTTCCTCCGGGGTGGGGGCTTGGCACTCAGGCACGCGCTCACGGAGCAACGCCGCCACCTGTTCCACCCAAGGGTGGAACGTTGACGGGGCAAGACCAAGCCACTCAAAGCGCAGCGCCGGTTCCCCCGAACGCAACCACTGCTTGCGGGAAAAGTCGGCGAGGTGCTTGCTCAGGTCAAGCTCCAGGGCGGCTTGTTGTTGGGCAAGCAAGGCAAACAGGCGGTGGTAAAAGTGCAACAGGTCGGCTTCATCTTCGGGCGCGTTGGCGCTCTGTGCCGCAAGGGCTTCGGCGAGGTCGGCCAGGGTATGCTTCATTGTGGCCTCCTTTGCGGGGTTGCGGGTTGATGAAAGAAAAAAGGCGAGCGGTCGAAACCGTCTCGCCTTCGTCGAGCCAGTCGTTTGGTGAATTACGCTGCGCCGTGTTGTTCCAGGTAGCGGACGGCGTCGCCCACGGTCTGGATTTCTTGCGCTTCTTCGTCGGAGATTTCGCCGCCGAATTCTTCTTCAAACGCCATGATGAGTTCGACGAGGTCGAGCGAGTCGGCTTCGAGGTCTTCGCGGAAGCGAGCGTCCATCGTGACTTTTTCGGGATCAACGTCAAGTTGCTCCACAATGATAGCACGGACGCGTTCAAAAATGTCGGACATGGTTCCTCTCCTTTGCGAAATTGTTGTTTGCCTGCTTTATTCAAACGTCGGCAACTGCGCGCTAGTATATCGGTTTGTTGCCCGAACGTCAATTGCCAAAACCCATGTGTACGGCAAAAGTTACTTGTGTGATAGGCAAAAATCGCGGGTGAGGTATACTACACCGTTGCGAGGTTCGTCAAGCGTGATGAGTCCGCCTGGAAGCAAAACAGAAGCATGTGAGGCAAAGAGGGAGCGAGGGGATATGCGTTTTGGGACGAGTCGTCAAGAAGTGCTGATTACGTTCACCTTGATGTTTCTGGGCGCGGCGGCTGGTTGGGCTTTTGCCGCCGGCACAGGGCGCGAAATTCCCGGTGCGCTCACGGGGGGCGCGCTGGGGGCGCTCTTTGGCGCATCGGTGGGGGAACTTTTTATGGAACTTGAACGCTCGCGGTTTGGCGCACTGGCGCTTGGCGGCGTGCTTGGCGGTGTCGGTGCGGGGGCGTTTTTCGCGCTCCGCTTGCCGCCGGAGCAAATGGGGGGCGCTATTCTTGCCGCTTTCACGGGCGCCGTCGCCGGCGCAATTCTCGCGTCCATGCTGGTCTGGGTGCGCCGTGATGGACCGGCACTCTGGCGCGCTTTTCTGGCAACCACTGCCACGCTCGACACGGATGCGCCCGTGCTCAACCGTTTTCGCCTGACCGTCGCCCTCAGCGGCATGGGGGCGTTTTTGGCGCTGCTGAGCGGCTGGCTTCAGCGGATGGCGTTGCCGGTGGTGGCTGGGTTGGCGCTGGTGGGGCTGGCGCTCGGATTCGTGAACGGGTACGGCGGCACGCGCACGGTGCGCGGCACCGCGTTGGGGACGTTCGCCGGGCTGGTGCTGGGGCTACTGGGCGGCGTGCTGGGTGTTGGGGCGTCGTTTTTCGCCACGCTCATCTCCGGGCTTGCGCTGGGCATGTTGTTGGGCGGCGTGGGCGGCATGCTCTTCCCGATAGGTGGACGCCATGAATGACGTGCGCTACTACCAAACCCGTGGGCGCTGGTTGGCGGGCGCTATTCGCGCGGGCACATTCACACCCGAAGACGCTCAGCCGCGTTTCGAGTTTCTCATGCAGACCCCCATTGCGCGGGCGCGCCGTCTGCTGCACATTGGCAGCGGCACAGCCGGCGTGAGTTTGCTGCTTGGGCGGCATGGTTTTCGCCCCGTGGCGGTTGAATTGTCGGCAGACCTTGCCGCGCTCGCGCGTGAAGCCTCGCTGGCGCGTGGGTGGGCGGTGGCGGTGTTGAACGAAGATTTCCGCACGTTAGACTTTCCGCCCTACTTCGACGCGATTTTGGCTGACGGTATGTTGCCCTTTGGGCAGCCTTCCGAAGCCGAAACCGTCGAAGCGGTGCAAAAAGTGGCGGATTTGCTGCGACCAGGCGGCTATTTGCTCTTTGGCTCGCCTGAATGGCGACCAGCGCCGACGTGGCGACGCCGCTACACCACGCCGCAAGGCGAGGTACTGGAAGAAGCCGTTTTCGACGCCGAGACGCGCACCGTCCTGCGCACGTTGACCCCGCCGGAGGGGGAACCGCTGACACTGCGTCGGCGGTGGCAGACGCCGGCTGAAATGCGCGCCATGCTCGAAACAGCCGGGTTGGTGGTGGTTCAGCAGTGGCGTGCTTTCGACCCACAAGCCGCCTGGCAAGAGGCGGAAGATGGGACGGGGCTGGTTTGGTTGGCGCGTCGTCGCTAGTACGACAACCGCACTTGTGCGGATAGAGTTTCTCGACTGTGATAGCGGTAAAGCCAAGGGGAGAGCGGACTGGACGAATTACGAAGTGCGTTCCTGACACAGTTGGTACCGGTATATCATGCTCTCCATGATGGCCATGCATGGTTCGTCTCTCCGCTGCCGGGCAACGGAAAAAAGGGGCCAAGTTGGGATTGGCCGACCTGACGGTGCTGGAAGTGCGTCGGCTGCTGGCGGTGACGTTCCCCCTCCCCCCGCATTCGGTGGAGCTGTGGTATAAACCCCGATAAGCGCGGTTGTAGTAATAGGCAATTGGTATTATCCACTGCTCTTCGAGCACTTCCCTTGGGCGATTTGACAATGTCACCAACGGCGTATAATAGCGCCCGTTTTTGAAGCAGAAAGGCCGCGGCATCGCGGCATATCCGCAAACACTTCGGTCGTCTTCTTGTCGTCTTCGAGTCGTTCTCTGCAAAGGCTGCTGCTGTCAACCACATATAACTTTCACTCCCGGAGGAAATCTTATGGTGCATTTACGCCAGCTTGTACGTGTGGGGTTCATTAGCACTACCGGACTATAACTCAGCTACTCGCATCTCCGTTTTCAAGATTTCTGCAGGCACAACCATTATCCGAGGAAAGGTAGCTTCACAAGTTCAAGACCCGCGTTTTGGTCCCTATGCAACGGGGGGCGGAATACAGATTTACCTTCCCAACCCCGAAAGTGCTATGTTGCTTGGCCCTCTTGATGTAACCAAGTAAGAGGAATGCCTTGGAAGAGAGAACTGTGGAAGAGAAAATTAAGGCGCTACTCGCTCAAGCCAAGGACGCTGCTCAGGAGCCTCAATCCCACTGGCTTCTGCCCCACGTTATTAATGTACTTGAGGCGATGCTAGATTGTCTTCCAGATCAAAAGGCCCTTTTAGGAGCAGCTGGTGCGCTAGGACGGATTGTGACCGATGATTACGCCTTTTCCGAGAGTCCACTAGGAGGTGAACTGCTTGACCTTGTCACCGAGATCGTTTCTCAATGCGACCCTCGGTTCCGAAGAGTGAGTGGCGAAGAGTAACGGAGTAGATTGTACATTTGAATGTACCTTAACAACCGAATCCGTCTTTCCCTGCAGAGGCCTATCACACCGCCAGCTGACCGCAGAGGCTGGTCGGCTTCCTGGGAGAGGGCTGGGTGACGGACGAAAGCTGCCCTCCAGAGGGCGGCGTGCTGTATTACTTCCTCCCCGACCACCTGGGGTCCACGGTCACGCTGGCGAATGCGGATGGCACGGTCAGCGGCCGGTTGTGGTATTATCCCTACGGGGAGGCGCGAGCGGGCTGGGGGAGTGTTCCCACGCCACCGCTTCACCGGCCAGCGCTGGGATGACGCCCTGGCCTTTATGACTACAACGCCCGCCATTACGACCCCGCCCTCGGTCGCTTCACGCAACCGGACACCATCGTACCGGAGCCAGGAAACCCGCAGGCGCTGAACCGCTATGCCTACGTCTACAACAACCCGTTACGGTACACGGACCCGAGTGGGCATATACCTTGCTATGGGGATCCTCTTCTGGGAGAATGCAGCTGGTCAGGTACAGGCCACCACACTGTCCATCAACGGGGGCGAAGACGCGATATCGCGACGTACACTCGTTTCATTTTACGTGAAGTGCGCAATCCGGATGCTGGCGTGACCGACGTAGAAGCTTTTGCCCAAATCCTCAACTTCGCTGCTGGCTTTGGGACGGACACCCAAGCATGGGCCGATGACATCACGGCTGTCATCTTGGGCACCGCCGGACCCTGGACGCTCATCACGGCTTTACCCGTTAAATTTCGCGAGTGGCGTGGAGGCCCCCGTCTACCGGAGTTTGGTGATACCGGATTCCATGAGGCTTATCAAGATGGGCACAATCAAATCTACCATTGGTGGGCATATGTGAACACAGCCATTCAGGGCGGATGGGTTGGTGCCATCCTTGTGGGTATACCTGCGAATGACATACATGAATTCGTGGACTTCACAGAATCTCTCAAACCGCCCAAGGAGCGAGGAGCGTCGTGGCAAGACTACGCGCTTTCCTACAACGGCCTGGCTTTTGGGTTAGCCCTCTATGAAGGGATAATTACACCGGATACTGCCGCAGATGCTGCACGGCGGGCCTTGATAACAGACCTACGCGATCCGGTGACTCGCTGGCTGGCCTCGACAGGCAACAGTTGGCTACCTCCTAATGTGGTAGGTGCCGGACTGGATCGGTTACTTGGTCGATAGGAGGGGAACCATGAGAGTGCGGAAGTGGTGGCTAGTTCCATTGCTGCTATTGCTGGTGTTGGGAGGGGGGTGTCAACGGATAGCAGAAATACAAGAGGCGAGACGAGCGGCTGCCACGGCCAAAGCGGAGCGATATCCTTGGGCCGTGTATCCCATCAGCGAAGAGAGCAAGCAAGTGCTGTGTGATGCACTGGATTTGCCTGCTGGGGACCCATTCTGCGAGCCGGGACGTCCTGTCGACCATTGGGATGTGTACAAAAAGGTGAAAGCACTTTTTCCTCCGGGCACGCCCTATGCGGAGGTGGAGGCGAAGTTGGGGCGCTTCCCTCATGTGAAGGAGGAAAGTCGACAGCCCGATGGGACATTAGTGGGACTCCGGTATGTTTATCAACTCACGGAATACGAAGGAGCATGCATATATTTCCAGCTAGATTTAAAGAGCAAAAAATTGGTCACGAGGGTTTATGCGACGACCTTGGGCAGCGGCCCTCAACGGATCAAATGCGGCCCGGCGGATAGACCGAAAAAATAGGGAGGTTTCAACAGTTTGATTGCTCAACCATCCAGCACACAACAGAGGGATAAACGAGCTGCTATTCTTCCATTAACTTTCTCAACCCATCTACGCCGGAGGAAGAAAGCCAGGGCGGGGGCGGGGCATTCGGCTGGAGGGAGAATGTCCTGCAGAGCTGCAAAGTCTGAACCGCTACGCGTACGTTAACAACAACCCGTTGCGGTACTCGGATCCGAGTGGGCATGCTGCTATTTGCGGTGTAGTAGGTGAGTCCTGTGAAGGTCCGTTTAAGGCAACACTTGTTTCTCCTGAGAGTAAGATAGCCGAAATCGACCGTTTGCGTCGTAGGGTGACCGGTCCTATATTTGGTCAACTAAATGTTATCGACAAATTGAGCGTATTGGACTCAATATAACCGGATATCCCTGGATGGACGCAGATCTCTGGAAATACGTCCTCACAGGAGAGGCCAGTATAGGCGTGGGTCAAGTACGAGTTGATACGGCTATGAAATTAGAAACAAAAAATCTTGTCATCCCCTACACACCAAATGTACTTCTCATCGGGCGGAGAGGAGCAATCGCTCTGCGGTTGAGTGTTGATCCGGCTAATATTCAATATATTGCCGCTAACATCTTAGATATTCAAACTACTGTCCATAGATATGCAGCAGATTTGAACCTAACTACAGAACAGCAGCGAGTTTTGATAATCAATGGTTATAATGTAGGAAAAGAAAATATTGAGAAGGCCTTGATAGAAGCACAGCAAGGTTCTCCTCAAGCCTTGAGCGATTATTTGGCATGGCCTTATGCACATCGGGGGATTTTTTCCATCTACTATTCCTTTCGGAGTAACGCACCATGAGAGTTAAACCATATATTGGGGCTATTGTATTCCTGCTTCTCTTCACAACTGCCTGTGGCTTGATGGAAAGGGAAAAGACCAAGCCATTGCTCCCCAACTTTACTATGGAACGGATAAAAGACGGCTACTCCTTGGCTCTTAGTGAAGCCCGAGAGTGGAGTCACAAGGCGTACTTAGAGTCCGTTGATGCTATTTACCGAAGAGATCGTGAGGAGTGGAAGATATCAAAAGCATCATATACGTTTGTGGATAAAGATACAAAGACTTACATCGTTATAGAAATTAACAAAGCAGAGGGAGAGTTGCTTATTACTCCCCCTGGTCGTATTGGTGTCAGCACCAGTATAGTCACTACTTCCCAATTTTATCTCGAACGTAACAAGGATGAGACAGAGGCGTTGTACAAATCCATCGCTATTCTGGGGGATATGACAGAAAAATGCGGAATTGAAAAGGTAATTATCGCCGGAGCACCTTACGCATATCAAGGATGGGATGTCCGTTTTGTCAACCCACGGTGGATTACTTTGTCGCCCCTCTTTCTTGCAGAGATTTATGTGAATGCAGAAACCGGTGATATAGTCAGAAGAGACCTCAGTAATCTGTGGAAAATTTGTAATACAAAATAGTGATGTAGAGCCTGGTTGCTGTTTTGGGATGTATTCACCCACATAACGTTCGAGGCGTTAGAGCGGGCGCTGCGGGCTATAGACGAACGGATGGACCTGCGTCTTGGCAAGTCCAAGCCCCTTAAGCAAAACGCTCCTTAAGGGCTTTGCTCTCTACCGGCCAGCGCTGGGATGACGGATGAGGGCCCTCACTCACCTCTCAGCTCGTCTGCGACGGGCTTCCCCTCCTCCCTCTCCCAACCTTGGGAGAGGGAGGAGGGCCGGGGAGAAGGTCAGGTACGGGCCGACGTTTATATGGAGGGAGAGGGCACGACCCCGCCCTCGGTCGCTTCACGCAACCGGACACCATCGTACCGGAGCCAGGAAACCCGCAGGCGCTGAACCGCTACGCTGGGCGCACAGCCATGCGCCCCAACGTCCCCGCTGCGGTACACGGACCCGAGTGGGCACGCAGTATGTATTGATATACAATGTGACCTTGTTCAAACACCCATAAGTAGCAGGCCCACCCTGCGGGGCATTATTCCACCGCCGATTCAGTATATTTACAAGGAGATGGTACACAATGCGCAGAGTTCGCTGGTAAAGGCTATGCAATTAGCGAATGCCGTGTCCCGGTTTGGTGGTTTTAGCACATTGTTAGGCAAAGCCGCCACCTACAGCATTTGGGCGTCCCAAGTTATGGATGCGCGAATCAAAAAGTATGCTGGGCCTTTAGCCCCGAAAATTGCAAACTGGGACCACAAGCCCATTTTGCTTGATGAGGTAAACTCACCTGTACCAGAGATTCCCGACGAAAGTCCCGGAAAGCCTAAGGGGTGATCAACTGTTGGATCACTTCTATATCGATTCGACATATGGTCGAACATTCACTACGGGTACGTGGGTCGGGCCTCTGATTTCTCTCAACTTGAGTTGACAGGAGAAGCGGGGATCGAGCAGATTGGCTCGAATTTGTATAACAAGACTGTATCGCATCGTTCTTCGGGGGCTGACAATTGGGCAGCTTCCTGGGATGATCCGTCGGACAACGCAGCCATTCAGATAGGTATTCAACTGTGGAACAAATACGGGTTGGCGGTGAAACCAGCCGATCTTTACTTGGCTGTGTTAGAGGAGCCTCGTCTGGCTACACAACCGTTGGGAGGTACACCATGAGTGAGCGGTGGCGTGTAGGGTGTATGTTATATATGCTTATGTTGCTTCTAGGTGGACTCGCTTTAGGGGGATGCGTGGCGCGGTATTATCAATCTACGCAGAGGGAACCAGAACTCCCTGTAAACCAGTTCCTGCAAAAGCAATTCGAGGCTTTGCCACCTGGATGGACTTTTCATAAGGTAAGCGCCTCGGATATATGGACCGACACCGATTTCACCAGGGCACGGTGGGCTGTTGCGAGCGGATTCCAGTATGAGGTCACGTTAGAAACGTACAGGCGGAACCAGATCCACGAAGAGATCCATGTCTTCTGGAATTCCTTCGCTGCTAAAGTAAACTCGCGCCCTTCACCATCAAGTGTGAATGCAGGGAAAGGATACGTTCCGAAAGGATGGATATATCACCCACCCAATGCCAATCAATTCGAGTTTGGTTGTGAGGGTGGAGATGGAGTTGCCCAGCCAGAATGGTGTAGATTAATCCTACGTTACGAAGAGTATGTCATCGTTCTTTCCACCCCTATTGCAGACTACATGACTCTTGAGGACTTGAAGCAATTGCTGGAAGTGATCGATCGAGAGATGGTCGATTTTCTGCGACATTCCGCCCTGCGTCCCGGGCCACGCAAAGTGCCGGAGTTACTTGACCCTTGATTCATAGGACCTACCACTCCGTGGGAACGCCTCAAGGCCGGATGGCACGGTCAGCGGCTGGTATCCCTACGGGGAGGCGCGAAAGGGTTGGGAGCGTGTGCCCACGCCCTACCGCTTCACCGGCCAGCGCTGGGATGACGGATGAGGGCCCTCACTCACCTCTCAGCCCGTCTGCGACTGGCTTCCCCTCCTCCCTCTCCCAACCTTGGGAGAGGGAGGAGGGCCGGGGAGAAGGTCAGGTACGGGCCGACGTTTATATGGAGGGAGAGGGCACGACCCCGCCCTCGGTCGCTTCACGCAACCGGACACTATCGTGCCGGAGCCAGGAAACCCGCAGGCGCTGAACCGGTACGCTGGGCGCACAGCCATGCGCCCCAACGTCCTCGCTGCGGTACACGGACCCGAGTGGGCACACGCCATGGGACATTGGTGATGCCATCTTCTTCGCCATCAGCGCCTACGAGTTTGCCACCAACCCTTCCTTGACCAATGCTGGTTGGCTAGTTCTAGACACAATAAGTCTGCTACCGGCTCTGCCCTCGATAGGGTATCTGCGGTATGGCGATGAGGCTTCGGAACTTTACCACCGGATTACTCGTGTTGTGGGACGTGGTGGTTTACAGGTCGGTGATGACCTACTACAGGCCGTGCGACGCTTTGGCGGGGGCAACCAACTGTTTCCCCCCGGCGCGCGGGTGGAGCGACTGCTGCGGTCATTGGCGACAGTACGATTTCCGCAGGTGAAGGGGTACGTCTTTCAGATGGAGTGGATTGCGATGCATGCCACCGAGGTAGTGGAGATCGAGAGGAGTCTTGGCGGTGGGCGGTCCATTGATGTGGTGTTGAAGGATGGAACGTTTGTGGAGTTGAAGAACTACGATTGGAGTAAGTGGGATGAGAGGGGATTGAGATATCTTGCTGAGAAGTTCGCAGTGCAACTTAAGATTTATCAACAGCATGCTGATCAAGTAAAGTTCATTTTCCAGAACAGTGTTCCGAATATCGTACGTCAGGAACTTGAATCTCTCGGTGCCATTGTTGAGGTGTATCCATGAGCGAGGTTGTTCTGCGATTTTATCAGGCGAAAGATTTAGGAAAACCTGGAAGCCTAGAGGCGATCCTGGACACTCTTCAGGCGTTAGGGCTTCCACCAGATTCGGTGCAGATAGGAAGTTCCCTTGTGACCGAATCGATTGTTTGGTGGGACCATTACGATGAGAATGTGCGCCGCCAACTGGGGGTGGCCTATAAGCACCGACACTTACATATCTTAGTGGTACAAGACCAGAGTGACGAATACAACCAGTTGGCCTTTCGGCTAGATCTGAAGTGGGAATACAGTCCAAATGAGACGCCTATGAAGACACGCGTCTATCTTCGCACTCACGATGCCTGGATGTTCAACAAAGCGAGATATCCTCGCGAATACTACGCTCAACTCATGTTGCGCTTGGGAAAGGCATTATACGCCATCTTGCATCCCGTGTTTGGCAGCATCGACTTTTGCAGCAACCGCATACGGGAGAAGGATGTGCAGGCATTGGAAATCCCCCACATTTACTGGGCCAACTTCTTTGGGCAGGAGTACGTGGAAAAGTACGGCAAGGAGTACTTTCTGAAGGCACCGGGTTGGTTGCATGAAGAATTGGATGATGGTGGGATACTGTATGTGCTGGCTCCGGTGATGGCGCGCCGGATCAAAGGCTACAAAGCGTTGGCGGAGGAAGTGAAAGCGTACTTTGGTGTGGAGTCGGTGCGTTGTGAGAAGAAGCGAAGGTCCAAGGGGCGGAAGAGGGGCTGAAGGTTTGGCCGGACGGGACAACCCGGCGTTGGAGTGGGTGGAGGTGAAGATGGACGTATAGCCTGCACGGCGGTGAGCACCTTGACAATCGGATAACTGAGCGGGGGGAACGGCGTCCTCCCCACCGACCGCCAGTACACCGGCCAGCGCTGGGATGACGCCCTGGGCCTTTACGACTACAAAGCCCGCTATTACGACCCCGCCCTGGGCCGTTTCATCCAGCCCGACACCCTTGTCCCCCGGCCCGGCGACCCGCAATCCCTCAACCGCTATGCCTATGTGCGCAACAACCCGCTGCGGTACACGGACCCGAGTGGGCATTGCTGGGGAGTAGCGAGTTTCATCCGCGGACTTCCAGGTTACGATGTCACCTGCAACAACCTGGATATGGCCCTCACCATCGTCCAAAGCGACCGGGCTACAGCCCAGCAAAAAACTCTGGCATGGGGGTACATTACGCTGGAAGGGGGTGCTCATGCGGCTCTTCTGGTGGGTACGGGCATACTGGCTTGGGAAGGGACCGCAGCCGCGATTGGGGCACTCAGTACCGGCGAAGGGACCGCGGTCGCCAGCACGACTGCCACCGCCGCCTGCGCCGATGGGGATTGTGCGAATGAGGCCAAGATAGTTACACACGGCTTTTGGTCAGGAGGTGAAATAGTCAAAAATGCAGCTCAGCAATGGGCCTTAGAGAATAATGGAATCACATTGGAGATGACAGACATCGGAAAGCAATTGGAGCAGATTTCACAGGTGCTAGACTGGTTTACCGAAGCACGCCCATTGTGGATACAGGCTTCGCGGAATTTTGCTTTAGAGGCGAGTGGGGAAGTACATGTATTTCAGGTGGCTGAACGAGGAGTCAGTCTACAGAGTATCTGGGCTACAATAGAGTATCCCACGCTCCTCACCAATCCTCGCGTCACCGCCATCATTTACCATGTGGTGATGCCCGATGGAAACGTTATTACCCTGCCATAAGGAGGACGTAATGTTTACTATACCGCGCCCCAACGTTATTCAGAGCTCGGAAGGCTTCACCGTTGAAGTCGTTGGGCGGAGTAGGATTTTATATACGGAGCCTGGCAAAAAACTTTTTATTGATGCCGAACTCCTGGCCGGGCCTTCCGGTTTAGTCATTTATACCGATTCCATAAATACTTGGGATGCACCTACTGGCGAGAAAATCACGGAAGAGGAAAAACACCGAATCATTGAGAACATTCGCAAAGCCTTTCGTTTCAGAGGTATTGAGATTGAAATGCAGTAAATTTGCTAACCGGGCTAAACCGCGATTGGGGCATTCAGTACCGGCGAAGGGGCCGCGGTCGCTAGCGCGGCCCCTTCGCTGCCTGCGCCGATGGGGATTGCACGAATGAGGCCCGAGTCATCACTCAGGCAGGGACAAATGTTTGGGATTTGCCGCCTCTTCAACGAGGGATTGCGGTTGAAAAAATATTGGGACGAAGCCGGTTCCTGAGCCCCAATTTCCCGGTGATTGACCGTTTTGAGAACGGTGTGGCAACGAGCATCAAAAGTCTGGACTTGAACGCAGCCACTTACCAGAACCCTACACGGTTGGCCAGCACGGTCATGCGCTACGTGCGGACGCTGGCGCAGTGGGAGGGGCAAGCTGAAGCATGGGGCCAGATTCAAATTGCTCCTTCGCAAATAAATGAAATATGGAAGCAAATACAAGATGCTGGCACACACATGGGATTTATGGACTATGCAGATCCCCAGTATGACGATCTTATGTGGCGTCTCCAGCAACAGATGCTGACCCTTGTGGAGTTAATACGTCGCAATTCGTGAAGCAAACACACTAAGCAAATTTACCCGAAGCCAGGGAACCCGCAGGCGCTGAACCGGTACGCTGGGCGCAACAACCCGCTGCGGTACAATGACCCCACAGGGCATTGCCCCTCGTGCATTTCCATTGGCGTCGGGGCGTTGCTCGGCGCTGGGGTCACTTATGGCGTTCAAGTTGCCGCCAACATCAGCCAGAACGGTCTCAACGTTCAGGCCTTTACCCAGGTCAACTGGGCCGCCGTGGCCGCCGGGGCCGTGGCCGGCGCGGTGGGCGGCGCCACGTTTGGTTTAGGCACCGCCGTACTCGGAACCGGGGCGGCAGGCACCATAGCCTCCGGGGCCATCAGTGGAGCCGTGGCGGGCAGGCGGCCATTGCCACGGAGAACGCGCTCACCGGGCAGGCTATCACCGAAGGCCTGGGTAGACCGGAGGATATTCTTCGCGATGCAGCGGTGGGCGCCGTAGTTTCCGGCGTGGGTCGAAGTATGGACCTTGCCCTCATTCGGGCACGATATCCAGGATATTACAGCCGTTATATCTCGGAGGGCGAATTGCAAGCCATTGAAGAAACAGGATTGCTTCGCGGTGGTCGCCCGGGTGAGACTTATTTCACTACAGACATATACAAGTCGGCTAAGGAAGCCACTTCTCGTTTAGCTTTACCTAATACTCCTCAATACAGAATAGATTTTCAAATCCTAAATCAGCCTCGCATCTTTGGGCCACGAAGAGTTCAACCCTGGGTTTGGCCCTTACGGCCGGGCTTCCGTGCAGGCTTTGGAGTAGAGTATTGGACAGTAGATCCTGTTCAAGTCAAAATACTCCGCCTTGAAAAATTGGTTAGGTAGTAGGGAGGAGTACTTTGATGGCACATGTAAAAGTAGTTGTGATTGAGCCATATGAAGCGTACGAGATTCTAACAGGAGAAGTGGGCTGGCTGCCCTTCTCCCTCAAAACCGAGGACGGACGCAAATTTTCCCTTTTTCCACATCACGGCCTATTTGACATAATACGCTGGCTGAAGGAAGGACACCTTGTCGTCGATATGCGCGATACACAAACCGGGAAATTACTCCGTGGCTCAATGACTAAAACAAAAAGCTGAACAGGCGTATGAAGTACATGCCGCTTTGACAAGCAGTCCATTCCCACTGTAGAAATGGAACGGTGTCCTTTTACAAGGGATAATCCCATCTCTTGGGCAGCGCCAGCCTGGTGGTCTCGGCCACGGGGCAGGTGGTGGCGCAGCAGCGTTACCTGCCCTTCGGTGAGGTGCGCTGGCGCAGCGGCACCCTTCCTACCGACCGCCGCTTCACCAGCCAGCGCTGGGACGACGCCCTGGGGCTCTACTTTTACAACGCCCGCTACTACGACCCCGCCCTCGGTCGCTTCATCCAGCCCGACACCCTCGTCCCCCGGCCGGCGCCCCTCAGGCGCTGAAGCGGTACGCTGGGCGCGCAGCCGTGCGCCCCAACGTTTCCGCCGGGGATGCCCGCGGGCGCTGGGTTGGTGGTTGTTCAGCAGTGGCGTGCTTTCGACCCACAACAAGCCGCCTGGCAAGAGGCAGAAGATGGGACGGGGCTGGTTTGGTTGGCGCGTCGTCGCTAAGCGGCTATTTTCGCCCCATGTGGGAGTATGCTAGAATGCTGGCGGACGTCAGCAAGAGGAATGAAGTAAGGAGCAAAACCTATGCCGTTGCGTGAAATCGTGACTGTTCCAAATGACGTGTTGCGTGAAAAAGCCCAGCCGGTGGAAACGTTTGGCCCCGAATTGCGGGCGCTGGTGCGCGATATGATTGAAACGATGCGCGCGGCGCACGGCGTGGGGCTGGCTGGTCCTCAGATTGCCGAATTGAAGCGGGTGATTGTCGTCGAAGTCCCCGCCGACGAAGAGGATGAGGGAGCGAATGTCGGCAGCCCCTGGATTGGCAAACCGTTCGCGCTGGTGAACCCGGAAATTGTGGAAGCAAGCGAAGAGATGGAAGCGGGTATCGAGGGGTGTCTGTCCATTCCCGGCTACGTTGGTGAAGTGATGCGCCACACGCGCATTGTGGTGATTGGACGCAATGAGTGGGGCAAACCGCGCCGCATTGAAGCCGAAGGGTTCTTGGCGCGTGTCTTGCAGCATGAAATTGACCACTTGAACGGCATTCTCTACACCGACCGCCTGACGTCGCCAGACCGGTTTTGGGAAGTGCAAGAAGGCGAAGAGGAAGAGACAGTCGCCGAATAAGCCGAGCAATCGTCTCTGTGAGGGCGCACCTGGATGCGCCCTCTTTTCATTTGACGAACGTGGGGGGCGGTCTATACTCCCCTGTCGCATGTGGTGAAGGAGGAACAAGCCAATGACTCAAACAGCGGTTTCGACAACTGATATTCACACCGCCGAGCAGGCGTCTGCGCCATACATCTCGGTGGTGATTCCCCTTTATAACGAAGAAGAAAGCATCCCACACCTTTATGAGAAACTGACCGAAGCCCTTGAAGCATACGGCAAGCCCTACGAAGTCATCATTGTGGATGACGGCTCGACCGACGGCAGTTATCCCCTGTTGCGGCAAATCGCCGAAAAAGACAAGCGGTTCAAGATTGTGCGGTTGCGCCGCAACTTTGGGCAAACCGCCGCTTTTGCCGCCGGATTCGACCATGCGCGGGGTGAGGTCATCATTACCATGGACGCCGACTTGCAAAACGACCCCGCCGATATTCCCAAACTCATGGCAAAAATCGAAGAGGGGTACGATATTGTGAGCGGCTGGCGTATCAACCGCCAAGACCGCTTTTTGGACCGCAAATTGCCCTCGATGATTGCCAACCGCCTCATCTCGAACGTGACCGAAGTGCGCTTGCACGATTACGGGTGCTCGCTCAAAGCCTATCGCGCCGAGGTGCTGCGCGAAGTGCGCTTGTACGGCGAATTGCACCGCTTCATTCCGGCGCTTGCAAGCCAGGTGGGTGGGGCGGTCACCGAGGTGCCCGTCAATCACCATCCGCGCCGCTTTGGCAAATCAAAGTATGGCATTAGCCGCACCATTCGCGTGATTCTCGACCTGATTACGGTCTGGTTTTTGGGGACGTACTCGACGCGCCCCTTGCACGTTTTCGGGACGATGGGGCTGGTTTCAGCGGGCATTGGTGTTCTGTTGGGGCTGTACCTTTCATTTTTGAAAATTGTTGAAGGTCAGAATATCGGCGGACGCCCCTTGCTGTTGCTGGCTGTCTTGCTGGTGGTCGTTGGGGTGCAGTTGATTACCATGGGCTTGCTGGCGGAGATGATTATCCGCACGTACCACGAAAGCCAGGGCAAACCTATTTACGTTGTACGCGAAGTGCTCAACGCCGATGAAGCGTGAGCCGCTTGCGTCTCAAAGCCACGCAACGGCACAGGCACAACACCTGTGCCGTTTTGCACGTTTGGAGGCAGGAAGGTGAACGTCGAAGCAACAGACGCAACAGAAAAGCCGGTTTCGCTTGCACCGCGCACCTATGGCGTCTTGCTGGCGCTCTTTCTTGCAGTTGCGGCGTGGGTGCGCTGGCAGTACGCGCGTGAAATCAGCCTCTTTGTGGACGAATTTACCACCATGTGGGCGGCAAAGCGCATTTTGGAATTGGGCGTGCCGCGTATGCCGAGTGGTGTGCTCTACACGCGCGGTATTCTCGCCTCTTACGTCGAAGCGGCGTTCCTGGCGTATCGGTACGACCCGCTGGTCGCGCGCATTCCCAGCATCCTGTTTGCGTTGGCAACGATCGTCACCGTCTATCACGTGGGGCGTCGGCAGTTTGGCGCGCGGGTGGGGTTGGTTGCCGCGGCGCTGATGGTGCTGGCGCCCGAAGAAATTGTGTGGGGCGCGCGTGCACGCTTCTACATGCAGTTGCAACTGTTCGTCCTGCTGACGGCGTGGGTGACGTATGCCTCGGTACGGGCGCAAGACCCCCGACGCCGGGCGCGCCTGCATGTCTGGTTTGTGGTGCTGTTTGTGCTGGCGTTGTTCAGCCAGGAAGAAACGATTTTGCTCTATCCGGCGCTGGTGGCGGCTATTGTGGCGTGGCGGGGCGTGCGTTTCTTCCGCCACCCCGATGCCGTGCTTGCCCATGTGGGGGCGTGGATTGCCATGGGGGTGCGCTACCTGATCGAGAAAGTCGGGCAGCCCGGCTACTTCGAGACCATTCAGGCGCGCCGCCCTTACGTGGGGTTGATTTTCGACATTCGCGGGGCGTGGGAGGAGTACGGTCCTTTCTTTTATGAACCCGCGCGGCTTGTGCTCACGCTTTTCGTGCTGGTGGCGCTGGTGATGGCTCTGCGCGAAGCCCGCCGCGCCTGGCGTTTCGATTCGTGGCGTACATGCCTGCTGGATGGATGCGCAGCCCTGCGCACCATTGCCACGTCCTATCAGGCGACGCTCTACTACCTCTGGCTTTTTGGCGCTGTGTTTGTGGTCATTCTGCTCTTTGTGGGGCAAACCTGGCGCGAAATGCGCTACATCTTCATGATTGTGCCCTTCTGGTTTTTGCCGGCTGCGGCGGGCATCGTCTGGACGTGGGACCGCTTTGTCCGCTCGCCGCGCCTGCGTGAACAGGGCGCGCTTGGGCTCGCAATCGTGGCGATGGCGCTCTTCGTTCCCGATGCGGTGCGCACGTTGCGCCAGCAGGTGGAAGGCTACGACCTGGCGCTGGCGTACATTGCCGAACACCGCCAACCGGGCGACGCCGTGCTGACGCCGCAACCGCCGGCGTGCGCCGCCGTCTTTGGTCCTTGCGACTACTACGCCATTCAGAAAGATTACGAGGAGTATGTCATTCGGCGCGATGGTGTCTGGGTTGACCGCTGGACAGGTGCGCCCTTGCTGAACACGGTTGAACAATTGGAAGAGGTCATCCGCACACATCCGCACACCTACTTTTTGGTTGACGGGTATCGTCTGGCGACACGCTACGAACCCGCGTTTGTGCGCATGGTGGTGGAACAGATGGACGTGGTTTTCATGGACCGGGGTATTGCCGTCCTGCGGGCGGATGGTTGGCGCGATGTGCCGCCGCGTCCGGTGGTGCACACCTATGAGCCGCCTGTCAATTTCAAGAACGAAGTTGGCTTGCGGCGCGTCGAATTGACCGGCGACCATGTGATGCCCGGTGAAACGCTCAACGCCATGCTGGCGTGGACGGCGTTGGGCAAGGTGTGGGACGAATACAACGTCTTCTTCCATCTGGAAGCGCCCGACGGCAGCCTGCTTGCCCAGGATGATGCGCCGCCGGTGGACGGCGTGATGCCGACGTGGTTGTTCCACATTGGCGAGCAGCCTGAGTATCCTGATGAGCATACGCTTGCCATTCCGGCGGATGCACCCACGGGGCGGTATCGCTTGCAGACCGGCTTGTACCTGCTCGATACGCTTGAACGATTGCCTATTTTGAACGCGGAAGGCGAGCCGGTGGGCGACGCCTGGACGGTGGACTACATTTGGGTTGGGGAGCGTCCACCCCTGCCGCCTGTGGCGCTGAACGCCGCCTTTGAGGGCGGATTGGTGCTGGTGGCGCAAAACGAACGCCCCGCACGCCTCACACCTGGCAGCGAAATTGCCATAACGCTTGCCTGGCGCGCCGACGCGCCTCTGGCGCGCGATTACACCTTCTTTGTGCAGTTGCTCAACGCCGATGGTGTGCTCGTCGCGCAGAACGACCGCCAACCCGAAGGCGGCTTTTACCCCACCACGGCGTGGGATGTGGGCGAGGTGGTGCAAGACACCTACCGTCTCACCATTCCCGCTGATGCGCCGCCGGGCACCTATCGCCTGATTGCTGGGGCGTACTGGTGGCAGACGGGTGAACGTCTGCGCCTGCCCGATGGGAGCGATGCGGTTCTGCTCGGTACAGTTGAGGTGGTTGCTCCCTGAGGGGGAGATACGTGGCAGAAAACAAAAACGCCCGCCGCGCTGGCGGGCGTTTTTGTGTATGGTTCAGCGTTGGGTTCTCAGGTGTGGGCGCGTTGTTGCGAGGAAACCGGCACAGCGACCGCAGCCGGTGCGGCGCGGCGCAGACGGTGAAGCAGGAAAATGGTTGTGCCAAGCAGGAGCACAGCGGTGCCTTGGTGGGCGATCGCCAGCCATTTGGGCACGCCAAAGATGACGACGCTCACGCCCAGCGAAATCTGCACAACCACCAGCGCCAGCAACAGGTTGGTGCTGGCAATCACTTCATCATCGTATCCCTGTCGGCGCACGGCGACCGCGAGCGCAACGACGACTGCCGCGACGACAAACGCAAACCAGCGGTGAATGAAGTGCACCGTCAGCGGCGTTTCAAACAAGTTGACCCACCACGGTTCCATCACCGACAGCAGTTTGGGCGGCACAAGATAGCCGAACATCAGCGGCCACGTGTCCGAAACGTGCCCCGCTTTGAGCCCGGCAACCAGCCCGCCATAGGCGATTTGCACCACCAGCACCACCAGCAGCGCCCACGCCAGCCGTGTCAGCGTGGGTGAGGCGGGGCGGCGGATGGTTTCGTCGGCGTAGATGCGATTGAACGCCATCCAGAGCGTGAGGGCGAAAAGCGTGAGGGCGGTCAGCAGGTGAATGGTCAGGCGCAAATGGCTCACCGCGGGGCGATCCACCAGCCCACTCGCCACCATCAGCCAGCCAATCAGCCCTTGCACGCCAAACAGGGCGGCGATGAGCCAGTACCGCCACGATTCGCGCCAGGGGATGATGCCGCGGATGCCGTACACAATCAGCGGCACCACAACCAGCAACCCCGCAATGCGCCCCACCAGACGGTGGAACCACTCAATGAGGAAAATTTCCTTGTATTCTTCCAGCGACATGCCTTTGTTGACCAGTTGGTACTCCGGCGTCTGCTGATACTTGGCAAATTCTTGTTGCCAGGCTTCTTCACTCAGCGGCGGCACCACGCCCGTGATGACGTTCCACTCCACGATCGAAAGGCCGGCGCGTGAGAGGCGCACGTAGCCGCCCAACACCACCATGAAGAAGGTGAGAAACGCCACCAAAAGAAGCCAGGCCGTGATGGGGTCTTTGCGAATGGCACGGATGCTCATGGTTTGCCTCCTTTATGCCTTGACGGCTTCCGGATAGAGTTCGCCATATTTGCGGCGCAGATAGGCAATGTAATCGGCAATGTCCAAAGGTTTGCCGGTTGCGCGTTCGATGAGTTCCAGCGGCAAGAATTTTGCGCCGTGGCGGTAAATGTTTTCGGTGAGCCACGTGCGCAGGGTTTCAAACTGCCCCTGACGAATCTCATCGGGGATAGAGGGATGTGCGTTGACGGCGGCGTTGAAAATTTGTGCGCTCATGATATTGCCCAACGTGTAGCCCTGGAACGCCCCACCGACAACCCCGCCAAACCAGTGCACATCTTGCAACACACCGTGGGCGTCGTCCGGCGGCGTGATGCCCAAATCGCTTTCATAGCGTGCGTTCCAGGCGTCGCGCAAATCTTTGACCGCGAGCGAGCCTTCCAGCAGTTGGGCTTCCAGGTCGAAACGAATCAGCACGTGCAGATTGTAGGTAACTTCGTCAGCGTCGGTGCGGATGAGCGAGCGCTGGACTTTGTTGATGGCGCGGTAGAACGTATCCAGCGAGACGTCGCCAAGTTGTTCGGGGAAAGTGGCTTGCAAGTGCGGGTAGTAGTGCTCCCAGAAGGGGCGACTACGCCCCACCAGGTTCTCCCACAGCCGCGATTGGCTTTCGTGCACGCCGCTTGATGCGCCGTTGGCGAGCGGTGTGCCTTCGTATGCCCAATCCACATTTTGCTCGTAGAGCGCATGCCCCGCTTCGTGCAGCGTGCTGAACAGACCTTCGCTCAGGTCGTTTTCTTTGAAGCGGGTGGTGATACGCACGTCGCCAATCGAGAATTTGATCATGAACGGGTGGGCGGTTTTATCTTGCCGCCCGCGGTTGAAATCGTAACCGAAGGCGCGAATGACGCGCTCGCCGAATTCGCGTTGCCGGTCTTCCGGATAGGTGCGGTGCAGGCAACTGTCGTCGGCGGGTGGATGGGCGGTAATGGCTTCCACAAGCGGCACCAGGTTGTCGCGCAGTTTGGCGAACAGTGGGCGAATCGTCGCCACCGTCATGCCGGGGTCGGCCCACTCAATCAACGGGTCCATTGGGTGCTCATATCCGGGGA
This sequence comes from Ardenticatena maritima, assembly GCF_001306175.1. NCBI lineage: Bacteria > Bacillati > Chloroflexota > Ardenticatenia > Ardenticatenales > Ardenticatenaceae > Ardenticatena > Ardenticatena maritima. The sequence goes on from NZ_LGKN01000003.1 coordinate 453,221, forward strand.
AGCAATCGGCAATGCGGCGGCTCAACTCAACGGTTTTTTCCAGAAGCGGCACCATGCGCGCCCAGTCGTTTGCCGGGCGGGCTTCCACCCATGCCGCATAGGATTGCGAGATGTGCGCCGACAATGCCGCCACCAGGTCTTGCGGGATTTTGGTTGCGCGTTCGTACTCGCGGCGGGTGACGCGGATGAGCGCGGCGTCGTCATGGTCGTAGGGCAGGCTTTCGGCGTAGGCTTGCAGGTCGTCCAGCAAGCGCCCAATGGCGGGGTCGGTGAATTTTTGATGCGAGAGTTGTTGCAACGTTGCCAGTTGGCGGGCGCGCGCCTGAGCGCCCCCCGGCGGCATGTAGGTGGATTGGTCCCACGACAACACCGAAGCGGCGGCGTTGATGTTGTCCACTTCCAGCAAACGGGCTTTGAGTTCGGCAAGTTTTTGTTCGACCACGGGACACTCCTTTGTGAACTTTTTTGCAATGCCTCGCATTGTATCCAGGTTTGGCAGTTTGTCCATGCACCTTGTCTGTTTTGGGAGATTGTTCCTGCGGTTCACCCAAGAGTACCATTGTCTTTTTTTGAAAAAAGTGCTTATGCTCCCCCTCGTGTACACCGGCGTACTTCTTCGACGTAACCAATTGCTTTACTCCGTCGTCTTATCAACCCAACGCTGGATAAAAGGAGGCCTATTCTCATGCGTCGTACACGCCTATGGTTGATAGTCTTCATGGCAGTTTTGAGTTTGTGGAGCGTTGCTTGCCAAAATGTAGAAGGCATAGCCATGCAATCTTCGGGCGAGGCGGCTGCGCAGCCGGAACCGCCCTCGCCAACGCCAAGTCCAACTGCCACCCTGCGCCCGACGTTTACGCCGCTTCCAACAGAAACCCCTACCCCAACGGCGACGGCGACCCCCACCAACACCCCTACGCCCTCGCCGACGCCGACGGCAACCATCACCCCCACGCCGACACAGACGGCTACGCCAACGCCGGTGCCGCCCACCCCAACACCACAGCCGACCCCCACACCGGTGCAGCGGGTAGAACGGGTGGTGTTGGCGAACTATTTTGCATGGTATGATGGTGACAAGTGGGATGCCTGCAACATCAGCGCGGGCGACCGTCCGCTCGAACCGTACCACTCCGATGACGCCGGGGCGATTCGCCGCCACATTGAACAGGCGCTTGCCGTCGGCATTGACGGCTTCACGCTCAACTGGTTTGCTCCGGGGGAACGAACCGATCGCAATTTCCAAACCTTGCTGGCGCAATCGGCGGGCACACCTTTCCGCTCAACCGTTGTCTTCCATCGCCATATCTGGCACGGCTCGCCTGCGCCAAACCAGCAAAACGTCGCCGAAGCCATTGCCTACATTCTCAACACCTACGCCGGACACCCCAACTTCTTGCGGTTGGCGGGGCGTCCCGTGATTTTCTTCACCGATGTCTATCGCGTTCCCATCACGGGTGGGCAAACCCCGCAAGAAGCATGGGCTGCCATTCGCGCCCAGGTGGACCCCAACCATAGCGCCTGGTGGATTGCCGAGGGGCTGGACCCCTCGTTCCTGAGCGTGTTTGATGGCTTGTATGTGCACAAAATTACGCACGCGAAGTGGCCGAACGACTACGTCAAAATGCCGCGCTGGGCGGGGTGGGTACGCTCGTGGGAACAACAAACCGGCCAGCCCAAATTGTGGGTTGCCACGCTGATGCCCGGCTGGGATGATACGCGCGCCGGCTGTAAACCTGACATCCGCGTGCCGAGTGAGCCCCACCGCCGCGACCGCGAGAACGGCGCGTTCTACCGCGCCACCTTCAACGCGGCGATGCAAAGCCTTCCCGACGTGTTGTGGATCAATTCCTGGAATGAATGGGTGGAGGGGACGTACATTGAGCCCAGCGTGCAGTATGGCGACCTCTACTACCGTATGACGGCGGAATTTACAGCGCAATTCAAGTGAAATCGTGCAGGGGTGAAATGAAAACGGTGGGGCTTTATCGCCCCACCGTTTTTGTTCTGCTTCGTGGTCTGAATTATTCGATGGCGACAATCTCGAACACAATGGTGCCGCCCGGCGTTTGCACTTCTACACGGTCGCCCACTTTGTGCCCCAGCAACGCCTTGCCAATGGGCGATTCATTGGAAATGCGTCCGTTGGCGGGGTCGGCTTCGGCTGAGCCGACGACGGTGAAGCGCTCCTCAGGACCACCCTCTTCGCGCACCACCACCGTTGAGCCAATGGTGACGACGCCTTGCGCTTTGGCGGCCTCATCAATCACCTGCACGTGGCGCAACAGCTCTTCCAGTTGCTGGATGCGCCCTTCCACAAAGGCTTGCTCCCGCTTGGCTTCATCGTAGCCAGCGTTTTCGCGCAAGTCGCCTTCTTCGCGTGCGCGGCGAATCATCTCCGCAACTTCGGGGCGGCGCACTTCTTTCAGGTAGCGCAATTCTTCTTCGAGCTTGGCTTTCCCCTCTGGTGTCAACAAAGTGGGTTTTTGGTGCGTGCTCATAGCCGATAATCCTCTCTCTATCTGCTGAAACAAGAGAACTGAGGGACGCCCCTCAGTTCTCACAACGCTTTTGGCGAAGACGGCGCTTATTATATCGAATAGCGTCTTTTGGTCAATTGATATCGCAGAATAGACCATCGTCGAGGCTTCAAATGGTTGGTTGTCAACCTCTTTTCTTCGTGATATTCTTCACATGCTGCTTGGGCTTGTCGAACCAAAACCGTGCATGGAGGAAGAACAATGCATGCCTTCCGTGAGCAGACGATTGGAACGTTTTTGGACGCATTGGCGAGCGACGCCCCAGCGCCGGGCGGCGGTGCGGCTGCCGGTTTGGCGGGGGCTATGGGCGCGGCGCTTATCTCGATGGTCACGAACCTCACCATTGGGCGGAAGAAGTACGCCGATGTTGAGGAAGAGATGAAGGCCATTCGCGAGCAGGCGGAGGCGATTCGTGTGGAATTGACGGCGCTGGCGGAATTGGACGCGCAGGTGTTTGAGCGTGTGATGGAGGCGTATCGCCTGCCGCGCGAGACCGATGAGCAGAAAGCCGCTCGCAAACAAGCGATTCGCGAGGCGCTGAAAGAAGCGACGGAGGTGCCGCTGCGCATGGCTGAACAGGCGGCGCGCCTGTTTGAGTTGGCGGTGCCGCTTGCCGAAAAGGGCAACAAGAACGCTATCAGCGACGCCGGCGCCGGTGTGCAGTTGGCGAATGCGGCTTTTGAAACGGCGTTGCTCAACGTGGCGATCAATCTTTCGTTGTTAGATGATGAGGCGTTTGCCGCGCAGGTGCGCGAGCGTGTCGAAGCCTTGCGTGCCGTGCAGGCTGAATACAAAGACAAAGCCGTGGAAACGGTCTATCGCCGCATTTTGGGGTAGCGCCAATGCTGGATGGTATCACCATTACCGTCTTTGGGCGTTCGGTGACGGTGCTCAACAATTGGATTGAGCCGCGCCTGGCGGTGGCCTATTTTGCCTGGATGGTGCTTGCCTTTATGGGGCTTATGCAGGTGGCCGCCGGCTACTGGCAACGCCCGACGCTGCGCTGGCTCCCTGAACGCCTGGCGATTCCCGCCGGGGCGGTGCTGTGGGGGGGCGCGTTGCTGGCTTTTTTCCTGACCAACCAGCGCTGGCTACGCGCCCCTGGGCCGGCGACGGCGGAAACGGCTATTTTGTTGGCGAGCGCCTATCTCGTGGCGCTTGTGCTGACGCGCCTGCTGGCGTGGGGCGGCGCACGGGTGGAGTGAGCCAATGGGTGCTTTGGATTGGATGCTCTTTCGCCTCATCAACGGGTTGGCGGGGCAGTGGCCGCCCCTTGATGGGGTGATGTTCTTCCTGGCAACCGATTACATGTTGCCGACGATGGCGTTCAGCGTGCTGGTCTTCTTCTGGCTTAGCGGCCGCGACCGCGAGCGTGTGATGGCGTTCAGCGGGTTGGTGGCGTTCGTGTGGGCGAATATCGTTGTGAAGGCGCTCAACCTGATGTGGCGGCGTCCTCGCCCATTCACCACACATGATGATGTGGTGTTACTCTTCTACCGCCCCAGCGACCCCTCGTTCCCCGCCAATTCCGCCACGGCGCTGGCGGCGTTGGGCTGGTTGGTGTGGCGACACAACCGGCGTGTGGGGGGGCTGTTGCTCTTGCTGGCGGTGGCGATGGGGGTGGCGCGTATCTACGTCGGCGTGCATTACCCGTTCGATGTGATTGGTGGGTGGGTGTTGGGCATTGCGGCGGCGGAAACGTGGTATCGCTATGGTGAGCCGCGCGCGTTGCCTGTGATGCAAGGCGTGGCGCGGATGTTGGCACGTCTCGGATTGGCGTAAGGCAAATGGCATTGGACGAATGCGCTAATTTTGGTAGAGTATGCGGCTGGTGCTGGCGCACGCCCGCGAAAACGTTGAAGGAAGGAGTAGAGCCATGGATCATCTGAAAGCACTCATCCGTGATGTGCCCGATTTCCCCACCAAAGGGATTTTGTTCAAAGATATTACGACCTTGCTCAAAGATGCCGACGCTTTTGGTGAAGTGATTGACCGCATGGCGTCCCGTTATGTGGATGATGAAATTGACCTGGTGGCGGCGATTGAGTCGCGCGGCTTTATTTTTGGTGCGCCACTGGCATATGAGTTGGGGCTTGGCTTTGTGCCCGTGCGCAAGTTGGGGAAGTTGCCCGCGGAAACGATTGAGCAGGAGTACACGCTGGAATATGGCAGCAATCATCTGGAAATGCACGTGGATGCGGTTCAGCCTGGCCAGCGGGTTTTGATTGTGGACGATTTGCTGGCAACGGGCGGCACGGCTAAAGCGACGGCGCAGTTGGTCGAACGCTTGGGCGGCATTGTGCACGGGTTTGCCTTCATGGTGGAATTGACGTTCCTGAATGGTCGTTCGCGGCTGGAAGGGTACGATGTGTTTACGTTGATCCAGTATTGATGTTGGGCTGGCAGACGGAAGCGCCCCGCAGGCAACGGGGCGCTTTTTTTATTTGCTCCAAGTTGCCCAATTGACATTCCCTTTTCCCATGCTACACTTGCGTTGAATGAACGTTCAATCTAAGAAAAAGGAGGGGGCGATATGGCCGCCAAATGGACAGCCGCCGATATGCCCGACCAAACCGGTAAAATCATCATCGTCACAGGGGCGAACAGCGGGATTGGGTACGAAACCGCGCGCGCACTTGCCCACAAAGGCGCGCATGTGGTGATGGCGTGCCGCAGTCGCGAGCGTGCCGAAGCCGCCGCCGCTCGCATCCGCGCCGAAAACCCGCGCGGCGAGTTGGCGGTGCTTGACCTGGATCTCGCTGACCTGGCGTCGGTGCGGGCGTTTGCCGACACTTTCACCCAGCAGTACGACCGCCTGGATGTGCTTGTGAACAATGCGGGCATTATGGCACCGCCCCAGCGGATGACGACCAAAGATGGCTTTGAAATTCAGTTTGGGGTCAACCATTTGGGGCATTTTGCGCTCACGGGGTTGCTCATCGGGCGTTTGCTGGCAACGCCCAAGTCGCGTGTGGTGACGGTGAGCAGTGGCGCGCATCGCTTTGGCACAATCAACTTTGACGACCTGAACTGGGAGCGCTCTTATTCGCCCTGGAAAGCGTATGCGCAAAGCAAACTGGCGAACTTGCTCTTCACGTTTGAATTGCAGCGCCGCCTGGAAGCCAAGGGCGCGGAAACGATTGCGGTTGCCGCCCACCCAGGCTATACCAACACCAATTTGCAGCGCTACACACGCTCCTTCTCGCTCCTCAACAAACTGCTGGCGCAGTCTCCCGAAATGGGGGCGCTGCCCACGCTCTACGCCGCCACCATGCCCGATGTGCGCGGCGGCGACTACTTCGGTCCCGACGGCTTCATGGAAATGCGCGGCTACCCCAAGCGCGTGCAGGCGAAGCCCGAAGCCTACGACCCGGAGACGGCGCGGCGGCTGTGGGAAGTCTCGGAGCAGTTGACGGGTGTTGCGTACCTTGACGATGTGCCTGCGGCGCGTGAAGCGTGAGGTGGAACGATGGCAACGGCATTGATTACGGGGGCGTCGAGTGGCATTGGCATGGCGTTGGCGCGCGTGCACGCCGAGCATGGAGGCGACCTGGTGCTGGTGGCGCGCCGCCGCGAACGCTTAGAAGCGCTCAAAGCGGAGTTGGAAGCCGCGCATGATGTGCGCGTTTGGGTCATCGTGGCTGACCTGGCGCAAGATGGCGCGCCGCGCAAGGTGTACGACCTGGTACGCGAGTTGGGGCTTGATGTGGACATTCTGATCAACAATGCGGGGTTTGGGTTGCATGGGTTGTTCCACACGCAAGACCCCGAACACCTTTCGCAAATGGTGCATGTGAACGTGCTGGCGACGACAATGCTCACGCGCCTGTTTGTGCCCCACCTGATTGCACGCGGGCGAGGGCATATCATGAATGTGGCTTCGGTGGCGGCTTTCATGCCGGGACCATGGCAAGCGGTCTATTACGCCACCAAAGCCTACGTGCTCTCTTTCAGCGAAGCGCTGGCGGATGAGTTGCGCACCACGGGCGTCACCGTGACGGCGTTATGCCCAGGCGCGACGGAAACCGAGTTCAAGGAGCGCGCACGCATTGGGCGGGTGCGCGGCTTTGAGATGGGCGCGATGTCGGCGCGAGAGGTGGCTGAATATGGCTACCGCGCCATGCTGGCGGGCAAGCGGGTGGTTGTGCCTGGCTGGCGCAATCGCTTGCTCACGTTTTTGCCGCGCATCTTGCCCCGCTCATGGACGGTGGTGATGTCGCGCATTGGCATGGAACCGCTCTAAACCGTCCACGCATCCAGACGGCAACGCCCCTAAGGCAACCCTTAGGGGCGTTTTTGCATCGCGGCGTCCATCAGGCGGTCGCGCAGATGTTCCGCCAACGGGACGACCTCATCTGCGGGCGCCTCTGCTTCAACCCGCGCCTGCAACTCAGCCAAATCGCGCGCTATGCTTTCCGCGACGGCGGGGTCCAGTGCAGGGCGGGCGCGTTCAAAGGCTTGGGTGGCGCGTTCGAGTACGGCTTCCGCGCCGCGACGTTCCACGCCTTCCCCTGCTTGCGGATACTCGATGAGGAAGACTTCCAGCCCTTGGGCGGCTTCTTCAAGGGCTTGTTCCGCTTCGGATGGGGCGGCGGGGGCTTCTGTTCGCCAGAAGAGCCAGCCGATGATGACGATGAGAGCGAGTAATCCCAACAAACCAGCCCATATCCAGATGTTTTCATGCCATGCTTTTTTCTGAACGCGATAGATTGTCATGGCTCATCCTCCTACAATGGCAATCACGCGCTTGTTGTCCAGTGGTTCAACAATGGTGCGAATGGTTTCCAACAGCGAGGTGGTCGGTTCACCCACCGCCGTCAGGTCAATCAATTGCCCGTCAATGAGCAGGCGCACGTCGGGCATGAAGTGCGCGGGGGACGCCCCCAGCAGATGTTGCATGCGTTCGAGCAGGTGGGGCGGTGTACCGAAAACAACGTGCGCTTTCCCCGAAAAGAAGCGCACACCACCCCGCACGTCCACCACCGCCAGGCGCGGCGCACGCCACCAGTGGCGCGGCACGCGGAAGACGTGAAACACGTCGTTCGTCGCAAGGAGTTCCAGGCGGTTGGGCGGCATGCCGCAGGCTTCAGCCGCAAGGCGCTGTGCTTCTTCTGGTGTCATGCGCAGGTCGTGCGTGGGGGTTGCCAGTGCCGCTTGCCCCGTGGCGATGGCGCGCAACATACCGCGCTGTTCGTCGCGTTCGACCACCACGCTGACCGTGTGGGGCGCCGCGCCTGAACGGATAGCCGCGGCGCGGGCTTCACGCACCAGGTCGTGCCCGTTATCGTGCCCGCGCATGGGCTGTTCCACCACTTCGCGCACCCATGCCAGCGCATCACCCAGCGACGAGATAACCTCGGCGTGGCGTGGAAGCGTGTACGTGATACCCAGCGCCTGCGCAACAGGCGGCACAAGCGCCCCCGCTCCGCCACCGCCCCCAATGAGAAGCAGGCGGTCGTGCGGGACTTTGTACTCGCGTGTCATCTGCCGAATGGCTTCGGCGATCCGCGCGGTGGCTTGGTTGAGTACCGCTTGCGCGGCTTCTTCCGCAGACATGCCCCACATTGCGCCAAGCAGATGAAACGCGCGCAAAGCGGCGTCGCGATGGCCTTCGGCATACGCCCCGCGCGGCACCCACCCCAGCGCGTTGGCGGCGCAGGTGAGCGTCAGCGCCCAGCGGCGACCTTGCTCATCGGCAAGCACAACGTAGTCGTCGGGGTCGTCGGGGGTGGGGGAGCAGGTTTCCAGCCGCAGGTGGGCGGCGTCGAGCACTGCAGGGTCGAAGCAGGCGTAGGGCAGTCCGGCGATGTGCGCGGAGCGGGGACCAACGTCCACCAAACCGCGCGCGCCGCTGCGAATCATCGAACCGCCCGCAACACCCTGCACGCGCACGTCGAGCGCCTGCACGCAGGTGGGGTGTGACATGACCTTCACGTAGTGCATGGTGGGCATGCCGTGGCGGATGAGGCTGATGTTGCTGCTGGTGCCGCCGATTTCCAGAAAAACACCGAAGACCACGCGCCCGGCAAGCAGCGCCCCCGCCAAACTCGCAGCGGGACCCGAAAAGAGCGTGAGAATCGGGCGCTGGCGCATGGTCGCAAGGTCGGCTAGCCCCCCGTCGCCGCGCATGAGCATGAGCGGCGCATGAATGCCGTACTGCCGCAAGCCCTGTTCCACATGGCGCGCGGTTTCCAGCATTTTGGGCAAGAGCGCCGCGTTGATGGCTGCCGTGACCGTGCGCACTTCCAGCCCATAGGCGCCTGTCATCTGGTGGGCGGCGACCGCGGGAACGCCCATTTCCGCCGCCACGTCGAGCACCAGGTTTTCGTGGGTGGGGTCTTCCACGCTGAACGCTTCACTGGCGACAATCGCTTCGGCGCCTTGCGCTTGCAACTGTTGAATCGCCTGGCGGGCGGTTTCACGTGTCAGCCCGTGGGTGGTTTCCACAAAGAGGTGTCGGGTTTGCAATGTATGTTCCGGCGCAAGCGTGATGTCGCCGATGTGGGTGCGTTTGGCGGCTTCCAGCACGTCGCGCCCGCGCCCCATGCCCAGAATGCCCACGGTGGCGGTGTCGCCTTCCAGCAACGCATTGACGGCTTGCGTGGTGCTGTGCGCCACCAGCGCCACGTCTTCGGGCACGATGGCGTGGCGTTCCAGCAGGCGGCGCAGAACCGCCACAACGCCAGCCGCTACCCCTTCGGGCGCGTGGTGTGTGGTGGGGACGAGCGCCTGCCCAAGCAGGTGCAGGGTATGCGCGTCCACCGCCACGGCTTTGGTGAACGTCCCGCCGACGTCAATACCAATGCGGACGCGCGTCATGCTTCACCTCCTCCGGCATGGTTTCGTTGAGCAAGCGTTCCAGAACATGCATGACAATGTCCGTTGCCAGCGGTACGAGGTGTACCAGCCGCTCGGTTTGCGCGCCGTCGAGGGCGAGCGTTTCCCATTCGGTTTGCACCAGGTGGCGCACGGGCGTGCGTGCCTCAGCCCCGTTCATGACGCGACCTCCTCGCGTACGAGTGAGACAGTGCGGGCGCGCCGCCAGCGTTCCACCAGCCAGCCGACGCCGTACACGGTGAGCATGGCGAGTTGGGCGCTGATGGTTTCCAGCGTGGGGTGGTAGCCGGTGAATTCGGCGAGCGTGCGGGGCAGGCGCGGCAGTTGCGTGAGCAGGGTGGCGTCGAGGAAGCCGGCTTCTTGCAATTCACGCACGCCTTTGCCCACCACGAAGACCGAGAGCAACGCCATCATCACCACAGCGGCGCGCAAGAATGTGCCGAGCGGCAGGCGGCGACCGGATTGCAGAATGAACCACGCCACAACCGCGAGCACCACCAGCCCAAGCGCCAGCCCATACGCCACATGTTGTTGCGTGTGGGGTCCCAGGCTGAAGAGCACTTCATAGAAGAGCACGGTTTCCAGCCCTTCGCGATACACGGCGGTGAACCCCAGCGCAAGCAATGCCGTGGTGCGCCCACCTGAAAGGGCTTCCCAGGCGCGGGCTTGCAAAAATTCGAGCCAGCGCCGATGATCGAGCCGCCGCGAGAGCCAGAACGTCGTCCAGAAGAGCAGGCCGACCGCGAGGAAAGAGACCACCGCTTCCAGCAGTTCGCGCGTGACGGGGGCGACGTTGAAGATGAAGCGGAAGAGCGCCCATGTGGCGAGCGTCGCCCCCAGCGCCAGCCCTACGCCCATGAGCAGTGTGCGGCGGTGCGCCGCGCCGCCCGGCACCTGGCGCAGATACCCGAGCAACGCTGCCAGCACGAGCACGGCTTCAATGCCTTCGCGCAAGATGATGACGAACGCCGCGCTGAAAATCAGCGTTGGCGTGATGGCGCCGTTGTCCGCAAACATGGCTTCAATGCGGTCTAGCCCGTCGCGGATGGCTTCCAGCGGCGTTTCAACCTCCTCAGCCGGCGCACCGACTTTCATTTTGTTGCGCATTTGCGCGAATTGGTATTCGAGTTCCAGTGTCATATCGGGGTCCACAGCACGCAGGGGGATTTCAACCGCCTCAAAGTGGTCCAGATAGGCGGCGCGTGCCAGACGATACGCTTCTTCATAATCGCCTGTACGGTAGGCGCGCATGGCTTGCACCAACAGCGTGTCAATGGCTTGCAACTCGGCGGCAACGTCCACGGTGGGCGTGCCGCCTTGCGCCGCGGCGGGCGTGGCGGAGAGTGCCATCAGCAACACCAGCAACACGATGTGCATGAACCGTTTGAACATGACAATGCCTCCTCTGGTTGTTCTGTCAACGGTGAGGGGGCGACACGCCATTGTGCCGCCCCAACGCGAGAGGGGAGAGGTGAGCCGTTGGTGAGAACGGGTGTGTCGTTAGTTGGTGTCAACACCGTTTTCTTCCGCCAGAACAGCGCGAACGCGTGCCAGGTTTTCTTCGATGGCGTCTTCAAGGGCTTCCAGTTCACTCACCGGAGCGCCCGCCTGGATCTTGTCGCGCAGGTCTTTGAATTGGACTTCGACCGTTTCCACCAGTTCGGGGTCTTTTTGCAGCAACTTCCCTTCCAGGTGCTCGAAACCGTCCAGGTAGGCGGACGCCGCCAGTTCGTAGGCTCTATCGCTGTCGCCCGCTTCGTAGGCGGCGATGGCGGCTTCGATCTGGTCGTGGATGAAGACTAGCAACTCCGTATCGCTGGCTTCGACAACCTGGAAGCCGTAGAGTTCGCTCAACTCGGCGATGGCTTCTTTGCTTGCATTTGCCACCATAACGCCTTCCACAACAGCGGCGGGCGGTTGGACGGCGGGCAGCCACTCGGCTAATTCATCCAGCGCATGGGCGATTTCTTCGGCTTCTTCGGCATTGCGGGCTTGGGCGTCGGCGGCGATGGTCTCGTAAAGCCTGCGCGCCACCTGCAAGAAGCCGTAAGCGTCCTGGTATTCTTCGGTGTTGGTCAGTTCGCCGTTTTGCACAGATTCGGCGTACTCTTCGGCGACGCCCTCCAACAAGCCGGCAATCACTTCCGCGGTGAAGTCGGGGGTGTTCCAGGCGTCGCCCGCTACCGTGCGCGCGGCGTCGTCAATCGCGGCGAAAGCGCGGTCGTAGGCGGCGGCAACCGCTTCGCGGTCGTCGCTTTCGGCGACAAGTTGCGGCAGGGGGTCGAGGGCGGCGAGGAAGGCGTCAGTGTCAACGCCCGCTTCGGCAAGCGCCGAGGCGACGACGTGGTACAGTTCGCTCTTGGGGTGGGCGGCGTGGGCGGCAGCCATGGGATCGTTCATTTCCCAAAGTTCGCGGCTACTGGTGAGGTGCCCTTTCATCTGCATCAGGCGCACAACGGTTTCAGCGGGTGTTTTGGCTTCGCTCAATTCTTCGTGCTCGTGTTCCTCATGCGCTTCGCCTTCTTCGGTGTGCGTTGCGCTTGTTTCTTCCGTCGTCTGCGCCTGCTCCGCTTCGGTAGGCGGTTGCTCTTGCGATTGACCACCGCACGCGGTCAGCGCCATCAACAGCATGATGAATGTCAGCAGTGCGAGATGTTTTTTGAGTGCCATATGTCAGTCCTCCCTTTGCGTGAATGGTGTTAGTTTGTTGAAAATGGAATGTTGAGCAGCGAATCAATGGGCGGCGCTTTGGTTGTATCTTCAACCAGGTCTGTTTGGGCGAGCGCCCCATTGGCGAGCAACAACATGTTGCGAAACAAAATCATGTCCATCACGGAAAACCAGCAGACGAGCATGCCAACGTGGAGTTGAAACAGCCCGTCATCCCGAAAACGCAGGCGATACGCTTCTTGCTCAACGGGACCGTCAAAAGGCTTGCTGGTGCCTTCCACCAGAACCGTGAGCAAGTGGCGAAACCCCGAAAGCGGCAAGTGAAACGAAAAATAGTTCCAGCGAATGTGTAGGACGCCATGTCGGCAGAGTGCCACCCAGCGATGTTCATCCACGTAGGCAAGGCGGTGATGATGGCTCACACAACGCTCCTCCTCTCTATTGTTGAGTAAGTTTGTCAACTTACGCGGGAAAGTTTATACTGCGCGGCATCAGGGTTCAAGGCCCCAAGTTGTGATTCTCTTCACAACCTGGTTGAAAACAGCGTTTCAACGAGGGTGATTACAATGTGCAACCATCCGGACATTACCGAAGGGATGTGCTTGTACGCATCGGAGATTTTTCGCTTGCAGGAGACGTTCGCTTTTGTGCCGCCGTCGGAATTGGAGTACTCGCTCAACGTGTCCGCCCAGGCGGTGGCGCGGATGTTGCGGCGCATGAAAGCGGCGGGATTGGTGGAGCATGTGCGCTACAAAGGCGTGCGCCTGACGCCGAAAGGTGTCGCAGCGGCGTTGCCCTGCATTCGGCGGCATCGGCTGACAGAGGTCTTTTTGGTGGACGTGATGGGGTTTGGATGGGATGAAGTACACGACCTTGCAGACCGTTTTGTACAGGGCGTGGATGATGTGCTGGAAGCGCGTATGGCGGAGATGACCAACCACCCCACACGTTGCCCACACGGCGAGCCTATCCCCACACCAGAAGGCGAAATGCCGCCACTGAATGACGAACCGTTGGCGGGCGTTGACGTTGGGCGGCGATTGCGTTTGAGCCGCGTGCGCACGCACGACCGCGAGATTCTGCGCTATTTGGGCGCGTTGGGGTTGCGTCCGGGGGTGGAAATGCGCCTTGAAGCCCGCGCCCCCTTCGATGGTCCCGTGCGTTTGCGCTATGCGGGCAACCGCGAAGCCGTGTTGGGGCAGGCGGTGGTCTCGGTATTGTGGGTTGAGCGGCTAGATTGACCCCTGTGCGACGGCGTCCTGGACCAGGCGGGCGTTGCCAAAACGGGTATCGAGAGGGGGAAGGGCGTGGGGAGCGAAAAACGCCACCTCCGGCGCGTGGGGTGGTGGAGGAATGTGAACGGCGCGGCAGGCAAAGAGCAGCGTGATGAAGCGCGTTTCGCACCCGTTTTCATGGCGAACTGTCCACTCGGACGGGTTGGAATAGACCGCCAACAGGCGCGCGGGTTCGGCGAGCACGCCGGTTTGTTGGGTGGTTGTGCGGACCGCCGTCATGTCGAGGCGTTCGCCCAGGTGCATCTCCCCACTGGGAAGCGCCCACAAGCCGCTCTCGCGGCGGCGGTAGAGCAGCAGCCGCCCCTGCGTATCCCACACGGCGGCGACGGCGCGGGGCTGAATGAGGCCGATGGGGCCCAGCAATCGGCGGAGCGTGTGCATCTCCGCTTCACCAACGGCGCGGCCGGGGCTTCCACGGTCGAATGTGGGCGTGGGCAGGCGCGCCGCCCAGTCGCGCGCCATGGCGATGTACCAGGGCGCAGTGGCGGGGCGCTCATCCGGCGCAAACCAGGCGAGGGCGCGCGTTTCGTCGCCGTCGCTGGTCAACGTGCCGCCGATGAGGCGGCAGGCGTAGCAGAAGGTGATTTGCTGGACTTCATCGCCGTTGGGGTAGCGCACGTCGTAATCGGGCGATGAATAGACGCCGACCAGCCGCGTCGGCGTTACGTGCAAGCCTGTTTCTTCGTACACCTCGCGCACCACGCAGGTTTCCAGGTCTTCTTCATATTCAAGCACGCCGCCCGGCAACCCCCACCAGCCGAAATCGCCGCGTTGTTGCCAGAGCAAGCGGCCTGCGTCATCTTCGACGCAGGCCGAGGCATAGACCAGCGGGATTTTGCGGTGTCCCACACGCGAGCGAATGCGGCGCAAATAGTCGAGCGGCATGGGGTTATTGCTCGCGGGCGCGTGCCAACACCCATTGCGCGGCGCGCACGATGGGCATATCCACCATTTTGCCTTCGTAGGCGAACGCGCCGCGCCCTTCGGCTTTGTGGGCTTCAAAGGCTTCGAGCAGTTTGCGCGCCCGTTCCACCTCTTCGGGCGAGGGGGTGAAAACGTCGTGAATAACGGGCACCTGGCGCGGGTGAATGGCTAGCTTGCCGGTGTAGCCCAGTTGCAGTTCAAACTCAGCTTCGGCGCGGAAAGCGTCCAGGTCGTGCAAATCAATGAAGACCGTGCCAATCGCCTGGCGTCCATACGCGGCGGCGGCGGTGACAACGTGGCTCCGCGCGTAGAGAATTTCCAGGCTCTCGCGCGTGCGTATCGCGCCGACGTCCCCCGCGTAATCTTCCGAACCGAAGGCGAGCGCGTCAATACGGTCGTCTGCGGCGGCGATGGAAGCCGCGTTGAGCACACCGCGCGCCGTCTCAATCAGCAAGACCAGGCGGATGGAACCGACTTCCCAGCCGTGGCGTCGCTCGGCGGCGGCGAGCCAGCGGCTGACCCAGCGCACCTGTTCGGCGCTTTCCACTTTGGGGATGACATAGCCGTCGGGTTTCCCGCCAACGGTGGCACGCAAATCATCCACTTCCAGCCCCGACCCGATGGGGTTGATACGCACCAGGCGCTCCGTTTGCCCAAAGTCCACCGTTTCCAGTGCTTCGCGAATGGTGCGGCGGGCTTCCTCTTTGCGGTCTGGCGCGACACCGTCCTCGATATCCATGATGACGGCGTCGGGACCGAGTTGCGCCCCTTTGAGAATTTTGCGCATTTCATTCCCGGGCATGAAGAGCAGAGAACGTCGAATGCGAATCATCGTTTATGCTCCTGTTTCGGTTGGTTCTGTTGGGCGGCGTTTGAACATGACCGTGCGTTCAAGTTCCACCACGATCTCGCCGTGCTGGTTGCGCCCGATATGCTTGAGCCGCACAATACCGCATTCCGGGCGCGACTTGGATGGACGTTTGTCCAGCACTTCTGTCTCGACATAAATTGTGTCACCGTGAAAGACCGGTTTGGGGTGGACCACACGTTCGTAGCCCAGGTTGGCGATGATCGTGCCTTCGGTCAGTTCGGGCACCGTCAACCCAACCACCAGCCCCATGGTGAAAATGCCGTTGACGATACGGCGTCCAAAGGGCGTGGTGGCGGCAAAATCTTCGTTGAGATGGAGCGGTTGCGTGTTCATCGTCAGGGCGCAAAAGAGCGTGTTATCGGCTTCGGTGATGGTGCGCCCCAGCGTATGTTTGATACGCTGACCGACTTCCAGGTCTTCGTAATACTTGCCAGGCATTGGTCCCTCCTCTCTGGATGGAATCGCGCCAGCAGTGTATCGCAAATGGGCAAGACTACAAGAGGCAAAGCGATGTGTTCGCCGGTTTTCGGGATTTGCTCAATCGTGAGCGCATGGTATGTTGTTCAGCGCGCCAACCAAAACGACTTCGGGGAGAAGATGTTTTATGCGCATTGGCTTCATTTCAACGCGCCTCAACGGCACTGACGGCGTTTCGCTGGAAGTCGAAAAATGGGACAAAGTCCTGCGCCGCATGGGACACGAGACGTTTTACTGCGCGGGGGAATTGGGGGGCTATGCCGCCGGCGGTACACTCATCCCGTTGTTGCACTTCAACCATCAGTCCATTTTGTCATTAGGACGGCGTGCATTTGGTCCCAACGGCGATGAATCCCCTGAGCAAGTCATTGACGACATTTACCGTATTGCGGATGAAATTCGACCGCCGTTGCGTGATTTCATCCGCAAAAACAAACTCGATCTCATCATTGTGCAGAACGCCTTGACCATTCCGATGAACTTGCCGCTTGGCGTGGCGCTCACCGGCTTGATTGCGGAATTGGGCATCAACACCATTGCGCACCATCACGATTTCTATTGGGAGCGCGACCGCTATCAGGCGGCGCGTATTCTGCGCCTGTTGGATACAAACTTCCCTGCGCGATTGCCCACCATTCGCCATGTGGTCATCAACAGCATTGCCCAAAAGCGCTTGCTGGCGCGGCGCGGCATTGAATCTGTGGTTATCCCCAATGTGTTCGACTACTCGACGCCGCCGCCGGGCATTGACGAGTACAACCGTGATTTTCGGCAGGCGATTGGGCTGGCGGATGAGGATTTGTTTGTGCTCCAACCCACGCGCATTATTCGGCGCAAGGGCATCGAGATGGCGATTGAGTTGGTGCATCGTTTGCGCAATCCACGCGCCAAATTGGTGATCACCCATTCGGCGACGGATGAGGGCTTGGACTATTGGCGCTGGTTGCAAAGTGAAGCGAAGATGATGGGCGTGGATATGCGCCTGGTTGACCATCTCATTCGCCCTGAGCGGACGATGGAAGAGGGGCAAAAGCGGTATTCGCTCTGGGACGCCTACGTGCACGCCGACCTGGTCACCTATCCGAGCATCTACGAAGGGTTTGGCAACGCCTTGCTGGAAGCCATTTACTTCAAAAAATTGATTGTGGTCAACCGGTATCCCGTCTATAACGCTGATATTCGCCCATTGGGGTTTGAATTCATCGAGTTGGACGGGTTTGTGAGTGAAGAATCGGTCGAGATGACGCGCGAACTCCTGGCAAAGCCGGATGTCGTGCGCATGATGGCGGAAAAGAACTTCGAGATTGCGCGGCAACATTTTTCGCTGGAAGTGCTGGAAGAAAAACTGCGCCAGGTGCTGGCATCGTTTTAGATGACGAACGAGCGGAGAGATTGACAATGCGGATTGGCATGGTGCATTACGCAGGACCGCCGTTTGTGGGGGGCGTCGAACTGACGATTTTTCACCACGCGCGCATATTGCTCGCTTTGGGGCATCAAGTGGTGGTGGTGGCGGGGCGCGGCGAGGCTTGCTTGCCCGGCATGGTCTTCCACCACGTCCCACAAGTGGGGTCGCGGGGGGCGCGTATCGAGGCGCTCAATGCGGCGCTGGCACGCGGCGACATTCCCGACGACTTTGAGCCGCTGGTGGCCGAAATCCGCGAAGCCTTGCGCACCACATTGCACGGGTACGATGTGGTAATTGGACATAACTTCTTCACCTTGCACAAAAACCTGGCGCTGACGACCGCCGTCTATCGCATGGTGTTGGCGGGCGAAGGACCACCGTGGATTGCTTGGCATCATGATTTTGCCTGGTTGCGCCCGCAGTATCTGCCAGAACTGCATCCGGGCGAGCCGTGGGAGTTGTTGCGCCGCCCCTGGCCCGGCGTGCGGCATGTGACCGTCAGCGCCGCCCAGCGCACCGATTTGGCGCGGCTGTATGGCGTGGATGAAGCGCGCATTGCGGTTGTGCCGCCGGGGGTCGAACCGTCCACGTTGTGGCGCTTGCCCCCACGCATCGCCACCCTGGTTGAGCAGTGGGGGCTTTGGCGGGCGGATGTCGTCTTCCTGCTTCCCGCGCGTATCACGCGGCGCAAACAGATTGAGCGGGCGCTGGAATGGCTGGCGGCGTTGCGCGCACACACGGGCGAAGATGCGCGGCTGATTGTGACGGGACCGCCTGGTCCACACAATCCCGCCAATCAAGCCTACTTTCAGGAATTGCTGGCATTGCGGGCACGCCTGGGAATCACCGAAGCGGCGCATTTTGCCTACGAAGCGGGCGTTGAACCAACCGATGAAGAAGTCGCGGCGCTCTACCAGGTCGCCGATGCCCTCATGTTCACCAGCAAGCAGGAAGGGTTTGGCATTCCAGTGCTGGAAGCGGGATTGTTGCGATTGCCGATTTTCGCCACCGATTTGCCCCCCTTCCATGAAAGTGTCGCGCCTGATGCCTTCTTATTCGCTCCCGAAACGCCGCCCGAACAGGTCGCCTCTGAAATTGCCGAAGCCTTACGCAACGACCGCGCGCTTCGCTTGCGCAAGCGCATGTTGCGCGAGTTTACGTGGCGGCGCATTGTGGAAGACCGCCTTTTGCCGCTTGTGCAGGCACAGGCGCACACCGCTTGACGCCCAGACGAAAACGGGGGCGGGGCGACGAAAACCGTGCATGCCAAACGCCGACAACTACCACCGATTTGAAAGGTGTGCTATAATCGCGCCGCCTGTGCCCCGGTAGCTCAGCGGACAGAGCAGCGGCCTTCTAAGCCGTTGGTCGGGGGTTCGAGTCCCTCCCGGGGCGCTCATTTGACCGCAATGTCACCTGTCAGGCGGAGACCAGCCTGGCAGGTTTTGATGTTGTCGGTCTGTCAAAGCAACCCAACCAATCCGAGCATGAGGAAATCACAATGAGCCTTTCTGTTGACGAGCAAGTACGCCTGCTGATGCAGGGGACGCAATTTGGCGATGAACAGACCCGCGAACGCATGGAAGCCGAACTGCGTGAACGCCTTGCCGAAGGGCGGCCGTTGCGCGTCTATTTGGGGGTTGACCCCACCGCTCCCGACCTGCATTTGGGGCATACTGTGCCCATGCGCAAGCTGGCGCAATTCCAGCAACTTGGGCACACCGCTATCTTCCTGATTGGCGATTTTACCGCCTTGATTGGCGACCCAAGCGACAAGGACAAAACACGCCCCCAGCTGACGCCCGAACAGGTGCAAGCCAACGTCAAAACCTACACCACGCAGGCGTTCAAAATTCTCGACCCGGAGCGCACGGTCATTCGCTACAACAGCGAGTGGCACCAATCACTGACGTTTGCCGATGTGATCAAACTCGCCAGCAACTTCACTGTGGCGCAATTCCTCGAACGCGATAATTTCGCCAAGCGCTACGCCAAAGGCGACCCCATCTACCTGCATGAATTCTTTTACGCGCTCATGCAGGGGTACGACGCCGTCATGCTCGAAGCCGACGTGCAATTGGGTGGCACCGACCAGACCTTCAACATTCTGGCGGGGCGTAAATTGCAAGAAGTCTTTGGGCAGAAGCCGCAAATTATGCTCACGACGGCGATTTTGCCCGGCACGGACGGGCACATGAAGATGTCCAAGAGCCTGGGGAACGCCATTCCGGTGGATACGACGCCGGAAGACATGTACGGCAAACTGATGAGCATTCCCGACCACGTGATGCGGACCTACTTTGAACTGCTGAGCACCTTCAGCCCGTCCGAAATTGACGCCATTTTTGCCGATTTGGAAGCCGGACGCCGCCACCCGCGCGATGTCAAAATGTTGCTTGCCCGCAACGTGACGGCGATTTTCCACGGCGAAGAAGGCGCACGGCGTGGCGAAGAGCACTTTGTGACGGTCTTCCAACAGCGCGAATTGCCCGATGAAATGCCGCGCCACACATTGCCGGAACCCAAAAACATTGTGGACCTCATCGTCGAATTGGGGCTGGCGTCATCCAAAAGCGAGGCGCGCCGTCTTGTGCAACAGGGGGGCGTGCGCCTGGATGGCGAGCGCATTACCGATATTGACTACACCGTTCAACCTGACGGAGCAAGCCACGTTCTGCGCGTTGGCAAACGCAAATTTGTTGAACTGGTGCCCGCATGAGCCGCAAGCGCCTGAGCCGTGAGGACGTGCTCGACCTGCTCGAACGCATTGCCGAAGGCGACGAGAGCGCCTTGCACGCCTTGCTGGCGTTTGTCGAAAACGAAGGCGCCGCGACCCGCGTGCTCTTGCTTGAAGCGCTTGCCGAAGAAGACGAAGAGACCATGCTTGAAGCCGTGCTGCTGACACTGTCCGGCGAGGGGTTGCCCGAACACGCGCCCCTCGCCGACGATCTTTCTTCTCCATCCCCACATGTTGAAGATCTGTATGCACCCGACTTCAAAACGCGCTTGCAAGCCGTGCGCCGCCTCATCGCCGACCCCGACCCGCGCGCCATCCCCGATTTGACGGCGCTACTTGCCGAGGAGAGCATTGTGGCGGGCGAAGCCGCCGAGGCGCTCATCGCGTTGGGGCGCCAGGTCGTCCCCGCC
This sequence comes from Ardenticatena maritima, assembly GCF_001306175.1. Classification (NCBI taxonomy): domain Bacteria; kingdom Bacillati; phylum Chloroflexota; class Ardenticatenia; order Ardenticatenales; family Ardenticatenaceae; genus Ardenticatena; species Ardenticatena maritima. The sequence goes on from NZ_LGKN01000003.1 coordinate 473,390, forward strand.
ATGCTGGACTTGTTGCGCACCCAAACCAACGCCCAGGTGCGCCGGCTTGCCGCCCGCGTCCTCAGCCATACCGCTGACGAGCGCGCCATTCCCTTGCTCCTGGAAACGCTCGCCGATGCGCATTCAGGCGTGCGTTGGCTGGCGGCGGAAGCGTTGGTGCATATCGGCACAGCGGTTGTCGAGCCGCTATTGCTGCACCTGGCAACGACGAAACCGAGCGCCTGGCGTACCGAGCGCGCGTATCACGTGCTCCACAAACTCCAAGGCGGCAATGAAACCCAAACCGCTTGGCTGCGCGAGAGTGCCCACCGTATCAAAAACACGCGCCGCGCCGACCTGGCATTGACGGCGCGGCAGTTGTTGGACGAATGGCGGCAGATGCAATGACCAGCCCACCGCGTACCATCTTGCTTGTTGATGGGCACTCGTTGGCCTTTCGGGCGTTTTACGCTCTTCCGCCAACCTTCCGCGATACCCAGGGGCGACCCATCAACCTCATCTATGGCTTCTTGATGATGTTGTTTCGCTTGTTGGAAAGCGAAGCGCCTGACGCCGTGGCGGTTGTTTTCGACCTGGACCATTCGTTTCGTGAAGAGATGTACCCCGCTTACAAGGAAGGGCGGCAGACCATTGACCCCGCCGTGGCGGAGCAGGTCGAACGGCTGCGCCCTTTGCTGGAAGCCCTGGATGTTCCACTGTACACCGCGCAAGGCTACGAAGCCGATGATGTGTTGGCGACACTGACGCGCCAGATAATCGAACGCAGCGACGCCCATGTGCTCATTGTCAGCGGCGACCGGGATATGTTCGCCTTGTTGCACCCGCGTGTGCAGTTGCTCTATCCCACCCGTTCCCTGCAACAGGCGGAACGCTACACGCCTGAACGCCTGTACGAGCGCTGGGGCATTCGTCCCGAACAAGTGGCGCACTTCAAAGCACTGGTGGGCGACCCCAGCGACAACATTCCCGGCGTGCGGGGCATTGGAGAGAAAACAGCCGCCCGCTTGTTGCAGCGCTTCCCCACGCTGGACGCTATCTACGCCCATCTGGACGATTGTTCGCCGGCGGTGCGCCGTAAATTGGAGGCTGGACGTGATATGGCGCTGCTGAGCCTGCGCCTGGCGCGCCTGGTGGATGATGTCCCCACCATCGAATACAACTTCACGCGCCTCGGGCTGCGGTATGACCCGGCGCAGGTTGAAGCACAGTTTGCGGTACTTGGTTCGCAAAGTTTGCTGGATGCTCTTCCCCCACCTCGCCGAGCAAACGGGGTGGAGGGATGACCGGCTGTTGCCGGAGAAAAGCCGTCGCTCATTGTTGTGTTGAGGAGGAACGATGCCGACACCTGAACCGGGCGCTGTTTACCTTTCACCCGAGCAGGAAAAAAACATTGATGCACGCCTTGCACGTATTGAGGGGCATGTGCGCTCTATTCGGCGCATGCTTGCCGACCATGAGGATTGCAACAGCCTGCTGGTCCAAATGTCCGCCGTGAAAGCGGCCATGAATCAAGTCATCATCAAGGTGCTTGAAGCGCACATTGAATCGTGCATTGTGGCGTGTGCCGACGAAACCGAGCGCGAGCAGGCGCTGGAAGATTTGAAGCATGCGCTGGCAATGGTGTTGCGCCGCTCGTGAACCTCAGGCCGCTTCTTCCGAGTAATCCGAATAGTGGTCGGCTTGGGCTTGCGCTTGCAGGATGAGTTGTTGTTCGGAGCATGCCGCTTCGTGCGCGCGATCACCCATCGCGCCCTGGATGCGTTCGTCTAACTCCGCCAGCAGGGAAGCGCGCCCGTAGAGGATGAGCGTATCGCCGGGCAGGATGCGCGTGCGTCCGGTAGGCGCCCCGACATACGTGCCATCCGGTCGCACAATCCCCAGAACTTGAATGCCTTCCTCGTTGAGTTGTAATTCCGCCAAGGTCTTGTGCGCGACCCAATCGCCCTCTTCCACAAAGAGTTCGATAATTTCATACTCGCCTGAGAGCCGCAGAAGCGCCGCGTAATCGCGTATATCCAGGTCAGTCCAGCGAGAAAGTGCGACCTCGATGGCGTGTGAAATGAAACGCTCCAGCCGCCGACTATGCGCCAGATACCAGAGAAGTGCCAGACCACCCCCCAGCATTCCCATCCGTTCCAACTGTGTGCGTCCGCTTACGCCGAGAAATGCCAGCATGAGCGAGGAAACACCCGTGACAATCCCGATGTTCCCAATCCACATGAGCGTTAGCGCGATGCGGCGGCGGACGGGATGGTCCACAATCATCTCGGATTCGTTGGTTGTGAAGCCTACGCCGGTAAAGGCGGATGTCGCTTGGAAGATGGCCACATCTTCAGCCACACCCGTCAGCGTGAGAGCCACCGCCGCGATGCGGATGATGAAGTAAGAAAGCACCACAATGAGCAAAACTGAAACAACGGCACTCATTGTTTCCTCCTTGTCCTGGTAGTGGGCATGTCATGAAAAAAGAAGGCGAGCGCAAAGCGGTGGCGCTCGCCTGTGCTCGTCTCCACGTCTGGTTAGCGTTTTTTGGCGCGCGCTTTTTTCTTGGGCTTTTGGTCTTCTTGGGCGTCGCTACCGCGATAACGGAAACGCAAGGGCGTGCCTAAAAAGGTGTAGCGTTCACGAATCTGATTTTCGAGATAGCGCGCATAACTGAAATGCATCAGGTCGGGATGGTTCATAAACAGAACGAATGTGGGCGGGTCAACCTCGGCTTGGGTACCGTATTTGATGCGCAGTTTGCGTCGTCCTTCACTGGGCGGGGCATGGCGGGCTTGCGCCTCAGTGAGTAAGCGGTTGAATTCACCCGTCGGGATGCGCTTGAAGCGTTCTTCGTACACAGCCAGAGCGAGATCCAGAATTTTGGTGACCCGTTGCCCCGTTTTGGCGGAAACAAAGATCAGCGGCACATAATCCATGAAGTTGAGCGCCGCGCGGATACGTTGCTCGTATTCCAGCATGGTGTAGGTATCTTTTTCAATCAGGTCCCATTTATTGACAACCACAATCACGCTTTTGTAGGCATCTAAAATGTAGCCCGCCACGTGAGCATCTTGGGCGGTGACGCCTTCGGTGGCGTCAATCACCAGCAACGCCACATGGGCGCGGTCAATGGCGCGCATGGAGCGCAAGACACTGTATTTTTCGATACCGCGCTCAATACGCCCACGGCGGCGAATACCCGCCGTGTCAATCAGCGTCATCGGGCGGCCGTAGTAGGTAATGCGTGTGTCAATGGCGTCGCGTGTCGTGCCGGGCACTTCGCTGACAATGGAGCGTTCTTGCCCCAGGATACGGTTGAGCAGGCTTGATTTCCCCACATTGGGACGCCCGACGATCGCAATGCGCACACTGTCGTCCTCTTCTTCATCGAAGGCGTCCAGGCGGCCGGGCGGGAAGTAGGCGACCACGGCATCCAGCAGGTCGCCGGTGCCCATGCCATGCAACGCCGAGATTTCGATTGGTTCACCAAGCCCCAACGCATAAAATTCGGCGGCGTTGAGGCGGCGTTCTTCGTTTTCGGTTTTGTTGACGGCAAGCACAACGGGCTTGTCGGTGCGGCGCAGGAGTTCCGCTACCTCTTCATCGGCGGCGGTCAACCCTTCGCTCCCATCCACCATGAAGACAATCACATCGGCTTCATCCATCGCCATCAACGCCTGTTCGCGGATATGCGGCGTGAAGGCGTCATCGTCTTCGGGGGCAAGCACAAGCCCGCCGGTATCAACCACATTGAATGTGCGCCCAACCCACTCGCTTTCACCATACACACGGTCGCGCGTTGTGCCTGGCACGTCCTCAATAATCGCTTTTTTCTCGCCAATCAGGCGATTGAATAACGTTGATTTCCCGACATTCGGGCGACCAACGAGGGCAACCAATGGTTTTCGCTTCATTGAACAACTCCGTTTGAGATTCGTCTTCCTGCATGCTTATTCGATGATGATATCTTCCTCGCCCCATTCGCGCAGCCCATTCTGGTCGCCCCACGCCCACCGTCGGCGGATATGCAAGGTTGTTTTGAGCGGCGCTTCTGCAGATTGGGATTTTGGCTGAATGGCGGTTGACGTGCGCGTCTCACGGCGCGCCAACCAGGTATCCCACGCTCGTTTGACGAGCCATTGCCCCACCCGCAACGTGAGCACTGTTGCGCCAAGCGCCACAGCCGAAGTGGGCGGCGACCATTTTGTCGGCAGCGCCGATTTCCGTTCCGCCAGCGGCGCGTGCAAAGGCGCTGCGCAAGCGCCGCAAAACGTGACATTGGGCTCGTTGACGGCTCCACACGTTGGGCAGATATCCACGATACTCATGGGGCGTCATCCTTTCATTCATCTGCACACAGCGGCGTATAGTATATCGCTTTACACCGCGAAAACAAAGAGCATGCAATGGCACTCAACAGACGCACGTCCACTGTTTCTCCAATGCGCCACGTTCTGCTACCATGCGTATGTGCAACCCGCTCATCTCGTCCACGTACTTTTCTTTGCCGCTACTGATTTGCAATCACCGAAAAAAGGAGGCTTCCATGTCCAGAGCCATGTCTTTTTTGTTTATGGCGGTGTTTCTGGGTGTTTTTATTACGGTTGTTTTGGTCTCGCTCCAACAGCGCCAGAAAAAACCCATCAATATCCGCTTAATTATGAGCGCATTTTTGGGGGTTGTCTTGCTGGTGTTGGGATTGACGGCGTTTGCGGACAGTGTTGTTCAAATCGAAGCCGGAACGGTGGGGGTTGTCAAACGCTTTGGGGATATTGTGGGCGTGTTCAACCCCGGTTTGCACTTCAAAACACCGTTCATTGATGAAGTTGTGATTTACCGCACGCAAGAAATCATCTACGAGACGTCGGAGAACCCGCAAACGTCGAACGCCGACTATCGCGACTTTGAAGTGGATACGGCTACGTCCGACGGGCAGCAAATTCGCGCCCGCTACACCGTGCGCTTCCGTATTCGCCCCGAACGAGCGCCTGACATTTTGCGCAATTTGGGCACCGAGCAAGAGGTGGTTGAGCGCGTGGTCAAGGCGGCGAGCCGCGTGGTGGTGCGCAACACATTGAAAAAATACCCCGCCAGCGATCTCTATTCGGGGAATGTGGAACTTGCCCAGGAAGAAATTGCCGAAAAGTTGCGCAACGAGTTTGAACGTGCGGGGCTGGAATTGACCTTCTTCGGCTTGCGCTCCATTCAATTTACGGATGAGTACAAAGCCGCGGTCGAGCGGAAGCAAATCGAAGCCGAAAACATCATCACGAAGAAAAACCTTGCCGAGCAAGCCAAGTTTGACAAGGAACGCTTGATTATCGAAGCCGAAGCGGAAGCCGAACGCCAGCGCCTCGAACGTATCGGGATTGCCCAGGGTGAAGCCGAAGCGCGCCGTCTGCAAGCTGAAGCCGAAGCCCAGGCGATTCTCATTCAGGCGCAAGCCCAGGCGGAAGCCAACCGCTTGATTGCGGAAAGCCTCAGCGAAGCTGTGATTGCCTGGCAGTCGGTGCAGGCATGGAACGGCGAGTTCCCGTTGATTGTGGGGTCGGGGCAGTTTATCTTGCCGAGCGAGATTTTCACACCGGTGCTCACGCAAGAAATAACACCGTCGCCCCAACCGACGCCAACACCCGCCCCAGAAGAGGGCGCGAACGAAACGCAACCGACCACGCCATAACGGCGATGGCGTCGTGCATGGAAAAGCCGCCCTTCAGTCAGGGGCGGCTTTTTTGCGTGTATGGTCTCAGGATGCCCCAAAATAGGCGTTTTATCCGATTGACGTTTTTTTGACGATGTGATACGCTTGTGAACAGCCATGAAAGCCGTTTCACATTTCTTTTCACAATATTATGAAAACGCTTTCAGGATGAGTGGGTGAAAATTTTTTATTCGCGTGTGAAATCGATTTCATATTTGTCTGGGGCGCAACGTTGCCATCGGCAACCGAAAGCATGGCAACTGACAGAAAAAGGAGTTTCGTATGCAGCAGAGGTATCGTTTGACGAGTTTCTTCGTTTTTGCCGTCTTGTTTGCCCTTGTTGGCGTGTTGGCGCTCTGGCAACCGGACGCCACGCCGCGCGCCCAAGCCGCTCCAACAACAGCATTGCCCCTCATTGACGACTTTGAAAGCGGCTTGCCTGGGACGTGGTTCCAGTACGGGGATTACCAGAACGGGACGTTCATCAACACAACCGTGGTGACCACCAACACCGTGCCAGGGCTGGACCCCAATTCAGTGCTCAAAATTGAGTACAACTCGGCGGGGTGGGGCGCCGGCACGGGGAATAACCTCGGTGGCCAGGATTGGAGCGCCTACGATGGATTGGCGTTTTGGTTCAAAGGCGCGGCAACCGGCGCGACGTTCCGGGTGATTTTGAGCGACAACCCCGACCCGAATGCGTCCGGTGATACCGCCGAACGCTTTGCTTACGAGTTTGTGGATACGAGCGCGGGCTGGCGGCATATCCTCATCCCGTGGCATGCATTCTTCCGTGATTACGCCTATCAGCCGCCGGGTGCCCCCAATGACGGCCTGACGTTGACCGATGTGCAAGCCTATGCGCTGGCGTTGCCGGTTGGCACATCGGCGACGGTCTATGTGGACGATGTGCGACTGGTGAAAATTCAGGGGGTTGACGACTTTGAAAGCGGCTTGCCTGGGACGTGGTTCCAGTACGGGGATTACCAGAACGGGACGTTCATCAACACAACCGTGGTGACCACCAACACCGTGCCAGGGCTGGACCCCAATTCGGTGCTCAAAATTGAGTACAACTCGGCGGGGTGGGGCGCCGGCACGGGGAATAACCTCGGTGGCCAGGATTGGAGCGCCTACAATGGTATGGGGTTCTGGTTCTGGGGAAGCAACAGCGGGCAAACGTATCGGGTGATTTTGAGCGACAACCCCGACCCGAATTTGCCCGGTGATACCGCTGAACGCTTTGCCTATGAGTTTGTGGATGCTTTCGATGGATGGCGGTTTATCAGCATTCCGTGGGATGCGTTCTTCCGTGATTATGCCTATCAGCCGCCGGGTGCCCCCAATGACGGCCTGACGCTGACCGATGTGCAAGCCTATGCGCTGGCGTTGCCTGGCGGTACGCGTACAACCTACATTGATAACGTGCTCTTGTTTGGCGACGGCAACGTGACGCCTACGGTCAATTTTGTGCAAAATGCGTATAGCGGCAGTGAAGGATTTCCGATTACGTTGACGCTCGGTTTGAACACACCGCCGACGACAACCGTCACCGTGACGGTGCAAAGCCAGGATGGTACGGCGCTCGCCGGCGTGGATTATGTGCCGCTTTCCACCACGGTGACGTTTGGTGTGGGCGAGACCGAGAAAACGGTGGTTCTCACCACACTGGATGACACCAAAACAGAGGACGACGAGACGTTGGCGGTGCTGTTGAGCAATCCGCAAGGTGTGCAACTTGGGGTGCGCTCCGCGGTGACCGTCACGATTGTGGACAATGATGCGCCGGCAACCGGTGGCGCAAAATTCACGCTGGTGGATGATTTTGAGCAGAGCGCGTTGCCGTCGGGACAGGATAGCAACGGGATTGGCGTTGGGTATGTGACGTGGAACGCCCCCAGTGCGGCGGCGGCGATTACGCTGACGCAGAGCCCGCCTTCGCAGGTGCCGGGCGCGGTGGTCAGCAACACGGTGTTGCAATTGGATGTGACGATTGGCGCCGGGCAGTGGGCTGGGTACACGCACGCCTTCACCAACGATGCGGCAGACACATGGGTCTCGCAAGATTGGTCGTCGTATGAGGGCATTTGCTTCTGGCTCTACGGCAACAATACCGGCGGGACGCTCTTCTTCGACATTCTGGACAACCGCAACCCCGGTTCGACGACTGACGATGCCGAACGCTGGTCATACAGCATTGTGGACAACTTCACGGGCTGGAAACTCTTTGAGGTGCCGTTTGGCGACTTTGCGCGCAAAGAAATCGGCAACGGCGCGCCCAACGACGGCCTGACGCTGACCGAGGTGTGGGGCTACGCGGTCGGCGGCTACGGCTCGGTGGACATGGGCACGCGAACCTACTACGTTGATGATGTTGGATTGTTAGTGCGCACGCAGGTTGTGGATGATTTTGAGCAGAGCGCGTTGCCGTCGGGACAGGATAGCAACGGGATTGGCGTTGGGTATGTGACGTGGAACGCTCCCGGTGCGGCGGCGGCGATTACGCTGACGCAGAACCCGCCTTCGCAGGTGCCGGGCGCGGTCATCAGCAATACGGTGTTGCAATTGGATGTGACGATTGGCGCCGGGCAGTGGGCTGGGTACACGCACGCCTTCACCAACGATGCGGCAGACACATGGGTCTCGCAAGATTGGTCGTCGTATGAGGGCATTTGCTTCTGGCTCTACGGCAACAATACCGGCGGGACGCTCTTCTTCGACATTCTGGACAACCGCAACCCCGGTTCGACGACTGACGATGCCGAACGCTGGTCATACAGCATTGTGGACAACTTCACGGGCTGGAAGTTCTTCCAGGTGCCGTTTAGCGACTTTGCGCGCAAAGAAATCGGCAATGGCGCGCCCAACGACGGCCTGACGTTGACCGAAGTGTGGGGCTATGCGGTCGGCGGCTATGGCTCGGTGGACATGGGCACGCAAACCTACTACGTTGATGATGTAACGCTGTATGGCAAAGTGGCTACGGCAATTCCGCTGCAAGTCGCGTTTGCCGACACGAGTTATACGGTCACGGAAGGGGAGACGGCGGTGGTGACGGTTGCGCTGAGCGTGACGACCACGGAGACCGTCACCGTGACGTATGTGACGGCGGAGAGCACGGCACGCCCCTACCGCGATTTTGTGCCGGTGAGTGGGACATTGACGTTTGCGCCGGGGCAGAGCGTTATGACGTTTACTGTGCCCACGCTGGATAACGCCAAGGATGACGGTTCACGCGCACTCATGCTCAACTTGCGCGACGCTATCAACGCCGATTTGGGCTTTGCCGCGCGGGCGATGGTGACGATTGAGGATGATGAGCCGACCGACCCGGCGCTGGTGGATGACTTTGAAGGCTGGCACCCGTTTGAAATCAGTGGCACGTTGACACTTACTGTCACCGAGGTGATGAGCGGGAGCCTTGAGGCGCGCCCCGAGCAGGATACCTACGAACGGCTGTTGGAAGTGGCGTATGACACAACGAACAGCCCCGCTGTGCTGACGCGCCGCTTTGTTGAACCGCAAGATTGGAGCGAATACGAGGCGTTGAGTTTCTGGTTCTATGGCACGGGGAGCGGTGAAACCTATACCGTCGAATTGCTGGACAACCCGGCGGTGACGACGGGCGATGTGGCGCCGAGCGATTGGGGGCTGGTGTGGAGCGATGAATTCAACGACCCGGCGGGAACGCCGCCCAACCCCAATATCTGGACGCATGAAATTGGGGATGGCACCATGTACGGTATTCCGGGGTGGGGCAATGGTGAGTTCCAATTCTACACAGACGACCCCGCGAATGCGAGCACCGACGGGCAGGGCAACCTGGTGATTTCCCTGCAACCGACCGATCCCAATAACGCGCCGCTTTGCTGGTATGGTCCGTGCGAGTACACCTCGGCGCGTCTGGTAACAGCGCAGAAGCAGGCTTTCAAGTACGGGCGTATCGAGGCGCGTATCAAAGTGCCCGATGGACCCGCGGGCTTGTGGCCGGCTTTCTGGATGCTGGGCACCAACATTGGCGAAGTGGGATGGCCGCAGTCCGGCGAAATTGACATAATGGAGTACGTGAGCCGCTTCCCGAACGAAGTCTTTGGCACGATTCACGGTCCTGGGTATTCGGGCGGCGCCGGTTTTGGCAACACCTACGCCTTTACGACCACCGTGGCGTCCGACTACCACACCTTTGCGGTCGAATGGGGACCGGATGAAATTCATTGGTACGTTGACGGTATCAACTACCACAATGCGACGCCGGCGGATGTTGCGCCCAACGAGTGGGTCTTCAACCACCCATTCTTCCTCATCCTGAACATGGCGATTGGCGGCAACTTTGGCGGCGACATTGACCCGTCCATGCCCTTCCCGCAAGAGTTGAAAGTGGATTACATTCGCGTGTATGGCGCCGCGGATACCGCCGAACGGTTCGAGGCGCATTTTGTGGATGACACACCGGGCTGGCGCCGGGTGGTGATACCGTTCTCGCAATTTACGCGGAGCGCCACACAGCCGGCTGGCGCGCCCAATGACGGTTTGACGCTCTCGGCTGTTTCGGGCTATGGGCTGCGCATGCCGCAAAACAGCGTGGGGACATTCCGCATGGATTGGGTCTATTTGCAGGATTGGTACGTGTACTACTTCCCGCTGATTGGGAACAACGGTCCCTGAGCGTTGAAAGCGTTGAAGCGGCACATGAAAAAGGCGGGCGTCATGCGACGCCCGCCTGCGTTTTTAGAGTGATGATTTTTATGCGCTTTGGCGTGTGGAAACAGCCGCGTGGCGCGTGCTGCGAAGTGGAAGCCGGAGTGTGCATGTTGTGCCCGTGGGGCTGCTTTGCACGTCGAGCGTGCCGCCATGCAATTGCGCTAGCCGGTATGTCAGATACAGCCCAAGATGAACGCCTTCATGGAGCGCCAGGAGAGAGTGCTTCTGCGCGACTTGCGCAAATGGGTTGAAAATGTGGGCTCGCATGGTGTCAGGGATACCGGGACCCGTGTCGCGTACAACAAAGCGAATCTGGGCGTCCGGGGTTGGTTCAACGTGAAGGGTAATGTGTGTGCCGGCTGGCGTATGCCGCCAGGCGTTGTCAAGCAGTTCATCCAGCATTTGCGTCAGGCGGCGCGCGTCGGCGTAGAGCGTCGGCAATGTTGGCGGATGGATGATTTCAAACGTTTGCTCTTTTTGCGCGTATCGGGGATGCCAGATGTCGTGAAGTATTGTGAGCACGTCTTTCAGTGCCACGGGCGCAATCAGCAAATGCAGGCGCTCGGCTTCAAGGCGGGTGAGATCGAGCAAACGGGCGGCAAGCGTGTTCAGTTGCTCAAGCCCTTGTTGGGCGGCGTGGAGCGGGCGGCTCTGTTCTGGGGTGAGCGGCCCGAAATCGCCGTCGAGGAGCATTTCGATGGTGCCGTTGAGGATGGTGAGCGGCCAACGCAGTTGGTGCGCCAGCGCCGCCAGAAACAAAGTTTTGTGGCGGTGTTGGGCTTCCTGGCCGCGGCGTGCACGTTCCAGCGCGATGCGGTATTCGCCGATATCGTCCTGGATGCGCTGGTGTTCGGCACGCAGGGCGGTCATGCGCTCACGAAGGCGTTCGTGCTCGGTGATATCGCGCACCACGAGCAGCCAGGATCGCGGCTCTTCAACGTAGCGGATTGTGTATTCGAGCCAGCGATGTTCGGGTGGCGCCCCCGATGGAACGACCATGTGCACAGGGCGACCACGGCGCGCCATCATCAGCAAATCGGGTTTTTGAGCAACAAATGGAGCGCATGCCGCCAGGGTTTCACCTGGGGGGAGCAAATGGGGTTCACCACCTTCTTCAATTTTTGCCCCTTGTGGTGTAAAGCGAATGTAGGCAAATGAAAGTGTTTCCGCCAATGTTTCAAGCAGGGCATGCACCGGCATAATCCGCCTCAATTGGGTTGTATGTTGAGATATATGGAGTATGCGTGGGGAGTATTACAACACCTATTACAACAGGGGGAAGCAAAGATAGTTGAGGAAGAACCGGCGCTGCGGGAAAATTAGTCGGGTTCGACGGCGAAACGATAGCCAATACCACGTTCGGTTTTGATGTAGCGCGGCTTTGATGGGTTGGGTTCGATTTTGTGCCGCAAGCGATGGACATGAACGCGGAGTGAATCTTCAAAGACGTCTTCCATAGGCCAGAGGCGGCGAATCAGAAAATCGTACGAAACAGGACGCCCGGCGTTCCGCATGAGAATGTGCAGCAACTTGGTTTCGGTTGGGGTGAGCGGCACTTCTTTACCGTTCACGAACGCGCGTTGATGCCCAAAGTCAATCGCCAGATGCTCATCCACCTGGATGATGGGATTGAGCGTATAGCGAAAATCGCCGATACGGCGCAACACGCGGTCAATGCGCGCTACCAATTCGCGCGGGCTAAAAGGCTTGGTCACGTAATCTTCGGCGAAAAGCCGTATGCCTTCGACAATCGTATCCTCTTCGTCAACGGCTGTCAGGAAAATGACGGGCACATCACTGAATTCCTGCAAGCGCCGGCTCAACTCAAAGCCATCCATTTCAGGCATGTTGATATCGAGCAACGCCAGGTGCGGAAGCCCTTTTTGCTGAATCAGGGCAAGGGCTTCTTTGCCCGATACGGCACTCAACACATCAAACCCCGATTGTTCGAGTTTGCGACGCACCAATTCCAAAATGAAAGGGTCATCGTCAACAATCAAAATGCGGTAGAATGTCGCGGGGGTGTTCATTTGTGATGAAAGCAATCTGGCGTCGCTCATACGCGTTTCGTTCTCCTTTGAGCGAGTTTTCATTCTGGAACCGGGTTGGCAAAAGTATAAAACGCTTTGCGGGATCTGTCCATATGCCTTTTGGGCCATAAAAGATAAGGTTATATCTGTTTGCAAGAAATGTTTTGAGATTGACAGCCGTTTGTATCTTTGTTAGCATACCAAACACTACATTCTCGCCGTGGCCGTACGTTTTGCCTCCGGGTGTGCCTGTCTCTTGTCATAAATGAAAGGAGCCTGCTATGCGTGCCATTTCTTCTGCTTCAACTTTGCGCCGTTTTTCCGTGTTGTTCCTCTTGTTGCTCGTGGCATTGACGACCACCATGTGCGGCGGTTCTTCCAGTGGGGGGGAAGAAGCCTCATCGTCGGGAGAAGCCTCTTCGCAGGAAAGTGCGCCTTCCATGGAATCGGTGGCGACGCTCGCGATTGAGCATTTTAGCGTTATCGAAGGCACCACCTGGTCGGGGGCGCACCACCGCGCCGGCAAGCGCGTGGCGGAAAAATATCCCACTGTGGAATATGTGTACCGCGAAGAAGTGGGTCCCGACAGCACCGTTCCTTTCGCCGAAGAACTCATCACAGGCGAAGGGGCTGACATTGTTGTGGGTAATGCCGAGTTTATGGGCTTGCCGCTCGTCGAACTCGCCGATAAGTACCCGGACGTTTATTTTGGCTCGGTGATTGCCAGCGATTTGACGACGCGCCCCAATTTCATCCGCTTCTTCCCGCGGCAGTATCAGGCGCTCTATCTCGAAGGCTTGATTGCCGGCGCGCTCACGCAAACCGGCAACATTGGCGTTGTCTCCGCCTTCCCCTCGGTGCAGGTGATTCGCCGTCAGGCCGGGTTTACGCTGGGTGTGCAAGATGCGGCGGCGTTGCTGGGTAAAGAAGTCAACATCTACGTCAAGTATGTGGGCGATTGGTACAACCCCACAGAAGAGCGGGACATTGCCACAACGTTGGTGGAACAGTACAACGTGGACGTGCTCACCCAACAAACCGATTCCGGCTCGCCGCTGGACGTTGCGGTCGAACAGGGCATTTGGTACGTCGGCAAGGATATGGACATTGTCGGCGAATACGGCTGGGGCGGCTTGGAGACGGTTGCGGTTTCGTTCGATACGCGCTGGGAAGTGATTTACGACCGCATGGTCAAGGATTGGCTGGCGCGTGACCGGCAACCCATCAACGTGCTCTACCTGGGGATGGATGACCAGATGGTGCTGGCGGACGGCACACGCATTGCCGCGGTGGACATCATGAATGATGGCAAAGTCGGGGTGGACGCGATTAGCCCCAACGCTCGCGACCTGATTCCGCAAGAGATTATTGACCTGGTGGCGGCGCGCCGCGACCAGATGATGAAAGGCGTGTGGGACCCCTTCTTCGCGCATGAATTTGTCAGCAATGGGACGGGGTTGGAACTGGAAGGCGCGAGCGTGCCGCCGGCGGGTGAAGTGGTCAAGCCGGCGGACGAGATGCCCGATGACGCCTGGCTGCTCTCCAAATTCAACTTCGACCTGGCGGGTATCACCATCCTCGAATGAGCATGCGCGACGCCCCCATGCTGTTGCCTGGCATGGGGGCGTTGGTTTTGACCAACGAGTAGGAGAAGCCATGTTCAAACGTCGCACACCTGTGGAAGATTTCGCTGAAACGTTTTGGGCAAACGTACAGCCCGGCGAGGTGTTGCTCCGCGCACGGGGCATTACCAAACGCTTCCCCGGCGGCGTGGTCGCGAACGACCATGTGGATTTCGAGATTCGCGCCCAAGAGGTGCATGCCTTGCTGGGGGAAAACGGCGCGGGGAAAACCACGCTCATGAGCATTCTGTTCGGCTTGCTCCAACCCGACGAGGGCGAAATTGAACTGCGTGGGCAACCCGTGCGTTTCCATTCACCGCAAGATGCCATCCGGTATGGGATTGGCATGGTGCACCAGCACCGCAAACTGGTGCCTGCGCATACCGTGCTGGAAAACATCTTGCTGGGGCACCCCAAGGCGCGCGGTCTCTTGAACGAGCGTGAAGCCGCCGAGGAGATTGCCGCGCTTGCCGAAACCTACGGCTTCAAACTCGACCTGTACGCGCGGGTGTGGCAACTCACCGAAGGCGAGAAACAGGCGGTCGAAATCGTGAAGGCGCTCTACCGTGGGGCGCACATCCTCATCATGGATGAGCCTACCTCGGCGTTGACGCCGGTGGAAACCGACCGCTTGCTGGAAGCCATCGAACGCATGACGGAGAACAACCTGGGCGTGGTGCCCTTCATCACCCACAAAATGCCCATCATTTTCCGCATTAGCGACCGCGTGACCATTCTGCGGCGTGGGCGGGTTGTGGCGACACTCCCCACGCGCGAAACGAACGAGCGCGAACTGGCGCAATTGCTGGTCGGGCGCGAAGTCTTGTTTGACGTGCAAAAGCCCCCCGCAACGCCGGGCGACGTGGTCATCGAAGTCGAAAATGTGACGGCGCGCAATGACAAGGGGGGGATTGCCCTGGATGGGGTCTCTTTCAGCCTGCGCGCGGGGCAGGTGTTGGGAATCGCCGGCGTCGCCGGCAACGGTCAGCATGAACTGGCGGAAGTGCTGGCAGGCTTGCGCCCGGTGGAACAGGGGCGCGTGCGCTTTCTGGGGCGGGATATCACCAACGCCTCGGTGCTGGAACGCTGGCGGTTGGGGATTGGCTATACCCCCGCCGAACGTACCGAAGTAGGCTCGATTGGCGAATTTACGCTGGTGGAAAACGTCGCGCTGAACTACTACTGGGATGACGCCTACGTCCAGCGGGGGTTTCTGAACGAAAAGAAGTTGCGCGCCCTGACCGAATCCATCATTGAGACCTACCAGGTGGTGACGCCAAGCCCGGACGTGAAAGCCAAAACGCTTTCGGGGGGGAACTTGCAGAAAGTCATCATGGGGCGCGTGCTGTCGCGCAACCCCAAACTGGTGATAGCCAATCTCCCCGCGCAGGGGCTGGATATTGGCGCCACCGAATTCGTCCAACGTCGCTTGCTGGACGCCCGCGCCGCAGGTGCGGCGGTCATTCTCATCTCCGAGGAACTGGACGAGATTTTGATGCTCAGCGACATCATCGCGCCGATGTATGAGGGGCGCATTGTGCAACTCATTCCCGCCGAGCGCGCCGACAAGGAAACGGTTGGCGCCATGATTGCCGGCGGTCAAGCGAGGACGAACGCATGACACTGGCAGGCTATCGTATCCGCATTGTTCGACGCACGACGTTGCCCGCATGGGAAGCCGCCCTGTTCTCGGTGCTGGCGCTGGTGGTGGGGCTTTTCCTGTTTGGCTTCGTCTTCCTGTTCGCCGACGTCAGCCCCCGGCAGGCGTATGGCGAAATTTTCCGGTATGCTTTCTTCAACCCGAACGGTTTGCGCCTTTCGCTGAGCCGTTTTGTGTTTCTGGCGTTGTGCACTTATGCCTTCATCGTGCCCTTGCGGGCGGGTGAATGGAACATTGGCATGACGGGGCAACTCTACATCGGCGCTCTCGCAGGCTACGGCGTGGTGTACCTTTTCGGCGGCAAAGCCTCGCCCGACACGCCCCTTTCTCCTTGGGTGGTGTTGCCGCTGATGATTGGCGCGTCCATGCTGGGCGGGGCGTTGTGGGGGGGCATTGCCGGCTGGCTGAAAGGGCGCTGGGGCGTCAATGAGATTGTGGTCACGATGATGCTCAACTTCATCGCGTTTTGGGTTGTTTCGCACACCATCAAGGACGGGGGCATTTTCATGAACCCCGGTGGGCGTGGAGAAGGCTTTACCTTGCCCACATCTTTGCGGGCGCCGATGGTGGCGGGTGTGCCCTTTACCATCTTTTTTGTGCTGGTGCTGGCGGTCGGCATTGATGTGCTCTTTCGGCGCACCAGCCTGGGCTACCAAATCCGCGCGGTGGGGTTGGGTCCCAAAGCGGCACGCTATGCCGGCGTGAACATCACGCGCATTTCGCTGGTGGTCTTCCTGCTGGGCGGGGCGATTGCCGGCTTGGCGGCGTACCACTACTTTGCGGCTGTGCCCGGCGTTTACAAAATTGCCCGCGATTACAACACCATCGGCGATTTGGCGTTCTTCGGCATTATTTGCGGCTTGATTGCCCAGGGCAATGCGTTGGCGACGTTGCCCGTGGCGCTTTTGTTTGGTGGGCTTTCCATTGGCGGGCGGTTTGCCCAAGGAAAATTGCACCTCGGCTTTGGCGTGGATTACGCCCTCATGGGGGTGCTGATGATTATTCTCGTGGCGTTTCAGTTTTTCTACCGCTATCGCTTCATTATAGACCGTCCATGAGAGAGGAAGCACATGCTCGCTTTTTTCTTGCGCAGTCTTGAAGCCGCGATGATTTTCACCTTCGCCGGTGTGGGCGAATTGGTAGACCAGCGCGGTGGCGTGCTCAATGTCGGCGTTGAAGGCATCATGCTGTTTGGCGCGACGTTGGGCTTCATCGCCACCAAAACCACCGGCAGTTATGCGTTGGGGTTCGCTGTGGGCGTCCTGGTGGGGGCGTTGTTGGGGCTGGTGCATGCGTTCTTCTCCGTCACCTTGCGGGTAGACCAGGTGGTGAGCGGCATGGGAATCTGGATTTTCGGCTTCGGCATCACCACCTACATCGGCAGCGCCTACACGGGACCGCTGGGGCTGGACCGTTTGCCCACCACCTTCGGCATTTCGCCCTTCTTCTTCGTCGCCGTTGTGCTGGTGGTTGTCGTCTGGTTTGTGCTGAACAAAACCAGTTGGGGGCTGGAAATCCGCTCGGTGGGCGAAACGCCCGACGTTGCCGAAGTCTCCGGCGTCAGCGTGACGCGCATCCGCTACGCCTGCACGGTCTTTGGCGGGGCGCTGGCGGGGTTCGCAGGGGCGCTCTACGCGCTCTACTACAACCCCGTCTGGAACTACAACTTCCTCATGGGGTGGGGCTTCATCTCGCTGGCACTGGTCTTTTTCTCCATGTGGAACCCCATCCTGCTGTTGGGGGGCGCTGTGCTCTTTGGCACGCTCTGGCAATTGTCGCTCAACCCCGAATTGGTGCTCCCCGGCTTGTTCTCGCGCTACATCTGGCGCACAGTCCCGTTTATCGTGACCATTCTCGTGCTGGTGCTCATTTCGACCGATTGGTTCCGCACACGCTGGGGCGCGGCTCGCCCCCAAGCCCTTGGTGAGCCGTATGTGAAAGAATAGGAGCGATTCAGTGTCTCACGTACAAATTGAAATTCGCAAAGGAGCGTACTACGACTCCGTGGTCCTCATGCAGTTGCAGCGCGCCCTGCTCGATGAGCCGGGTGTCCTCGACGCGGGTGTGGTGATGGGGACAGACGCCAACAAGGAGATTTTGGCGCAAAACAACCTGCTCACCGAGGAAGCCCGCTCCGCAAACCCCGAAGACCTTGTGATTGCCATCCGTGCTGAAAGTGAAGAGGCGGCGCGCGCGGCGCTCTCGCGCGTGGACGCCCTGCTCCAACGCCGCCAGGCGCAAACCCAATCGCTCTATCGCCCTCGCTCGCTGGAAAACGCCCTTCGCCAGTTGCCCGAAGCCGAATGGGTGCTCGTCTCTGTGCCTGGGCGCTACGCCGCGGGTGTGGCGCGCGACGCCTTGCGGCTCAACCGTCACGTCTTCCTGTACAGCGACAATGTGCCGCTGGATGATGAGATTGCGCTGAAACGCGACGCCGCCGCCAAGGGGCTGCTCGTTATGGGACCCGACTGCGGGACGGCGATTGTCAACGGTGTGGGGCTGGGCTTTGCCAACAAGGTGCGCCGTGGCCCGATTGGCATGGTTGCAGCGGCGGGAACGGGCTTGCAGGAAGTGAGCACGCGCATTCACCGCCTGGGCGGCGGCTTGACGCACGCGTTTGGCACCGGCACACACGACCTGAGCGCCGCTGTTGGGGCGATCACCACCTTGCAGGCGCTCGACCTGCTTGCCCGCGACCCCAACACACGTGTGATTGTGCTCGTCTCCAAACCCCCCGACCCCGTTGTGGTGGAAGAGGTTCTGCGTGCCGCGCGCGCCACAGGCAAGCCGACCGTCATCAACTTCATCGGCTACAATGCGCCGCGCGCACAGGACGGCAACCTGTTCTTCACGCGCACCCTGGCTGAAACCGCCGAGCAGGCTGTGCGCCTTGCCGAAGAGACCACCGCCACGGTAGAACCGCCCGACACCGCCGGCTTTGCCGCGGAACAACGCTTTTTGCGCGGCTTGTTTTCGGGGGGCACACTGGCTTACGAAGCGCTCTTGCTCCTGCGCGGCTACCTGCCCGCCGTCTATTCCAACGCACCGCTCGATCCAGCCTACGCCCTCGACGACCCTACCACCACGCGCGAACATACCGTGCTTGACCTGGGCGCGGACGAGTTTACCGTGGGGCGCTTGCACCCCATGATTGACAACGACCTGCGCATCCGCTTCCTGGAGCGTGAAGCGGCTGACCCCGCTGTCGCCGTCATCCTGCTGGATGTGGTGCTGGGCTACGGGGCGCATCCCAACCCCGCGGCAGAACTGGCGCCGGCTGTGGAACGGGTGCGCGCCGCCGCCGCATCGGCTGGTCGGCGCTTGGATGTGGGCGTGGTGGTGGTTGGCACCGACGACGACCCCCAAAAGTACGCGGAACAGGTGGCAATGTTTGAACAGGCAGGGGCGCGCTGTTTCCCCACCAACGCCGATATGGTGCGCTGGGCGGGGGCGCTGGTACAGCGGCTGACACTGCACCATCGTATCCGTCCCGTTGACCTGGCGCGCATCGAAAAACCGTTTGCCGCCGTCAATGTCGGCATCGAAACGTTCTATCAGAGCATGGAAGCCCAGGATGTGCCGGTGGTGTGGGTTGACTGGCGACCGCCCGCAGGGGGCAACGAGCGGCTTATGTCCATCCTGGAACGCATGAAAAAACGCCCATCTTGAACAGGGGGCGTGGACTATTGCGCCGCTTGCAAAAGCGTGCGAAGCCCCAACCGTTGCGCCCACGTTTCGAGATAGGCGCGGTCGAGCGTGTTGCCCTGCGTGTGAAGCATGTCCACCGCATCGTCCCACCAGGCAATCTGCTCGCCGCCGCTGCGGTTGTACCAGTGGAGACTGCTCAGAATGGCGTCTTCGGGGCTGACAAGCCAAACCAAGCGCCGCCGCCCTAAACCGTGCTCGCGACGCCGCGCGAGAATTTCGGTCTCAAATGGGGGGCGCGCCAGCCAAATGCGCACGTCGAAAAGTGTCGCCAGCCGTTTCAGACGCAGGGAACGGGGCGGCTGGGCTGGCTCAGAGCGTTCAACTTCAACATGGAAAAGCGTTTGCGCCTTTTCCTCGAACGCCGCTCTCTGCTCAGGGCGCATCTCGGCGAAAAAAACGGCTTCATCCACCTCTCGCGGGTGGCTGCCATACGCCAGGCGTGCGCACGCACCGCCCAGCGCATACGCCACCCCCAGGTGGTCGAAAACGTCGGCGACGGCGTACACCGACGCAAACGGTTCATTATAGCGGTCGTAGGATTGTTGTTGGGTCATAGCACTTCCCGAAGTCGGTTGGGTTGATAGTTCGTCCGCACAACCTCACAGCGAGCCGCTTCATTGTGTAAAGTCTGTTAGAAAAGCGCAAACGTATATCGTCCATGGAGGATTGCCTTATGAAACCACCGCCGTTTGAGTATGTTGCCGCACATTCGTTAGAGGAAGCCCTCGACGCGCTGGCAACCCACGGGTGGGACGCGAAACTGCTTGCCGGTGGGCAAAGCCTCATCCCCGTGTTGAACTTTCGCCTTGCCTCGCCTGCGGTGCTGATTGACCTCAACCCTGTGCGCGAACTGGCGTTTGTGGAAGCCAACGGCGTGTTGCGCATTGGGGCGATGACCCGCCAGCGCACGCTCGAACGTCACGAACACATTGCACGCTATGCGCCGCTGATCACCGCCGCCATGCCCTTTGTCGCGCACCCCCAAATCCGCACGCGCGGCACAATTGGCGGAAGCCTGGCGCATTGCGACCCCGCCGCCGAACTGCCCGCGGTCTGCCTGGCGCTGGATGCGACGCTGGTGGCGCGGAGTCATCGGGGCGAACGCACCATTCCCGCCCGCGACTTCTTCTTTGGGCTTTTCATGACCGCCCTGGAACCCGACGAAATCCTGACCGAAATCCGCATTCCGCCGATGACGCCCGACACACGCTATGCCTTCCGCGAAGTGGCGCGCCGTCATGGCGATTTTGCACTGGCGGGGGTGGCGCTCACCTTGCGGCTGGACGCTGAGGGGCGCATTCAGTCGCCGCGCGTGGCGCTGTTTGGCGTGCACGACGCCGCCGTGTTAGCCGAAAGCGCTATGCGCTTGCTGGACGGTGCAACGCCAAGCGAAGAACTGCTGCGTGAAGCCGCGCACGCCGTCGCCAACGATATTGAACCATCGAGCGATGTGCACGCCAGCGCCGAGTACCGCACCCACCTGGCGCAAGTGCTCACAGCGCGCGCCCTGCACGACGCCCTGGCACAGACGACCGAGTGATGAGGTGAACCATGCAAAAACTCACAATTGAAGTGACGGTCAACGGCACAACCTATCGGCGCGAAGTGGAACCGCGCCGCTTGCTCAGCGACTTCTTGCGCCACGACCTGGGATTGACTGGGACGCATGTCGGCTGCGAGCATGGGGTGTGTGGCGCATGTACCATCTTGTTTGATGGCGAACCGGCGCGTTCGTGCCTCATGCTGGCGGTGCAAGCCGATGGGCACACCATCACCACCGTGGAAGCACTCGCCCCGGATGAAAAACACCTGCACCCGCTCCAACAAGCCTTCCGCGAAGCGCACGCCCTGCAATGCGGCTACTGCACGCCCGGCTTTTTGATGAGCCTGCTCCCCTTCGTGGAAACGCACGCCAACCCCACCGATGAGGAAATTCGCGAAGCGCTGGCGGGCAACCTTTGCCGCTGTACGGGCTACCAGCACATTGTTGAAGCCGTCAAACTGGCGTGCCGCCTGATGCACGCCCCCCAAGAGGCATGAGGAGGCGTTCGATGACTGCACGTGAAACACGCTATTTTGGCAAACCCGTTCGCCGCAACGAAGACCCCAAACTGCTCACTGGGCGGGCGCTCTTTGTGGATGATGTGGACTTGCCCGGCATGCTGCATGCCGCCTTCTACCGCAGCCCTTACGCCCATGCGCGCATTCGCAGCATTGACGTGTCGGCGGCAAAAGCCATGCCCGGCGTTGTGGCGGTCTACACCGCCGAAGACCTCGGCGACTACTGGCAACCTGGTCCGCTGTTGGTGCCGCCGCCGCCCGTGCACAAAATGCCCGTCTTCAACAAGCGCACGCAAGTGCCGCTTGCCAAAGACAAAGTGCGCTTTGTGGGCGAACCCATCGTGCTGGTGATTGCCGAAAATCGCTACATTGCCGAAGACGCGCTCGAACGGATTGACGTTGACTTTGAGCCGTTGCCCGCGGTGGTGGACGTCGAAGCCGCCCTTGCCCCCGACGCCCCGTTGGTGCACGAAGATGCAGGCACCAATATCGCCGCGCATGTCATTCAGGAAAAAGGCAATTGGGAAGAAGCCGCCGCCGCGGCTGACCTGATAATCGAACGGCGCTTTTTCTACGACCACGGGCACGCCGCCCCCATGGAAACGCGCGGCATTGTGGCGCATTGGGATACACGGATGCAGACGCTCACCGTGTGGGATACAACGCAAGCCCCCATTCCCATCCGCAACGGGCTGGCGGGGATGCTGGGGCTTTCAGAACATCAGGTGCGGGTGATTGCGCCCTTCATCGGCGGCGGATTTGGCCCCAAAATCATGATGTTCTACCAGGAAGAAGTGCTCATCCCGTGGGCGTCTGTGCAGTTGGGGCGTCCTGTAAAGTGGATTGAAGACCGCCGCGAGAACTTCCTCGCCATGACGCAGGAGCGCTACCAGATTCATGAAGCCAAAATTGCGCTCACGCGCGAAGGCAAAATCCTGGGCGTCTGGGATTCTTTTCTGCACGATACGGGTGCCTACATCCCCTATGGGCTGACTGTGCCGCTCAACGCCCAATGCACCTTGCTCGGTCCCTATGTGGTGCCGCACTACTACTCCGAATTCAAAGCCGTCTTCACCACCAAAGCCATCGTCACGCCGTACCGCGGCGCGGGGCGGCAGCATGGCGTCTTTGTGATGGAGCGCCTGCTCGATATCGCCGCCCGCGAGTTGGGAATGGACCGCACCGAGATTCGCCGCAAAAACTTCATTCCGCCCGATGCGTTCCCCTGGGACAACCAAATCATCTATCAGGACTTTGCGCCGCTGGTCTATGACAGCGGTAATTACGAACCCGCGCTCGACAAAGCCATGGAGATGATTGGCTATCGGCGCTTTCTGGAAGAGGAAAAAGCCCGCTACCGCGCCGAAGGGCGGCATGTGGGGCTGGGCATTGTGGCGTATGTGGAAGGTACGGGCATTGGACCGTACGAAGGGGCGCGCGTGCAGGTGCAGCCGAACGGGAAAGTGATTGTGGCGACGGGCGTCGGTACGCAGGGGCAAGGGCACTTCACCTCGTTTGCGCAGGTGGTGGCGGAGCAATTGGGCGTCCCCGTGGAGGATATCACCGTTGTCACGGGCGACACCGCCGAGTTTCACTGGGGGACGGGCACGTTCGCAAGCCGTGGGGCGGTGGTGGCAGGCAGCGCCATTTACGAAGCCGCCAAAGCCGTGCGCGAAAAGGTGCTCAAACTGGCGTCCGAGGAACTGGAAGTTGCGCCTGAGGATTTGGAACTCGCTGACGGCAAGGTGTTCGTGCGTGGGGCGCCCGACCGCGCCTTGGCATTGGGCGACCTGGCGGTGAAAGCCAACCCCTTGCGCGGCGCGGTAGCGCCCAACACGGAGCCGGGGCTGGAAGCCACGCGCTATTTTGGTCCCCCGCGTGGTTCAACCGCCAGCGGTGTGCACGCCATGCTCCTGGAAGCCGACCCCGAAACGGGCTTCGTCAACATTCTGAAATACGTCGTCGTCCACGATTGCGGCACCGTCATCAACCCGCTCATCGTTGAAGGACAGATTCATGGCGGCGTGGCGCAGGGGATCGGCAACGCGTTCTACGAGCAGATTGTGTACGATGAAAGCGGGCAGTTGCTCACCGCTTCCTTTATGGATTACCTGGTGCCAACCGCCATGGAAGTGCCGCCCATAGACGTGGCGCATGTGGAGACCCCTTCCCCTTGGAATCCCTTGGGTGCGAAAGGTGTGGGCGAAGCCGGCGCCATTCCTGTGGGGCCCTTGTTTGCGCAGGCGCTGGAAGATGCGTTCGACAACGCTTTCGAGGTGACCGAAATCCCGCTCTCGCCGCAGAAGGTGTGGGCGTTGATTCATGGCAAGTAGAACGAACCGAACGAACAACACAAAGGAGTGAGCCATGATTGACATTGAAAAAGCCAATGCGGAAGCCGTCGAACGGATGATGGAAGCGCGCCCCGTGTTGGTGGGCATGGGCAAAGCCCGCGACGTCATCCCCGGCATGCGCGACAACCTGCTCTTGCATGCTGGACCGCCGATTACGTGGGAGCGCGCCAGTGGTCCGCTGCGTGGCGCGATTATCGGCGCGTTGCTTTTCGAGGGCTTGGCGCAGAACGAAGAAGAAGCCATCGCCATGATGGAGCGCGGCGAGATTGACCTGGAACCGTGCCACCACCACAACGCCGTTGGTCCCATGGCGGGGGTGACATCGCCGTCCATGACGGTCTACATCGTCGAAAACCAGACGCATGGCAACATCGCCTACTCAAACATGAACGAAGGCTATGGCAAGGTGCTGCGCTATGGCGCATACAGCGATGACGTGCTGGCGCGCTTGCGCTGGATGGAAGACGTGATGGCGCCCATGCTGCGCGCGGCGATTGAACGCAGCGGTGGAATTGACATAAAGGCGCTGATTGCCGAAGCGTTGCACATGGGCGACGAGGGGCATAACCGCAACAAAGCGGGCTCGATCCTCTTTTTGAAGGCGCTGGCGCCCCATTTGGCGGCGGTTGCCACCGATAGCGACCAACTCGCCGAGGTGTTGCGCTTCATCGGCGAGAATGCGCTGAGCGTGCTCAACCCGGTGATGGCGGCGTGCAAAGCCATGGCGGACGCCGCGCATGGGGTGGAAGGCAGCACGCTGGTGACGACGATGGCGCGCAACGGAACCGACTTTGGTATTCGCGTCAGCGGGTTGGGCGATCAGTGGTTTACCGCGCCGGCGCAAATTCCCAAAGGGCTCTACTTCCCCGGTTTCACCGCCGAAGACGCCAATCCCGACATTGGCGACAGCACCATTACTGAAACCGCGGGCATTGGCGGCTATGCCATGGCGGCCGCGCCCGCGATTGTGACCTTTGTGAGCGGTACGCCGCAAGATGCGCTCAACGCCACGCTGGAAATGTACGAGATTACCGTGGCGGAGCATAAGTACTTCACCATTCCCTACCTTGATTTTCGCGGTACGCCAACCGGCACGGACATCCGCAAGGTGGTTGAGACGGGCATTGCGCCGCGCGTCAATACCGGCATTGCTCACAAGGAAGCGGGCGTTGGGCAGATTGGCGCGGGGCTGGTGCGCCCCCCCATGGAGATTTTCGAGGCGGCGCTTGTGGCGTTTGCGGAACGGTACGGGTTTTAGCGAAGCCCGTTGAGGCTGTTTTCCAGAGACGTGTTTCAATCATTCAAAAGGAGGTTTCCCATGACAGCATCATCTCTTCTCGAAACGCTTGCACGGGCACCTGTGTACGACCTGACGCAGGGCTTGAGCATCTTCACACCGCCTTTCCCCGGCGACCATGCTTTGCAAATTCACTTCTTCAAGCGTATCACTGGCGCGTATGGGGGCGGGCAAGGCGCAAACGGGCAACTCATTCAGTGGAGCAACACCGTCGGCACGCATCTGGTGGGTGAACGCGCCTTCTTTTCCGCCGGTCGCACCCTCGCCGACGTTCCCTTGCGCGACGTGATGGGGCGCGGCGTGATTGTGGACATCTCCGACCTTGTCGGCGAGTACGACATCATCACGCCTGAGATGATTACCAGCCGCGCCGACGTGCGCAAAGGCGATATCCTCATTGTCAACACCGGCTTCCATCGCTATTCATGGGACCAGCCCGACATTCCCAACCCGAACGCCCAGGGCGGTGTCGAAAACAAGGAATTCGGCTTTTTGGTGCGCCACCCCGGCCCATCCATCGAATTTTACCGCTGGGCGATTGACATGCAGTTGAAAATCGTCGGCTTCGATTGCGGGAGCGCCGAACACCCCATGAACACGCCTATTCGCTGGATGCACGCCAGCGAATTCGAGAAAGCCGAAGCCAAAGCCCGCGAAAAGTATGGCAAATCGTGGGACGAACTCTTCCCGCCCGAAGAGTACTATCGCCTTATGCACCAGGATTTGCCCAAAAACCACGTGCTCTTGCTCGAAGCCGTTGTTGGGCAGATTGACGAATTGCTGAACCAGCGCGCCTACATTCTGGCGCTCCCCTTGCCTTTCATGGAAGTGCCTTCCTCGTGGACGCGCGTCATTGCGTATCGTCCACCCGCCGACATGGACGAAGAAGCGTTCTTCGACCTGCTCGATAACGCCACCGTACACGACCTCACCTTGCCCTTCAGCGTCCAGACGCCCCAATGGGCGAATTACGAGCCGCTGAGCGTGCGCTACCATCGCCGCGTGGGCGGGCAGAAACTCGGCTTTGGGCGCAACGAAGCCATTTGCAAAGCCAGTTTCCACCTTGCCACCCACATGGACGGTGAAAAACACTTCTGGGCGAACGGGCGCACTATCGGCGAAGTCCCCATTGACTACTGGATTGGTCCCGCGGCGCTCGCGGATATCTCGCACCTCATGAGCGACCTCGAAATCTACACGCCCGAAATGATTGAAAGCGTGGTCGAAGTGCGCGAAGGCGACATTCTGCTCATCAAAACGGGCTGGCACAAGTACGGCTGGAATAGCCCGGACGCCGATGAGTTTCGCTACATGACGCGCCACCCCGGTCCATCGCCCGACTTTTCCGACTGGGCGGTGAGCAAAAAAATCAAGTGGATTGGCATTGACGCTGTGAGTCAGGACCACCCCATGAACACCATTCAGCGGTTGTGGCATCCGCAAGTGTTTGAAGAAGCACGCGAAATCGCCCGCCGCAAGTATGGGAAAGATTGGGACGAGGTGTATCCGCAGGACAAGTACTACCAGGATACCCACCTCAACTTGTTCCCCAAAGGCATTGTGCATGCCGAAAACCTGGGCAACGCGATTGCACATCTTTCCAGCGGACGCTACTATGTTGCCGCTTTGTTGCCCAAGGGCATGGAATGCGCTTCCATGTGGGGGCGTTTCATTCTTCTCACCGATGAGTAGCCATGACCGATGACGTTGAGCAAATAGCCATCATTCGAGCCGAACGGGCGGGCGCGCCTTTGCGTCGCTGGATGCGGGCGTGCTCGCCCCCCTATGTGCACGTTGTCGCCCGTTTTGACCAAACGCTTTTGCTCGAAGCGCAGCGCGGGCGTCCCTTGCTGGCGGTCACCACGCGCGCCTATGCTGGTCCGTTTCGCCTGGTTGTCGCCCGCTTGCCGCAGTGGCGTGAAGGCGCAAGCATTGCCGTGACGCCGACGGGGCTGGTGGGGGAAGGCGTAAAAGTCGCCTGGCCAACCGAATGGTGGAACCCGCGCCCCAAACCGCGCATGTTGACACCCCACGCGCGGGAATCCGCCGCCGCCGACCTGGCGCTTGCCATTGCGCGCCTGGATACGCCCGACGACCCCTTCTTCGAGCGCCTGGAAGCCGAGTGGTCGCACGTGCTCGCCGCCATTCACCGCTACCCCGTCCACACTGCCGAAGCCACGCTTTCGCCGCTGGTGGGCTACGGCAACGGCTTGACGCCCGCGGGCGATGATTTCTTGCAAGCGGTGCTCGTCACCCTTGCCAGTGGCGACGAACACGACCGCGCCCGCTTTCGTGTTGTGTGGCGGGCGCTGGCGCACCACTTGCGCGCCACCACACCACTGGCGGCGCATTTCCTGCGCGAAGCGGGAGCGGGTTGGGGGTATGAACCGCTCAACGCCCTGCTCGATACGTTGCCCACGGTTCCCTTTGCACGGGTTGAAGCATTGGCGGCTGTGGGGGCGTCCTCGGGCGTGGCGGCGCTCTGGGGCGTTCTGGCGGCGCTCAGCCGTGAAACGCCCGCGTCGTTCGACGACCAGCCGCCGTTGTGGTTTCGCACCTGAAAGAGAACCCACGGAGTGTACCCATGGCTTACCTCATTCGGAACGCACGCCTGATTACCGCCGCCGATGACGCCACAGGCGACCTGCTCATCGAAGGCGAACAGATTGCCGCGGTCGGGCGGAATTTGCCCGAACGCATTGGGCCCCAACTTCGCCCGGAGATTCTCGACGCCGACGGCTTGTGGGCTATGCCGGGCGGCATTGACGTTCACACCCATCTGGAACTCTACTCGTGGGATACCGTCTCCGCCGACGATTTCTACACGGGGCAAGTCGCCGCCCTCTTTGGCGGCACCACGGCGCACATTGATTTTGCAAACCAAGCGCGCGGGCAGACCCTGCGCGAAGCGTTGGACGCCTGGCACGCCCGCGCCGAAGGCAAAGCCATCATTGACTACGGTTTCCACGTCTCCATCACCGACCCCACCGACGCGGTCCTGCACGAAATGGGGCAGTTGCCCGCCTGGGGCGTGTCGAGCGTCAAACTCTTTCTTGCCTACAAAGGCGTCTATCAATTGAGCGACGGCGACTTTTTCCGCGTCTGTCGGCGCGCCGCCGAACTGGGCTTGCTGCCCATCGTGCATGCCGAAACCGGCGACGTGATAGACATCCTCGTGCGCGAAGCCATCGCCGCGGGGCATACCGAGCCAATCTGGCATGCGCGCACGCGCCCCCCGGAATGTGAAGCCGAAGCGACCCACCGCGCCATTCGTCTGGCCGAAATGGCGGGTGCGCCGATTTACATCGTCCACCTCACGCAGCGCGAAGCTTTGCAAGCCGTTGCCCACGCCCAACAGCGCGGAACACGCGCCTTTGCCGAAACGTGCATCCAGTATCTCTACTGGACCATTGATGATTTGGCGCGTCCCGACTTTGAAGGCGCGAAATTCGTCTGCTCGCCGCCGTTTCGCACGCGCGATGATAGCGCCGCCCTGTGGCGTGGGCTGGCTGACGGCACGCTCGCCGTCGTCGCCACCGACCATTGCCCCTTCAATTTTGCCACCCAAAAAACGCTCGGGCGCGAACGTTTCGACAAAATTCCCAACGGTGTGCCTGCAATCGAAGACCGGTTGTTGCTGTTGTTCAGCGACGGCGTCATGCAAGAGCGCCTGACCCCGTCGCAGTTTGTTGCCCTGACCGCCACAAACCCCGCCAAACTTTTCGGGCTCTATCCACGCAAAGGCGCGCTTGCCCCCGGCAGCGACGCCGACGTGGTGCTGTGGGACCCCACCGTGCGCCATGTGCGCAGTGCGCGCACCCACCACATGAACGTGGATTACAACTTGTGGGAAGGGGTGGAAGTGCAAGGCAAGCCGGTCAAAGTCTTTTCGCGGGGGCGCTTGCTGGTGGATGGTGATGATTTTCGCGGTGAACCGGGCACGGGGCGCTATCTTTACCGCGGGCGCTCGGCGGCGTTTGCCGCATCAAGCCGGTAGGCGCACACTAAAACAGCAGGCGGAACAAAAAACCGCCCCACAAGCGTGGGGCGGTTTGCGCGTCTTTACGACCGATTAGGGGCGATCCAGCCAGAATTCATAGGTGCCGGAACCGCTGTACGAGTAGATGCGCCAGACGTAGTACCCCGAAGAGCCATAGTAGCTAATGCTCTCCGACGAGGTCGAGCTGGTCGAGCTCGCCACGGTTGTCCAGCTCCACCCGTTCCACTTCCAGAGGTAGAGGTCGAAGTCCGTACCGGCAGGACCTTCCAGCCACGCATTGTGGTAGCCGGAACCGCTGTAGTAGTACGTGCCGTTGGGCTGGTAGTCGTAATCGCCGCTACCGGTCAGCGTGCCGGTGAAGTATTCACACGCGGAGCAGGGCGCACCACCGCCGCCACCGCCGCCACCGCCACCACCGGTGAGCAGCGAGTTGAGCAGCAGGTTGGGCGAACCGCTACCAATCCCGGTCAACACGCCACTGGTCGCCCCGTTCAAGATGGCTGCTTTGACCGTTGCCGGGCTGGCCGAAGGATTGCTTTCCAGGTAGAGCGCGGCAACACCCGCCACGTGCGGCGTCGCCATGGACGTACCGCTGATGGTGTTGGTTGCCGTATCGCTGGTGTGCCAGGCCGAAGTGATGTTCGAGCCAGGGGCGAAAATGTCCACACAGGTACCGTAGTTCGAGAAGGACGAGCGCGCATCCGACGAAGTCGTTGAACCGACCGTGATGGCTTCATCCACACGCGCCGGCGACTTCGTGCAGGCGTCCGTGTTCTCGTTCCCGGCAGCCACGGCATAGACAACACCGGCGGCAATCGAGTTGCGCACCGCGTTATCCAGCGCCGTCGAAGCGCCACCGCCCAGGCTCATGTTCGCCACCGCGGGCTTGATGTGGTTCTGCGTCACCCAGTCCACACCGGCAATCACACCGGAGTTCGTGCCGGAACCGTTGCAGTCGAGCACACGCACGGCGTAAATGCGCACATTCTTGGCCACACCGTAGGTCGCACCGCCGATGGTGCCGGCAACGTGCGTGCCGTGCCCGTTGCAGTCGTCCGAACCGCGCCCGTCATTGATAGCCGAGTAGCCATGGTAGGCGCGCCCGCCAAACTCAACATGGGACTTGCGGACGCCCGTGTCAATGACGTACACGTTCACGCCCGAACCGGTGTAGTTGTAGGTGTACGTGCCGTCCAGCGGCAGGTTGGTCTGGTCAATACGGTCCAACCCCCAGGTGGCGTTGGTTTGCGTATCGTTGATGGAGACAACACGGTCGGCTTCAATGTAGGCCACATTCGGGTTGCGGCGCAACGCTTCCAGCGCCTGAGCAGGCAAATTCCCGGCGAAGCCGCGCAGCACCGTGCTGTATTCCACGTCAATACGCGCACCCATGCGTTCCACATTGGCACGCTCGGTGCGAGCCGCCTGCACGCTGACATTGTCCTTGAAGACGACAATGTAGCGTCCGGGAATCACATTGGGTTGGTCTAATCCCACAACCGGCGCGAGACCGTCATTGGGGATGGTACGAGCGTTCAGCGTTGGCTTGCGGACAACAGCGCTTCCGTCCACCGGGCTGATGGAGACGCCACCTTTGCCCAATGTTGGTCCTTCGGCCAATGCCGCATTCGAGAAGAGTGCAACGGTGAGCAGGGTAAGCACGGCAAGAAGAAAAGCACGGAGTGGAACTCGCATCGTAAAGACGCTCCTTTCCTCACACTTGACAGTTGACAGACACAACAAACGACGAAAGAAAGTGTGGAGACGACTGATGCCTTTATGCTCGCTATCACCCCCTTTCTGGATGTGCACGCTATGCACAACTTGCTTATCACACCGGGGTGGGGTGTTGGAAGAGGCGTTGACCGGTGCCGATAGCCAAAAGGAAACCTAGGCACGCCAGAACACGCCAGCGTGCGCAGATTCACAGAATTGAGATGCTACCCTGCATACCGTCTATGTGTCTGTATCTCGTCTATGGATACGAATGGGGGGAAATATGCCAAAGTGGGCTGCAACGTGCACCGCATTGTACACCAAACCTTGAAACTGTCAAATTCAACTTTGCACCGCATTACAAACGTTTGTTAGGACACGTTGAAAGTGGGCGCGAGGCAGAGGGGGAGTGAAAAAATTTTGTGTTTGACAGTCTTCCTTTCATTTTGTATAATGCGAACACCATTCTTGCTTTACCGATGTGGTTTGCTCTTGGGTTGAGGCTGCAGGTTGGTGAAGGAGCATTCACAATGCGTACTCACGGACGCCATTTGCGATAGCACCACAGGTGCACCATTGATGCGCGTCAAAGACCAGACGCGTTTTTTGTTCAGAGAGACAGCGCATTGCTCTTTCACCGCCCGCACTCCGTTTTGGATTTCGCGGGCGTTTTGCTTGCCAAACCAAAGGGCACGCAGGCGGTAGAGCGCAAATCCTAAGAAGGAGTAGAGTACACGTGAGTGAGTTTACAGACGCGCAGCAAAACGACAAGCAGTCATCTCCGATGTGGCAGTACCTCGAACAAGAGGAGTACGACTATCGCGAGCCCGAACCTGGTGATATCGTCGAAGGCGTTGTTGTGCGCAAATCCAATTCGGAAATTTTGATTGACCTCGGCCTCAAACGAGAAGCCGTGGTCACCTCGCGCGATATTGACAAGATGCCGCGCGAAGATTTGGACGCTATCCAGATCGGAGATACGGTCAGCGTCTTTGTCACGGCCAAAGAGGACGATGAGGGGCGTCGTATCGTCTCCATCAATCTGGCGATGATGCAAGAGGATTGGCAGCGCGCTGAAGAGATGGCCGAAAGCGGCGAAATCTTTGAAGGCGAGGTCATCAGCTACAACAAAGGTGGTGTGATTGTCCCCTTTGGTCGGCTGCGCGGTTTCGTGCCTGCGTCCCAATTGGTGAGCGGTGCGGGGCAGTCCTTCCAGGATCGTTTGCAAGGCCTGGTTGGCAAACGGCTCAAGCTGAAAGTGGTGGAAGTGAACGCCCGCCGCCGCCGCTTGATTTTCTCCGAGCGTGCCGCCATGCGCGAAGTGGAGCAGGAAGAGAAAGAAAAGCTGCTCGAAACGCTTCAGCCTGGCGATGTGCGCAAGGGGGTTGTGACCAATCTGCAGCCGTTTGGCGCATTCGTGGATTTGGGGGGCGCGGATGGCCTCATTCACGTGAGCGAGCTGGCATGGCACCGTGTGAAACACCCGCGCGATGTGCTTGAAGTCGGGCAGGAAGTTGAGGTGTATATCCTCAAGGTTGACCGTGAGAATGACCGCATTGGGTTGAGCTTGAAACGCTTGCAACCCGACCCCTGGTCGCAGGTGACGCAAAAGTATTCGGTGGGTGATGTCGTCGAAGCCGAGATTACAAACCTGACCGAATTTGGTGCGTTTGCTCGCATTGAAGATGGCGTTGAAGGGCTTATCCACATTTCAGAGTTGGATGACAAGAATGTGGGGCATCCGCGCGAGATCGTGCATCGTGGTCAGCGCGTGCAGGTGCGCATCATTAGCATTGACACGGAACGCCAGCGCATTGGCCTAAGCCTGAAACGCGCCAATGAAGAAGAAGGCGAAGCAAGCGCCGAAATGAGTGAAGAGGCGTCTCCTGTGGCGGAAGAAACACCGACCACGGAAGCGGCAACGGCCACTGAGGAAGTCGAAACGCCTGAAACGCCCGAAACGTCGGAAGAAACCGAAGATGCCAATTCCTCGGCTGAAGAAGAAGCAGCCGAGTAAGAGGAAAAAATTCACGACAGAAGGGGGGTGTTGCGTCAGTGACTGTGCGTCTTCGCCCGGGCGAAAGCCCAGATAGCCTGTTGAAGCGTTTCCGCAAGGAAGTCGCGCAGGCGCGTATCCTCAGCACGTACCGCAAAAAACGCTGGTACATTAGCAAGAGCGAGCAGCGCCGCAAAGAGCGCAAGAAAGCGCTCCGCAAAATGCGCCGAAAGATGTTGCGCGCGCAGCAGCGCCGCCAATATTGATTCATCGGTGAATCATGCGAAAGCCCACCTGGAAACGGGTGGGCTTTTTTTATGGTTGGTATGGTGGGTGCAGCGGAGATTCAACGCCAAGCGTGTGCGTAATGAGCGGCGTTACGTCTATCAGGCTGTGCGGTTCAAACGGAACAGCGCCTTTCAGCAGACAAAGCGCCGGATTGAGCGTGTGATGCTTCGTGGAAAGGTCTTCAAAGTTCCCGTGGTCGCTCACGATGATCACGAGGGTCTCATCGTCGGTGTGTGCGAGCACGGCGGCCAAAAAGGCGTCAAGAAGAGCGACATGCTGGCGTGCGGCGGCCATATCGCGGCGGTGTCCGAGATGGTCGGTGGTAAAATGTTCAAACGCGGTGAATGTGGTTTGTTGCGCCAGGTGGGCGAGCCGCTTGCCGGCTTCTTCGGGTGAAAGCAGGGGAATGGCGGGATGTGCGGCGTGCCAGTGATGGTTGGTGATGAATGCCGAAAGGGCTTCGCCTTGGAGCATTTCATCTGCGCTTCGCAAAGAAAGGCCGGCGGCAAGCGCGGCTTGGGTCATCGTTGTCCGTCGGGCGCGCCCCCGCGCGACGCGTTCAAGATAAAAGGGGGGAAAGGCGTTGGCAAAGGCAACCTCGTAGCCTGCATGGCGCAGGCGCGTGAAGATGTTTTGGTTTTCCAGAAGTGGACGCAAAGCGGCGGGTGGGAATGGCCCTGCATGCTTGCCCAACAACGCAGCGGCGTTTGCGCCCGTCAGGAGTGTGGTGGTGCCGGTGCCGCTTTGTGGAATGCCCGGTACGCCGAGTTGGGCGTCAAGTGCGAAAAGGTGGACGTTGTCATATGTGGCCACGTGCCCTGTCATCGCCGGTTTGAGCGCAGGGGCGAGCGTGAAATGTTCCCCAAAAAGTCGTTGGAGGTTGGGCAATGGGGTGTGAGCGAAAGGGTTGTCGGAATGCGGCGGCGCGAGCCCGACACCGTCCAGGAAAATCAGCAAAATGTGATGAATAGCGTGGTGCGAAGACATGGTGCGCTCGTTCATATGTTTGCAATGCGTTGGCTTCATGCTACAGTTGCCGCGCATTGTAGCATGGTTACAAGGAGACTCCAATGGCTGAATTTCTGGCGGCGTTTTCAACCGGGTTGTTGGCAACCATTAGCCCATGTGTGTTGCCGCTCTATCCTGGCTTTCTGGCGTATTTGGGCGGGCATGGGCGCGAAGGACGCCAACCAGCCAATACCTTTGTGCTTGGTATTTTTGTGTTGCTGGGCGTCCTTTCCATGATGATAGCCTTAGGGGCGCTGATTGCGGCTTTGCAGGTTTCGGTTGGGCGCGCGCTCGTCTTCATTACCCCGCTGGCGTATGTGGTGTTGATTGTCCTGGGGGCGTTATTACTGACCGGCCGAAACGTCTTTTCGTGGGTGGCAACCATTCAAGTGCCGGTGTTGCGCAATCCTTACGCGTCAGCGTTTGTGTATGGCGTGCTGTATGGTCCGATTGCGTTGCCGTGTAGTGGCCCTTTGCTGGTTTCAATTTTTGCGCTCAGCCTCACGGTAGGGGAATTTGTACGCCAATTGGCGCTGTTCGGTATCTTTGGGCTGGGGTTTGGTTTACCCTTGTTGGTGCTGGCCGCTTTGGGGCGTGCTCGTCAGCGCCAGATGATTGGCTTTTTGGTCCGCTATGAGCGCCCATTTCAATACATTTCGGGCGTATTGTTGATTGCGATAGGGCTTTTCGGTTTCTGGGAGAGCCGGGATGCGTTAGCCTTGTATCTTGGTTGGTAAAACAGTCGTAACTGCAAAGGTGGCGACGTGTTTTTATGAACAAGCAGACCCCTTCGACACAGAAAAAGGAACTTTCGTTCGAGGAAGAACGTGCGTTGGTAGAGCGGGCGAAGCACGACCGCGAGGCGTTTGGCGAGTTGTACGATCTCTACTTTGATCGCGTGTATCAATACATGTACTACCGCGTTGGCAACCATGAAGACGCCGAAGACCTGACGGCGCGGGTCTTTTATCGCATGCTCAAGGCGCTTCCACGCTATGAAGCAACAAACGCCCCTTTTGGTGCGTGGGTTTTTCGGATTGCGCACAATTTGGTGGCGAACTGGCATCGCGACCAGAAACGGCGCCGCTTTCTTTCGTTGGATGATTTGCCCCTGTGGGGGGCGCGGGATGAAAAGCAGGAAGAGCATTTGGAACGCGGGTTGGAGCAGGAAGAAGTCTTCCGGTTGATTCATGATTTGCTGCAAAGTCTGCCTGAAGACCGACAAACGTTGTTATTTTTGAAGTTTTATGCAGAGATGAGCAACGTCGAGATTGGGAAGGTGTTGGGACGCACAGAAGGGGCTGTCAAAGCCTTGTACAATCGGACCTTGCGTGCTTTACGCAAGCAAGTGCAACAGCGTGGAGTGAGGAAGCGCCCATGGAACAACGACTCAACATCGTAACTGATACAACGTGTGTGCTCCCCGATGCTTTTTTCGAGCAGTATCCGATTGTGCGGGTGCCTACGTGGGTGCATTTTGGCGAACAAGGGTTTCGCGAGATTGTGGATATCAGCACGGAAGACCTCTTTGCGCGCGTCGAACAAACGCGCATGATTCCCAAAACTTCGCAACCCACACCCGCCCAATTTGTTGAAGTGTATCAATCGTTGCCGCCCGATGTGCCGATTCTCTCCATCCACCTTTCCTCATTTCTGAGCGGGACTTTTCGTTCAGCAGAATTGGCGGCGGCGGAATGCCCTGATCGGCATATTTTGCTGTTCGATAGCCGCGCATTCCACTTTGGGCTGGGGTTTATGGTGTGGGATGCCCTGGAACAGGCGGCACAGGGCGCGGCGCTCGATGCGATTATGGCGCGTTTGATGTGGCGACGTGAGCATACGTTTCTGGCTTTGACCCCCAAGACGCTCGACTATTTGCGTTTGAGTGGACGGGTTTCGATGTTGCAGCATGCCTTAGGCGCTATGCTCAATGTCAAACCGATTATCTCGCTCAAGGATGGGCGCTTGATTGCCGATGGGCGCACGCGCACACGCAAACGGGCATTGGCCGAAATTGTGGAACGCGTGGCGCGCGCGGTAACGCCGGAAGACCGTGCGGTCTGGGTGGGGATTGCGCATGCCGGCGTGCCGGAAGAAGCCGCGTGGCTCAAGGAACAGATTGAGGCGCGGGTCAATGCGGTGCGTTGCGTGGTTGGCGGCTTGACGCCGGCGGTCGCGGTGCATGGCGGACCAGGGGTGATTGGCGCGTTTCTGACGCCGGCCGAACCGGCGCCCGAAGAATTGGAAGTGGTGATGGGAGGTACAAATGAGCGACGTACTGGATTGGCTTTCTGACCAATTACACACACAATCCCGCACTGCACGACGCCAGTGGGTGCGTCTGTTCCCCGCGGAAGCGGGCGAATTGCGCGAGTGGATTGCGCTCATTGAGTTGCTGGAATGGTTCTTTGGGCGCTTACCGAAAGCGAATCCGGCGTTTCGCGCTCAGTTGCGTGCTGAATTGATGCGTATCGATGATGACGCCCTGCATGCGCTTGATGTTGAAGAAGCGCCCACCGTTTCTGGCGGCGCCTGGCGCAAATGGGGCGTCGGCTCGGCGGCGGTGGTGGTAGCGGGGGCGATCGTTTGGTGGCGGCGTTCACAATCGGATGCCGCCTGACCAATTCAGCAGTAGCGGCTTTTCATGGGCTTTCTGACTTCTGGAAAGCCCTTTTTTTGTGAGCGTCAGGCCTCCCAATCTTCCGCAATTTGCGCCAGTTGGTGGGGATTGCAAATGCAAATCTGCTCGCGGCTACTCTGGATGAAACCGGCTTCTTGCCATTTGCTGAGCGTGCGGCTTACGGTGTACAACGTTGTGCCGCTCATTTCAGCAACGTCCTTGCGGGTGAGTGTCATGTCAATGAGAATTCCGTCGGGGGTTTTCTTCCCCATTTGGCGCGCCAGGCGCAACAAGGCGCGCGCAATGCGTTGCTCAACCCGCTCGGTCGTGATTTCACGCAGGCGGGCGATGGTTTCGCGCATATACTGCGCCATAATCTGCATCCCGTTGAGGGCAAGTTGCGGGTATTTGAGCATGAGGTGGCGAAATGTTTCGCCTTCCCAACCAAGCAAGGTCGTCTCTTCCACCGCATCTGCCGCGACCGGATAGGGAATGTTGCTCAATACGGCCACAATGCCAAAGGCTTCGCCTTCTGTGAGGAAGCGGACGATGACTTGTTGCCCTTCAGGGGAAAGTTGGGAAAGGCGAATGCGACCACGTTCGACGATGTAAAACGCGGTGGCTGGGTCATCTTGATAAAAGAGAAACGCGCCTTTTTCAAGTGTGCGCGTATGCGCGTGCTGGAGAATATCCTCTAACGCACGTTCATCAATCTGCCGGAAAAGAGGTTGTTGTTTGAGCAGGTGACTTGGTACCATGGCGCAAGGTTTTCGTGTCGTGTATGCTTGCTTGTGAGCATATCCAGTTCTTGAACAAAGACAAGCCGAAAAGAGGAGAAGCACGATGTTGCCATTTGGACATGTTGGAGCTGGTCTTCTCTGGGGGCGATGGATCGCGCCGCGGGTGCGGCATCTTTCTGCCGCTGAAGTGAGGCGCTTGGGTGGGCTGGGGGGCGTCTTGCCGGATATTGACTTGCCTGTGGGGCTTCTCTGGTATTGGTGGCGAGAACGGCGCATAGAGATTCGTCATCATCAATGGCCGACGCATACGCCGCTGTTTCATCTTGCGTGGCTCGTGTTGGGGTACACGTGGGCAACGCTCCGTCGAAACCGGGCTTTGCAAGAACGTATTTTGGTGCTGGGCGGCGCGGCGTGTCTCCACATTGTGCAAGATGTGGTTGGCACTGGTGATGGTGTGCAACTATTTTACCCGCTGAGCCGCCGTCATCTCGGTGTGGGGCTGTTCAACTGCCATGGCCGCGATTGGTTGCGTGGCTATGTGCGCAGCGCTTTCTTTTGGTGCGAACTGGTTTTTGGGCTGTTGGGGCTGATTGTGTGGCGGTGGCCGCAGAAGTATGACAAAGAGCGTGTATTGTTTGGGGATGGGGAAGGCTTTTCGTATCATACGGGTGCGAGCCCAAAGATGTAAGGAGTTGTTTTTATGCCCTCTTTGACGCAGCCTTTGAAGTATCTCGCGCATCCGCTTGATGTTGTTCGTTCATATGACCGCCGCCATTTGCGCGATGATTTCATCGCAGGCTTGACGGTCGGCGTGATTATGCTCCCGCAAGCCATCGCCTTTACGCTTATTGCCGAATTGCCGCCCCAAATGGGGCTGTATGCTGCTGTTGTGGGTTCTATCGTTGGGGCATTGTGGGGCTCTTCACGTCAAATTCAAACCGGGCCGGCGAACGCGATTGCGCTGTTGACGGCTTCGGTGCTCAGCGTTGTGGCTGACCCCGGTTCTGCGCTCTACATTCAGGCTGCTGGTTTGGTGGCGATTATGGCGGGCGTGTTGCAAGTGGCGCTGGGGCTGGCGCGCCTGGGGATGCTGGTCAATTTCGTTTCGTATTCGGTGATTGTAGGGTTCACAGCAGGCGCCGGTGTGTTGATTGCCGTCAAGCAAGTGCGCCCTTTGCTGGGTTTGCATTTTCAATCGGCGAACATTGTTCAAACATTGCTGAATATCCTCACTCACTTGCCTGATACACACCTACCAACCGCCGCCATTGGTCTGGGCTCAATTGTGCTCATTCTTCTGGTGCGACGTCTCAACCGCCGTTTGCCGGCGCCTTTGATCGCCATGATTGTTGCGTCGGGATTGGTGCTGGCGTTTCATCTGGAAGCACTCGGTGTTGAGGTTGTGGGCGACTTACCGCGCTCATTGCCCCCGCTCACCATTCCCCCCTTGCGCCTCGATTTGATTTCGGAGTTGTCCACCGGTGCGTTGGCGATTGCTGCTATTGGCTTGGTGAGCGCCGCAGCCATTGGTCAGGCGCTCTCCAACCAAACGGGGCAACGGATTGACAACAACCAGGAATTTGTAGGACAGGGGCTCGCCAACATTGCGGCGGGCTTGTTTTCGGGGTATCCGGTGGCGGCGTCCTTTTCGCGTTCGGCTGTCAACCTGGAAGCAGGCGCCAAAAGCCCGTTCGCTTCGATTTTCGCCGGCTTGTTCATGCTGGTGGCCATTTTCGTCCTTACGCCATTTGTGGCGTTTGTCCCGATGGCGGCGCTTGCCGGTGTGTTGATGGTGACGGCGTATAACCTGATAGACTTTGCTGAAATTCGGCGTATCGCACGCGGGGCGCGCGGAGATGCCGTGATTTTGTTTTCGACCCTGCTGGGGACGATTTTTTTGCGTTTGGAGTTTGCCGTCTTGCTGGGGATTTTGCTTTCATTTGCCCACTATATCATCAAAACCAGCGCCCCGGTGGTCCACGCCGTCATTCCCGACCCCGAATTTCGCCGCCTGGTGCAAGATGATTCCCGACCGCAATGCCCGCAGTTGGGCATTCTGGATATTCATGGCGACCTCTATTTTGGCGCGGTCAATCACATCGAAGAAGCCATTGAACGCCATCTGGCGGAACACCCTTCGCAACGCTTTTTGTTGTTGCGCATGCACACAGTCAATGTGGCCGATTTTAGCGGTATTCACATGTTGGAGCGGCTTGTCGAGAAAATGCGCGCCCAGGGGGGCGATGTCTATTTGACCTACGTGCGCCGCCCCTTATTGCGTGTGTTGGAGTCCACCAAGTTTTTGGAAACGATTGGCGAAGACCATATTTTGTGGGAGCGTACCGCAATTCATACCTTGTTCTACCATGCTCTTGACCCCAATGTGTGCATTTATGAGTGCCCGGTGCGCGTTTTTCGCGAATGCCAAAACCTGCCACGTTCAGTTATTGTAGATACGGAGATTGCTGAGCGTGCTCGCGAGATAGAACCGGTCCAGATTCCTGCGGTTGACCCAGCCACATTGTGGGATTTATTGCACACAGACAGACCGCCGCTTGTGGTAGATGTACGTGAGCCGCGCGAATTCCGCCGAGGGCATATTCCCGGTGCGTTGCTTGTGCCGCTTTCGCATTTGCTGGCTGGCGAAGTGCCTGACCTGCCCCACGATCGCACGCTGGTGCTTGTCTGTCGCATGGGGCGGCGTAGCCCACGTGCCGCGGCGTTGTTGCAACAATATGGCTACACGGATTTGTTGATGCTAGAAGGCGGTATGCTAGCGTGGGAAGCCGCGAATTTGCTCGAAGCCTTCAACATTGCCGATGTAGAGGAGATAAAGGTATGAAGCCTGAAGCACGCAATTTTGGGCTGGAACTGGTACGCGCGACCGAAGCCGCCGCTTTGGCTGCCGGCGCCTGGATGGGGAAGGGAAATATCGTCACCCCGGATGCCGAGGCGGCCAATGCGATGTACGATGTGTTGAACAGCGTTGAGATGGAAGGGTACGTTTTGCTGGGGGAAGAGCGCAAAACGGGGGAAGAATCCCCCTTGGCGACTGGCCGCCGTGTTGGAACGGGAGACGGTCCCAAGATGGATGTGGTGGCTGACCCCATTGATGGTCGCAAATTGGTGGCACAGGGCTTGCCTGGAGCGCTTTCATTTGCCGCCATAGCACCATATGGAACGATGTGGCGTCCGCGCCCCGCGGTTTACATGGAAAAATTGATCGTCAATCACGAAGCCGCTTCTGTTTTGGTGCCGGAATGCCTGGACGCACCCGCCGCCTGGACATTGGCGCTTATTGCGCGCGCGAAAGGGAAGCAAGTGGGCGACCTGGTTGTTTTCGTGCTGGACCGTCCACGCCACCACGATTTGATTGCCGAAATTCGCTCTGCCGGGGCGCATATCATGCTGCGTAGCGATGGCGATGTGGCTGGGGCGATTCTGGCGGCATTGGCTGATGACCGCGTGGATGTGCTGATGGGGATTGGGGGTGTTGTCGAAGGCACGTTGGCAGCTTGCGCGGTGCGCGCCATGGGCGGAGGCATGCTGGGGCGTCTGGCGCCGCAGACGAAAGCCGAGTATGAAGCCGTGACCGCGGCGGGTTTGGATTTGAAACGCGTGTTTACTTGCGCCGATATCGTCCAGTCGGATGATGTCTATTTTGCGGCAACGGGCATTACTGACGGTCCTCTGCTTGATGGTGTTGTGTAT
The DNA here is from genome assembly GCF_001306175.1 of Ardenticatena maritima. Taxonomy (NCBI): domain Bacteria; kingdom Bacillati; phylum Chloroflexota; class Ardenticatenia; order Ardenticatenales; family Ardenticatenaceae; genus Ardenticatena; species Ardenticatena maritima. The sequence goes on from NZ_LGKN01000003.1 coordinate 514,588, forward strand.
AGCCGCCATGTGCGGCATACGCATTCGCTGGTTTTGCGGGGGGTGAGCCGCACGCGGCGCGAAATTCGCACGGAGCATTGGTCAGAATTTTTTGAGAAACGACTATGCTGAGCAGTACATGTTTGAACCAACCTATCCCACGTGATACTCTTACCGGAGCATATGCGCGTGAAGGGTTGCCTGCACTCTGGCAAACCCTGGCGTCGCAAGGGTATATAGCGCTCTGCTTCTTCGACATTGATTACTTCAAAAGTATCAACGATGCTTTTGGGCACCACGTGGGCGATGAGGTGTTGCGGCACGTTGTATCTGTTGTGGGTGCCAGCGTGCGGCAAAACGATGTGCTTGTGCGCTATGCGGGCGATGAATTTGTGCTGCTGATGCCCGGAATTGGCTTGTCAGAAGCGCACCTGGTGGCGGAGCGGGTGTTAGCGGAGATTCAGGCAACCCCCTTTGTAGTGGATGGCCGCTCGATTTCCCTCACATTGAGCATGGGGCTTGCCCTCTTTCCAGAAGAGGGCGACACGCTTGAGCAGATATTGCGCCTGGCGGATGAACGCACGTTTTGCGCAAAGCAGGCGGGGCGTGCACAAGTTGTCTCGCGAGACGGCTACCATTCTTTTCGCCAGATGCTTGAAGCGGCGTGGCTTCGAGCGCATGAGGAAGCCGTCAACCGTTTTCGTGTGTGGTTGCTCAGTGAACGGAGCCCAATTTTTGAAATTGAAGGAGCAAAAGCAAGTGGATATGCACGCTTGGCGACCATGCTGGCGCGCATGGCGGTACAATCTGGTTGGCGTCTGCTTCATGCGCGTGCACTCCGAGCGGCACAGCCCAGGCAATATGCGCTCCTTTTTCAGTTGATGGAACAGGCTGGAGAGAAACCACTCTTCGGCATAGATGACGTATACGCTTGGGTGAAAAAACAGACAACCCCTGTGCTTTTTGTGATTGAGCAGATTGAGCATATAGATGCCGCCAGTGCTCACCGTTTACTTGAACTCTTGGAGTTGGTATCGCCTTCACGGTTGCGGATACTGACCACACGAACCCTCTCCCCAGAACGGCCTGTATTTCCAGCACACGTGCGGGTTCAGACCAAGCCGCTTGCTCCTGATGTACTCAAAGAGGTGCTTGTAGCCGAATTTGGGAACATAGCAGTAGAATGGTGTACCCCTATTTACACACTCACAGAAGGCGCTTTGGAAAACGTCGCAGCGTTTGCCCAGATTCTTCGCACGGGGCACCCACTTGATGAGCGCCGTCGTCGAGAAGGCTTGCCGGCTATCACCGCGCGCCGCGTGCAATATGCTTTGAAGCAGTGGGAGACGCGCAGCATTTCTGAACCGATTGTGCCAAACAGTTCCTCAGAGCAGGAATTTATTGCGCTCAACGCGTTTCATGCTCTGAGTGCACTTGGAGAAACGCACAAACGTATTGTTGTCAGTGGGGCAAAAGGGGTTGGCAAGAGCATGTTGCTTGCGCAAGTTGCGCGTGAGATTGCTGAGCGTGAGCAGAAGGCTTTGTTGGAATGCGCCTTGCCTTTTTCTGCTTCTCCTGAGATGCGTGCGAACGTCATACACGCGGCGTATATGCGCTTGCGACAAGAACCGTTGGGATATTTGTTGCCTATGGAGGTACAACATTTTGATGGTGTTGTTGCTCTCCTCAATGGTTCTGGAACACAGGAAGAGACGTTCGCTTTCTTGGAGTGGCTTGGCAATTTTTTGCCTCGCGCTCGTATCTTCGTGGAAACAAGACAGCTTTCGAGTGTGCCCGGCGACTGGTATCTTTTCAACGTTCAGACGTTGACGCCAGAAGAAGGCGTTTTCTTTTTGGAACAGCTGCAAGGTGCGCCATTTCCCGAACGTACCAGTGAATGGCTGAAAACAGCCATGCAAGTTGCCTCTATCACACCTGATTTGTTGAAACTATGGGGCGCGTATATCGAACAAAAAGGTATGACGGCTTTTATTGAATTGCTGAGTGGAGAGCGTATCGCTTTTGAGGGAGAGGGAACTCCCGATGCTGAGCAAACGATACTCGCGCATTTGGTTGATGCCCACTTGTATTATTGGCGTCATATTTTAGATGAGCCGACTCGCGATATCGTGCAGGGCTTGGCTGTTTTTGAAGGGGCGTTTACAGCGCAAGCGGCGCAACGTATTGTAGGGATTAGCCCCTTTCGTTTGCGAATGTTAGAAGCGCATCGCCTGGTCTATCGTGTAGCCCCAGGATATTTCAAATTGAATTATGTTCTACGCCAAATTATTCGGGAAACCCCCGCCTTTGCACGGGATATGCAAATGTATCGCTTACGCCATGCAGAATACTTTGCGGCCTTCGTGCAAACACATATTTCCACAAAAGAGCATTTAAAACTTCCACAAATTGAGTATGTTTTGCCTGATATTGTGGCTGCATGGGAATGGTCGCATGCTCATCAAAAGGTGGCGTTGTGGGATCCCGCTTTTGAGCCCCTTATGCGGTATTTGGGGGGGTATGAACGTTTGGATTTTATGCAGAAGATGTTACAAAGTGTTGAGTATATTCTCCAGGAAAAGCAAAAATTTCCCGTTTCAATGCAGGCAATGGTTTTGTACTTTAAGGCGATTTTAGAATATCGTCTTGGGAATGCTCAGGAAGCGCTTCGACTTTTTGATGCTACCGAACAAGCCTTGCAAAGATGGACGCCGGCAACATTGGAGGAGAACAACAAGCGGACGGGGTTCCATATCGAGCTCGGCATCAATCGCGTGTTCTACCTGATGGGAGAAGGGCGATTTGATGAAAGTGAGCAGCTAGCGCACAGATTGCTTGCGTCTGACTATGTTGCTCGGCATCTTGAGATTCGCATGCGTTTGATTACTGCACTCAGTGGTATTTATTTTTTGCGTCAGGATTTTCAAAAAACCGAGCATTATTTGCGGCAAGTCCTCTCACTGCTTGAGCAGGAGCAGTCAGATGTTCGATTTCGGGCAACCACATTGAACAACTTGGCAAGTGCGTTATACCACCAGGGAAAATTGCAAGACGCATTGAAAATGGCGCAGGAGTCGCTGGCGCTTGCGGAACAGATTCATTATCGAAGTGGTATCGTGAGTGTGCTGGATACTATCGCTGATATTCATCGTTTGTGCGGGGATTTTGCCCAAGCGGCATTTGAGTGGTATCGCGCACTCATACTGGCGCGTGAAATACATGCTTGGGTCATGTGCAACGAAGTTTTGGCTGGTATTGCGTGTTTATTTGAAGGTGCAGGGCATCACGATGAAGCCAGACAATTGGCGCGCGCGCTGACCATGGATACGCGCTCTGTTCATCTGGTGCATTCGCGTGTTGCGCATATTCTGGCAGCATCTGAACCATCTGACGAGATACCTCCAACAGTGGATGCACTGTTTGATGAAGTCTTATTGCGTTTGTGGCGTTTAGCGCATATGAAAGAGAAAGGTTTTTCATGATTGATGCATTGACAGGAGCATATACGCGGGTATTTTTGCGCGAGATATTGCCTCAGCAACTTGATGTTTGCAAAGCAGCCGGCAGTACGTTGGCTTTGTTTTTGATGGACCTTGACCACTTCAAAGTGATCAACGATTCCTTTGGACATGCACGCGGCGATGAAGCCTTGCGCGAATTTGCTCGCCGCATTCGCCACGTGTTGCGACGCGGAGATATCCTCTGCCGCTATGGCGGCGATGAGTTTGTTGTTGTGGCTGAAGGGCTCTCCCCGTCGGAAGCGAGTGTGTTGGGAGAGCGGATGCTGACCAGTGTTGCCGAAACACCGATTCCAGGGACACCCCCTCTGTCGCTCTCGGTCAGTATCGGCTTGGCGCTCTTCCCAGATGACGCTGACACGGTCGAAACGTTGTTGCAAGTGGCTGATACGCGGCATTATGAAGCCAAGCGGCGTGGGCGGGCGCAATTGGTGGGACCAGAGCAGGACGCGGAAACTGTTTCAGCGCGCTTTTACGCCAGCAGTCGCTTGATTGAACGTGATGCCCAGATGAGCGCTTTTCGCGCTTTTTTGCAGGCAATGCCCCAGGCACGGCGTGGGCTTTTTGCCGTACACGGCGAAGCCGGCTGCGGGCAGACCCGCTTTTTGCAAGAAACCGCTAAACTCGCACGCTTGCAAGGCTACACAACGCTTCATATTCACGCGCATGAACCACGCCGACACCGTATCTACGGCGCGTTTCTCTCGGCACAGCAACGCATCCCCAAACTGGCGGATACGTTTTTGGGGCGGCATCACGTTGCCGAAACAATTGAAGCATTTGTGCGTGATAAGCACGCCCAAGGCCTCTTCATCACGATTGACGGCGCCCATATGCTGGATTCCGGCTCGGTGCGCTCTCTCGTCTCTTTGTTCGAGAGCACTATCCCGCAAGTGGCTATCGCCTACGCGCCAGCCGCGCCGATGACGCTTCGGCTTCTCCGGCAACAGGCTCACTTGCGCGAGAGCGTGACCCTCGCACCGTTATCAAAGGCAGGTCTGACGGTATGGTTGCGACATGCGCTCTTGCACGAACCAGAGCACGCATTTGTTGAGTGGCTGTTTCAGGAAAGTGGGGGAAAACCCGCCGCTGCCTCTGCATGTTTGGAAACACTCTCCGCCTATGGGCTTTTAGCCTTCAATGGCGAACATTGGGTTGCTTCGCCCTATATTACCAAAGTCTCTTTAGATGCTTCTTTGAAGTCGCTTTTGTTTGCTGAACCCACAAAAAATTCCATACCTGTTGAAGCAAATACGTTCATTGGGCGCGCATCTGAAATCAAACACCTGACGCAACAGGTGCAAAACCACGCGTTTGTTTCCCTGGTTGGTCCCCCCGGTATTGGCAAAACGCGCCTGGCAAAGCAATTCGCCCGCGAATTGGTGGTGCAAACCGGTTGGCGCGCCATCTTCGTTGATATGCACGAGTGTGTAGACGCCCACCAACTGCCGTATGCCATTCTGCATGCGCTTGGCATTCAACCTGATACAGATGATGTGTGGCGGCAAGTGTATATGCTCTTGTCGGAGCATACGTCTCTCCTTGTCATTGATGGGGCTGATATTCACGAAGAGGTCCCCTCGCTGCTTGCCCGTTTGCAGGCCCATCTGAGCCAGGTGCGCATTCTGGCGCTTGCCCGCCAGCCGCTTGATGTGCCCGGAGCGTTTGTCTTTTTCCTGCCCCCCTTTGCTTTGCCGCCTGAGACCGCCGTATTGCACGAGATTGATCGTGCTGAATCTGTTTTGATGTTCATCCACGAAGCACGCGACGCATATGAGCGTTTCGCATTTGGAAAAGAGTGGCAACTCTGGCGCGACCTTGTCTTGTGTACACGTGGTATCCCTTTCCTCATTCGGCTTTTGGCAATGTGGGTGGATTTTCACACCCCTGATGAGTGGCATGCCATGTTGCAGACCTGCAAACAAGGTGCGCGCCCCTCGCCAACACCTGTATTGAATTTTCTTTGGGAGCAATTTTCAGCCGAAGAACATACGTTTTTGCGGCTTCTCGCGGCAGCGCCTGTCCCTATGTCATCGCAGTTGCTTCAAGAGTGTATCCACGTGACGCCCTTTTTTTTCTCCGCCTTGGTCGAGCGAGCGTTTTTGCACGTGGTTGGAAAACGCGCCGTCATGCACGAAATGTTTCGCGACTATATCCAGGCGCAACATGCGTCCCCTGAGCAGATGGAAGAATACCGCCGCCTGATAGCCCAGCGTGGCGCCAGGGCGCTTCCCGTTCCGCCGCAACACTATCACGCGGAGCAGACCCAGGCTTGGTTGCGAGCCATGGCGCTTGATGCGCCGTTTTGGAAGTGGTTGTTGTTCCATGTTGACTGGCTTGATGATGAAGAAGCGGCGCAGGTGATTGAGCGCCTTGCGCGTTGGTTTTTGACAACGGGGAATGTCACCGAAGGCGCCGACCTTTTTATGCGCGCGGCTGCACAAGTCGCCTCACCTTTTCAGCAGGCACATTTGCACGTTTGGCGTGCGCGTATGTTGCTGCACATGCGCCAACCACAAGCCGCATTGCCCTTGTTGGAAGAAGCCGCGCCTTTTCTGCGGGGGGCGCTTTTGGAAGATGCATTGCTGACACGCGCGGAAGCATTGTGGGCGATGGGGGCGCATGGACAGGTGCAGACCATTTTGTCCACCTTGAAGCCCCATCCAGAAATGCCGCTGCATATGCGCGCCCGGTTTTTCCTTTTGAAGGCGCGCGCCGCATTGCACAACCAGCATACAGAGTCGGCGGCCTCTCTGGCACAGCAGGCATTTCAGGCGGCTTTGCAGGGTATCGCCCCGCATGAGGTTGTTGAGGCAGCGGCGTTGTTGCATGCATTGCATCAAGAAGATGGCTATATCTTATCCGTGCGCGAATGGTTTTTGCGTGCCATTCAGTATGTGGAAGGCTTGGGGCATGTGTATGGGCGCGTCCAGTTGTATGAACAGATGGGCAGTCTCCTTCTCATCTGGCAAGAGTATGAACAAGCCGCGGCGCTCTACGCTCAGATTATACAAGACGCCTACCAGCGAATCAGTTATGCAACCCGTATGCGCCTTTTGTTGCGCTATACGCACACCCTCGCCTTGCAGCAACGTTGGCAGGAAGCCATGCTCAGCCTCTATCTTTTTGTTTCGCAGGGTGGTTTCCGTCTCATCACGGATGAGGCCATGCGCTGGATGGCAGTGTTGGTGGCCTTGGTCGTGCTGTGGCATGAAGCGACAAGAGATGAGCAAATGCAAATAGTGCATCTTTTGGCGAAAATCCCCACCGATATGATGGATGCAACAGCACATGTGCTTCGTGCACATGTGCGGATCCCTCAATCTGACGTGAAGCGTCCCGCTCAATCAGCCAAAGACATTTGGCGAGAGGTGGCGGTGTTGGTGGAGCGCCAGATGTTTGCAGATGCCCTGAATGGCGCAGAAAAGAACACGTCTGATACGTGAGAGTGCCACAAAAAACCCGAGGCACTCGGAAGCGCCTCGGGTTTGATGGGAGGGCGTAGCGGCTTAGCCTTGTGGTTCTTCATCCTGTGCTGGTGTTGTCTCCTCAGCCGATGGCTTGACCTCGCGTTGCCCGGTCCGTTCAGCGAATTCACTCAGCGTTTCGGCGGCTTTGCCAAGCAATGCGCTCATCGCTCGTGCAACGCCGGCCGCGAACGTCTCCGCCGCCCGTGCAACCTCTTCAAGCGTGGCTTTGGTCTCGCTGGCGACGGCTGCGCCTTCCCCTTCGGATGCTGCGGTATCGGCGGCGCGTTCACCGGAAGCAGCGCGTTGGGCGCGGACACGTTCCAGCGCCGCTGTCAGGCTTTCGGAGAAGTCGCGGAAGGTTTCCACCAATTCGCGCCGCCATTTTTCTTGCGTTTCGGGGTCGCGTACACGCTCAGCGGCTTTTGCGGCTTGTTCGCGCAAGCGTTGCACCTCCTCGCGTTTCGCCACATCCTCCACCAAATCCTCCAACTCATCCGCCAGGGCTTGCATCGCTTCACCAATTTGCTGACCCAACTCACGCAATTCGGCGACCACATCAATCTTGTTTTGCTGTTCGTCCCGGCGTTCCTCGCTCATCGTCTACCTCCTCTTTTCACGGTTGGCATTCATACACCCTTCACTTGACTACGCTTCAATTTTGAAGAAAGTTGCAAACTCCGCCAAACAGCGCGCCAAATCAACTTTTCGACGCGCCCAAACGTGCTACCATGCATCACATCAGCCAATCAGCAGGAGCAACCTATGACCGACCAAGCCACGTTTCAGCACGCCTTGCGTGCAGCGCAGGCGCGGGGCGACTTTGCCGAAATCGCCCGTTTGCACCACACCGCAGGCGACGAGGCGTTGCAGCGCCGCGAGCCAGAACAAGCCACCCACCATTTTGTGCGCGCGCTTGCCGCTTATAGCCAAATTGGAGACGTGCGCGGCGTAGGCGCGATGCATGTGCGGCTGGGGAACATCGCCTTGCAGCGCCAGCAACCCCACATCGCGACGCGCCATTTTCGGCGTGCGCTCTTTGCGTATGAAGAAGCCGGCCATGAAAAGGGCTTGGTGGGTGTCTATGTGGGGTTGGGGCACGTCGCCGCCATGCAGAACCGCATTGACGACGCCCGCGCCTACTACGATCGCGCCCTGGCTATTTTGCGGCGCGATTTGCCCGAAACACACCCCGCTGTCCAATCGGTTTTGCAACATCGCAATCATCTCCCTTCACAGGATGAAAAATGAGCATCACACCATTCAGACTTCTGGGACAACTGGAAAGCGGCGCCCCTATTGACCGTGAAACCGCCTATCGCCTGATTCGTGCAACCGGCGAAGAAGCCCTGGCACTCTTTCAGGCGGCGGCAACGTTGCGCACGCGCATGAAGGGGCGGCGCATCACCTACTCGCGCAAAGTCTTTATCCCGCTCACAAACTTGTGCCGCGACAAGTGCGCCTACTGCACGTTTGCCCGCGCCCCCAACGACCCCCGCGCCCACACCATGACTCTCGATGAAGTGCTGGCGGTGGCGCGGCAGGGGGCGGCGCATGGGTGCAAAGAAGCCTTGTTCAGCCTGGGCGACAAGCCCGAAGAGCGCCACGCCCGCGCCCGTGAAGACCTTGCCCGCCTGGGCTACGCATCCACGTTCGAGTATCTGCGCGCCATGGCGGAACTCGTGTTGGAAGAAACGGGGCTGTTGCCGCACATCAACGCCGGCATTCTCACACGCGAGCAAATGGCGGCGCTGCGCCCCATCAGTGCGAGCATGGGCATCATGCTGGAATCAGTGAGCGAGCGCCTGTTGGAGCGTGGGCAGGCGCACTATGGCTGCCCCGACAAGGTGCCCGCTGTGCGCTTGCAAATGCTGCGTGAAGCCGGTGAACTGCGCATCCCCTTCACTACCGGCATTCTCATCGGCATTGGCGAAACCCCCGAAGAACGGGTGGACGCCCTCTTCGCGATTGCCGACATTCACGCCACCTATGGGCATATCCAGGAAGTCATCATCCAAAACTTCCGCGCCAAGCCGGACATTCGCTTTGCCAACCACCCTGAACCTTCGGCGTTTGACATGATGCGCACGATTGCCGTGGCGCGTCTCATCCTGGGCGGCGAGATGAACATTCAAGCGCCGCCTAACCTCACACCCGACGCCTATGGCATGTACCTGTTGGCGGGCATCAACGACTGGGGGGGCGTCTCGCCCGTGACGCGCGACCACATCAACCCTGAAGCGCCCTGGCCCAAATTGACCGAATTGGCGCAAGTGACGTCGGCGTTTGGGTTTTCTTTGCATGAACGCCTCGCCATCTATCCCGAATTTGCCGCGCGACATGAATTTGTTGACCCACGGATGCGGGCGCACATTGAACGCTATCAGCATGCAATGGCGTAAACACCAGACCAGCACGAACTAGCCATGCAAAGGGCGTTGACAATTGGCAGAGAGGAGCCGACCCATGTTTGAAGTCTCTTCATTCGAGGCGTTGTTCCGCACCATTCAACCGCAAACGGCGTATATTTTGGAGAAGGCGCTTGAAGGGCGCGAAATTGAAGTCGAAGAAGGTGAATATCTGTTCGGCGTGCAAGGGGCTGACCTGTGGGCGCTTGTGGCGGTTGCCGATGAACTGCGCCGCCGTACCGTGGGCGACGTGATTACATACGTTCAGACGCGCAACATCAATTTCACCAACGTTTGCTACACAGGGTGCCGGTTTTGCGAATTTGGCAAGCCGCTGCATGACCCCGAAGCCTACACCTTTTCCATCGAGGAAGTCGTCGAGCGCGCCCGCCAAGCCCGCGCCTGGGGCTGTACCGAAGTCTGTATGCAGGGGGGGCTGAACCCCAAACTCCCCGCCACCATCTACTTTGAATTGGTCGAAGCCATCAAAGCCGCCGTGCCGGAGATTCACATCCACGCCTTTTCACCGTTCGAGATTCAGTACGGGAGCGCGCGCTTGGGGATATCGCACGAAGATTTTTTGCGCCGCCTCAAAGATGCCGGTTTGGGCAGTATTCCGGGCACCGCCGCCGAAATTTTGGATACGGATGTGCGCCGCCGCCTCACGCGCAACAAATTGAGCGCCGAAGCGTGGGTTTCCATCATCAAAACAGCGCACCGCGTGGGCTTGCGGAGCACGGCGACCATCATGTACGGACACATTGACACACCCGCGCATTGGGCGCGCCATCTGGATTTGTTGCGCCGCATTCAGCGTGAAACCGGCGGCTTCACCGAATTTGTCCCGCTGGGCTTCATTCACGAAAAAACATTGCTCTATCTGGAAGACGGCGCACGCCCCGGTCCCACAGGCATGGAAGATTTGAAAATGCACGCTGTGGCGCGGTTGATGCTCAACAACGATATTCCCAACATCCAGGTGTCGTGGGTGAAACTGGGCTACAAAATGGCGCAAATGTGCCTCTGCGCCGGCGCAAACGATTTTGGCGGTACGCTGCACGATGAACGCATTTCCAGCGCCGCCGGCACCACCGCCGGTACGTACACCAGCCCGGCAACGTTCCAGCGCCTCATCCGCGATTTGGGGCGCGTGCCCGCCGAGCGCACCACCCTCTACCAGATTTTGCAGGTGTACGCATGAAGCCGCCCGCCCGCTGGCAGGTGTACACGCCGCCCGAACAAGACCTTGCCGCACTGGGCGACCTGCCGCCGCTGATAGCGCGCCTGCTCCATCGGCGTGGCGTGCGCAGCGCCGCCGCCGTGCAGCGTTTTTTGGCGCACCAGCGCCCGCCGTTCGACCCGCTCAGCATGGCGGACATGCCCCGTGCGGTGGAACGTATTCAGCACGCTATCGCCACTGGCGAGCATATTGTGGTGCATGGCGATTTCGACGCGGATGGGATCACTTCTACCTTGCTCATGGGGCAAACCTTGCATGCGTTGGGGGCGAAGGTGCATGTGTACATTCCCCACCGCGTGGATGAAGGCTATGGGCTGAACCTCGACGCCATTCGGCGCATGGCCCAGCATGGCGTGCGGCTGGTGGTGAGTGTGGATTGCGGCATTCGGGCGCATGAGGCCGTCGCAGAAGCCGCACGCCTGGGAGTGGACATCGTCATCACCGACCACCACATTCCCGATGAAACCCTGCCGCCTGCTGTGGCGGTTGTCAACCCGCGCCGTCATGAGTGCCCCGGCGACCCCACACTGGCTGGCGTGGGCGTGGCCTGGATGCTGGCCTCCGCGCTGTTGGCGCAAGCGCCGTCCGCATCGCTTTCCGCCGATGCCTTGCTCGACCTGGTGGCGATTGGCACGGTGGGCGACATCGTGCCATTGCGTGGGCTCAATCGCGCGCTGGTGGCCGAAGGCTTGGAGCGCCTGCGCACCGCCCCGCGACCGGGCGTTTTGGCGTTGTTGCAACAGGCGCGCCGCGCCGCCCACACCCTCGACGCCGAAGCCCTGGCTTTTGTTGTTGTGCCGCGGCTCAACGCCGCCGGACGGCTCGACCACGCGATGCTCGCCTACCACCTTCTGCGCACCACCAACCCCGCCAAAGCCGCCGACCTCGCCGCCCGTCTGGAAGCCATCAACACAGAACGCCGCCGCCGCACCGACGCCCTCGAAGCCGAAGCCCTGGCGCACCTGGGGGACGACGACAGCCCGCTCATTGCGGTTGCCGGCGCATCGTATCATCCAGGGCTCATGGGGCTGGTTGCCGCGCGTTTGGCGGAACGCTTCCACCGCCCGGCGCTGGTCTTGCATGCGGAGGGGGATGAATGGCGTGGCTCGTTGCGCAATCCCCTTCCCAATCTCAACATCACCGCCGTGCTGGATGAATGCGCGCACCTGCTCAGGCGCTATGGGGGGCATAGCGCCGCGGCTGGCGTCAGTGTCGCCGCGGAGAACGCCGAAGCGTTCATGGCTTGCCTGCGCGAACATCTGGCGCTTTCGCTCTCCAAAATTGACATCACACCGGTATTGACCATTGACGCGCCGCTCGCGCCGCACCACATTACCCCGGAACTTCTCGATTGGCTTGAGCGCTTGCAACCCTTTGGCGAGGGCAACCCCGCTCCCGTTTTTCTTGCCACACGTTTGCAGGTGGAACTGCCTACTCTTGTCGGGCACGATGAACGCCACATTCGCCTGCGCCTGCGCGACGAGCAAGGGCGTACCTGGTCGGCTATTGCGTTCAATCAGGCTGAACAATGGCGCGCAGGCATGCCACCGTTTGTGGATATTGTCTATTCGATTGATACCAGCGCCAATCTCTTGTATGATGGCATTACCTTGCGCATTCTCGATATGCACCCATCGAAGGAGGATAGCCTATGAGCGCTGGACACCCGACCGTCCAAATTGCGCGCGAAACACTGGAACGGTTCTACAACGACGGTGTCATTCATGTGCCCGACATTGCCTTGCCGCCCGATTTGCCGGCGCGCGCCGGGGCTTTCGTCTCTTTGCATAAACGCGATACCGACGAACTGCGTGGGTGTGTGGGCACGGTTGAACCAACCCAAGCCACATTGGCGGAAGAAATCGCCATGAACGCACTTGCCGCCGCCCTGCGCGACCCCCGTTTTGTGCCTGTGCATCCGAGTGAATTGCCCAATTTGCGCATCAAAGTGGACGTTCTTTCACCCCCCGAACGTGTGGCCTCGCTTGACGACCTGGACCCGCGCCGCTACGGCGTGATTGTTCAGCAGGGGCTTCTGCGCGGCTTGCTCTTGCCCGACTTGCCCGGCGTGGACGACGTCGAAACGCAAGTTGCCATTGCCATGCAAAAAGCCGGTATTCGCCCTGGAACGCCGGTTGACCTGTACCGTTTTGAAGTGTTGCGTTTTTCCGAATGAAAACAGGGCGTTGCTTCTGCCCGTATTTTGACTATACTTGCGCGCACTTTTCGATAACAATGAGGAGATTTGCGCAAGTATGGGCACACCTCAACGTTTCCGTCTCACCCATGCGTTCAAACTCGGTCTGTTTTACGCGGGCGCCTCACTGACCGACCTCATCACGTCCGCGGTCTGGAATCGTTTGCTGGTGGTCGAGTTGGGCGTACCGGCGACGCCGGTGAGCCTGCTCACCAGCCTGCGCTATTTGCTCGCGCCGCTGAGCCTGCTTGCGGGGTATCTCTCCGATACACGCCCGCTGTTGGGCTTTTATCGCACCGCCTACATCTGGCTGGGGCGCGCACTCATGCTCGTTTCGCTTCTGCTTTTGCCGTGGGCGACCTTCACCATTGCCGCCGCTCCCCGTGCGTGGGCGAGTTGGCTGCCCGCTTTCTTGGCGTTCTTGCTCTACGGCGCCGGCACGCTCATTTCGGGCGCGCCGTTTCTGGCGCTCGTGCATGACAGCGCCCCGTACCATGCACGCGGCAAGGTCATGGGGATTGTGCAATTCATGCTGGTGGCGAGTTTTGCCTTTGTGCCGATTGCCTATGCGCGTTTGCTCCCTTCCTATGAGCCGCATACCTTCACGCGCCTCATCTGGGTGGCGGTCATCGGCGCCGGTGTGCTCTGGTTCGTTGCCATCTGGCGCGAAGAACGACGCGGCGCACAAGCGCCCACACCAGCGCAGGCCGCCCCGCCGACGCTGGGCACACTGCGCCGCCAATTGGCGCGTCTCTGGCGCGACCAAACGACGCGCCGCTATGCGCTGTTTCTGGGGGTGTCGGGCTTCTTCGCGTTTATGCAAGATGGCGTGCTCGAACCGTTTGGCGGTGATGTGTTTGGGTTGAGTGTGGGCGATACCACACGCTTCAACGCCTACTGGGGCACGGGTGTCTTGCTGGCGATGATGGCAACGCTGGCGGCAACCCGCCGTTGGTTGCCGCACCAGCATACACGCACGACGCTGTGGGGGCTGGTTGGCATGGCGGTGATGTTGGTCGCGTTAGCGTTTGTCGCCTACACGCGGCACGCCGCGCTCATTCCGGTTGTGCTCTTCATCTTCGGGTTGGCGTTTGGCGTCTTCACCGTCGGTGGCGTGGCGTTGCTGATGGCCATGAGCCGCGATGAAGAAGCGGGCACCTACCTGGCGCTCTGGACGGTCATTCAGTTGTTGGCGCGAGGTGGAGGCATCACAGCGGGCGGGTTGCTACGTGATGGCGCGGTAGCATTGTTTGAAGCGTTCCCCGCGGCATACGCAACGGTCTTTGCGTGTGAGGCGTTGGGGATTATGCTGGCTGCGGTTCTGCTCCTGCGAGTCAACGTGGCCGCCTTCGTCACGCCCGACACGCGCGTTGAGACGGGCGATTTGCTTGAAGCGCTCGCGGATGCATGAGCCTGTTGGCAAACCAGGCTTAGCCTTCATGGGAGATATCTATGCTGCTACTCTTCTTTCTGGTTGAACTCGTTGGCGTGGTGCTCGGACCGCTCGCCGTGGCGTTTTGGTGGCGGCGGCGAAGCGGCGCAACGTGGCAAGCCTGGTTTTTTGGCGTGGCGACTTTCACCGTTTCGCAACTCATCTTGCGCTTGCCCTTGCTCACCCTGCTGACGATGGCGTTGCGCGATGTGGATGTCTCGCCATCATCGCCTGCTGTGTGGGCGTTCAATGCGGTGGTGCTCAGTTTCTCGGCGGGGCTGTTCGAGGAGTGGGGGCGCTGGTTCTTCTTGAAGTATTTGGCCAAGCGTGTGCGCGATTTTCGTGAAGGCGTTATGTTCGGGTTGGGGCATGGGGGCATCGAAGCCATTGTGCTGGTCGGTTTGAATGTGCTGGGGACGCTCGTTTTGCTGCTCATGGGCGATACGATTCTGGCGCAACTTAGCGCACTCGCCCCCCAGGACGCCGACGCCGTGCGCCAGCAAATCGAAGCAGTGCGCACACTCCCCGCCTGGGCGCCCTTGCTGGGATTGTGGGAGCGTGTTCTTGCCATGACGCTCCACGTGGCGCTTACCTTGCTGGTTGTGCATGCGGTGCGTCAGCAACGCCGCGCCCTCGTCTGGCTGGCGGTGGGCTGGCATGGACTGTTCAACCTGCTGGCGCTGGCGGTTTTGCGGCTCACGGAGTCTACGCTTGCGGTCGAGGTGGCGTTGACAATCGCGACACTCGCCAGTGTATGGGGGATTGGGCGCTTGCGTGGGGTGCTCACGGCCGGGCAGATGACGATTGACAGCGCCGAAAGCGCTTGTTAGAATAAAAACGACTGCAATAGCCATCTTTTTAGCTCTTCACAATGCGACTCCAATTCCACACAAACAGGAGGTGAAGCAGAAGCCAGCAGAGAGTTCTACTAAGGAGGAGAACCTATGAAACATCTGAAACGTTGGCTACCGCTGTTCCTTATTGTCCTGCTCGCACTCGTGCTTGGTGCCTGTGGCGGCGGACAATCAGAACCGTCGGAAGAGCAAACAGGCGAAACGAGTCAAACCGAGCAAACCTCAACCGGTCCTGTGATCTTCCTCTCAACCCAGGCGCGTCCTGTTGAAGAACAGGAGAAAATGCGCAACAACATTCTTGCGAATGCCCCCGTTGAAGTCGAATTCATTGCTGAAGACACTGGTGTTTTCATTGACCGTGTGAAATCCGAGGTGCAGACCGGCAAAGGGGAAGTCAGCCTGTTGGGGGCTTTGCATGGCGACTTTGCCGCACTGACGAACGAGCTTGACGATTTGACACCCCTTCTGAACGAGCTTTCCGATCGCGGTTTCCCTGACCAATTTGTCGAATTGGGGAAATTGGGGACCACCGAGCAGAAGTACATCCCGTGGATGCAGGCAACGTACATTTTTGCTGCGAACAAAGAAGCATTGCAATACTTGCCCGAAGGTGCTGATATCA
This sequence comes from Ardenticatena maritima, assembly GCF_001306175.1. Classification (NCBI taxonomy): domain Bacteria; kingdom Bacillati; phylum Chloroflexota; class Ardenticatenia; order Ardenticatenales; family Ardenticatenaceae; genus Ardenticatena; species Ardenticatena maritima. Next base: position 530,305 of record NZ_LGKN01000003.1, read on the forward strand.
ATGCGCTGACGTGGGAACAACTGCTCGAATGGGGCAAAAACATTTACGAGGCAACGGGCGAAGCGAAGCTTGGTTTCCCCGCGGGTGATAAAGGCTTGCTCCACCGCTTCCTGGAAGGGTATCTCTATCCTTCATACACGGGGACAATGGTCACCGGCTTCCGCTCACCTGAAGCGGTGGCAATGTGGGAACAGTTCCGCGAAATTTGGAAGTACACCAATCCGCAATCAACTACCTACTCCTTCATGCAGGAGCCGTTGCTGAGTGGTGAGGTTTGGGTGGCGTTTGACCATACTGCGCGCCTCATCGAAGCGTTCCGTGAGCGTCCGGATGACTTTGTGGCGTTCCCTGCTCCTGCTGGACCGAAGGGGCGTGGTTTCATGCCCGTGCTGGCCGGATTGGCAATTCCGAAATCTGCCCCCAACAAGGCTGGGGCGGAAGAGGTCATCAAATACCTGACCACGCCAGAGGTTCAGGCCGAAACGTTGCGTCAAATTGGCTTCTTCCCGGTGGTAGCGGGCGACTTGCCTGAGGATATTGATGTAGGCATTCGCGCCGAGGGTGAGGCGGTTGCGAAACAGGCCGCCGCACCGGATGCTTTACCCGCGTTGTTGCCAGTGGGGTTGGGTGAGCAGAACAATGCCTTCAACCAGGTGTACAAGGATACGTTCTTGCGCATTATCATCAATGGTGAAGACATTCAAACTGTGCTGCAAGAAGAAGGCGACAAATTGCAAGAGATTCTCAATACAGCCGGTGCGCCCTGCTGGCCACCCGATCCGCCAAGCGATGGTGTTTGCCAGGTGAAGTAAGTTCATGTGGACAACAAGGGCCGGTTTTTCTAAGGATAAGCCGGCCCTTTTGTCTTTGACTTGACCAGATGGAGGCAATCATTCATGACTGAACATGCCCCTGTTCGCGATTTACACTGGTCGTACAAAATTCGCCGTTGGGAACCGTATCTGTTGCTCATTCCCTCTTTTGTGTATTTACTACTCTTTTTTGCGTGGCCTATGCTTCAGGCATTGCGTTTGGCGCTTGTGGATGAAAGTGGCGCCTTTACGTTGGAGTTTGTTCGCACGATGGTGACGCATGCCCGTTTTGGTGAAGCGCTGCGCACAACGCTTCTCCTCATTGTAGCGATTTTACCTTTGCAATTTTTCTTCGCGGTTGTCATGGCGCTTTTGGTCAATGCCAAATTGAAAGGATCGAGCGTTTTCCTCTACTTTTACGCTGTTCCACTGGCGATTTCTGACCTTGCAGCTGGTATCATTTGGTTCGCTATTTTCACTCAGCGCGGTTATCTCAACACCATTTTGCAATACTTGGGTATTCTGGATCGCCCTTTCATCTTTCTAGCCCCGAATCAGCGTTTTTGGCTTATCACTGCAATTGTGTTAGCTGAGGTGTGGCGAGCGACAGCCATTGTGATGGTGATTCTGGTTGCTGGTTTGCAATCTATTCCCAATGAATACATGGAAGCCGCCGAGGTTTTTGGCGCCGGTCTCTATGATCGTGTGACGAAAATCATTTTGCCCTTGTTGAAACCGAGTTTGCAGGTCGCGCTTATTTTGCGCACGATTCTCGCTTTTCAAGCCTTTGCTGTTGTGGTGGCATTAGCTGGAAGTGGGGCAACTGTACTCGCCAAAGAGGCTTTTGACTGGTATGTAAGTTTACGTAATCCCCATGTTGCGGCAGCCTATGCAGGCTTGATCTTGATTCTTTCAATCGCGACGACTGCGCTGTATTTGCGTTTTTTGCGCACACCTGAGGAGATGGTGCTATGAAGTGGCAGCGTTCTCTTCGCCGATTGTTTGTCTATGCCTTGGCAACCATCATGGCTGCTTGGGTGATGGTGCCGATTTACCTGATTACTGTCATGGCATTCAGTACGCGGGAAGGGGTGCGGGCGTATCCAAAACCATTCTTCCCAAATCCCATTTCAACAGACACACTGCAATTCTTTTTGGGGTTCACCGGTACGGTTGAAGCCATGCGCAACAGCGTTGTTGTCGCGTTGTTGACTTTGGTTCTCTCTATGGCTGTAGGCGCGCCGGCTGGTTACGCTTTGGCGCGGTATGTTTTTCGTGGACGTGATACGTTTCGTATTCTCATTGTTTCGACGCGTGCATTCCCTATCGTCATTTTATCAGTCCCTCTCGCCGTAACGTTTTTGAACATCGGTTTGTATGATACAGTCCTCAGCGTTGCGTTGATGCACACCGCGCTGGCGTTACCATTCACCATTTTGGTGACGGCAAGCGTCTTTGCCGGGGTCCCCAAGGAATTGGAAGAAGCTGCGATGACATTGGGGTGCAGCCGCTTTGGCGCTTTTCGGCGTATCTCGCTCCCCCTCACGTTGCCTGGGTTAGCGGCAGCCGCAATTTTTACCTTTGTCCTTTCATGGAACGAGGTTTTCGCGGCTTCGATTTTGACATTGCGCAATCGCACGCTACCGGCGCATGTGCTGGCGGTTCTCACTGAATCACCATTGCCGTTCCAGTTCGCGGGTGGTTTCTTCTTGATGTTGCCAGCGTTGATTTTCATGCTCTTTATCCGCCGGTATCTCTTCAACCTTTGGGGACGAGTGGTGAAATAAAGGGGGGAGGCTCACAACATGGCTGATATTCGCATTCAACGGGTTCGTAAAGTATTCAACAACACGGTTGTTGCCGTAAACGATGTGGATCTGCATATCCAGGACCAGGAGTTTTTGGTACTGTTAGGCCCGAGTGGGTGTGGTAAGACCACGCTTTTGCGGTGCATTGCCGGGTTAGAGGATGTGACGTCGGGCCGTATTTTTATCGGCGAGCGGGATGTGACGTACTTGCCGCCACGCCAGCGTCGTATAGCGATGGTGTTTCAATCGTATGCCGTCTTTCCACACATGACCGTGTTTGAGAATATCGCCTTTGGGTTGCGAATGCAGAAGGCCCCCCAACACGTTGTTGACGAGCGTGTTCACGAGGCGGCACGTTTGATGCATATTGAGGAGTTGTTGGAACGGTATCCGGCCCAGTTGAGCGGTGGACAGCGGCAACGGGTGGCGGTCGCGCGTGCGATTGCTGTACAATCTGATGTGCTGTTGATGGATGAGCCGCTGAGCAATCTTGATGCCTTGTTGCGCCTGGAAATGCGTGCCGAGCTGAAACGCTTGTTTAACCGTTTGCAGACAACGGTTGTCTATGTGACCCATGACCAGGTCGAAGCTATGAGCATGGGGGATCGCATTACTGTGATGAATGCCGGGCGCTTGATTCAACTGGACAAGCCAACGCGTGTATATGATTATCCTGCCACCAAATTTGTGGGTGGGTTTATTGGCAATCCGCCAATGAATTTTTTGCGTGTGCATCTGACAGATGACCAGCGCGCCGCCTCCATCGGTGATGTGCAAATCCCGATTCCGGATGAAGTGCGGCGTGCCTTACATGGAGACCGTGTGGAAATTGGTATTCGGGCTGAAAATATCGAAGTGACTACCGAGCGCAAAGAGCATTGGTTGCCGGCCGAGGTGGCTGTTGTTGAACCATTGGGTTCGCATAATTTGTTGACGGTAGAGTGTGGCGGGCACTTGCTCAAAGTCAATGTGCCGGCTGACCTATCCCTTTCACCCGGAATGACGATTTGGCTGCGCTTTGTTCCTGAAAAAGTGCGCTGGTTTGATAGTGAAAGTGGTCAGGCTTTGCTTTCACCTCCCCCTGAAACTGCATGAATGTTGACGCCATGCGCTGGACAGATGTCCGATGGCTTGATCAATCTCGCCCCTACAAGCCGCTTGATACGGGGAATGGACGCGTTGCTCTCAGCGTTGCGTATGATGGGCGGTTGTTGGCTATCAACACAGCCCATGCCGTGCATGGCACGGTCTCTTTGGGGGCTGTAGCAGCCTTCCCCGATACATGGCGGTATGACCAAACGCGAGTACGTGCGTATCGTGCGTGGCTGGCGTCTCCCGAGGCGCCCACATTTGGCCTGGAATGGGGAGCCGCCCAAAATCTGCGTGTTGGGTTATTGGCGGATGTAATTCCAGTTGTGGAGATGGAGACGCCACACGGGCGAGTGCGTGGCTACACCTTTGCTCCGCCAGTTGAACAAGCCCTCTGTCTCCAAGTTTGGGTGCTTGAAGCATATGCAGCGGACGTGAAGCAATGGCCATATCGTTGGACAGGCACACTTGGTTTGACGCGTGCTGCGATGACTCAGCTAACAGAAGGGGGAATCTTGCCTGAGGTTGACGCCACGCTTTTTGCCTCATGGGAAGCGCCTTTGTTGCATGTGGTCTCCCCCGTTTTACAGATGGAATCTGCAATAGCATTCAGCCATTCGCCTACATTGGAGATGCAATCTGAATCGACACGCGTGCACGTGAGAGCGGAAGGCCTATGCCCAATAACGAATGGGCAAGGAATACTTGCAGTAGCGTTTACGCTGGGGCAAGGTGAGGTCACTACGACGGCGAGCCAAGCGATAGCAGAAGTGATCCCCCTACTAGAGAAAACAGGAACGCATTGGCGACGTTTTTGGTTGAGCGTGCAAGTGCCCAAGGAAGATGTGGACTCGCCGCCTTGCTTGCACCGTGCTGTAGCGTATCCCTTAGCCTGTTGTGCTGTGCCACTGGACGACACCTGTTGTCTGTTGACCGACCACATGATCTTGCCACTTTCATGGACAAGGGACGCGTACTACTTGATGCAAGCCCTTTGGCAAAGCAATGCGCCCCAGCGCGAAGAGATACTCTCCGCTCACGTGCGTTGGCTTTTTGAACGTGCGGAGCGTCCGCAAGGGTATTGGGGACGCTCCTATCTCAGCAATGGGCGAATCAAAGATCCCGTCTTCCAACTCGATCAACAATGCTATCCCTTGCTCGAATTGGTGGACTTGGTGGAGCAGACTGGTGAGACTGCTTTGGCAGCCCGGTATGCGCCAGTGGTGGCTGAGGTCTTGGCGGCAATTGAGCGACGCCGTGCACCTGGTGCTCCGTTTGTGGCCACAGATGAAACGCCTGCTGATGACCCCATGCCATTACCCTACCATTTTTCCAGCCTTGTTTTGCTGTGGTACACCTTTTCTCGCCTGGCGGGGCTGGCACAGCAATTCCCGTTACCGTCACCACCGCTCTGGTGGGAAGACCTCGCGAGTGCCATTCGGGATACGTTCACCACGGAATGGCGTGGGCAAACACTGTTCGCGTATGCGGCCGATGCTGTTGGACGTGTGCACATTTATCACGATGCCAATGACTTCCCCACTCTCTTGGCGCCAGTGTGGGGCTTTTGCTCGCCAAACGATCCTGTGTGGCAGGCAACGATGGCCTTTGCGTTTTCGCCGGCGAATGAAGGCTTTGCCGATGGTCCGTTTGGCGGCTTGGGCTCGCGCCATACGCCGGGGGCGTGGCCGTTGGGTGATGCGCAAGAACTGTTGTTAGCACGCTTGATGGGTGATGCAGGGCGTATCAGGCGGGTGTTGGCGCGTGTGCAAGCCACTGCTTTTGCCGATGGGGGGCTACCGGAAGCGCGCGATCCTGCAACGGGGCAACCAACCTCACGTCACTGGTTCGCTTGGCCCAATGCCGCCCTCCTCTTTGCTCTGACACTCAACTTGACATAACAAACCACATTGCCATCGCAAAACAAAAACGGCGGCTTTGTAGCCGCCGTTTGCTTCTGCCCGTCCCCTTGTGGCTCAGCCGGGCACCAGCCCTTCACCGGTAAAGAGCGCGCGCGCTTCTTCCAGCGAGAGGTCAGGCGGGGGAAGAATGATGTCGCTGGGCAAAATTTCATCCGCACTCACAGGCTCCCCTTCGCGTTGCACCAGTTCGAGCATTGCCTGATACTTCTGCCGGAACGTTGCTTCATCGCTTGCTTGAATGGACGCCACCAGGTCGTTGTCCAGTTCGTTCAGTCGCGCAAGCGTCTCATCGCTCACGCGGTACTGCCCTACAGTCGAAATGCGCACAATCATGGTTAGGCCTCCTCTCCATCCGTCAGTTGGGGCGGTTCAGCGGGGGCTTCCAGCTGGCGGCGCAACGCTTCAAGTTCTTCGTCCACACTCTGCCCGGCGCTCAGCTGGCGCAGTTCGCGCGAAATGGCGTCCTCACCGGTGAAATCTTCCAGCGCGCCAATCGAAACGAGTTCGTCAATCGCCGAAGCACGCGCTTTCATCTCTTCGGTCTTGCTCTCAATGCGCTCAATCGCCATGGTGATGTCGGCCATCTCTTCGCCCAAGCCGGTCACCGCTTCGTTGATTTTCACCTGGGCTTCGGCGGCGCTGTACTGCGCCTTGATGGTTTCCTTGCGCGTGCGGAAGGCTTCAATCTTCGCTTCCAGGCGGGCTTCGGCGTCTTGCAGGCGTTGTTGCTCAGCGGCCAATTGCTGAATTTGCTGTTCCAGGTCGGCCAGTTGCATGGCGGCGGTTTGTTTGCGTTGCAATGCCAGGCGTGCCAGGTCTTCACGGCCAGCCGCCAGCGCCTGGCGAGCCTGGTCTTCCAGTTTGGTGATTTTTTCACGCAGTTTTTCGGCTTGCAGTTCCAAGCGGCGGCGCGATGTCACCACTTCCACCAGGCCGCGCTTGACGTTTTGCAGCAATTGCAGTTGCCGCTGATACGAGTAATCAAGCGTAGCGGCGGGGTCTTCGGCGCCTTCCAGAAGTTGGCTGATTTTGGCGCGGATAATCGTCATAAACTGCGACAACAGACCCATAATGCGTCTCCTTTCCTTCGGTTTGATACGTTTAGTGTGGCTTGGGTATGGGGCGAAAGGTGTGATGTGATGGAACCATGTTCATCATACAGGATTTTCGCCCTTTTTTCAATGCGCATACACAAACCCCATACGTACACGCCGCTGTCTGGTTGCGTCGCACCTGAACGCTGTTCTTGTGATTGCCATGCGTTTGCATTGCTGGTATCGTATTGATACCGCCATACCAACCGACACAAGGGAGTGTGCCATGCCAATCCTCTCAACTTTTTCGATTGTCGCCTACGACCCCGAAACTCAATCCTGGGGGGTGGCTGTGCAGTCCAAGTTTTTGGCGGCGGGTGCGGTGGTGCCCTATGCCGAAGCGGGAGCCGGCGCCGTGGCAACGCAATCGTACGCGAATTTGCGCTATGGTCCGCTGGGGTTGCACATGATGCGCCTGGGAATGAGCGCCGAGGAGACGATTGCGGCGCTGACGGCGGGCGACCCCGGACGGGCAAAACGCCAGGTGGGGGTGGTTGACCGCGAAGGACGCGCGGCGGCCTTCACCGGTGATGAATGCTACCCATGGGCGGGGCACCGCGTGGGCGACCATTTTGCCTGCCAAGGCAACATTTTGGCCGGTCCACAGGTGGTGGACGCCATGTTTGAAACGTTCCGCGATTCACGCTCCGAATTCCCCTTGCGGCTGATTGAAGCGTTGGCGGCGGGGCAAGCCATGGGGGGCGACCGCCGCGGGCAACAGGCGGCGGGGCTGCTGGTGGTGCGTGCCGGCGCGGGCTACGGCGGTTTCAACGATGTGGCGGTTGATTTGCGCGTGGACGACCACGAGCGCCCGATTGACCGCTTGCGCGAACTCTACGACTTGCATACGCTCTACTTTGGCGAATCTCCCGAATCGGAACAAGAGCCGTTGACCGAAGACCTCATCCGCGAGTTGGTGCGCATTGCCCAACGCGCCGGACATTACACCGGCGAGGTTGTCGGTACTTTGACGCGCGAAGTGCGCGAGGCGCTGGATGCGCTCATGGGCACCGAAAACCTGGAAATGCGCTGGCACCCCGACGAGAGGCGCATTGACCGCCCCGCGCTGGCGTTTTTGCGCAAGCGTTTCAAGCAAGAGTGATGCGTAGCGTTTGCCTCGGAGAAGGGCTATGCAACGAACATCGTTTCTTTCACACCTGGAATGCGGTTGGTGTGGCGCGACGTATGACGCCGACCGCTTGTGGAACCTCTGCCCAGCCTGTGAGCGCCCCTTGCTGGCACGCTACGACCTCGAAGCGGCGCGCCAAGCGTTCCCCCGCGAGGCGTTGCGCGGGCGTGAACCCACTTTGTGGCGCTACACCGAGATGTTGCCTGTGCGCGATCCCGCTTACCGTTTGACGTTGGGCGAAGGGTTTACGCCCTTGCTCCCCTTCAAGCGGTTGGGGGCGCGGCTTGGGCTGACTCACCTCTACGCCAAAGATGAAGGGCTGAACCCGACGGCTTCTTTCAAGGCGCGCGGCTTGTGCATGGCGGTTTCACGCGCCGCCGAACTGGGCGTCTCGCGGCTGGCCATTCCCACCGCCGGCAACGCTGGAAGCGCTCTTGCCGCCTATGCCGCGCGTGCGGGCATTCCGGCGCATGTGTTCGCCCCCGCCGACGTGCCGCCCGTCTTTGTGGCGGAGATGCGGGCGTTGGGCGCGGAAGTTACGCTGGTTGAGGGGCTGATTACGGATGCGGCGCGTTTTGTGCGCGAAGGCGTTGCCGCAGGACGCTGGTTTGATGTCTCCACACTCAAAGAACCCTACCGCGTTGAAGGCAAAAAGACGATGGGCTACGAACTGGCGGAACAATTCGGCTGGCGTTTGCCCGATGTCATCGTCTATCCGACCGGCGGCGGCACGGGGTTGGTGGGCATGTGGAAAGCCTTTGCCGAAATGGAAGCCCTGGGCTGGATTGACGACAAGCGCCCGCGCATGGTGAGTGTGCAGAGCGCCGGCTGTGCGCCGATTGTGCGCGCCTTTCAGCAGGGGGCTGACACGGCGGAGCCGTGGGAGAACGCGGCTACGATTGCCGATGGGCTGCGCGTACCGGCGGCTGTGGGGGATTTTCTCATTTTGCGCGCCATTCGCGAAAGCGGCGGCACGGCGGTGGCCGTTTCGGACGATGAGATTCGCGCTGCGCAACGCGAGATTGGCGCACAAGAAGGCGTTTTTGTCGCGCCCGAAGCCGCGGCAACGTGGGCGGCTGTTCAACACCTTGTGCGCGACGCCTGGATTGCCCCCGATGAGCGCGTGGTGCTCTTTTTGACGGGCAGCGGCTTGAAATACACCCACCTGGTGCAAGACGCATGAGCATGGTGAAAGGGGCGCTGGGGCGCATTCTGGTTGTGGCGGCGCTGGCGTTGCTGGTCTGGCCGCCTATGACGACGCCCTTGTTCCCACCGCCGACACCGCTCCCCGACGGCGCACTGGCGTTCGAGCAGGGGCGTTTGCTGACACGTGAGGGCTGGCTGGTGCTCGTGCTGGAGGGCGCGCCCTACGAGATGGGGGTTCAGCAAGGCGTGCTGCTGGGGGCGCGGTTGCGCGGGCTGCTGCAAGATGTGGTCTATCCGGCTCTGCTGGACGCCGGATGGGACGGGGCAACGCTTCTGCGTGTAGCGCGGGCTTCCTTTTCGGCATGGCCGGCTTGGGCGCAGGAAGAAGCCCGCGGCGTAGCGGCTGGGGCGGGTATTGCCTTGCACGATGTTGTTCTGCTGAATGCGTGGCCGTTCATGTTGATTGACCCGCCCGCGTTGCACGCCGACCTGGCGCGCTGGTCGCCGCCTTTCCGCGTGGATGCGGAGATGGCTTTGGCGGCGCGCCCTCTGCCCGAACCGCCTGCTCCCTGGCCGACGCGCCCACTGGTTTCCCCTGTGCAAGCGCCTTTGGCGGGGGTGCTCTGGGCGGCGGGGGGCGAGGTGAACGCGACCCGTGAATGGCTGGCGGGGGGGTATCTCTCTGCACCGCCGTCTGCGCCCTATGGGCTTGTCGTCGTCCGTCGTCCGCCGGCGGGGCGCGCCAGCCTGGGGGTGGCGTTGCCCGGCTGGGTGGGGGTGCAGGTGGGCATGCAGGATGGCGGGTTGACCATTGGGTGGGCGCCCTTGCCGACGCAAGACCGTGCCGTGGCGGGCGCACCGCCGCAGGTTCTCGTGCAGGCGGCGCTCTCCGCTGCACACACGCACGAAGATGTCCCCGAAATCGTTTTGGGAACGCCCCGACTGGTGGGCGGCGACCTGCTGGCGGTGGATGCCGAGGGTGCGCTGCGCGTGCTCTTTTCGGGGCGCATGTTTGCCGTCGAGACGGCCGATGCGATGCTTGTGGCGCCGACGGCATTGCCCGCAACAATGGCGGTCTCCGACCAACCCGCGTACCTGGATGACGCCGCCCGTCGCGCGGCATGGCTGAGCGCCAACGCCGGCTTTTTGACGCGCGACGCCTACGCTTCGGCGTTGACGGAGATGGGGGGGGCGCACCCCGACGGCTGGTTGGCGTGGTACGCCGCCCCGGCGGAAGGTACAATGTGGTTGGCAACGCAAGCCGGTGCGTTTCCCGCGCCGGCGTCGGAATTCCTGGCTTGGACACAAACAACCTGGCTAAACGAGGAGCGAGCGCCGTGAAAACGTTTACTGTGGAAGAAGCCAATGCCTTATTGCCGCTGTTGCGTCCACGTGTGGAGGCGTTGCTGAAACTGCGCGGCGAGATTCTGCACCATCGAAGTGAAGTGCTGGCGATTGTCGAAGGGGCGGAAGGCGAAGGGGGAAGCCGCTCGGCGACCGAAATGGCAGACCGCTTTCGCCGTATGCAAATGCTGGTGGAGAGCATTCAACGTTTCGGCGTCGTGGTGCGTGATGTCAATAGCGGCTTGATTGATTTTCCCGCCGAGCGGCATGGTCAGCGGGTCTATCTTTGCTGGCAATATGGCGAGCCGCGTATCCTCTACTGGCATGAGGAGCATGTGGGCTACGCTGGGCGTCGTTCGATTGAAGAGTGGTGAGGAGGTGCAGCATGACGACCTACCGCCTGCGGGAAGGAAACGAGCAGGATTGGACGATAGCGCTTCGACGCCTGGCGGAACGCTCATGGGGCACATTGCCCGAACACCTGCGCCGCCGCACAAGCCCCCAACAGGTCTATCGTGAAACGGACGCCACGGCGCGCGCCATTTTGAACAGCGGCGGCTGGCATTATCTCATCGTTGCCGAGAATGAGCAGGGCGAGAATGTGGGGCATCTGTGGGTGGGCGAAGCCCGCGACAGTTTCACCGGTATCAAACGGGGCTACATTTACGATATTTTTGTCGAACCGGCGCACCGCCGACGCGGTCTTGGGCGGCGGCTCATGCTTGAAGCCGAGCGCCTCTGCCGTCAACGGGGCGACCATGAGATGGGGTTCAGTGTGGAAGTGAACAACATTGCCGCGCGGCGGTTGTATGAATCGCTGGGCTATCGAACCGAGTACCTGGTGATGAGCAAGCCGCTGGTGGATAGCGAGCGGGAGTGATGCAAAACGCCCGGCGCACCTGGTGAGTGTGGCTTTCAATTTTGCCCCCACCCCAAACCTGATTACAATCGCCCCCGATCCGGCGATGATGCGGTCACTTCGTGGGAATGTCCCCAACGCGAAGTGGCCTTTTTTTGTGCAAACTGACAGAGGAGGGTGAGATGCCACACGTTTGGGAACAGGGTCCCCCGGCTCGCCTCGTGCTCGAAGACGGTAGCGTCTGGCATGGGTACGGCTTTGGTGCTGAAGGCACACGGGTGGGCGAAGTCGTTTTCAACACCAGCATGACCGGCTACCAGGAGATTATCACCGACCCCAGTTACGCCGGGCAAATTGTGGTGATGACCGCGCCCCACATTGGCAATACGGGCGTAACGCCCGAAGATGACGAGGCGAGCCGCGCATTCCTGCGCGGCTTTGTTGTACGTGAGTACAGCCCCGTTGTCTCGAACTGGCGCGCCCGCGCTTCGTTGTCCGCTTGGCTGGCGGAACAGGAAATTGTTGCCATTCAGGGCGTTGACACACGCGCTATCACGCGCCGCCTGCGCGAAAAAGGAAGTTTGCGGGGGCTGATTACCACAGACGCCACCCGCTCTGACGCCGACTTGCTGGAAGAAGTGCGCGCCTGGCCTGGGCTGGATGGCGTGGATATGGTGCAAACCGTCACCTGCGCCGAGGCATACCACTGGACCGAGCCAACCGCCGACGCCTGGGAGTTTCGCCAGTGGCAGGCGCACGGCGATGCCGCGCCCGCGCGCCCCTTCTACGTCGTTGCGTATGACTTTGGTATCAAGCGCAACATTTTGCGCCGCCTCACAAGCCACGGTTGCCGCGTCACCGTCGTCCCGGCGCATACGCCGGCTGAAGAGGTGTTGGCGCTCAACCCGGACGGCGTTTTCCTCAGCAACGGTCCCGGCGACCCCTCGGCGCTCCCCTACGCGGTCGAAGCGACCCGCGCCCTGCTGGGGCGTGTGCCTATCTTCGGCATTTGCCTGGGGCACCAGATTTTAGGGCAGGCGCTGGGTGGGCGCACCTATCGCCTCAAATTTGGGCACCACGGCGGCAATCAGCCGGTGAAATACCTGCGCACCGGGCACGTTGAAATCAGCGCCCACAACCACAACTTCGCGGTTGACCCGGAGAGCCTTCCCCCTGATGTTGAGGTGACCCACGTCAACCTGAACGATGGCTGTTGTGAAGGGTTGCGCCATACGACCTTGCCTGCGTTCAGCGTCCAGTACCACCCCGAAGCCGCCCCCGGTCCTCACGATGCCGATTACCTGTTCGCCGAATTTGTGCGGCTGATGGCCGCTCACCGGCAAACCAAAGAAAACGTGCCAGGCGAATATCAAAAGACGCGCGAGGAGTAACCATGCCAAAACGGACTGACATTCAAAGCATTCTGGTCATCGGCGCAGGACCGATTGTCATTGGGCAGGCTGCCGAGTTTGATTACAGCGGCGCGCAAGCCGTGAAAGTGCTCAAACGTGAGGGGTATCGCGTCATTCTGGTGAACAGCAACCCCGCCACCATCATGACCGACCCCCAACTGGCGGATGCCACCTACGTTGAACCGCTCAGCCTCGACGTGTTGGAAGCCATCATCGCACGCGAACGCCCGGATGCGGTGTTGCCCACGGTGGGGGGGCAAACCGGTTTGAATCTGGGCGTGCAACTCGCCGAATCAGGTGTGCTGGAACGCTACGGCGTCGAACTGATTGGCGCGAGTTTGGAAGCCGTGCGGCTCGCCGAAGACCGCGAACGCTTCCGCCGCGCCATGGTTGACGCCGGTTTGGAAGTCCCGCTGGGGCGCATGGTGGGCTCGCTGGAAGAAGCCTTCGAGGTGGCCGATGAGATTGAACGCGCAACGGGGCGGCGCTTCCCCTTGCTGATTCGCCCCTCGTTTACGCTGGGGGGCAGCGGCGGTGGTATCGCCTTCAACGAAGAGGAGTTTGTGGACAAAGTCGAATTCGGGTTGCGCGAAAGCCCCGTGCATACCGTGCTGGTGGAAGAGAGCGTGCTCGGCTGGAAAGAGTACGAATTGGAAGTGATGCGCGACCGCGCCGACAACTTTGTGGTGATTTGTTCCATTGAAAACATTGACCCCATGGGGGTTCACACAGGCGATAGCATTACCGTTGCGCCGGCCATGACGCTCACCGACCGCGAATATCAACGCCTGCGCGATATGGCGCGCGTCGTCATGCACACGGTGGGCGTGGAAACAGGCGGCTCGAATGTGCAATTTGCCGTCAATCCGGCGGATGGGCGCACGCTCGTGATTGAGATGAACCCGCGCGTGAGCCGCTCATCGGCGCTGGCTAGCAAAGCGACGGGCTTCCCCATTGCCAAGATTGCGGCGTTGTTGGCGGTGGGGTACACGCTGGACGAAATCCGCAACGACATTACCCGCACCACGGTGGCGGCGTTCGAGCCGAGTATTGACTACGTGGTGACCAAAATCCCACGCTGGGCGTTCGAGAAGTTCCCCGGCGTTGACCCAACACTGGGACCGCAAATGAAGAGCGTCGGCGAAGTGATGGCGATAGGGCGCACGTTCAAGGAATCTCTGCTCAAAGGGTTGCAGTCGCTGGATTTGCCGCGCCCTTACTACCCAACCGGTCGCTATCGCGTCTGGGATGGTCGGCTGGAATCGCTGGCGGTGCCGCGCGCCGAGCGCATGTGGGCGCTGTGGGAAGCCCTGCGTGCCGGACACACCCCCGATGAGGTGGCGCAGGCGGCGAGCATTGACCGCTGGTGGCTCTACCAGTTAGCGCAGGTGGTGGCGCTGGAACGCGAATTGGTGCAGTATTCGCGCCTGGATGACGTTCCCGCCGAGGTGTTGCGTGTCGCCAAGCGCTACGGCTTCAGCGATGAACACATCGCCTGGCTGCTCGAAACCCCCGCGCTGGACGCCGTCACGCCCCGCCCCGCCGATGGCGGCGAAGCGGTGCGCCAGCGCCGTTTGGCGGAAGGCGTCGCCCCTACCTATCACGTTGTGGATACCTGCGCCGCCGAGTTTGAATCCTACACGCCCTATCTGTACAGTTCCTACGAAGTCGAAACCGAAGCGCCGCCAAGCACGCGCGAAAAAGTCATCATTCTGGGCGGTGGTCCCAACCGCATTGGGCAAGGTATCGAGTTCGACTATTGCTGTGTCCATGCCGCCTGGGCTATGCAGGACGACGGCTATGAAGCCGTCATGGTCAACTGCAACCCTGAAACCGTAAGCACGGACTACGACACGTCCGACCGCCTCTACTTTGAGCCGCTGACGCCCGAACACGTGCGCAACATTTGCGAACGCGAACAGCCGCTCAAAGGCGTCATCGTGCAGTTTGGGGGACAGACGCCGCTCAACCTGGTGGAAGCGCTGGACAAAGCGGGTATCCCCATTCTCGGCACGCCGCCGGACGCCATTCATCTGGCGGAAGACCGTGGGCGCTTTGGGGCGCTGTTGAAAGAGTTGGGCATTCCCAGCCCGGCGTGGGGTGTGGCGCGTTCGCTGGAAGAAGCGCAGCGCGTCGCCGCCGAGATTGGGTACCCCGTGGTGGTGCGCCCTTCGTATGTGCTGGGTGGGCGCGCCATGGCGATTGTGTACGACGAGGCGCACCTGGCGCAGTTCATCGAAGCGGCGTTTGAAGCCGCACCGGGGCAATCGGTGCTGATTGACCAGTACCTGGAAGATGCGTATGAGGTGGATGTGGACGCGGTCGCCGACGGCGAGCGTGTGGTGATTGGCGGTGTGATGCAGCATATTGAGGAAGCCGGTATCCACAGCGGCGATTCCGCCTGTGTGTTGCCCCCCTACAAGATTTCCTACTTCCACCTGAGCCGCATTCGGGATTACACCGAGCGCCTGGGGCTGGCGTTGGGGGTGCGTGGGCTGATGAACGTGCAGTATGCCATCAAGGATGATGAGGTGTATGTGCTGGAAGTGAACCCGCGCGCGAGCCGTACCGTGCCGTTTGTGAGCAAGGCGACCGGTGTGCCCCTGGCGCGGCTGGCGGCGTTGGTGATGGTGGGGCATACGCTGGAAGAATTGGGGCTGACGCGCGAGCCGGATGTGCCGGGCTTTTTCGTGAAGGAAGCGGTTTTGCCCTTCAAGAAGTTCCTGGGGGTGGACGCCCTGTTGGGGCCGGAGATGCGCAGTACGGGTGAAGTGATGGGCGTTGGTTGGCGGTTTGGTGAAGCGTTCAGCAAGGCGCAGTTGGCGGCAGGCGACCGCTTGCCCACCGAGGGGACGGTTTTCATCAGCGTCAACGATTTTGACAAGGGGGCGGCGCTCAAAATCGCGCGCGACCTGCACCGCCTGGGCTTTCGCTTGCTGGCGACGCGCGGCACGGCGGCGTTTTTTGCCAACGCTGGCTTGCCGGTGGAACCGGTCAACAAAGTCAGCGAAGGCAGCCCCCATGTGGTAGACCTCATCCGCCGTGGCGAGATTCACCTCATCATCAACACCCCGCTTGGGGCGACCGCCCACGACGATGGGCGTTCCATTCGCGTCGCGGCGGTGCGCTACGGCGTCCCCCTGCTGACCACGCTCAGCGCGGCGCAAGCCGCCGTCAATGGCATTCGTGCCATGCGCGAAGCCAAATGGGATGTGCGCCCGTTGCAGGTGCTCTAACAGCCAGCGCCAGCGGCGCAAAGCAAACGGGGCGGTGGTGAGCCGCCCCGTTTTGCGTTCAGCAGGGGGGAAGAAGGCGGCGCGTTAGCGCCAGGTGTCGGTACGGGTCAGGCTTCCGCCTGATGGTGTGGTGAATGTGCGATTGCCGCCGCTTTCCCAGACGACGGAGCCGCCATCCTTCTTGATGTACTTGTATTCGACCCACGTGTTTGCAGGTAGTTGAACGGTGCCGCGCCAGCGTGGGTAGGCGCTTGCCGAAAGCGGCACCGCCTGGGCGGTGTTCCAACTCCCCAGTGCGGGAATGTTGCCCACGACATAGACATTTTGCCCCCAATACGTGGTCGCGTACACGTCGAACGTGACCGCAACGCTGTTGCTCACTTTGCTGTTGGCGTGAATGGCGACGGCGCTCATCGGCGGCACCGAGAACGACGCTGTGCCGTCTGCGTTGACCGTGATGGTGTTGCCGGTGCAACTGCTGCCGTTGCGTTCGCCGCTGATCACGTCGCAGTACGTCCCTGCGGGCATGCCTGTCTGCAACGTTTGCGAAAGCCACTTCGACGTGTCGCGGTTGATGACCACAAATCCCAAATCCCCACGCCCGAACGCAATCTGGTTGTAGCCGTCGGTCCACCAATTGCTGACGTAGAACGCCGGCGCTGTCACATTGCGAAATTCAACCATGTTGGCGATGGGACGCCAGCGGTGTTCACACTTCCACTCAGCGCCAAAGCAGTTGAGCGAGCCGTCCGGGTTGTGGACGGGCTTGGTGGTCCCGTCGCTGTACGACGGCGGTCCCTGGTCGCGGTGGGAGAACTCATAACTCGACATAATGCGCGGGTAGCCGTAAGGCCATGCCAGCATGAAGACGTTGGCGAGATCGTACAGCGTGCCGTTCTTGTAGGTCACGACGTCGCCGCCGCCGCCGTGCCCCCGCTGGTTATCGTGGTTATCCACAAAAACCAGGGCTTTATCGCTGGGCATGAACCCCCATGCTTCGCCGAACGAGGAGAGCCACGAGAGTTGTCCATGCAAGAAAACGTTGCCCAGCGAGGTGCTGTAATCGAATTCGGTCACGTCGCCGTTTTGGAAGTATTCGTCGCCCGTGATGGGTTCACCCGCGGCTTCGATAACTTCCTGATAGATGTAGGGCGAGCCGTTCACACGCGCGAGAATGGCGGCAATATCGTTCGTGTTCATGTGCTTGGCGGCGTCAATGCGAAAGCCATCCACGCCAATGCTCACCAGGTCGTTCAGGTACGCGGCAATCGTGTTGCGCACGTATTCCGAACCGGTGTTGAGGTCGGCCAGGTTGACCAGTTCGCAGTTTTGCACCTGGTAGCGGTCACTGTACGACTGAATTTCGTTGCCCGGTGTGCCGCAGTAGTGGAAATCCCACGGCGCATAGTTGGGGTAATCGTAGTGGGTGTAGGTGGAACCCGCCGAGCCGACGCCGCTTTCTTGCCCCGTCATGTGGTTGATGACAGCGTCCACGTACACGTCCACACCGGCGGCGTGGCACCGCTGAACCATGTCAATGAACGCCTGCCGGTCGCCGCTGCGACTGACGAGTTGATACGAGACGGGTTGATACCGTTGCCACCAGGGGTAAGGTCCCCCGTCGGATGAGGTGACGATGGCATGTTCCTGCGGTGGGGAAACTTGCACAGCGGCAAACCCTTTCGGTCCGAGAAACTGCTCACATTCGAGCGCGATGTCTTCCCAACGCCATTCAAACAGGTGTACGGCAACCGTCCGCGTAGGCCCTTGGGCGAACGCAGGGCGCGGCGACGCCCAGAGCCAGAAAGCAACAACCAGGGCGCTGACAACCCAAACAACACGTAGACACGCAAAACGTGGACGTATCATGCCTTCTCTCCTTTGAACCTATTCAGTTGTCCGGCAGTTGATGGAATGGGGGGAAGCAGACGGCGGAAGTGTCGGCCGCAACCAAAAGGGAACGATTTTGAGAGCCAATAGAGAACGTTCCCAAAACGATTATAAAACAAGAGTGTGTCAATTCGATAGTACCACGGTACTACTACAATGTGTTGTTTTCGGGGCGAAAGTCCGCCGGTTTTTTCCCACATGTAAGCGGCATGTTGTCGAAAAATCGCTTTGCTTGTATGCTAGCCCCCCGTAGAAAAACCATGACATCGAGGATTGGCTATGCGCACAGAGGCTCGCATCACCCCGCGAGGGTGTCTTTCCGTGTTGGCGCTTGCTCTGGTTGTGGGGCTTTTTTGCTTTGTGGTTGGGCTGGTTGTTCAACTTGGGTGGCGCACCGCGCGAGCGCCCAAAGTGCGCCCTGAAATGACGGTAACGCCGCTTGGCGTGCCGGACGTGGAAACAGTGGCGACGCTCACGCCCACATCCACGGCTACACCCGAACCAACCGCCACGCCTGAGCCGACCGCCACGCCCACGCCGACGCACACGCCCACGCCAGAGCCTGAGTTCGAGGTTTATGTGGTGCAGTCGGGGGATACGCTGGCTAAGATTGCCCAGGAATTTGGCGTGACGGTGGAAGCCATTCTGGAAGCCAACCCCGAGATTGAAGACCCCAGCCGCATCGTTGTGGGGCAAGAAATTCGCATTCCACGCTAGCCCATGCACGTTCTGCTGATTGAGCCGTACGATATGGGGTCGCATGCGGTGTGGGCGCGGGGCGTCCAGCGGTACAGCGCCCACACCGTGGAGTTGTTGACGCTTCCGGGGCGCTTCTGGAAATGGCGCATGCATGGCGCGGCGGTAACGCTGGCGCCCAACATTCTGGCGCGTGAACGTATGCCCGACCTCATTGTGGCGACGGACATGCTCGATGTCACTACGCTTCTGGCGCTTACCCGTGCACGCACGGCGCAGACCCCCGTGCTGACCTACTTCCACGAGAACCAGCTCACCTACCCGTTTCCCCCCGGCACCAAGCGCGATTTGCACTATGGCTGGATCAATTACGTCTCGGCGCTGGCGTCCAACGCGGTGGCGTTCAATTCCGCCTATCATCGTGATGAATTCTTCGTTGAATTGCCTCGTCTTCTGAAACATTTTCCCGACTACAACAACCTGGAAACCATCGAAGACGTGCGGGCGCGGAGCGTCGTTTTGCATCCCGGGCTTGATTTGGGCTGGATTGACGAACCGGAGCCGCCGGGCGTCGCCGACGACCTTCCGCCGCGCGGGAGCCAGCCGCCGCTCATCCTCTGGAATCAACGTTGGGAATACGACAAGGGACCCGAAACGTTCTTTTGGGCGCTGGACCGCCTTGCGGAGCGTGGTGTGCCGTTTCGGTTGGCGTTGGCGGGGGAAAGTTTCCGCTTGAAGCCGCAGGAGTTTCTGGATGCGCGTGAACGGTTCCGCGACCGGATTGTGCATTTTGGCTACGCTGAAACAGCGCGCTATCGGGCGTTGTTGCGCCGCGCCGACCTGGTGGTGAGCACAGCCATCCACGAATTTTTTGGCCTGGCGGTGATTGAGGCGATTGCGGCGGGGTGTTTCCCGGTGTTGCCGAAGGCGCTGGCGTATCCGGAGTACATTCCGCCGGCGTACAGCGAAGCGGTCTTCTACTCCGACCGTGAGGCGTTGGTGGAAAAATTGGCCGCCTATTTGCAAACAGGCGTGCCGCGTGTGGATGAACCTCTGCGCCGTGCCATGCGGCGCTTCGATTGGCGCACCCAGATTCAGGCATACGATGCACTTTTTGAACGCATCGTTGCCGCAGGTGTGTGAGAACCGCATCGTGCGCGTGGGGGAAGCCGGCAAACGCCTTCTCCCGCGCGCACCATCCGGCTTCACGCTGCGCGGAGCGCCGCCATGAGGGCTTCAAATTCCTCGCGGCAATCGTGACAGCGTTCCAGGTGCGCTTCCACCAGTTTGAGCGCTTCGGGAATGGGTTTCCCAACCAGCACCAGCTCGGCGAAGGTGTCCAGCTGCTCGAAACACTCATCGCACGTCAGCTCGCGTTCTTCTGTGGTGAAAATGCTGCGCACAATGCCGCGTAACGTGTCAGCATGCAAGACAAGCGCCTGCCGGGTGGTTTGTTGGCGCCCACGTATACGGTTCCAAAATTGCGTCCACCAGTTCATACAGCCTCGCTTTTTCCTCTTGCTTCTCTTTGCTTAGAGGGAGCGTTCATGGGGTTTTCTTACGGTGTGCGTTCAAAAAGCTGCATCACTTCTTGCGGGTTGATGCCTTCACGCGCCATAGCCTGCTTGAGCCGCTTGCGGGCGTCGTGCAGAAGTTTGTAGAGCGCGTTGCGGTTGGTGTTCATGCGCCGCGCCACTTCTTCCATCGGCACACCCCGTATAGCGACAAGAACGAGTGCCTTGCGCTGGCGCTCGGTCAACTCATCACGCATAAGCCGCGCGATGGCGTCCAACAGCGATTGCTGGACGGCAACCTCTTCGGGGGTGGCGTTTTCATCGGCGAGCAATTGGGGCGTGAAATCGCCTTCGCTCTGTTCCAGCCACTCATCGAGCGAAACATCTTTCCAACGCCGCCGCCGGAGTTCTGAAAAGGCGACACGCACGGCGATTTTGTGCGCCCATGTGGTGAAACGACTTTCGCCGCGGAATGAATCCAGGTTATCGAGGATGCGCAGAAGCGCTTCTTGCGCAAAATCTTCCAGGTCGGTGTCGCGCAGGTTGCCCGATTGGTCCAATGCAAAGCGCAACCCTCGCAGGAGAACGGCGCGCAAGTCGGCAAGCGCTGCGTCACGGTTGGGACCGCGCAAGTCGGCAAGCCATTCGTCGTTTGACCGTTCGTGAGGCGGCACAGGTTGGCTCCTCTGGTCTGGTGTTTGGTGGTGGCGGGGCAGATGGTAGCAAACATGGGGCGGCGTGACAAACAAAAAGGGGGGCGGTTGCCCCCCAATGGGTGTGCTGCAAGTGGTTAGCGGCGTCGCCAGACGAGCCAACCGCCGGCCAGGGTGAAGAGCCCCGCCAGCGCGCCCGCCAGCAAGAGACGGGTATCCGTGCCTGTGGCGGTGCCGCCAAAGGTTTCCAGCGTGACGGCGGTGGGAGAACCGCAGTTGGTGTTGAATGTGCCGCTATCAGGTGTATTGTCGTCGGGGTCGGTTGTACCGTTATCATAGTAAACAACTGTCGGAACTTGTGACGGGCAGTTGCCAGGGCCAAAGCCCAGGTCGCTTAGTGCAACACTGACTTCAATAACAGGAGTGGTGGCAGAAGTGTTATAGCCTAATGTGCCATTTGAAATTAAATTAAAGCTTCCATCATATACCTCTACTGATGAAGCACCATTTATAAGAATATATCTATCAAAACCACTTTGATTGTTGCAATTGTTATATGTGCTTC
This sequence comes from Ardenticatena maritima, assembly GCF_001306175.1. Taxonomy (NCBI): domain Bacteria; kingdom Bacillati; phylum Chloroflexota; class Ardenticatenia; order Ardenticatenales; family Ardenticatenaceae; genus Ardenticatena; species Ardenticatena maritima. The sequence goes on from NZ_LGKN01000003.1 coordinate 551,474, forward strand.
CAGTGGTTGTATTATTATCTGTATTAAGGCAAATATACACACGAGTAGGATTAAAACCACTACTCAACCTAGGTGTGCCTTGCGTATCAATCATAAAATACATATTCGTTGTATCATTTGTCCACTTAACTAAATTAATGTCTACGTCATCGCTAATAGTCCCCTCGTTTGCATCAGGCTGCCCAACAGGAATTGATGACCAAGTTGCTTCACGGTCACCATCAACGATGATTGTTGCCGCCCACACCGTTGTTGCCAGTGCCAGCAACAACCCCAGGGCAAAAAAGACCTTCACAAACCGCTTCATACTGCACTCCTTTCTGAATCAACTTGCTTGATGTTTCTTTGACGCAGGTTGGCCTTGTTGTGGGGAAATTATTGCCTGCGTCTACTTATGAGTCTGTTTTCGAGGCCAAATGGTTCAAAATGGCGCCAAAAATAGGAGGAATGTGCTAGTTGCGCATGGGGATGAGACGGCATGCAGGGTTTTGACAAGCGCCCTGTTTGGAAGTACAGTAAGCCATGCTAACCTACGGCAACCTGAAATGTTTCAAGTCGCTTTTTCAAGGCAGGTGCAAAATGGTGAAACAGGACAACATCGTCAATGCCTTTGTTCTTGATGGGAGTTGTGCGCCTGCCGGCTGACCGTTCACTGTGAGGTCAACCGCCGCGGGCGCTGCAAGGTCCGCGGCTTTTTCGTCTCAGACCGCCGCGAGCCTTGAAGAACAGACGCTCGCGGTTTTTTCTTTGCCGCGGGCATGCTGAACAGTCATACAAAGATGAGGAGTTTGGGCTATGACAACAGCAACGTGTGCGCTGGATGTGCAACATGTGCGCAAAGTTTTCGAGAAAGAGAGTGGCCGCCGCTGGCCGTGGCAGCCGAAAAAAGCAGTGGAGCAGGTTGTGGCGCTCAAAGATGTCTCTTTGCGCGTCGCGCCGCGTGAAATCTATGGCATTTTGGGACCCAACGGTTCGGGCAAGTCAACGCTCATTCGGTGTATCTCCACCCTGCTCATTCCCGATGCCGGCACCATTCGCGTCTTTGGGCATGATGTGGTGCGCGAAGAGCGTATCGTCAAGGAACTGATCAACCGCGTTTCGGTGGAAGCGTCGTTTTTCAAGAAGCTTTCACCAATGGAAAACCTGATGTTTGGGGCGCGGCTGTATGGTCTGGACGCCAAAGAGGCGCGGCGTGAAATCATCGAGACGCTGACGCGCCTGGGGCTGGAAAAAGAAGCCATCTTCCGCCCCATGGAAAAGATGTCGCGGGGGATGCAGCAGAAGGTGGCGGTGGCGCGCGCGTTGCTCACGCGCCCCCGTTTGCTCTTGCTCGACGAGCCGACAACCGGGCTGGACCCGCGCTCCAAGCGCGAAGTGCAGGCGTTCGTCTTCGAGTTGCGCGATGTGTATGAGACCACCGTTGTCCTGACGACGCATGACATGCACGAAGCCGAGCGACTGTGCGACCGTATCGCCATCATTGACCGCGGGTGTATCGTCGCGGAGGGCACCCCCGCCGAATTGAAGGCGCTGGTACGCCAGAATGGGCATGAGCCTACGCTGGAAGATGTCTTCATGGCGTTGACGGGGCGCGCCCTGAGTGAAGAGCAAGAAGAGGTCGTGGTGGGAGGTGTGGCATGAATCACGTATTGCGGCGCGAATTAGGCGCCTCATATGCCTTTGTTGAACGCAATTTCAACCTGGTGAAGCGCTATTGGGGCTGGGAAGTCGTCTGGTTGGCGTACAGTATCGCTAACTCGCTGGCGGTGACCTTCATTGGGGCGGGGGCGTCTGAGATTTCGGGGCAGCCCATTGACACCCAGCGCATGGTCATGTACTTGCTGATTGGGACGCTCGTCTGGCATTTCCTGAGCGTTGTGTTCAGCATTGTCTCGGACATGATTGCCTGGGAGCGGTGGGAAGGCACCATCGAATACACGCTGATGGCGCCCATTTCACGCTTCACCCACCTGGTGGGAACCACGCTCTTCTCGCTGGTGTATGGGCTTTTTCACACCGCCATCATCCTCTTCACGGTGGTAGTCTTCTTTGACCTGGATTTGAGCCGTGCGAACATGAGCGCGGCGACCGTGATTCTGGTGTTGGGGAGCGTCTCGTTCATTGGCGTGGGCATTATGGCGGCCATTCTGCCTCTGCTCTTCCCTGAACGGGGAGCGCAGATGACCAACGTGGTGCAGGCGATGCTCTTGCTCGTGTCGGGGATTTACTATCCGGTGAGCGTGTTGCCGGAGTGGATTCAACCGTTTTCGTATCTTTCGCCGGCTACGTATGTGCTGGAGGGCATGCGTCAAGCCATTCTGGAAGGTGCGCCGCTGAGCGCGCTCTGGTCGTCCATCTGGCCTTTGATGGTTGCCGGCGTGGTTTCAGTGCCTTTGGGGGTGCGTCTCTTCATCGTGGCTGAGCGCTACGCCAAACGCGAAGGCCGCCTTTCGCGCGAAGGGTAGCACGTCTGGCGGAAGAACGCCGCCCCGCACCATGCGGGGCGGCGTTTGCGTTCACGGCTCGGGGCTTACGCCTCTTCTTCGTGCGTCGACTCTTCGTGGCGCTCGCGCAACGTGGGGAAGAGAATCACCTCGCGGATACTCTTCTGGTTGGTGAAAATCATGGCGAAACGGTCAATACCGAAACCGATCCCCCCGGCGGGCGGCATGCCGTACATGAGCGCGTTCACAAAATCCTCATCCATGGGGTGCGCTTCGGTATCGCCGGCGGCGCGGTTGGCTTGCTGCGCTTCAAAGCGGCGCTCCTGCTCCACGGGGTCGTTCAATTCGCTGAACGCATTGGCCACTTCCATCCCCGCGATGAAGAGCTCAAAGCGTTCCACGGTGTCGGGGTCGTCGGGTTTTTGCTTGGCGAGCGGTGAAATCTCGCGCGGGTAATCCACAATGAAGGTGGGTTGAATCAAGTGCGGTTCCACGAACTCGCTGAACAATTCATCCACCAGTTTGCCCCAGGTGGGCTTTTCATCCACACGCAAGCCCCGCTGGCGGATGGCGTCGCGCAGGGCGTCGAGCGTGCGCGCGGCGTTGATGTCCACCCCGGTGCGTTCCAGAATGGCGTCGCGCAGGGTGATGCGCGGCCAGGGCGGGGTGAAATCAAGCACATGCTCACCGTAAGGGAGTTGCGCGGTGCCGTGCACATCAAGCGCGACGCGATACCAGAGCTGTTCGGCGAGGTTCATCATGTCGTTGTAGTCGGCATACGCCTGGTAGGCTTCCATGGCGGTGTGTTCGGGGTTGTGCTTGGTGCTGACGCCCTCATTGCGGAAGTTCTTGCCAATTTCGTACACCCGCTCAAAACCGCCCACCAGCAAGCGCTTCAGGTACAATTCAGGAGCGATGCGCAAATAGAGGTCGCGCTTGGCCCAGTTGTGGTGGGTGATGAAGGGTTCAGCTTCCGCCCCGCCATACACCGGTTGCAAGATGGGCGTTTCCACTTCGAGGAAGCCTTGTTCATCCATGAAGCGGCGCACCGCGCGAATCATGCGGCTGCGGGTTTCAAAGATGCGCCGCACGTCGGGATTGCTCATCAAGTCCACGTAGCGGTAGCGATAACGTTGTTCGACGTCGCTCAGCCCGTGCCACTTTTCGGGCGGCGGGTTGAGCGCTTTGGCGAGCATGCGCCACGCCTCAACGCGCACGGTTGGTTCGCCGGTGCGTGTGCGGAACATGACGCCTTCGGCTTCGATGATGTCGCCCAAATCGAGCAGCTTCTTCACGCGCGTGTAGGCGTCCTCGCCCAATGTGTTCAGCTGGAAGAAGAGTTGCACGCGCCCGTCACGGTCTTCGATGTGGGCGAAGGTGACTTTGCCCATGACGCGCAAGGCAACGATGCGCCCCGCGACGATGACGCGCGGCGCTTCGTCTTCGGATGGGGCGTTTTCCAGCGCCTGGATCGCTTCGCGGCTGGTGTGGGTGCGCCGCGTGCGCAGTGGGTACGGGTCAATGCCCTGTTCGCGCAAGCGTTCGGCTTTTTCCAGGCGGTTGCGCTGATATTCGTTGAGCTGGTTGAGATCCACCATAGGTACTCCTTGTGTTCGCCATTGGATGATGTGGGCTCTATTTCACAACAGAATGCTGAAAAGTCAAGGTGGCGCTTGGGTGTAGGATGGTGATTTTGCAGGCGGTGGCTTCGCGATATACTTCCGCCGTCATCTCTGACAACAAAGGAGCAAAGAGCAATGAACAGTGCACGTGTGCGCGCGTTTCTTCCCCTGTTTGCCTGGATTGTGGCGTTGACGGCGATGAGTGGCAGTTTGTATTACAGCGAGGTGCGCGGGTTTATTCCTTGCACGCTCTGCTGGTATCAGCGCATTCTCATGTACCCACTGGTGGCGATTATCCTGGTGGGGATTCTGCGCCGCGATGAGGGACTTCCACTCTACGTGTTGCCGCTTTCGGTGCTGGGGATGTTTGTTTCGACGTACCACTATTTGCTGCAAATTGGGGTGTTGACGGAAACGGGGACGTGCAAGGCGGGGGTGCCCTGCACGGTAAAGTATGTGAACTACTTTGGGTTTGTGACGATTCCGTTCATGGCGCTGACCGCATTTTACTTGATTTCGATGGCGATGGCGGCGTATTGGTTCATGCGCCAACAGGACGTGTAGCCGACGCAGAACATCAGGTTGGGAGTTTGTGGGTAAGATCGGCTGGTACAGCAATTTTGGGGCCGTCTTCCCAATCTTCGGGCTTGTCGCCTTTTGCATTTTTCTTTTTTGTCATTTCTCGAAGTGTAAATGTGAGTTTGCCGGCGAGTTTCGCTTCTTCTGGAACAACAGCAGTGCCCTCAGGAGGAGTTCCATAATCGGCTTCGACTTCGTAATGAACAACTTTGTTTTTGTCTAGCACAAGGTGTTTGACTTTGTCTTCAACTTGTTTTTCCATCGTTGTATTGAGCTGTCCCGAAATTGGCGTCAGGTTGACGTTCGTTCCCGGTCCAAAGACGTGGTGATTAAGCAAGTGCCCACGGACAAAGAAACGTCTGCGGCGCTCTTTATTTTTACCAAGGGCTTCCCAAAGAACGCTTTTTTCGCGTGGCTGACTGCCTGCATGTCCGCCGGGGTTGATACTGAGCGGTTTGGCAACCATCTTTTTGCCCACAACATTGCCGCTTATGCCTAAGTTATCGGTTTCATACTGAATTTTTGATGGTGGACGTGTCTCATCATCAGGGTTCACTTCGGCGAGCGTATGGGCAAGCTCAGTCAGTTTTTGGGAGAGTTGTTCACCGCGCTTTTTGCCCATGCTCTTGTCTTTCTTGCGGTCATCGGCAAGCAGTTTGAATTTGAGAGTGTCAATTTCGGTGACCAGTTTTTGAACACGTTTGACGAGTGTTTCGTCAACGCCTTTCTCACCAAGGACGCCGGCATAGGCGGACAATGTGCGTGGTGTACTCGCCACCATCAATTTGGCGTTTTCGTCTTCGCCCTCAAAGTAGAGCGTATGCTCTTCATCCCCCTGACGGAATTTTTTGCGCGTTTTCCACCACTCGAAAATCGCCGCCACGCCTTCGCGCACGGCGGTTGCCCCGCGTGAAAGCATGTCCAGGAAGGCGCGCCCGCCGGCGATCGCTTTGTCAATGAGCCAGTCAATCGCCGCCTCTACCTTTTCGCGCACTGCGGCAATCAGTTCGGCGATGCGCCGCCCCAGAGAGCCAAATCCAAACTGGTTGGCGAGAAAGCCAATCGCGACGGGGAGCGCTCGCGCCAGCGCATTTTCAACATACGCCGCCCCTTCATCAATCACCCCTCGCGCAATGTTGGCAATGCCCTGGAAGACCGTGTTGATGATTTCCAGCAGGTCGCGCAGGTAGGCCATGAAGGATTGAATGGCGCGGTAGATGGCGATGATGGCGTTGATGATGGGCATGATGCCGCTCACGTCAATCAGGCTGGCAAGCCAGAGCGAGGCTTGTTTGATGATACGGTCGGTAATCCAGCCGATGGCGCTGCTCATGACCATGGTCCACAGGTCGCTCAGTTTCTCTTGCACGAATTCCCACAGTGCTGCAGGTCCTTCTTCAATCAGCCGCCGCACCCACGCCCACACCCCCGTGGCGACGTCTAGCATGCGCCGCAGCCGTTCAACCCGTTCGCGCCCAATTTTGAGCGCCAATCGTTCAAGAACGTTGTCGAGGGTGATGCCCAACACTTCGAGCACGAATGTCAGAATGGAGCGCAGGCTCAAATCTTGCGGTGGGCTGATGCCCGCTTCGGAGAGCGAGCCAAATAGCCAGGTGGTAAAGCCTTGGAGCAGGTGTGTGGTGATGTTCTCAAAAAAGTTGAGGAAGCCGCGCCCAATGGCTTTGACCAGGTTGATGAGGAAGCCGACCGGATTGAGCACGATGTCCGCCCAGGCGACGATGGCGTTGCGCACGATGTTGACCACGAGGTCGGCGGGAATGCCGACAAGGTTCAGCAGTTCCTTGAAAATGAGCCAGGCGGCGCCGAGAATGTCGCCGTCCACAAAAATTTTGATGAGTACACGCTGGACAAACCCAAGCAGACGCCCCCAGATGTCCTTGATTTCGACCAGGGCGCTGAAAAAGGGCACGTGGCTGAGAATGTGGTTGACCACGAAGTCTTTGACAACGTTGCGCACGCATTCGGGAATGAGCCGCCAGAAGGGACCCAAAATGAGGTCGGGCAAGGCGCCAATGACGTCGCTGACGACGGCGACAAGTTTGCGCAGCATGTTCAAGACGGGCTTGACGAAGCCTTTGGCGTATTGAATGGCTTGGGTCAGCCCGTTGAAGAACGCCCCAACCGTCTCGATAGCCCAGTTGGCGAGGGATTGCACGCCTTGTTCAACCCAGCCCAGCAGACCGACAAGCGGACGCAGCCACTCGCTTTCGCGCATGGATTGGAACATGCCGAGCACGGTGCCGGCGATGTCGCCAATTGTGCTTTGCACCCATGCCCCCGCCCGTCCGATGGCGGCGACAATGGCGTTCATGCCGTTGAGAATGGCGGGGAGCAAGCGCTCGCGCAACATATCCTGTTTTTGGGTCATGTCTTCGGGACCGCCCAGCCCGTCATCGGCGTCGGCGGCGTCGTTGCCAAAGGATTCGGCGGTGTCGCGCAAGTTCTGGATGGCGTCCAGCGGCAGGAGGGCTTGCACTTTGGCGATGAAGCCTTGGATGGGCTCCAGCACGGGGGCGAGCGTTTCTTTGATGGCGTCCCATGCTTCGCCGGCTTTCTCCGTGATCCACTGCACCAGCCCGCCCTCGCTTTCACCTTCGCCGGTGCCGCCAAAACCAAGTTGCTCCTTGATCCAGGTCCAGGCGCGCCCGACAGCGTCGCGCACGGGTTCCGTCCACGCCCACAAGTCGCGCCCAATTTGTTGGATCTCGTCCCAAATATCGCCGGCGACGTCACCAATCCACTCCACAAGGGGCGCGCCGAGTTTCTTCCACAGGTCGGCGAAGAAATCCCCCACGGGGGCAAAGAAATCTTTGATGGCGTCCCAGGCGTCGCTTGCCAGGTTTTTGACCACTTCGATGAGGGTGCGCACAGCCCCGAAAAGTGGTTCGCAATCACCGCTGAGCAGCCCGGCCAGAATGGTTTGCATGCTGGTGAAGAGCATGCCGAAAAAGGCAAAGAGCGAGGCGAGCGTACCGCTTTGGTCTTCAATGCCGCCAAACAAGGCGTTGAAAACGGCGCGCACCTTCTCGGTGAGAAAGCCGATGATGCCTTTCTCCATGATTTCGCGCAGAAGCGAAACAAGCGCGTCGGGGGCGACTTTTTCAATGAGCGTCCAAATCATGTCGCCTGTCCATTCGAGCACCTGCCCGGCGGCGTCCACCACCACGCCCAGCGTGTTGTCGTACACCGCGCCGGCGACGCCCGCCACGTCGTCCCAACTGATGCCAAACAAACGCTGAATGACAGGGGGGCGTGTTGGGGGCGGCGCGTGGTCGCGGGGGGCGGCGCCCTGTTGCACCACGTGCGCCGTTTCGTGGGCGAGCAGATGGGCGTCGTGGGGGGATGCGTTGGGACCGAGCCAGATATGCTCGCCGTGTGTAAAGGCGCGCGCGCCGAGGGCGGCGGCTTGCCGGCGGGCGGCGGGGCTGTTGTGAAGGCGCACATGCCGCAAGGAGACGCCAAAGCCGCGTTCGAGGCGGCGGCGGTGGGGGGCGGGCAGGGCTTCGCCGGCGTCGGGGGGGCGGAGTGCGCGTTCGTCCACGGCGAGGGCGGATGTGGGCGCAAGTCGCCATGGTGGGGCGTCGGCGGGGTCAGCGGGGGGTGCAGGCGTAACGGCGGAGAGCCGCCCAGCGGAACGCCCATCGAGGACGCGGGCGGCGGCTTCGTCGGCTTCGCGCTCGTAGGCGTCATGCGCCGGTTGCACGATGGCTATGCGCTGAACAATGCCCAGACTTGGGGGGGCGTTCAGGGTCGCTGCGGGCGTGCGTGGCGCCGGTTGTGTCCCCGCTTCGCGTTGGGCGGCGGGTTTGGGGAGATGTGGGCGGCGGCGTTTGGATTGGGTGGTGCGGGCATGTGTTGGCATGGTTCAGTTTTTGCGGTTGGATGTTTATGTGCGGCAACTGCCGATAAAGCCGGGTGAAACGGCAAGCCCGTTGGCTTCGGTGACGAATTGTTCCAGGCAGTGGGCGTTGCCGATGCCACCGCCAACGTCATCGGTGCCATAGTAGATGTGTGAAACTTCGTGAATGAGCGTGAGCGCCTGATTGTCCAGCGTGTCGGTCCAGAAGTGGCGGCACAGGTAGAGGCGATGAACGCCTACATAGGTGTACGCCCAATCGTCCGCCTCGCAATCAGTTCCGATGCACGTGTAGCGGAGCCAACCGCCTTGCAGGGTGCGGCGAATGTTGCGCAACCAGCGAATAGCCATGAAGACGGTTCGAGGACCAGTCCCGCGCCAGACGGCGGCATTGTTGGCGTCCAGGCGCAGGTAGCGGCGCATAGCGTCCGCCAAGCCGTCGCTGATAAGCGGCCAATTGGGTTCTTCTCCGCCGATAATGGCGTTGCGGATATGCGTCAGTTCATCAATGACATTGGTCAACAGGGTGATAGCGCGGCTGTCAGCCGCACGAATGACGCCGACGGGGTCGGTCGTGCCAATGATGGTGAAAATCGGGTATGTGCGTGGGTAGCCGTGGCAACTGACGCGGGCGTCAACCACTTTGCGCTGAATGGCTTGTTGCTGTACTGCGCGTGAACCGCCTCGCTGTTGTACCACGTGCGTCAATTCATGCGCCAGCAGACGTTGCCCGGCGGTGCTTTCGGGCGCATACATGCCTTTGCGAAAGACGATGTCATTGCCGCGGGTGTACGCCAGCGCGTTCAAGGCGCGGGCGCTCTGGTCGGCGGTTTCGCTGGTGTGGATGCGTACCTGGCGAAAATCAGCGCCGAAGCGCGGCTCGAAACGGGCGCGGGTGTGGGTGTCGAGTGGGCGACCGCCTTGCGTGGCTTGCGCGATGGGGGGCGCGGGCGCGCGCTGGACGGCTTCGTCACGTTCCGTGTTGCCGCCACAGGCACAGCCGGGACCACCGCCACAGGTGCATTTGGCTTGTATCGTCTCTTCCTCTTCTTCCATCGGTTGGCGTTGTACCAATTTGGCTTGCGCTTCTTCCTCTTCTTCCGCCTGATGCTGACGCACGACGCCATGCAAAGGAGTGATGGGCGGGGCTGGTTGCCCGTTGACCACGCGGTCGGCGGCGGCGTCGGCCTCACGCTCGAAGCGGTCGCCGGGCTGGCTTACGCGCAACCGAAATTGCAAAGGGGCTTGGGTGAACAGGGTGAGCGGTGTATGCCGCGCACGCGAGCGCGGCGCTTGGGTGTGTGCGGTATGGCGGGTGGGTGAAGCGGGTTTGTGGGTACGGATTTGTTCAGGCATAGATGCCTCCTGTGAATGGCGGGGCGTCAACTGCGCCCATTGCCGTTGTGTCCCAACGTATTCATGAACGTTTCCACGCCCACAGCGGCGCGCACTTCGCCGGTTTCATCCAGCGGGCAAATCCCGCCGGCTTTGCGGTATTCAGCGGCGAGCGCGTGGGCGAGATGGCGTTCGCTCACGGGTGCGCCTTCATCCAGCGCGGCGAGGGTGGCGTTGAGCGCCACGTTGCGAATTTGCCCCCCGGTGAGGGCGCAGGCGGTGGCAATGCGGTGGAGATAGGCGTCGCTGACCTGGTGGGTCTCTGGCAAATGGAGCGCCCAGATGCGCAAGCGCGCCACAGCGTCCGGGGGGATGAAGTGGACGACAACGTCCATGCGGCGCTGAAAGGCGGTGTCAATCTGGTCGGCGACGTTGGTGGTGACAATGACGATGCCGCCGAACGTCTCCATGCGTTGCAAGAGAAAGTTCGTTTCCAGGTTGGCGTAGCGGTCGTTGGCGTTGGCAACGTTGGTGCGCTTGCCGAGCAGGGCGTCGCCTTCATCCAACAGCAGGATGACGTCGAGCGCTTCGGCGTGGGTGAAGATGCGATGCAGGTTCTTCTCCGTTTCGCCGATGTACTTGTTGACGATGGCGGAAAGGTCCACGCGGTAGATGTCCATGCCGAGTTCGGCGGCGAGAATGCGGGCGGCGAATGTTTTGCCGGTGCCGCTGGCGCCGCTGAACATGGCGCGCACCCCCCGATTGCTGCCTGCGTACACGGGGGCGAGGTGCGCCAGCAGGTGTTCGCGGTGGCGGCACCGTTGTTCGAGTTCAAACAGGCGTTCGCGGGTGCTTTCGGTCACGACAAGATGCGCCCAGCCGCCGCTTGCGTCAAGGCGTGTGGCTTGGGTGTCCAGCACTTCGCGGTTGAGGGTGCGGCTGGCGTGTTGAATATCGGCGGGGGTGATGGTGTTGCGCCCATTGAGGGCGGCCTGGTGGCGTGCCAGCGGCGCAATGCGGCGGATATAGCCGCCGGGAAGATGGAAGCGTTCCACGATGGTTTCGAGGTCGTCCACTGGTGTGCCGTCGAGTACCTGTTGCCAGTAGCGTCGGCGTTCGTTGGCGTGCAGCGGGGGGATGTGAAGCCCGACTGAGCGGGCGAGCAAAGCGCCTTCGATGCCGCCCACAGCACCCACGATGATGCCGACCGTGCCGGCGTAGCCGGGCAGGGCGTCGAGCCGCAGACGTTCACCCGGCGGCAGTTCAGCGCGCAGGACAGGCCAGGCGTGTTGCATGCGGCAGAAGGTTGCCAGTTGGCGGCGGCGGGTTTTGTCCAGGTCGGCGGCGTTGACAACAACAACGCCGTATCCTTGTTCGCGGGCGAGCGCCCCTACAAGCGGCAGGCGTTCGCTTCCGGGCATGCCGCGCACGACAATGCTCAGGTGCGGCGTTTCATGCAGCATGGTGCGCAGGTTGGCGACGGCGGTTTGGGTGCGTTCGGGCAGGATGAGCGCATTGGGGGCGGGAAACGTGTCGGCGGCGTGCCAGGCGAGCCATTCATGCTCGGTTTCGGGCGGTTCGCCGCGCACTACGTCCCACAACCAGGGAACAGGGCGCAGCATCCATTCGGCGCGTGGGTCGTCGGGGTTGGTGATGTCGGCGAGGCCGGCTTCGACAATGGGGCGGCAGAGCGCCCACCCACCATCGGGCGCGGCGGAAGCAGTGGAGAGCGCGCGCCCCACCGTTTCGACGGTTGGGCGTCGCAAGGCGGGGCTGCCTTGCACTTGGGCGAAGAGCGTACCAAAGCGTGAATCTTCTTCGGACAAGCCCAGAAAGGCGAGCGCGAGCAGGGTCGTTGCGTTCCATGCCGGATGCGTGGCGAGCCGTTGCAGGGGAAGCGGGGCGGGGGTGTCGGTCGCCCATGCCGCAAGTTCGCGTTGCCACCAGTGGTGCCCTTCTTGCCATGTCAGGTCGTCGGGCATGAAGGCGGCCATTTCGTCCAGGTATTGGTGCAGAAACGGGTAGGGCTCGAACCAGGCGCGCAAGCCGGCTTCACCGGCGAGCATGTGCAAGTCGGCGAGCATGGTGTACGCGGCGGCGAAGTACCAGAGCGCGAAATGGTTGCGCGGTGTCCGCTGTATGTGCTGAAAAACGGTTTGTGCTGGCATCTGTTTTTCCTTATCGAAACTCAAACGTCACAACACGCCCCACCGTGGGCAACCAGCCGGGCGAGGCATCCAGCCCAGCGAGACGCGCCGGCAGCGAAACGGCATCCATTGGCCAGATGACGTCCACATGGGTAGCGGTGGTGTAGATGTGCGCGAGGTGCGGGCTTTGGAGAATGGCGGGCGGCGGTGTGTGGTCGGTGCGTGTGTCCCAAAGACGGCGAATGAAGGGCATGGCGCGACCCAGCCACCCGCGCAGGGTTGGGTTGAGGCGTTGCCACCAGGCGGCGGGCGTATCGAAGAGGGGCGGCGGTGTAGCGTGCTCGCGGGGGCGTTCGCCGTAGGGGCGGGCGAGTTGCGCCGCCTGGAGAGCGGGCGGCGCGTGTGTGCGCGGGGTGTGAGTGAGCCAAAGCCCGTCGGCGGTGAAGAGGGCGAGTGTATCGGTGTCAGCGTGCCAGTGCAGTGCGGCGGGCGTATCGAGCCAGGCGGGGGGTAGGGTGAATGTGTCGAGCGGCGGCAGGGTCGCGCCGGGGAGTGTGCCTGGTTCGCGCCCGTCCATCTCCGCCAACCAGAGCCAGATGGGGTCGTGCTCGTCTGTGTGGGGGGCAAGCAGGGCGCGCGCGAAAACGTCCACCCACGCCCAGAGCGTGAGGTCGATGGGGGCGCTGTGCGGCAGGTCGAGCCAGGCGCACAGGTTCAGCAAAAAGAGCACGCCGGCGCTGTGGGTGGCGCAGATGGGCAGTGTGGTGGTGGGTGCGCCGGGCGATGGCGCGTGCTGTGCGGGCGTCTCGTGCGCTTCTTTGGGTTGGTGTTCGGGCATGGGCGTGGGCGCAGTGTCTGGCTGGGTGGGTGGTGGTGTGCCAGGCGGTGATGTGTGCTGTGCAGGCGTCTCGTGCGCTTCTTCGTGCGACCCGGCGGTGGTACGTGGAAATGTCGAGCGAGCGGCGGCGAGATTGGGCGTCGGCTCTTGTTCGTTCTCAGCGGCATGTGCGAGCCACCATATGTGCAAGGCGCTGTGCCATGCGGCGTGGTGCGCCTGGTGAGGTGTTGCCGCGAGCAGGGCGGCGCATTCAAGCAGGGCGATGGGCGCGGCATAGGCGGCAAGGTGCTTGGCGGGCAGGGGTACGCCCCAGGCGGCGGCGATGGCGCGGAGCGTGGTTTCGGCTTCGGTGGGGGTGAGAGTGGCGAGAAGCGCCTCGCGTTTGCGCCAGTCGTGCAGGCGTGCCAGCGCCGCTGGGGCGAGGCGCGGTTCGTTTTGAAGCCACGCGCTGGGTGAGCGGCGGCGTGCGTTCGCCAGTGTTGGGAAGCGCGTGGGGGGCGGTTCCAGCCCGGCGGCGATGAGCAAGGTGAGCGCCAACCATTCCGCGCGGTCGCGCAGGATGAGCGCCGGCGCGTTGGTGGGGATACGCCCGGCGGTGGGGGATTGAGCGCGGGCGGCAAGGTCGGCGAGCAAGGTGCGCACGTGTGCCGCCCAACGGTGCGCGTGTTGCGTATCGTGCAAGGGCAGGGCTTCATCGGGGGCAAGGCGCGGAACGAGCAAGATGGCGCGCGGCGGCAGGGTGGGGGGCGCTTCGACGGCTTCGTTGAGCACACGGCGCAGCATGAGCCGCACGTGAGGGGTGTCGTTGGGGGCGTTGTGAACGTGCAGGTGGTGGATATGGTTGTCGGCGGGTGATGGCATGGTGCTCACTTTTTCTTTCGTGTAGCCACAAGGCTACTGCTTTTATCGCTTACCGAACCGAAAGCCTTTGAATGCGACGGAAGGCGTTTCACCAATCAGGCGGTTTTCTTCCAGCAGGCGTTGGGCTTCACGCACAAACTTGGTGGCTGTTTTGGATTTTACGTTGAGAATACGTGCGACTTCTTCCACAGAGGTGTTGGCGAGGTCGCGTACGGTTTGAACGCCGTGTTTTTTCAGCGCCTCGGCGCGTTTGGGACCAATGTCTTCGACATGTTCGACCGGTGCATCGGCAGCCACAGATTCCATGACAGGCTTGACGATTTGCACGGTGGCGCTCACGGCACGTTGAATGAGTGCATCGGGCAAAGGCGGCAGATGTTGATGCCCAACGATGGCGTAGAACTGCACGTTTTCCAGGCGTTGCACCGCCTGCCAGTTTTCGTTGACAAGGTAAAGATTGAAATCATCGGGTTTTTCCAGTGCGTGCACGTCAATGGGGGGATGCTGAAAGCCTTCATGAAGCAAGCGATGCAATACCGCACCGGGGATAACCTGATACTGGTCAGGGTCGAGCAGGGTGGCGAAAAAGGCGAATGGCTCGAAACCGCGGTTTTTGGGACCACTGAGGGTGAGGTTGAGTGTTTTGGCTTGTCGAAGGCGCAGTTGCAGTTGAGCGATTTCCGCTTGCCAGTCAACCGGGTGTCCGACGTCGAATGCGCCGAGAGTGGACGTGCGGCCAATCATGCCCGTATCAAGGCGTGCTTTGGCGTGAGCTTCTTCTACCGCAATGGCATGTGCGGCAATCTCTTTTTCTTTTTTCTCAAATACCAGGTCGTCATTCGGTTGAAGTTCATTTTCGACAGGCGCCTGCTCTCCTTCTTGGGGGACAATGAATGGAATCATGGCGGCAGCCGGCATGTAGCGAAAGAGTGTTTTGATGAAGTCTGTGCGCACCGTAACAGGGGGGCGCAACAGCCAGGCAACATGCTCCTGGAATTGCTGTGCCATGAGGTCTCCCAACGTGGCGGGCATTCCTTCCGCCAACAAGCGGCGTTGGTCGCCTGACAGGCGCATTACAGGACGACGTACCGCCCAATTATCCACCCACTGCACGCCGCTTGCCGTCCAGAAGATGAGCGCGAGCGGGACATCGCACGTTTGCAACCTTCCTGCACCCCACAGGCGCTCGAACGCGCCCCCGTGGGGTGTGAGGCTGGTAGTCCCCAGTACACTCCAGGGGTCTTCCGGCATTGCCAGCAGGGTGGGTGTGCCGAACAGGAAATGCGCCACCCAGTTGCGCAACAGAGAATGGTCAGCCGCGGCGTCGCTTTGCATGAGCCTGGCGAGTTGCAGTTGCTCTTCTACATCATCGGTGAGCGCGCTCAGCGGCACATTGACGAGACGAAACATTACACCTTCCACCACTTTATCCGCGCCACAGCCGTTGGGTGCGCCGGCTGGTACAGGTGTTTCAAGCGCCACCTGCCCGCGAAACCCCTCGGCGGGGCTGATAGCCAGCACAAAGAGACTGCTTGTGGCGGTCGGCGTCGCCGTGCTAGGTGGTTGGCAGACATGGAAAAGTCCACTTTCACTGGTCGGCGGGCTTGTCTTCGGTTGTTGGTGAAGCGTGAGTGTCGCCTCTGTTGGCAAGCGCAGGGTTTGCCCCTCACGGTTCACCGCCAACCCCGCCGCCACCTTCACTTGCGGGATTGCAGCGCTATTGTTGAGGAGCGCCACAAAGAGCCCATTCGCCACCCCATCGCCAATAGCGTTGCCCAACGCCCGCTGGTGGTGATGCGTGGCGTGTTGCTCCATTTGCAAGGCTGAGGCGGTTAGCAAGCGCCCGTCGAAAAAATTGGTATGCTCGATGCCGTTGTCGAGCAGAGGAGTCAGTAAATAGGTCATGGCAGGCTCCGTTCTTCAAGTTCCAATGATTAGGCCAGAATCTCTTTCACCCCATCACCGTAGGCGCTAATCTCTACCATGAACATAAGTCCCGTGGGATGTTCGGTTTCAAGGAGATTGCCTTCGAGTGAAAAATCGCTTTGCATGGCTTCTTGCAAACGTTGGGCTGTCAAAGCGGCGGCGCGAATTTCGATGAGGATGCCTTCAATCGTCATCTCACGCACAATAAAAACAGGTGAAGGAGTCATGGCGGTGCGACTTCCCGCGGGATCGAGCGGTTCCACAATCGTGCCTTTGACGATGAAAACAACTTCCTTCTCGAAAAGGTCTTTGTACCGCTCGAACGTCAGCAAGTGCAAGCCGTTCCCCTGCGGCTTAGATATCAGCGCGTTGTAGGGGATACGTATCTCCTGCCCCTGGTCGTTGAAAATACCCGCTGCCACAATCGCATAGGCGCCGGCGTCTGAGGGGACTTGCACGAATGCGCCTTCCACTGTGCTGCCCTGGGGAATATTACCGGGAAGCCACATGTCGCCGCGTTTGACGAGAATTTGCCCGTCGGTGGCATTGCTGACGTCCACGTCTTCCAGGTCGTTGAGACGTTGCGCGCCACCTTCACCTTCGGGCAGAGGGGATGGCGTCCACGAGGTTGTGCCGTTGGCGTGTTTCACCCACATGAGGACATTGCCTTCGCTAGGGGATTGGGTGGATACCTGGTTGCCTTGCAGTGCGCGCACGGTAGGGTTGGGGTACGTGCCGCGCAGGTCGCCGCCGGCGGCGTCGCCATGTTGAATGGCGTTGGCGGCGAGATGGGCGACACCATACACAAAGAGATGGTTTTCGGGCGAGCGGTTGAGGTAATCAATGCGTTGGTCAATCAACATGTCGAGCAGATCTTCCCAATCGCCTTGCACGTCCACAGCGGTGCTATCCAACCGCAATGTGAGGCGCTGCCCTTCTTCAAGTACTTGCTCTTCTTCAACGCGCAATTCCAGGTCAAAGACATTCACCCCATTATGACGTGTGATACTGTCAATGGGCACGGCGACTTCGTCAACGAACAGTTCGACGGCGTCTTCTCCGAAGTCAATCAGCGTGGGTTGATGTACCCACAGCCGCACAAGCGTGGGTTTGGGTGTGAGGAGCGTCGCAAATTCGCGCACGTCGCGGCGTTCATAGTGCGCCTGACGCCCGCAGAGCAGCCATTCTTGCAAGAGGCGTGTGCTGAGCAGGAGCGGACGCTGGCTTTCATCCACCGTGATGTCGCCTGCGATGCCCCATGCTTCATCCAGCGGGATGTGCAGTGTCGCCAGCAAAATGCAGGCTTCTTCGGGCGTGCCGCAACAGGCCGCGCCCATCATCTGGGGGCGCACGTCGGTCGTCCAGACGCGGGCAGCGAGCGCCAGCAGGTCGCATGCTTCGTCGGGGCGCAGGTAGAGCGTTTCTTCGGGGTGTGCGCCTTCAATCAGACCGCGCACCAATTCGGTCATGGCGTCGGCGGTGAGGTAGGCGGGCGCTTCGTCGGCGATTTCCATGTGGGCAAGGAGCGCCCCAAACTGGCGTGCGGCGTCTTCGTGCAATTGGGCGGGGGCGTTCGTTTGCAGGCGCAGTTCAAAGTCATCGCTGATACGCGAGGCGATAAAACTTTCTTCTTGTGAGCGGCAAGGACCGCCGGGCACGGGCACGCTGTCGGTTTCACATTCGCGGTGGCAGAGCACAACATGCAGCGTCAACGTTCCGGGCGGCGAAAACGTCTCTTCTTCGGCGACGGCGTCACGGTTGGCGGTGAGCCACCCATTGAGCGAGGCGCATTGGGTTTCCGAGACGCAGATGTGCCGCCCGTGGGTATCCACCGCCGCGCCGGCGCTGACCTGCACTTGGGGGCCATCGTCGCTGGGGGTGATGCTCACCTGCAAGCCGCAAACGGTGCCGTAGCCGTGCAGAAGGCGGGTGTGCAGATCGTCGCGGTGCATGAGGTAGTACTGCTCTTGTTCAAATTCATCCACGCCAAGGATGAGTCCCGTGCTGTACTTCACACGTTTGAAGGGGTCAAGCGCCGGGCTGGTGATGGTTGTGTTCGTACTCATACAAGCCTCCGAGTTTTCTTGTTGGTGCAAGGCGTACCCCGCACCGCCGATTTCATGAGAGAGGGTAGCGGCCAATCTCGTCGAATATGGTCCAGGGGGTGGATGCCCCCAGCCGTCCACGCCCCAGGTAGGTTTGCGCCAGCAAAATCGCCCCGTCACGACTGCTCAGGTCGAGACGGGTATCCAGCCCCAGGCGTGCTTCGCCTACGCGGAACAGTGCCCAATGGGGTTTGGCTTCAAAAACGGTGTGCGCCGGCTTTTCCTGTTCGACAATGCGGCGTGCCAGCGCCAGACGGTCAGCCTGGGCTTGCTCGTCGTCTGCGAGGTCGAACGGTACCGGGATGAGCACGGTGAAGCGATGCGCCGCCGCTTCGATGGCGTCGGTGGTGAGCGTCTCCGCCTCGGCGGGGTCGTCGGGGTCGCCAAAGTGGACGCCGGCGATGGTGCGCGTCATGAATTGTTCGACAACGCGCACGGCTTCGGGGTCGTAGGCGTTGGGGGCGCAGGGTGAAATGGAGCAAGCCGCCACGTCTTCGGTGAAGAGCGTCTCATCGGGGCAGGCGTCCAGCGCCAGGCGCAACATGCGAATCAAGCCGGGGACGGTGCCGCGCTGTTTGAAGAGCGCCACCGCATGGCGCAGGAACAGGCGGCGGCGGGCGTCATCCCACGCAGGATCAAGCACAACGCCCAGCCAGGACGCTAGCCAGTCGAGATACTCGGCTTCGACGGTGCGGGTGTCCATCAGGCGATGGACGGCGGCGATGTGGTCTTCCAGCACGGTGAACATGCCTTCGACGTTGGCGAGGTAGCGGTCGAGAAAGTGGGCTGAGGTGTCGTCCAGCCGGTAGGCGGCGGGCAAGTAGGCGTGCAGGTACGAAAAACGGGGGTAATACGCCCGCACCGCCTTGACGGCGGGCGTGTGGCGTCCGTCGCCTTGCCAGGTGAGCCGCATTTGCATGTAGCGTCCGGCCACGCTTTGGAAAAGCAGTTCCCATGTACCGGCTTCATCCACAGCGTCGGGGGCGTAGGGGTGATAGCCGGGGATGTCGGTGCCGGGTTGCCGATTGCGCTTGTAAAGCCGCGGCTGGGATTGCCAAGGTTGCTGGGCGAGGCTGGTTTCATCATTGGCTGCGCGGGCTTCTACCATCAGATGTGTGCCTGTGGGAAGACAGGCGTCCACATAGAGCCGATGCCAGACGCAATCAGGCGTTTTGCCGTCGAAAACAGGGGTGAGCAGTGCGCCTTCGCGTTCATAGCGCGGGCGCGGTTGGTGCGCCAGCGGCAACCAGCGCAAGGCGGTGTTTTGATAGAAGGCGTCTTGTTCGTTCGCAATGAGGGCGCGCCCATTGTAGAGCCGCATGGGGTAGTAGAATGGTTCGACAGCCAGCGCCCATTCGTCGTGTGCGGCTTCCAGCCGAAAGGCAAACGCCTGGTTGCCGCCCGCGTCCACCACAAAGAGCGTGCCCACGCTCACGCCTGCAATCTCGCTTGTCTCTGGAACAAACACCATGTCGTAGGCGGTGAAGGTTGTTGCGCCTTCGATATCCAGGAAGGAAGCAAGCACCTCGGTGAGCGAGATGTCGTCGCCAACCGGCGTGCCGTTTCGCAGACGGCGCAGCACGCTTTGCCCCGCGGCGTCGTCTACCAGCAGAAGCAGAACGGTGCCGTCCGGCAAAACGTCCACGGCGATGGGTTCGCCTTCTTCAACGGGGGCGGCAAGCGCAATGCTGATACCCGCCGGAAAATGTACGGCGGGGTGTTCGCGTGGCGGGGCGTCTTTAGGGCGGAAAGTGTCGCTGTGGGGGGGCGCAAGTTGCTCGGAATCGCCGCCGGCGGGGACGACGCGCAGGAAGCAATCGAGATGCCAGAGCCGCTTGTGTTCGCGGTCGAGTATCCAGAGCCCGCCGTCGGGGGCGGCAGCCATATCGAAGGGGGCGAAGGGAATTGCCGACGGCCAAAGCGTGGGCATGGGGGGACCACCCGCATGCAGGTCGAAAATGAGCAAGCCCGCGGGGGCGAGCGTTCCCACAACGAGGTAGTGGCTGTGGGTGATAGCCATGCCGCTGAGCGGTTGCGGTGGTGGGGAAGGGGGCGGCGTCGCCGGTTTGAACGCGCCGGGGAGCGGCTCGGCAGTGGGCGTCTCGCGCGGCCAGAACATTTCTTCACCGGTTGCGTGCGCCCCCTGATAGCGGATGCTCAGCCCGTCGTCGGCAATCCAGTAGCGGTTGCCGAAACGGTCTTGCGCGGCGTCGCGGCGGTCGGCGGCGTGCAGCACAGGGTCGCCCGGCGGCTGTGGAAAGCGGAAGACGAGCGGATGCAGCGTGACGCTTTGGCGGGCGAAATCCCACAAGAGCGTATCATCGGCGATGAGAGGTTGCCAATCATCGGCGCCGAATATGAGATGAAAACGAGTTTGGTTTGCGTCCATGAATCACCTGCTGATGTTAGCAACTTTCGGGAACAACCGGCACCGGGAACAGGCGCGGCGAGTCGCCGTCGCCGGGGGGTGTGGTGCCGCGCACGGTATCAAGCGGGCGGGCGCTCCCCGACGCTACACTGATGCCGACAAGGTGCGGCAGTTCCAGCCCCTGCATGGCGATGCTGTCCAGCGCCCCGCCGGTTTCCAGCCCCAATTGCACTTCGTTGACTGATTGCACGCCGTCAACCCGCGCGACCACCGCCAACAAGGTGTTGGTGTCCACTTGCGTATCGCGCGGCCAGCCGGTTTCATCGAAACCGCCCACCAGCGGCGAGAGGAACGTGCGCACCGCCTGGCGTACTGCGTCGTGGACGGGGGCGATGTCTCGCCCGGCAATCACGTTGACGCCGACGGAAACCCAAAGGCGCTTGTAAATGGGACCGCGCACATGGACTTCGGTGGTGACGAGACGGCGCGGGTTCAGATGGGCGCAGACGGTATCGAGAAAGAGTTTGTTGGGGCGTGGCGCGTCGGGATAGAGCGGATCGTATTTGGGAATGACCATGACCGTGACGACGCCCGCGGATGTGGTGGTGGGGCGGTCGGGGTGGAAGAGCGGCAGAACGTCCACGCGCCCAATGTCCACGCCGGGCGTGCGTTCGGTGATGTCGCTGAAATCGGCGGCGGATACCAGGCGGTCCTGGTGGCGCAAGAAAGCGGGGATACGCCGCTCGGCTTCATCCACCGTTTCGGGGTCGTCGCCGCCCCATGTGGGAATGGGGTTGCTCACCTTCACCCCCGCGGGCAGAAGCGCCCCCTTGTTGATGGCGCCAATCCCGACAACGCCTTGCCGCCCACCGCCGTAGTCGTATGTCGCTTGAATGCGCGCCCCAACAGGCGGACGCCGCCCATTCACGCCTGTGCCGAATTGAATCAGCCCGCTTTCGGGGTCGAGGGTGAAGACATTGACGGGTGGCGGTGTCGCGCCACTTTCGGCATAACTGCTCAGCAGGCTGACCGGTCCGGTTGAGACTTCGGGACCGGCGGCGAGCAAGTCATCAATCATCTCCCAGCGTTCGCCCCCCACCGTCAACACCAGGCTATCGGGCAGAACAGGCGTTTGGCTCAGTTGCACACGCTGGTCAGGTTCGCCATTGCCGACGCCCAGCACTTCGCCCACGATACGGGCGTACTGCACCACGGGCACGCTGTTGATGCCCAGCCAGGAGATGCGCGCTTGTACCTGTCCCCCCGCGGGGACCGCGTCGTCGGCGATGCGCACACGTATCCATGTCACAATGCGCTCGGCGATGTCAGTATCTTCAATGGCGGGAGGAAAGTCGCCCGTGCCTTGTTCGCTTGGTTCCAGATTGGCCCAGAGCCGCAAAGCGTTGGCTTCGGGCAAGACCAGTTGGACAGTGCCCGCTTCCGCCAGCAGGTCGGTGCTGGGGCGGGCGTCGAGTTCGCGATAGGCGGCGACGCGCAACGCGGGGTCGGTCGGCAACATGCCATCGGCGGGCACGTTGGGAATTTCAAAACGCAGGGCGGCGTGGGATTGTCCACTCCCGTCGGTGCGGGCGGGGTACAGTGTGCGTTCCGTGGCGTCAAGCGCCGGCAGAACAGCCAGCGTGAGCGTGCTGTTGGCGATGACGGCGCGGGTGGTCTCCACCTGGTCGGCGTCGCGGGCGAGCAGGGCAATCCAGAGGGCTTCGCCGACGGTGTCGGCGGCGATGTCAATGGCGGGGATGACGGCTTGACTGCTGGGCGGTTCGAGGCGTTTGGTTTCGTAGTAGGCGAGTTCGACGCCTTCTTCGAGGAAACTTTCAAAGAGCGGCGCATAGATGGCTTCAATTTCAGCGATGCGCGTATCGGGCAGGCGGCTCTTGTAGAAGACCTGGGCTTCCAGCGGCTGGACGGCGAGCGCGTTCTGCGTGCGGAAGGGGACGTTGCCGGCGTAGAGTTCCAGCCCTTCGGGAAGGGTGAGCGGCGCGAGCGGTCCGCGTGTGTTGGTGAATTGCACAAACCCACGCGCGGCTTGGGCAGGTTGCACACCCAACCCAAGCAACGCTAAAAACTTCTTGCGATTGCGCTCAGGAATCTGATTGCTGCGGTAGAGCAAACTTTCCGTCATGAAGGCGAAAAGTTGCAGCAGTGTGATGCCGGGGTCGCTTTCGTTGTGGTTCGTCCATTCCGGAGTGTGCACAGGAATGCGGGCAATCGCTTCCTGCACAATTTGTTCAAATGAACGGTCGTCTAAATTCGGTATGGACAGCGGCATAGAACGCTCCTCTTATCCCAGATGCAGACCAACCGTCGCGCGGTCGCGTGCCTGGGTTGCCACCAGGCTGTACTCGATCGTGACGATGGCGGTTTGCGGGTCGTTTTCATCTTCTTGTACCAGCACTTGCTCAACGCGGATGCGCGGCTCCCAGCGTGCCAGCGCCTGGCGCACACGTTCTTCGATGAGGCGGTGGGTGCTGGTAATGTTGGGCTGAAACAGGAATGTGCGCAGTCCGCCGCCAAAACCGGGACGCATAAGCCGTTCGCGCAAGTCGGTGAGCAGGATGACTTGAATGTTTTCGCGGATGTTTTGAGGACCTTCGGACCAGACCATGCGCCCGTCTTCCCCAATGCGTGGGGGAAAACTGATGCCTTTTCCGAAAAGTTTGGCGGTGTTCATAGGTGCTCCTTTTGGACGAACGCAATGCGCTTTGTGTGGCGTTAGTCTTCGGCGGTGGGAACGGGAATACAGATTTTGAAGAAGGGCAGCCACCAGAAGACGATGTTCAACAGATTGACGACAATGAGCAGCAGCACCAGCGCGCAGATGGTGATGATGGGGATGGACATGCTGCAAATCATGCCGATGTTGAAGCCGGTATCACAGTCGTTGAGGTCGCCGTCTTCGATGTCGCTCATCGAAACGCCGCTCAACTGGCAGATTTGTTGACGTAATTTTTTGGAGAGGACGATTGAAACGTTCTGCTGGTATTTGCGCAGGTTTTGCAGGCTGGTATCGGGCATGGTGATGCGCACCGGGCGCATGGGGGCGTCGGGGTCGAAGAAGGCGGCAATGGTGAATGGGACGCTAGGCGCGCTGACCGTTCTTTCGCGTGTGTGCTGCGCGAGGGCGTCCGCCTGGGCGGGGTCGGTGGGGGTGAAGGGGAGCGGTTGGCAGCCTGGGCGTTCGTACACACACCGCACGATGTAGTGCGGCGGGGGAGCGATTGTGACGGTGCCGAGCGCGAGATGGGCGGTGATGGGTTGGACGGGCAACGCGGCTTCGACCAGTGCGGGCAACTCGTTGATGATGGTCTCAAGCGGCGGCGTGCTGTTGCGCAGGTCGTAGGCGGTGCCTGTGATGGCGCCGCTCGTGTTGAGTTCATCTTTGTGTTCCCAGACGGTTTGCAGGGCGTCCAGCCAGGATGCTCCACCAATGCGCCAGCCGTCGCCGACGCCGTCTTCGTTCGTGTCCGCGTTGGCGAGTTTGTCGTACAGGGCGCGTTCGGCGGTGTGCGCGTCCGGCGGATGCCCATAGACGATGGCTTCATGCAGGGTGGGGATTTCGAGCATGAAGAAGTCGAGCAGGTCGAGCAGGGCAAAGAGTGATGCGGTTTCTGCGGCGTCATCGGGAAGCGCACTGCCGCCTTGGGCGAGTGTTTCCAGCGCCGAGATGATGCGTGTGTTGAAGGCGGTCATGCGTGGGTCTTCTTCGTCTGGGGGTGGCGTGGCGGGAAGGGCGGGCGCACCGTCGAGGGTTTCTTGTTCGGCGGTGGGGAGAAAACCCACCAACAGGCGGCGTGTGCGTCCGTTTTGTTGAACGGGCATCGCGACCAGTGGGCGCAGTTCTTCACCATCGAGGAGCGTTGTTTCACTGCCGCTTTCAATGGGGAACCAGGCGGCGTCTGTGCCTTGTCCAAGGCGGGCGTGTTCTTGCCCATTGACCACACGGCGCAGGACAAAGCCCATACGTTCGCCCTGCGGCGGGGCGACCGTGCGGTCGGGCAAGCCGGGGCGCTCGCACACCAGGCTGACCGCCACCAGGTAGAAATGCCCATGCGCCGGCTGGTAGAGTTTGAGCATGGGGGGCGGCGGCGAAACCCACGCATCGGGGGCGGTGCCCGCAGGGCGCGCCTGGAAACTTTCAGGGACGGCTTCATAGGTTGCCAGCGTCTCCGGGGCTTCGGCAAGCAGGCGTTGCAGGTCTTGCATGAAGGTGTCGCTGGCAAAGCGCAGGAGCATAGGGCGCGCGAGCGCGTCTCGGTTGTGGTCGGCGACCAGCGACGGCCAGAGCGGCGGTGCGGTCATCCATCGGACGGGTGTTTGCATACAGTGCCTCGCTACCAGATGTTGCCTGCGCCGGGCGTATAACTACTGCTCACAACGCTGTTGGTGATGAGCGTGCTCGATTTGAGCACGCCGCTGAAATCGGAAAAAGGAACGCTGGCATTGATCATGCTGCTGCTGATGTCAATGGTGGCGGCTTGCAGGGTGATTTTGGCGCTGGCGCTGATGGTGATACCGCCCGCGTCCATGGTGATGCTGTTGCCGTTGCTGTCGCTCATCGTGATACTGCCAGGTCCGTCTTGCAGAACGATTTTTTGCCCGCCGGGCGTGTCAATGGTGATGGATTCTTGCCCACTGCTATCGTCAATGCGGATGCGCACGCCGTTGCGCGAATGGATGGTTTTGATGTTGTTTTCGCCGACGCCATCCATGCTTTCGGGTGGGGCGTCTTGACCGTTCCAGAGTGCGCCGACAACGTAGGGGCGTGCAGGGTCGCCCGCCTCGAAACAGACCACGACTTCATCGCCCACGTCGGGGATGAACCAGGTGCCGCGGTTGTTGCCGCCCATGAGTGTTGCCAGCCGCGCCCATGCTTCGTAGGCGGTGTCGCCGGGGGTGCCTGCCCAGGGCAGGCGCACGCGCACGCGCCCTTGCCCGTTGGGGTCGGCGATGTCTACCACCTCGGCGGGGTAGATGCCGTAGAAGCGCCCGCCCAAGCCGGCGGGCAGGCGTGGGTCGGTATCGGTGTTGGGGGTCCAGAAAGTGCCCATGCTTATGCTCCAATCGCGGGACGTTCAACCACAAAAGCGGTACGGTAGCCTTCCACACCGTCAAACGTATGACGGACTTCCACCACGTCGTACACGCCCTCGAACATGGCGCCGATTTCGTTAAGTTTCAGATGCGCCCCCACACGGATGCGCCCGTCGCCCTCGCACACCCCGCGCCCGCGCACAAAGCGGCGTGCGGTGCGCACGGCGGCGGCGTCGGCGAGCGCGTCCACAGCGGCTTGCGTGGCGGCGGCGTGGTGGACGAGATGCTCTTCGCGTGCGCCGAAGGCTTCTTCCAGCAGGTCGAACCCGCCGGTTTTGCCGCTGAGGTCTGCCGAGAGGGCGGTGGTGCGCCCCGTGGCGCTGATGCTGGTTTTGGCTTGTTCGTCCCAGCCGTGGACGTGAACGGCGGTGCGCTGGTGCGCCAGGTCGGCAAGGGCGGTGAATTCGAGCAGGCGTTGCCCATACGTGAGTTCGACGGTGCCGGCGTCCCGTTCGGCGAGCGGGGCGGCAAAAAGCGTCTGGTCTTCAACCCAGAGGACGCCGCCTACGGCGCGGACACGTTCGCGCAGGAAGGCGAGATCGCTTTGGTTGAGTTGCGCGATGGCGCTGTGGGTGGGACCGCTCAGCGAAACGTTGTGTTGCAGGCTGTGCTCTCCGGCGATGCGTTTCACAATCTCGCCGTCGCTCATCTCTTCAAAGACACGTGTGCGGCGTGTCATGCGCAAGGCTTGCAAGGCGTCTTCGGCAAAGATGGTCAGTTCGGGGGGGCGCTGTTGCGGGAAACGCCCTTCCAGCGCGCTGATGCGTCCCCGAAAAATCTCGGCTTGGGCGTCGCCGTCGCCGGCAGTGATGCTGATGGTGCGCCCAAAATCGAGCAGAGCGCGGTCGAAGTAGAGAAACCCGACCTCGCCGCCGGTGGTGCCCCAGTTGCCAAAGGTGAGTTCGCAATGCGCCAGCCCTTCCTCGTTTTCTTCGATGCGCATGGTAAGCAAACCGGCTGACAGCGCCGGATTTTCGCGCTCGTCAATGAAGATGGTGGGGCGCGCCGCGTAGAGCAAATTGGTGGGTGGTGGTCGTGTGGTCATGGTTGCCTGTTTCTAGTGGGCGCGCAAGCGTGCTTCACGCTCGTGCATGGCCTCAATTACATCTTGAATGTCGCGCGGAGTGAATGACTGCGGCGGTTGCGCTGTGCTTTCTTCGGCTGGTTCGGGTGTGGCGCTGCTGGGCGCGACAAGGACTTCAAAATCATCAATGATGACTGGCATGGTTCGCCTCGCTTGGGGGTTATGTGCGGTTGCCTTTGGTTTTGGCGTTCAAATTTACGAATTGCCCCGGTTGCACCTGGCGCGGGTTTTCGATGCCATTGGCGCTGGCGATGTTTTTCCAGTCGCCGGGTTTGCCGGCGTTCGCCGCCATCTGCTGGATGGAATCCCCCGACTTGGCGGGCGTTTGGGGCGTCGTGCCGGGGGCGCTTTCATCGGCGGGGGCGAATTCAAAATAAACGTCCTGGCGCCCAATCGTGATGCTCATCTTGGCGCGCAACGGCTTGCCTTCTTCGGAGAAGAAATCGAGTTCCTCGTTGAGCGATTCCATGATGCCGTCGAAAATGAACGTTCCCCAGACAAAACGCACACCGGGGGGCACCCACTGGTCGCCGTTTTTTTGCGGCGTGATGAAGTACGCCACGCGCTGGGTGATGCGGCGCACGTCATCCGCGGGGGCGGCGGGGTCTTTTGTGCCTTCGGGCGTGGGCACTGTCACGTCGAACCAGAGGTCGAGCGAAAGTTTGGTGGTGCCGGTGCCCAGGAACTGCGATGAAGCCCCACCGCTCTGGTCGCCCCCGGAGCGTTGGGCGGAAAACGTCACGCGCAAGGTTTCGGGGTTGAACTGTACCTTGACGGTCTTCTCTTTGTTGATTTCGCTGGGATTGCGGTCGCTATCCCATTCGATTTCGCGCAACTCGGCTTTGGTAATGTTGGGTGGGGCTGGCATGGCGTGCCTCTACTGTTCTAATCGCAAGGTTTCATAGGCAATCGTCATCTCTTCGATGGCGATTTGCCCCTCTTTGGCGTTCAGGGCGGGAGCGCGGAGTTGCACCGGTCGGCAACCGGTCAGCACAAACGTTGCCACCGGTTCCCGATTTGAGCCCAGCATGACAACCTGGGCGGAAACGTTCCACCAGTCGCCTTTGCGTTGCAACACGTCTTCAAACCATGTCCAGAGGTCGAAGGTGGTGGTCATGCCCCGTTTGAGCGCCAGTTGCCCATACGAGAGTTTGCCTTGCAGATGGATGGGCTGGGTGTTGTTGCCGCCTTCGCGAATGGTTTTGAGTTCCATGCTCATTTCCAATCCGCTGCATTCGGCAAAAGCGGCACTGCACAGCGGGCTGCTGCGCCCGGCGACGTTCAGTTCCACCAGAAAATTGAAGGTGGTGAAAGGCGGCATGACCGTCTCGTTTGCTTTATTCGCCACAGTCAAACCTCCTCGGTGATGGTGGTGCGCCGGTCGTGTTGCACCAGGCGCACGATGATGACGGCGGTCGCGGCGGCGGGGGCAACGCGCAGTTCGATGATGAAGCGCCCGGCTTCGACACTTTGGCGCGTGTTGATGCGCCCGTCGGTGATGACGCGGTAAGCGTCGGCGGCTTGGGTGCCGCGAAACGCCCCCCGCCGGTGCAGGTGCGAGAGCAATTGCTCGAAACGGTGTTGCACGCGGCGGCGAAAGCCCGGCGTGTTGGGCTCGAAAACGTATTCTTCGCCTTCGCGCAGGGTAATCTTGCGGATGAGGCTGAGCAGGCGGCGCACATGGATGGCGCGCAGGTCGTCGCCCGGAAAGAGGGTTTCGTTGCTCAGGGTGAGAAAGCCGCGGGCGTCGCGGTGTACGAGATTGACGGCGGCGGGATAGAGCAAGCCCCATTCGGCGCGGGAGAAGGTCGGTTCAAGCGCCACAACGGTACGCCAGGGACGGTTGGCGGGCGAACGCCACGCCCCATCGCGCAGGGCGGTCTCCGCAAGGACGCCGAGCGCCACGCCGTCGGGCGGGTGCAGGTGGGTGTCGGTGTCGCGTTGTTGCCAGAGCCAGGGGTGAACAAGTGTGCCAAAACTGAGCGTGGCGGTTTCGTCGAAGCCGATGGGCGCGACGCCAAAGGTGGCGGTGTCGGTGGGGCTTTGCAGGCGGGCGGTGTATGTCAGGGCTTCCTGGGCGCGTGTGCCGCGCGGCAGGCTCAGCGCGGCAAAGAGGTCGCCGCGGGCGGCGCAGAAGCGCAAGAGCGCGCGTTGCACGGCGAGCAAGCCTTCACTTGATGGGGGGCGTGCGCGCCACTGGCTCGTGTCGTCGGCTGGCACAACAAGCGTCGCCGACCAAAGCCCCACGGTTGTCCCGCGACGGGCGCGCACACGGTAGAACAGGGTTTGCGCCGGACGGCGGGGCAGGGTCATCTCCGTGGCGTCGGCGTCAAGCAGGATGCTGGGTGTGAGGAAGAGCGGTTCGTCGGCTTCTTGCAATTCGTAGGCTTCGGCGTTGGGAATGGAATCCCACTCGATGCGATAGGTGCCGTCGGCGGGCGTCGGCCAGACAAGGCGCGGTGTCGTTTCGGGCATGGTGGGGGGTGTGCAGGCGACAAAGGGCTTGGACGGCACATCGGCGACCAGCGTGCGCGACCAGGGGCTGGTGTCGTTTTCGCTCAGCATACGCACACGGTAGAAGCGGCGCACCGGGCAATCGGGCGCGAGATAGCGTTCCATGGTGGGGCTATCACCGGCGAGGTGTGCGCGGTGCGTGATACGCTCGAAGGTGGGTGTGTCGCTTTCTTCGACGATGTAGCCGCTTGCCTCAGCGCTTGCAGGCCAATCGAGGCGATAGAAGCCGGGGGTTTCCAGCGGCGTCAGTGTGGGGCGCTCCGGCGCCGGCGGCACGGTGGGGGCGGGGATGGTGTGATGCTCCCACCCCGGTTGCACGGCGTCGGGGACGGCGATGAGCGTGGCTTCGCTGATGGGGAGCAGGCTGTGCAATCCCAACAAAGGCGCAAAGGGGCGTGAGGGTGGCGGCGGTTGCAAGTAGAAGCGTTGTTCGGCTTCGGCGAGCAGGCGCGTGGTGGTGTGTATTGCCATGTCGGGGTCGAAAAAGAGGGTGGCGTCCAGTGTGGCGAGCCCGTTGCGTGTGAGGCTGTCCGGTTCAGACGGCGAAACGAGACGCGGCAAGGTGTCGGCGGCGGTGGGTGCGCGAGCCATGCCCAGCGGCAGGGCGGGGGTGTGCGGCGCAAGACCGGCGAACGGGAAGCGGGGCATGCGGGCGTCGTCGTCGAGTGGGGTGGCCGTGCGGCTGGTTGGTTCACCGGTTGGCCAGGCAAACAGCGCGTCGTCGGTGGGGAGATGCCCCCAGTAGCGGGGGTGGTTGGGGTGAAAGCCTAACTGTTCAATCATGCCGATGATGCCGTCGTGCCGCCAGGCGTGCAGGTGAAAGCGCAGGCGGCTGACAAGCGGTTGAACGCTGACGCCCCAGTTGGCGGTGAGGGCGAGCGCGTCGTTTTCATCCAGCGGCCAAAAGAGATGTGTGGCGACAAGCGTGAGCGTATGCGCTGCGCGGTCAATGCTCACGTCTTCCACAACCGCCAGCAGTGTAGCGCCCGTGCCGTTCAGGCGGATGAGGTGCAGGCGGTCGGGAATCGAATCGGGGGGAAGCGGGCATGTGAACAGCAGTTCCTCGTCGGCGATGTCAAGCACCGCGGCGCCCGTGCCGTCCCAGATGGTGCGTTCCCCATCGGGGTGGTGCCAGGTGGCGCTGGTGGGCGTGCCAAAGGTGCTGTGTGCGGTTGGCCACGTGCCGTAGCGGAACCACGCTGCTGCGCCACTTTCGACTGTTTGCGTGGCGGCGTTGCGATCAATCTGCTCGGCGAAGCAGAATCCAACAAGGGTGGAACCGTCGGACGCCGGCGCGCGCAGTTCCAGCAGGTCGAATGGTTGAATGGTGTGCGGAGCGGTGGTGAGCACCAGGGTTGTCTGCCCGCCGGCGAGCGTGAGGGCGGCGAGCGGCATGGTGAAGGGAGAGAGCACCGCCCCTGTGCGCAGGTCGTCCGACCATGCCCCGCCGGAGCGCGCCGCGAGGCGTATGGGCAGGTGGGTATCGGCAGCCACCAGACCGGGCACAGGGTAGATGTTGGTGGTGGGCGTCTCGGCGACACGCACCACCCAGCAACGACGACCACCGTTGTAGAAAAAGGCTTCCACCGCCGCGCCCAGGTGGGTGCGCAGGGGTTCATCACGTGTGGTGTCAAACGCCAGCATGAGGTCATCGCCGAAAATGTCGCGAAACTCCGCGGGGTCTTCCACAAGCACAGGGATGTGCAGTGGACCGCTGGCGGCTAGCCCGACAAAAGCGGCGATGTCCATGCGGGGGAGAATGTCCGCACTGGGTGGGGTGATTGATTGAAAGTAAAGCCCCGGCAAACGTGTCGCCATGAGATTGCCTCGATTATGCCAGTTCAATGCGTTCGCACGCCAGCACCAGTTCTTCGATGGCAACGTCGGTGCCTTTGCCATTGAGGGAAGGACCGGTGTACTTGATGGGGCGGGCGTTGATGAGCCGCCATTCCATGGCGACCGTCGCGCGGTCTTCGCTGAGCAGTTGGATGGTCACGTTGCGCAGTTGCGCCTGATCACCGTTGCGCACCTGGTCAAGCCATTCGTAGAGGTCGAGTGCGCCGATGACGCCCCGTTTGAGTGTCACGTCGGGCACTTTGTACATGCCGGTAATTTTGCGGGCGGCGTTGTCTTTCTCGTTGCCGTTGCGGTATTCGGCAACCGTGATTTCCATGCCGAGCCCGCTCACTTCCTGAAAGCCGGCTTGTGCGCTTGAAGTATCGCCCGTGCCCAAATCCACCAAAAAATTGAATTGGTTATACGGACGTTCACGAAATTCAGCCATGAGGTTGCTCCTTCATTCGATTGAGGTATCAGGCGTTGGCGTCGGCGGTCCATTGTCCGATACGGAAGATGACAAATTCGGCCGGGCGTACTGGCGCGACGCCTACCAGACAGATGAGCCGTCCGTTGTCAATATCGTTTTGGGTCATGGTGGTGCGGTCGCACCGCACAAAGTAGGCGTGTTCGGGTTTTTCACCCATCAGGCGCCCCGATTTCCACTCGTTGAAGAGAAAATCGCTGACGGTGCGGCGCACGTTCGCCCAAAGCGGTGCGTGGTTGTTCTCGAAGACAACCCACTGCGTGCCTTCGTCAATGGAGCGTTCAAGGTACGCAAAGTAGCGACGTACGTTCACATACTTCCATTCGGGGTCGGACGAGATGGTGCGTGCGCCCCAGAGGCGATAGCCGCGCCCAGGGAAATAGCGGAAACAGTTGACGCCTTCGGGGTTGAGCACGTCTTGCTGCGCTTTGTTCAGCATGAACTCGAACCCAATGGCGCCGCGCACGACTTCATTGGCGGGGGCTTTGTGCACGCCGTGCTCGATATCGTTGCGAGCATAGATGCCGGCGACAAAACCGCTGGGGGGCATGTTGGCTTCGGCGTTTGTCACGGGGTCCACAATGCGCACCCACGGGTAGTAGAGCGCGGCATACTTGGAATCAAAGCGGTTGCGGTAGGCGCGGATTTCGGAAACAGCCTGGTTGGGTGGTGAATCCAGAACCGCCACGCGGTAGCGCATGCGTTCGCAGTGCGAGATGAGATGGCGCACGGTCTGCTCGATGTCGCTGGCGCTATTGACATAATCGTATGTTGCGCCCGGCGCGGCGACAATCGAGATATCTTCGATATCCTCAAACGCGACCAAGCCGCTTTTGAGAGCGGGGTCGTCGTCACCGGTGCCCTGGTAATTGGCTGCTGTGGGGCGGCTCCCATCCGTGCCGCCGCTCAGGTCCACAATGTAGCGGCGGTCGGCGTCGGTGGCGGTGCTATCGCCGAAGGTGTCTTCGATCGTGTTGGGAGATGTGCCCTGCCCAAACAGCGTGTGTACCACCAGGTCGCCGCTTGCGGGACCAGCGAAAATGATGGGGACGGTGAGTTGCGCCAGGCGGCTGCTGAGCGTGCCGGCGAACACATTGCTGAGCGAGTTGGCGTGTGCCGGGTGGGGGGCGAGCCCGCTCCAGCCTTCGGTGCGGGGGAACGCGCCGGGGGTGGTGATTTCGACGTTGACGGTGATGATGTGGATTTCATCGTTGGCGGCCAGTTCGTCAAGTGTGGGTGCGGTGTTTGGGTCATCGCCGGCTTGCCGAAAGCGGATGGTGGTGCTGCCCGCGCTGACGACTTCTTCAACGTAATAGACACCGGTGGCGAAGGTGGGGCTGCTATCTGTCGAGTCGTTGTCGCTGGCATCTACCAGATAGACCGTATCATGCGCCCGCAGGCCTGGTGCGAGATTGTTTGTGCCGTCGCTGGTGAGGATGTTGTTGCCGAGTTTGGCGGTGAATGTCACCGTCACATTGCCGCCGCTTCCGGGGTAGCGGGCTGTCAATGTGATGTCATTCCCCCCGCTGTCTGGGTCGGAGATGGTGGTGTCGGCTGATGTGGCGCTGTTGGCAACGCGGGAGACGTACAAGCGCGCGCCGCCTTCATCGAAAAAGGCGCGCACGGCGTGGGCGAGATAGTTGGGCACTGTGGCGCTTCCAAAGGTCAGCGGGTCAAGCCCGCCGTAAATGCGCTCAAAATCGGCGAAACTGGTAAGGAGTTCCGGTTCGCCTTGCGTCGGACCGAAGCGCGCGGGTCCTACAAAACCGGCTGTGCTGGTGCTGACGCCTTCGATGGTTTTGGCGCGAAAACTGACTTCTTCGACATACACACCTGGGGCAAGATACTCGGGCATGAGAGGCCTCCTTCAAGGTTGGTCATTTACGGCTTATGGTTTACGTATGAATGCGAAGCGTCGAACGCCCCGCGGTCTGCAACGTCAATGGTTCGCCGAACGTCAATGTGGCGTTCAAACTGTTTTGGGGCGTTCCGCCGTCAGTGGCTTCGATGGTTGCAAAGGGCTGGGTGCTCATCGCGGCGAAGTCGGGCAGGGGGGTCCCCGGTAGAGTAGGCAATGTGCTCGCGGCGCGCACGCGCACGGTGAGCGCCCACGTCTGCATTGTGCCGGCGACGGGGGGACCATGCTCAGGCGGTGCGGTGAAGGCGGGATAGGGAAACATGGCGAGCACCTGCCCGTTGGTGTGGCTGAACCCATAGAACGTTTCACCGTTGATGGCGATTTCCAGCATAGCCCATGCGGCGGGGGTGTTGTGTGCGGCGTCTTCCAGTGTGGCGTGCACAATGGCCACCGCCGGGAGTGGGGCACGGGCGGGTGATGAAAACAGGTAGAAGTCGGCGGGGGTGCCGACACCGCCGGGGCGGTACAAACCGCCGTATGGCAGGGGCAGGGCGATGCGCATGGCAACCGGCAGGAAGCGCCGGCGGGCGTCGCGTACTTCGATGATGTAATCGCGCGGGGTCGGTGCGGGTGAGCCGTCGGGATACTCAACCGACGCCAGACCGGGAAGACCGCGGAATGCGAGGGCGTGCCCTGAGGTGCGAAAGGCGGTGCGGCGGGCGGTGGTGGCGGTCGCTGGCCAGGCGGTGGCGGAGAGGCCATCGCCGACGATGCCGCTGGTGGTGGCGTCGCGAAAGCGGATGCCCAATGTTGTGAAACGGTGGACGGTTTCAACAAGGCGTGGATTGTCGGGGTCAAGTGGCGGCATGTGGGATTACTCCGCTTCAATACCAAGGTTGAACAGTCGTTCCTGCACCAGTTCGGCGGTGGAGAGTTGCAATTCCGACTCAATGCGCACGGCGCGCGCCACATAGGGCAACAGAATGGGCAGGCGGTGAGTGTCCAGAATTTCCCAAAAGCGCAGCATGTCTTCGGTTGGCAGGTCGCCCGGCGTGAGTTCCACGGCTTCATCGGCGGCGAAAATGCCCGGCGTGACGGCGTTCAGCAATCCAGCAGGCAGAATCGGATGGTCTTCCATGATGCGAAGCAGCCAGCCGGCGACTGCCTGTTGGAGCGATGCTTGCCGCCCCCACGCACAGAGCAAGTAGAGGCAATCCACCGGCACGTCGGTGCGGAACCGTTCGCCGTTGTTCCCAATGCGCCCGGCGGGCGCCCGGTATGTGCCGTTGTGCAGGATGCGATAGAGAAAGATGGAGACGCCGGCGTTCATGGGTGAGCGGAAGTTTTCGGCTGTGTAAATGGCGAAATCGAGGTCGTTGGCGAAGTCCGCCGGGTCGTAGCGCATACGCAACAACGCCAGAATTGCCTCGCTTATGCCGATGAGTGCGCGATAGGTAGCCACTAGGATTGCTCCGAAGCCGAGTTGTTGTCTGACAGGTGAAGCAGGGTGTTGATGAACTGCGTGATGTCTTCAAGCGTGTGTACCGGGCGGCGTAGCCCACTGGGAATGTGTTGAATCGTGCCCCGCCAGGTCTGCTCGTCCGTCCCTTCCAGCCACATGCGGATGACAAATGTATGGTGGGCTTGTTCTTCGTGGTTCATGACGGACAACTTTCGTGTGTTGTGGCTGGGTGGGGTCATGTGTAGGGCAAGTATAGCAGGCGGGGGTTCCCAAAGAGTTCTTTTTGCGTTCCCTCAGCGTTCCTGTTGGGGTGGCAGAAAAAAAGACCTGTCATCAGACAGGTCGCGAACGGCTTTTGCGCGCTGGGCTTAGTCTTTGGCGGGGGGAGCGACGTCGCGCAAGCGGGCGAGTTGTCGGCGCACGTCGTTGAGCGAGGCTTGAAGGCGCGTTTCAAGGGCGCGCAACTCTTCGGCGGTGGCGTGGGTCTGTGCTTCAAAGCGGGTTCGTTCTTCCAGCGCGTAGCGGCGAACCGTTTCGGCGTCATCCTGGCGGATGGCGTCAGCCAGGTTTTGTGTG
Source organism: Ardenticatena maritima (assembly GCF_001306175.1). Taxonomy (NCBI): domain Bacteria; kingdom Bacillati; phylum Chloroflexota; class Ardenticatenia; order Ardenticatenales; family Ardenticatenaceae; genus Ardenticatena; species Ardenticatena maritima. The sequence goes on from NZ_LGKN01000003.1 coordinate 586,505, forward strand.
GCTTGGGCGGGGGCGGCTTGAAATTCTGTATCGAGTATCTGGCGGCAAAGGAGAAATTGGCGCAGGGCGGCGGTACGGTTGCCCGAGAGGTAGAACAGCCGCATGAGGGTGCGGTGTGTGCGTTCATGGGCGGGTTCTTGTTGCAGAAGTTGATGGGCGTATTGAATGCCCTCATTGAGGGCGTGCATCTGTTCGCAGTGCGCCAGCATCTTTTCAAGAAGCACAAGGTACATGTGGCGGTACTGTTCGCGCGGGACGAGCGACCAATCGGCGTAGATGGTTTCGAGTAGATCGCCGCGGTAGAGCGTGATGGCGTGGCGGGCGAGTATGCTTTGCTGGGCGTCGAGTATGGAGCCGTTTTGGCGGCGGCATGCTTCAAACGCTTGCGCGAAGGTGTCGCTGTCTATGCGCACGTGGGCGCAGTTCAGGGCGATGGTGGCGTGTTCGATGTCAAGGGCGGTGGTGTCGCCGAGGGCTTGTTGCAGTTTCCAGAGCGTTTTGCGCAAGTTGGTGCGTGCATAGTGCGATTGGATGTCCGGCCAGAAGAGGGTTGCCAGGTGTTCGCGATGGTGGGCGCGGTGATGGTCTAAGGCGAGATAGGCGAGCAAGGCTTGCGCCGATGGGGGGAGCGGCACAGGTGTATCATCAAGCATGCATTCGATTTGCCCAAACAAACGGATGTGCAACATGGATGTGCCTTTCGCAACGTCTGCATGGGGTGATGAAGGGTGAGTTGGATTTGGCTCGCATGGCGCATTTCTCTAAACGTCGGCGTGATGGGATTTGGCGTTGAAAGGCGGGCATGTTTCAACTATGGCATATGTGTTGCAGAAAGGCAAAGCGCGTCGTGTCAATGGGTGCGGTGCGAGGTGTCGGATGTCTCGGCGTAAAAATCGAGCCAGAAGCGCATTTCGCTGAGCGCCGTCGAATGCCAGAGATAGGTTTCGTGTTGCACCTGAGCCAGCCGCTGGGTGCACGCGAGCCGCGCCGCGGGACTGGTTTGGGCGTGTTGCTTCTCTTCGGGTGTTGCGTGTTTGCGCACGTGCCCCCACATGTGTTCAACCGCGTTGAGAACGCCCCCCGCTGATGGGGGGTGGCGCATGAGGTCGGTCAATTCATCCAGCAAGGGGGCGAGGTCTTCGTGGCGGGCATTGACGAGCCGCTTGCCAATGTCGCGGTAGGCGTTGGGATCGCGGGCGAGGATTGAATACTTGTGTTGCGCCCAGGCTTGCTGTGGGTGCTCCGGTAGAGGAATGCGCCCCTGGCTTTGCCCGGCGTATTTGGCGCGCAACAGCGTGATTTGCGCGCTGGGGGCGTCCAAGTAGGGAGGCCAATGGGCTGGGTTGGGTGGAATTGGAAGGGGAGAATGGTGGCGGTAGCCTCGCAAGGCCAGTTCTGCAACCAGCCAGCCATGCCGCACAGCCAGCGCCCCCAAATGCTCGCGCCAGCGCTTTGTTTCGGGGTGCGCTGCGTAGCCTTTTTTGTTGTGCAGATGAATAGACGCCAAACCATGCAGTTCGCGGTGTTCGCCCAACAAACGCGAACGGTCGAGATAGCCGGGGTGAATGTCCCAAATGCGCATGCGTCAATCCTTCGAGTTGTTGTCGCAAAAATGAACCATAGCAAGCGGGCGGCTTTTGTCAATGGGATTGTTCTGCAAACAAAAAACCGACGCACTTTTGTGAGTGCGTCGGTTCGGCTTGCGTGCGTGCGCGTTAGACCCACCGCGCCGCTTCAAACGCCAATTCCGAGATGGTGGGGTGGGCGGGGAAGAGCGCGGCAAGATCGTGGATGGTGGCGTTGGCCGCTATGGCCTGCATGATGGGCGTCAGTGCGTCCGCGGCGTGCGGCCCAACGGCGACCCCACCGACAAGGCGCTTGTCGTCCGGCGTGAAGGTGATTTCGAGAAATCCCGGCGTCTCGTCCGTGTTCAGCAAGGCGGCTTTGAGGGCTGTGTTGAAGGGGATACGCACCCGCGCCAGCCCGTCTCCTTCAACCCGACCCACTTGCGCGACTTGCGGCTCGCTGTAAATGGCGAAAACAACCAGCGCTTCGCGGAAGGGGGGCAGGTCGTGCCCCAGCGCGGTCAGCGCGGCGTGGCGGGCGTGCGCCATGGCGCGATTGGCAATCATCGGGCGCCCCGTCACGTCGCCCACGGCGAAGATGTGCGGCTGGCTGGTGCGCAGATGGGCGTCCACGTGTGGCGCGCCATCTTCGCGCAGGGTAATCTGCGCCGCATCCAGCCCCAGGCGGGCGGTGTCGGGGCGGCGTCCGATGGCGATGAACGCCATCTCGGCGGTGAGTGTGCGCCCATCGGCGAGTGTGACGACCACATGGTCGCCTTCGTTCGAGGCGCGCACGGCGCGTTGCCCCGCCACCAGGCGCACGCCGCGTGCTTCCAGTGTGCGCGCCAGGGTGGCGCCGGCGTCCGGTGCGAACATGGGCAGAACGCCTTGCTCGTCCACCACCCACGTGGTTTCGACGCCCAGCGCGTTGAAGAGATAGGCGAACTCGCTCCCCGTCGCGCCGCCGCCAACGACGATGATGGAGCGCGGCAGGTGTTCCAGGTGGGACATGAAGCGCGGCGCGATAAGGCGTTTTCCATCCGGGCGCATCTCCGGGGGGAAGATGGGCACCGAACCCGTCGCCAGGATGAACGCATCGGCTTGCAAGCGGGCGACGGCTTCCCCGTCGGCGTTGCGCACAACCACCTCGTTGGGGCTGGTGAAGGCGGCGACGCCGGTGATGGTTTGCACGCCCAACGCGGCCAGACGCGCCGCGCGTGCTTCGTTCCAGCGTTGCGCCACCATGCGGATGTGCGCCAGCACATGCGCTTCTGCAGGGCGGGCGCTTGTCGCCATGCCCAGCGCCTGCGCGGCGCGTGCTGTTTCCGCGGCATGCAACCAGACTTTGCTGGGCAGAAGACTGTGCCAGCCGGCGCGTCCGCCAAGCGGTGCATCGGCAACCAGGGTGACGTGTGCGCCGTGGTGGGCGGCTGTGCGCGCCGCTTCAATGGCTGCGGGTCCTCCTCCGATGACAACAATCTGCTTGCTCATGCGGCTGCCTCCACAGGTTGCAAGGGTTGTTCGTCTTCATCTTCATCTGCAACACACCCCAACGCCCGCATGGCGTCGTGCGTGTGCAGGTGGAAGTGGTCGCGCCCGATGGCGTCCACAAACCCGACCGCCTGCAAACGGTCCATGACGGGCCCCTTGATGGCGGCGAAGTGCATTTCCACACCCGCATCGCGCAAACGATGGGCAAGGTCTTCCAGCGTTTCCAGCGCGCTCGCGTCAATGAAGTTGATCGCCGTGCCAATCAGCACAAAGGCGCGGATGTCGGGGTTGTCCGCCACCAGCGAGAGTACCAAATCTTCCAAAAACTGCGTGTTGGCAAAGTAGAGACTTTCGTCCACACGCACTGCCAGCACATGCGGGCATGTTTCCACCTTGTGGCGGGCAATGTTGCGGTAAATTTGCGTTCCCGGCAAACGCCCCACAATGGCCACGTGGGGGCGGCTGGTGCGCCAGAGGTAGAGCGCAATCGTCACGGCGACGCCCACAAGGATACCTGTTTCCACCCCGACAATCAGCACAGCGAGGAAGGTTGCTATCAGCGCCACGGCGTCGGCTTTGTTGTACGCCCAGGTGTGTTTGAGCGTGTGAACGTCGAAGAGCGTACTGACCGCCACGATGACGATAGCCGCCAGAACGGCGCGCGGTAGGAAGTAGAAGAGCGGCGTCAGCGCCAGCACAGTCAGCAGGATAAGCGCGGCGGTGATAATGGAAGCGATGCCACTGCGCGCCCCCGCCATGAAGTTGACCACCGAGCGCCCGAAGCCGCCCGCCACAGGGTAAGCACCAGTGAGCGCTGCGGCAATGTCAGCCGCACCGAGCGCCAGCAACTCCTGATTGGCGTCCACCTTTTCGCGCCGCTTGCTGGCGAGCGCTTTGGCAACCGAGATGCTTTCCATGTATCCGACAAAGACCAGCGTGAGTGCTGTTGGCAGAAGCGTTTGCCAGAGCGTGAGGTCCAGCGGTGGAAGCCCAAAGGGCGGCAAGCCTTGGGGAATGGTGCCGACAATGGCCACGCCGGCGCGCTCGTGCAATCTCAGCCCCCAGACAAGCAGCGTACTCAGCGCCACCACAACCAGCGGACCCGTCTTGCTCAGCATGAGGGCGACTTGTTCTGAGAAGCCCAGACGCCGAAAGAACGTTGCCCCCCACGTTTTGAACGTAAAGAGTATCGCGATGCTTGCCAGCCCAATCGCCAATGTCGTGGGGTTGGTTTCTGGCAAAGTGCGTAGTGTCGCCGCCACCTGTTCGTAGAAATGCGGCAAGCGGGGGACAGAGACGCCGAGCAGGTGTTTCACCTGGCTAAAGCCGATGACGATGGCGGCGGCGCTGGTAAAGCCCGAAAGCACAGGGTGGCTCAGGAAATTCACCAGGAACCCCAGCCGTGCCAAGCCCATCACAATTTGCAGAAGCCCGGCGAGCAACGCCAGCACCAGCGCCAGTTGCACGTATTCGGGGCTCCCTGGCTCGGCCAGCGGCGTCAGCCCTGAGGCGACGAGGAGCGACATAATCGCGACGGGCCCCACGGCAAGGGCGCGGCTGGTGCCCAGCAAACCATACACCACCAGCGGCGCAATGCTGGCATACAACCCGACTTCGGGCGGCAACCCCGCCAGCATGGCGTAGGCCATGCTTTGCGGCACCAGCATAATCGCGACGATGACGCCGGCGATGAGGTCGTTCACAAAATCGTCGCGGGTGTAGGTGCGAATCCATTGCGTGATGGGAAGCCAACGTATGGGTTGGGACAGCATAGTCAACACTCCTTGTATGCGAGAATCAGCATTCAAAAGGGCGACCCAATGCAGGGCCGCCCTTTTGATGCGCGAGACGCCACACGTCAACGTGTGGATTGTTGCGCTTCGTTCAGGCGCTCAAAAAAGTCTTCGACGCAAAACTCGAACACCTCGAACGCGTCATCGTCATAGCCGGCGGCGCGCAGTTCGGCTTCGGCGGCTTCGCGCGGCCAGCCGTCGTTGAGCAGGCGGTGCAACAGCCAGAGTAACCCCGTGCGCGAGGCGGTGCGACAATGGAAGAAAATCGGCTTGGGCAAGCGCCGAATCGTCTCGCCGAAGGCGCGCACATGTTCAGGGCGCAACTCGTAGGCGGGCAGCGGTAGGAAAGCGTAGGCAAGCCCGGCGGCTTCGGCGTTGCGCCCTTCTTCCGCACCCCGTTCGGCGTCGGTGCGGATGTTGAGCACACTGCGAAAACCTTGCTCACGCAAGCGGCTCATTTCCTCCGGTTGTGGTTGCCCCGCCAGCACAATCTCATCGTTGACGCGATAGACAACGCAACTCAGTGATGCTGCCATCTCTTATTCCTCACCGTAAGCGGTGGGCAGACCGGCGCGTTTCCATGCGATCATGCCCCCCGCCAGGTTTTGCACGTTGTCGAAGCCGCCACGCGCCAGGGCTTCGCACGCCATTTGGCTGCGGTTGCCTGAACGGCAGACGATGACGACAGGCCGGTCGCGTGGAATTTCGTTCACCCGTGCGCCCAACTGTGAGAGCGGAATATGTCGGGCTTCGGGAATGTGGCCGTCTTCGGCCCATTCTTGCACGGTGCGCACGTCAATGATGACAGGTGCGTTGCCGTTTTTCAGCGCCTCGGCAACCTCCTGTGGGCGCACTTGTGGAATCGTGACGGCAGGTTGAAAAAATCGTCGGAACATGTTTGCCTCTCTCCGCGAAAGCGTTTCGTGGTTGTCAGATAAACAAGGTGATTTTCGAGCGGCTGGCGTCGCCGATGAAGGTGGCAACGCCGCCCAGTTCCAGCCCGTCGAGCAATTCATCATCGCGAATGCCCAGCAACTCGCGCGACATTTCGCACGCCACCATGCGCACGCCCAGGTCTTGCGCAAGGGCGACCAGTTCGTCCAGTGAGGTGACGTCGTTTTCGCGCATGATTTTGCGCATGAGGGCGGCTCCGGCGCCGAAAAAGTCCATCTTCGAGAGATGCAAGGTGTCGCCGCCGGCGGGCAGCAGTGCGCCAAAGGCTTTCTGAATGGCGTTTTTGCCCTCAAACGAGCGCCCTTTGCGCACAACGCTCAGCCCCCAGAAAGTGAAGAACATGGAGACTTCCAATCCCATGGCGGCGGCGCCGGTAGCGATGATGAAGGCTGCCAGGGCTTTGTCCAGGTCGCCGGAGAAGACCACCATGGCGAGGCGATCTTCGATGTCTTGCGCCGGCGCTTGTTCCAGCGCTTCAACACGCGTTTCCAGTTCGGCGATGCGCGCCAACAGGTCTTCCGTATTCAGTTGTGTGGCTTGGTTTTGAACGGTCATCAGGTCCCCCCGTTCAACTCGTGCGCTTCAAGTAGTGGATGTAGAGCGTTTGCCCATCCTGCTGGACTTCTTCTTGCCCGACGAGTTCGATGTTCTTGGCGGTTTTCGCCCATGCCTGGAAGTCTTTGACGCTCCCGCGGTCGGTTGCCACCACCTTCAAGACGCCACCCACCGGCAGAGCGTTGACGGCTTTGCGGCTTTTGACCAGTGGCATGGGGCAGTTCAGCCCGCGGACATCCAGTTCTTGCGTGATTTCAATGTTTTGGGTCATGATGCTTCCCTCCTGTGCAAGTTATGCGTTCGTTTCAGCGTAGGCGTCGGCAAGCGCGCAAATGTTCTTGCCGAGTTCCAATTCGCTGGCTGTTTCTTCATCCGGCGTCGAGATGCCGATGTTGACGCGCTTGATTTCAACGTATTGCTCGGGGAAGACCGGCAGATTGTTGAGAATCCAGGCGATAAATTCATCGCGCGACATCTGGCCGGCTTCTTTCAGGGTAGTGTTGGTTTCCAGCACCTGCCCGTATGGCGCGTAGAAGCGCCCTTGCCCGTCGTCCTCATCCAGCGAGGCGAAGTGCGCGGGCAAAATCCAGGTCTGCTCGTTGATGTAGCGCGGCAGTTTCTCGAACATACTTTCGTAGAGAATAGGCGCCCACTCTTCACCACGTCCGCCCAGGTCGGGGCGACCGAAGGATTGCAGGAAAATCCCGTCGCCGGTGAAGAGGAACGTTTCGCCTGTGGGGGCTGTGAAAAGGTAGTTCACCTGCCCCAGCGTGTGCCCCGGATACCAGATGACGCGCACGGTGAAACGCCCGACGGTGAAGGTGTCGTTATCGGCGAGCGGCGTGTAGGCGTACTTCGCCGGCAACATGTCCAGCGGGTGAATGGCGTCGTATGGGTGAATGTAGTACGGGGCGCGGTACTTTTCCGCCAGCGCAGGGCCGCCGCTGATGTGGTCGGCGTGCACGTGCGTGTCAAAGATGTGCGCCAGCGTCGCGTTTTCCTGCGCCAGCAGCGCGTCTACATGTTCGATGTGGCGCAGGGGGTCAATCACGGCGGCTTCGCCGTCGCTCACCACCAACCAGGCCAGGTCGCCACGCGCGGGGCGCGAAATCTGGATGATGCGCCCATAGTCAGCTTCCAGGATGGGGCGCGTATCGTAGAAGTTGCCCCATGCGTTGATACCGCCCGCCAGGTACGAAGCGGGGATACCGCGCTCGGCGAGCAATTCCGCCACAAACTGCGATGAACCTTCTTTGGCACACACAACCAACACAGGCGCACCGGTAGGCACTTTGGCGATGCTGCCTTCTTCATCTTCAATGAATTCAAAATAGGGGATGTTGATGACCCGTGTACCTTTGCGCCCTTCAATGTGCCAGCGGGCAAAGTCATCCGCATTGCGCACGTCGAGAATGACGGGCACATTGCCGGCCAGCAAATCGGCGTACACGTCTTCGACTGCACGAGCGACGACCTTGGTAGATGATTGCACACTCATGAGAGTTGCCTCCTTTCACCTTTCGATTACTGGTAGGGAGTATATGTATTTGAGTGAGTGTGTCAAGTTTACGGTGCGTAGTATGACGAATGTCACTCGTATCCCTTGACATTCGTCATGCGGCTTGATACAGTACTTGTGGAGAGTATCAATAGGAGGAAGAAAAGGAGGTGCGCATGTCTCCACCCACGCATGACCCCGGTATGACCCACCGTCTTGATGCGATCATGGCGCGGCTGGATGCCCTTGAAAGCACGATGCATTTGCTGGCGCAAGCCGTGATGGATGGTGCAGCGCCGTCGGCGCGCTACGATGGCTACACCTCGTGCCCGCTGGTGACAGGCTACGGGCGGTTGGTGTTGGCTGAATTTGACTACGAAGGGAAGCCGAAGGAATCTTTCCCCTTTGATCAGAGCCAGGAACGGTACACTATGTACGTGCTGAAAAAGTACGTTTTGCCGGAAATGTACTGGGCGGGCATGTTGAAGGGGCTGGCATAAGGAAAGGAAGCGAGCGATGTTGCTCAAATACTTCTACAATCCCAAACTGGCGATTGCGTCGTACATGGTCGGATGTCAAGCGACGGGCGAAGCCATTGTGATTGACCCGGAGCGCGACGTTGAAAAGTACATTGACGCCGCGGAAGCCGAAGGTATGCGCATTGTAGCGGCCGCCGAAACGCACATCCACGCCGACTTTTTGTCGGGCGCGCGGGAATTGGCCGAGCGTGTGGGGGCGCACCTTTATCTCTCTGATGAGGGCGATGAAAACTGGAAGTACACCTACGCCCCCCAATACAGCCACACGCTTGTCAAGGATGGCGATACTTTCATGGTGGGGAATATCAAGTTCGAGGTGATGCACACGCCGGGGCACACCCCTGAGCATATTTCCTTCATCCTCACCGACACCGCGGCGGCGTCTGAGCCGATGGGTATTTTCACAGGCGACTTTGTGTTTGTGGGGGCGGTGGGGCGCCCCGACCTGCTGGAAAAAGCCGCCGGCATTCAGGGCACGTCTGAAGCGGGCGCGCGTCAGATGTTCCGCTCGTTGCAGCGTTTCAAGCAGCTGCCGGATTACCTGCAAGTCTGGCCGGCGCATGGCGCGGGAAGTGCCTGCGGCAAAGGGCTGGGGGCGATTCCGTCCAGTACGGTGGGGTATGAAAAACTTTTCAACCCTGGTTTGCGCTTCACGGATGAAGATGAATTTGTGCGCTGGCTGTTGACCGACCAGCCCGAACCGCCGGCCTATTTCGCGATGATGAAAAAGCTGAATAAGGAAGAGCGGCCGGTGTTGCATACCTTGCCCCAACCGGAGCATTTGCCTTTTGACCGGCTGGAAGCGGTCCTGGCGAGCGGCGCGCCTGTCGTGGATACACGTCCGGCGGTGGCGTATGCCGGCGCGCATGTCCCTGGTACGCTCAACATTCCCTACGACAACAGTTTCACGACCTGGGCGGGTTGGTTCTTGCCCTACGACCGCGATTTTTACCTGATTGCCGATGAAGAGACGGTGGAAGCCATTGTGCGCGACCTGATTGTCATCGGTCTGGATCACGTGGCGGGCTTCTTCTCGCCCAAGGTGGTGGAGCAGTGGCTTGCGCAGGGCAAGCCATTGCAAAAGTATGCAGTGGCGTTGCCGCAAGAAGTGGCGGACGCTGTTCTGAACGGCGAGGTGGTGCTGCTGGATGTGCGCGGTGAAGCCGAATTGCACGAAGATGGGCGTATTCCGGGCGCTCAGCATATCATGCTGGGGTATTTGCCGCGCTATGTGAATGAGTTGCCGCGTGAAAAGCCTATCGTGGTGCAGTGTCGTTCAGGCGGTCGTTCGGCGATTGCCGCTTCAATTTTGCAGGCGCATGGGTTTGAGCAGGTGATGAACTTGATGGGTGGCATCAACGAGTGGAAGCGGTTGGGGTTGCCTGTGGAGAATGGCGACGAATAGGCGTTGTGTACGTTTGGATGCGAAGGTGGCACACACAGTGTGCGCCACCTTTTTCGTGTAGCCAATATGGCTCCACAGAAAGAACTAGCCTTTTACTTTGCTTTTACATACAATAAAACCCAAGACAAACATTTAAAACACCAATCTCACAAAGCACAATCAAACCATGACGAGCTATAAAGAACACCTAAAACGACGCGCCGAATTCCGCCGCCGTCTTCTCAGAGCCAAAGACCGCCGCCAGCCAGGCAGACGCCCACGCAACCCCACTAGCGAACGCATTCTCTCGCAGCTCATGGTCGCACGCTATCGCCGCTGGCTTGCAAGCGGGCGTTTGGAACGCTTGGGCCCGCGACGCTGGCGCTTCAATCCCAACATCCCCGACCTTGCAGACGCCCCACCCGACACACCAAAATAAACAGGGGCGACACCGCATGTACCGCCCCTGTTTCCACACCAACGCCAACCCTCACGCAGAGCGTAAAAGTCGCACCGTCTCCTCAACACGTTGAAGCCAACAATCCGCATACAACCGCCAGACGGGCGTACGAGACGATAACTCGACATAACTTTGCGCACTTTCATCAAGTAAAGCACGCAGCCCCGCCAGCAAAGCCTCAACTTCATCATACTGCCCCGCCAGGCGAAAGAGTGTCGCCAACATCATCTGACGCGTCCCCATCCCCACGGGCAATTCAAGTTGACGCGCCAACCGCCTGATATCATCGCGCATGATGAAAAGCCCAGCACGCCGTGGCGTCAGCAACCGGCGCACCAGTTCCCGCAACCCCGGGCCAGCGACTTCATCAACATCAGGTTCGGGAAGCCCATTCGCTTCGTAGCGGGGCGGGGGCGGCAACAGAGGCAACGCCACAGTTTGCGGCGGCGTGTAGGCATCCAGCAACTCAAACAGAGCCCCTAGGGTCTCTTCCGCAAGCGTTGCATAGAAACGATCAGGCGCAAGCCGCCGTATCGTCAACACCAGCAGGGGCGCCCAAAACGCAAGATGCTCATGAACAACTTGCACCGCCGCTTCAACACGCCCAGCGCCCAGCAGATCCGCCACAAGCGCCAGTTCCAGCCCCACATGGTCGGCAGCGCCCACCCGCGCACGAGGCGGTTGCCACCCCAAACGAGCATAGGTCGCCTCAACCCGTGCCGTCGCAGGCGCCATCAGCAACCCCGACGGGTCAAGGAAGACACTTTCGTAAGGCGGCACATCAAAGCCAAAAAGACGCTGATACTCCACCGCCAGGTCGGTCAGGCGGTCTGAAGTTGGTTCACCCAACGCCTCCACCAGTGGGGGAAGCGCCGCCAGCGTCGGCAGGTCATCAGGGCGAATTTCGGCAAGCCAGACGCTAGCCAGCGTCGCAAACACCGTTGCCCGCGCAGTCGTATCCGAGTGTACGCGCATGGTTAGGCCTCATCTTCGGGCAGTTTGTATACTTCGAGCGTCGGGCGGAAAGGCCGCAACAGCCAGTACGGACGGCGCGTCCCATCGGGCGATACCTGGTCGGCGGGGCGCGTCATCGCCAGCCATTGACGGTACACCTCATGGGCGCGTTTCGTATCCACGAAAATATCACCGTAGCGGTCGCCCGGATGCGCTTTTTCAATACGCACCTTCTGATGCCAGCAGTGCATACCACTAATCGGGTCCGGGTGAACCGAAAACGTCAGGTTCTGATTGACTCCCACATCACTCCACCAGATGCGCTCCGAATCAGGATCGCTACTCTTGAAGGGGCGCACGCCCTCTTTCTGGCGCATTTGCCATTGTCCCCCAGCAGGCTGCGTCAGTTCAACCAGTGCAGACGACCAGCGTTCCATCCCCGTTTCATGAATGCGCCAGCGCCCCAAGTGGTGCGAACAAGCAACCACCCCGGGACGAATCCCCTCCGTGACCCAGCATTTGGCGACAAAATAGCCGATTTCGGTGGTGATACGCACCAGGTCGTTCGTCTCCACACCCAGCCGCTCGGCGTCTTGGGGGTGAATCCAAACAGGGTTCTTGTGGCTGATTTCGTAGAGCCACTTCGCATTACCAGAGCGTGTGTGAATGAGCGTAGGCAAGCGGAACGTGGAAAGCAAGACAAACTCATTTTGCTCGCGACTGACCACTTCGGGCGCAACATGGCTCTTGATGTAGGTAGGAATAGCGTACTCAGGCCAGCCCCACTCAGCCAACGTGCGCGAATAAAATTCCAGCTTGCGCGAAGGCGTATCAAACCCACGCAAAACCTTGTCGCCAATCTTGATACCTACGGGCTTGCCGCGCTCATCACCAGGGAAAGCCGGATGCGGCGTCATGTGCAGCGGCTTAGGCGCTTCGGCGCGACTATACACGATACCCGTTTCTTCGTCCACCGTCGCGTCAGCCAGCAACGCCGGGTCAACTTCACGGTAGGGCGGTGCGTCCACACCTTTGCGAATTTCAAATGCGCCATACTTGCGCATGTACTCCATCGGCGTCAGTCCCTCTTTGGCGGCGGCTTCGGGCAAGCCGGGAACCGTATTCTCGAACATCCAGCGGAAATACTCTTCAACCGTGATTTTCTCACCGGGACGATAGGGCGATTCAAAGTATTGGCGAATCCCAAGCGCGCCATCGGGATCAATGCGCCACGACAACTCAATCCAGAACTCGGTTTCCTCCCAGACCTCGCCGGGGTTGGCTTCGTAGGTGTATTCGACTTGTTGCCCCATCTTTTCCATCGCAACACGGCGCACCGGTTGGCGGAAGGCAATCCACTGCCCACCGTGGGTTTCAAGGCTGACAATGTCATGCCGCTCTGACGCATGCCCCATCGGCAAGACGTAATCAGCAAACCAGGCGGTTTCGCTCCATGTGGGCGTCAAGCAGACGTGCAGGCCGATTTTTTCTTCGTCGGTAAGCACTTCCAGCCACGACATGCCGTCCGGGTTGGTCCAGATGGGGTTGTACACACGTGTGAAGTAGACATCGAGTTTGCCGCGCCCTTCTTTCAGGAAGTGCGGCAAAAGGATGCTCATCTCGTAGAACGAAAGCGGGTACTCCTTCGGCCAGGTGAGTTCGTTCCAGCGGTTGGGGTGTGGCGCAAGTTTATGCGGGCGCGGCACCCACTTGTCCCACGCGTTCGCCGACGTCCCCCCTTCGACGCCCACCGAACCGGTCAACACATTCAAGAACCAGAGGCAACGCGCCACTTGCCACCCGCCCAGGTTAGCCGCCGAGGCACTGCGCCAGATATGCGTTGCCAGACGACCGCCGCAATCCGCCACGATTTCAGCCACGCGGCGAATGCACTCGGCTTCGATACCACTCTCGCGGGCGGCATACTCAAAGGTGTATTCGGCGTAGATTTCCTTCAATTTCTGCTCGAAGGTTTCAAACGTGCGCGGCGCGTCGGGGTGCTCGTGCTTGAGGTACTCTTCCCAGTTGACCCAGGTGCGCACGTAATCACGGTTGTACTGCCCGGTCTGGATCAGATAGTTGGCAATTGCCAGCAGAATGGCGGCTTCGGTGCCGGGCCAGGGCGAGAGCCATTCATCAGCCAGGCTAGCTGTGTTCGAGAGGCGCGTATCGAACACAACCAGCTTCGCGCCCTTCATCTTGGCTTCCATGATACGCTGCGCGTGAGGGTTGAAGTAGTGCCCCGTTTCCAGATGCGAACTGATGAGCAAAATGACACGCGCATTCGCATGGTCAGGCGAGGG